>CAZVBZ010000007.1:0-75332 GCA_964626145.1 uncultured Muribaculaceae bacterium | reverse complement strand
TCTGGTGTGAAGTTTGTCATAATTTAAAGTCCTTATGACACATTCATCACTCTTGTATTGGCAGAAGTCAACTGTTGCATCTCAATCTCAGAGACATTTTGACACATATCAGATTAAAAGATAATTCAAAACGGACAATTTTTGCACTAAAAGTATCATGGCTAAAATTCAAAAACCAAGCAGGATAGAAGCCAAAACAAGTTCAAAATAAAAGAAAATCAGTGCAATTTAGTGCAAATTTAAGGACAAACGTGCAAAAAAGACCATCAAATCTCAACATCCTAAATCAGCCTCATTCGCCCTAAAATTGGCACTCATTACGATAAAACACTCATCATAAAAGTCCTGTTAGGTTATAGCCACTCCTGAAATAAAAAGAGAAATTGTGCAAACTTGCATCCGAACCCTAACTTATGACGGCGAAACCCTTAATATAGAATTATTTCCAATATTTTATAAGCTAAAATATTGGAAAAATGTTAAAAATGGGGCCGATGGTGGGATTCGAACCCGCGACCTAATCATTACGAATGATTTGCTCTACCAGCTGAGCTACATCGGCTTATACCTTTTATAATAACTCTATAATGCTATAAAATCAAGCATTCTAACTCAAACACAAAGAGCAAGAGTGCGAGGATTTGAGCTTGAACAATTTTGACTTAGAAAATAAATTATCTGATTTAAAATTTAAGTATCAAACAATAAACGACGCTGCGAAAAGCTTTGAGTCAAAATTGCAAGCAACAAGAGCTCAGCTCGACCAACTCAAAGCAGAAAATGAGAAGTTGAAAGAAAAACTAAAATCTTTTGTAGTAGCTGACAAGTGGGTACATCCCGAAGTTTTAGCACTTAAAA
The DNA here is from genome assembly GCA_964626145.1 of uncultured Muribaculaceae bacterium. Taxonomy (GTDB): domain Bacteria; phylum Cyanobacteriota; class Vampirovibrionia; order Gastranaerophilales; family Gastranaerophilaceae; genus RGIG2134. Next base: position 74,474 of record CAZVBZ010000007.1, on the reverse strand, counting down.
AACACCAATATTGTGCAGGAATGGATGAAGATTGTATTACCGGAACCGTTGCATGTCAACAAAAAGAATGCAAAATTAGGGATTATCCCAAATTCAAACAAGCCCTTGATGATATTGAAAAGTTTATAAATGTATGTAAAAGCACAGACATTTGTACACATTGCCAATATAGCGAAGAGCGTTTCGATTCTGAGCCACTTGATTTAGACCCACTTAATAATGTTCAAAATATCATCAACAAAGCAAAGGACGGTGAACAATGATTAAAATATCAAACGAATTTGTAAAATGTACAGACTGTATCAAGTCAAAAATGAACGGATTTGAGCTTATATGTACTGAATTTCAAGAAGTAATTGAAGTTACTGAAATACTATGCACAGCGTTTGAAGCAAAGGAGGAATAATACAAGATAGATTTAAGTTTAGAATATGGAATGGTTCAGAAATGCACCATAACGATTTTGTGGTTACAGCAACAGGATATGTTGGAAAAATTACAGATGAATTTTTAGGACAACGAAATAAATCGTTTGCATGAATACGCATAATATTCGCTTCCTTCTTGTCTAAACCGATTGATATTAGTTCTTTTCTGTTGCTTTGTACCTGCATTTTTATCTCCTTTCTTTTGTACAAAAAACAGCACGAAAAAATAAGCAAAAAATGCCTTCTTCTCGTTTTTTATGTTATAGTTAAATTAAAGCAATTTAATTTAACTCATAGGAAGGTTGTACAGCAATATTAAAACTATGTCGATCTATCTTGAAACTGTGTTGCAAAACTTCATACAAACGGAGTAGAAAAATGACAACTCAAGGAAAACGTTTAAAGAAAATCCGACTTGCCTTAAACCTATCAGGTGAAGAATTTGGAACAAAAATCGGTGTATCAAAACAATATGTTTCAAATTTGGAAGCTGATAGAAATGTTTTAAACAATGAGAAAATAGTTTTACTATTGGTTGACTTAAATGTAAATCTTAACTATTTGATTGGTGGTAAAGGCAAAATGTTTTACACCGAAGAAGCACAACAAGACGAACAACTTGAAAAGTTAGTTGCTCAAATTATTGATAAAAAGATGAAAGAACGAGGTTTATAAATTGTTTAATAATTCATCAAATAGTTTTAAACCTTCATTGTTTCCGTATGTTTTAATCAAAGCATACAAGATTTTTTGTAGAAGTTGTTTCATGATTCGTTACTCCTTTCTACATTAAAAAGGCGAATAACGGAAAGGAATATTATGAAAGAAAATAGACCTTGTTGTGTGTGTGGTAGTAAACAGGACGGTAAAAGGATTTTAACTTATTTCAACGGAAAATCTGATGTGCAAATTTTTATGAGTGGTGATTGTTGTATTTGCGAGGAATGTCTTAATAAATGCGTAATTTGTTCAAGGTGTGGAAAGAAAATAAAAACAGACGAAATTAAAGAAGCATTAGGGGATATGGATTCATTAACTTTTTGTCATTGTGAAGAAGAAGAAATAATTACAGAAGAATATTCAAAATACGAAGAATTAAAACAAATAAAAGCTGACCCAAAAGAATATTTCAAAGAAGAAGAAAAGGAAGAATTACAGAAAAATATGCAAAAAATTTTCTGGTGTATTCTTATTGCCGTTATGTTTGGAGTTACAACGGAATATTGGCAAGTCGGTGTAGCAGTTTTTCTAATAGGTTTAATTGCGTATTTTAGAAATCATTTGCGGAATTTACCACGTTCTAATTATCATATTTTAGGATATATAACAACCATATATTTGCTATTTATAACAATTTATGCGTGGGATAATAAAATTGACTATGGTTATTATGAAGTTTTACGATGGATTGTTTCTTGTTTTGCCTTCTGGACCGCATATAAAATCAACCAGAAGCAAAACAATATTTGGTTTTTAATTTTTATGACAATAGGTGTTTTATTCAATCCGATTATAAAAATTGCGTTAGATAAAGATGTTTGGCAGATTATAGATTTAATCACTTTTGTATTGGTTTGTATTTACGGATATAAAAATCGTACAAATGTATAAAATTCCGAATACGTGCGTATTTTATTTTTATACGTATGTATAAAATAATTATACGTGCGTATAAATTGCGTATAAAAAATTTTATACGTGGTGTATTAAAATTTTATACCATAACATAACATATAAAGTATTATTTAATAAATTAAATAATACTTTCTTTTTAAGGAAGGAAAAAATTTTTTTTATTTTTTTTTGAGTTGTGCTGTTCAACAAATGGTTATTATTTGTGCGAAAATAATAAAACGCTAGGTAATAATTTCACCAAAAAAGAGATATTAAGTGTACTTTCGCGAATTGTTAAGAAATGTAAAAATGGATTTTTTCTTAGAGCCACATGCGTTTTAGATAAATTCAAAAAGTACACTTAAAAAATTTTTGTGGATATTTATTTGGAAAAAAGTGTATTATTCAAAATGTAGTTTGAATAAGTTTTTATTTAGACGCTCCCAGTAGGACACGGGGACTTAGTGGTCATGCGAAAGCAAAGGAAGTACTGGGGAAGAAAGGTAGGATTGCTGTGCCCAATGAACTTTTAATTGAATGTTGTAACCAGAAAATCAATAGCGGGGAATTATGGATATTACAGGATATTAAAGGATATACAGCAAGAAAACTTTTGATAGGTAAATGTAAGGTTTGCGGTGATGATGTATGTTTGCAGATTATGACAAGCACTGACACAGGTAAAACTTATTACAACCTATATACCGGTATTGAAGCGGTTAAAACGCTTTATCGGGAAAAGAAACGAAAAATAGCCGAGTTGCCATGTATTCAGACTTGTGCGCTGTATGGGTGGGTTTATGGAATAAACACTCCGGTAAAAAACAAAAAGGGCGCAGTTGTGAAAGTCAGGCAATATGCGAAAAGTTTCAAAGGTGACGAAAAAAAACTCGTCAAAGAAAGTATAGTGATTTAGGTTTGGAGCTGACCTTATTCGGCGAACGAATTAAACAAGCTCCGGATTACTCAAGCTGACATACTCCCTCTATGTATGTAGACTTTATTCCTGCGTCTGCGAGCAGCGGTCGTTAGCGGGCGCAGTGTTTTTAGAGTTAGGGCAATAATCCAAGACAGAAGGAAACGCCATGACAGATTTACCCAAATTAACATCAAAACAGCAGGCGTTTGTATTGCGTTATTTGACAAACGACAATAACGCAAGTGACGCTTATCGTTTTGCGTATGATTGTGAAAATATGACGAGTGACGCAATCAACGTGGAAGTAAGCAGAATGCTTAAGAACCCTAAGATTGCCCTATGGATTAAACAGGCTGAAAGCAACGTCCAACAAGTATTTGAAGATGAAATTAAATATTCTGCAAAAGATTGTTTTGACGAATTAGCAGAAGTTCAAAAACGTGCAAGAAAAGATAAAGGCAATTATAACCAAGAAATCAAAGCGATTGAACTTAAAGGAAAATTGGCAGGACACTTTGTAGATAGACACAAAGTTGAAACTGAAAGTTTAGCAGACGTTCTCGATAAACTCAAATAGGTGATGAGTATGGCAGAACTTGATATTAAATTATTGCAAAAACTGAAAGACGATTTGCCTTATTTTGCAAAAAACTTTCTAATCATCAAATCAAAAACAAAAGGTAAAATCTTATTCAACCTTAATGATATTCAACTTGATTTTCATTACAAAATCATAACCAGAAAAAGAAAAGGTTTACCGTGCAAGTTTGTTGTCGTTAAGGCAAGGCAATTAGGACTTTCAACGTACATTGAAGCAAGATTATTTCACCGTGTATTATTTGAAAAATCAAAGAACGCATTTATTCTGGGTGATAAACACGATACCGCAGGCAGTATTTTCGCAATGGCTAAAAGATATTATAACGAACTCCCTGCATGTTTTCAAATTCCGTTAAAATCGAATTCTTCAAAGATGTTAGAGTTTGAAACTGATAGTTTGTTTCGTGTCGGTACTGCAGGTGCGGACGTAATCGGTCGTGGCACAACAAACAATTTCTTTCATGGTTCGGAAGTAGGTTTTTGGAAGAACGCAAGCGAAATTGTTTCTGGTATTCTTCAAACAATTCCAGAAGATAATGATAGTGAAATTTATCTTGAAAGCACGACAAACGGTACGACTGGCGACGGTCTTTATTTCTATGAAATGGATAGCTTCAAACGGGCATATGCAATTAAATGATAAAGTAATATAAATTGCGAATAGAAACTAAAGATTTTTCGAATGTAATAACTTCTGAATCCTTTGCATAACTCATTGAACTAACAAAATCAGAATACTCTTTTTTATAAACTTTATCTTCTGTCAATTTATCAATGGTAATTTTTATAAATTCCAGTAATGTATAATTGTTATCAAAACCGCCACGTCCTTTATCTGCCTCAAAAGATTTTTGCAAAAGTTCAACAAATTCTTTTGTATAAAGCATATCCTCTAATGCTACAATATCATGTAAGTGTCTTACAATAGTCGGGTCGTTCTCTTTGGAATACAAAGGTTTTGTTCTGTCTTTAATATAAACTCGCCACATCAATGCACTAAACTTATTTGCAATAACTTCAATTGGTTGGATGCAATTAACTATAATCAGTTCTTCATTAATAAATTTGCCAATAAAAGAAGATATTTTACACTCTGTACTTGGTAGAATCAAATTCTCAAACGTAAATTCCGCTTTTATATTTGGTCTTAAATTCAAACCTTCATACAATTTTTCATATTCAATTTCAAAGCTAAAGAAGTTATTCTCATTACCCTTTTTAACAGATTCAGAAATAATATAATAACCTTCTTTGTTATCAAGTTTTTCCAAAATAAAATTACAAAAAGCTTTCTTTTCTGCTCTTGTAAAAGGTCTTTCTGTATGGATTCTAAAATCAATATCTTCGGAAAATCTTTGGATTTTATTATAAGCTTTTGACAAACAAGTTCCACCAGAGAAAATAATTTTTAAACCGGGGTAATTAATTTTACTAATTTCGGACAAAACTTTAACAACATAATAATCTTTTTCGACAAAATGTGGAGCTATACCAAATTCCTTAGAATACTCATTAATTATATTTATAATATTTTTCTTTGTTTCTGACTGTTTCATAAGTTATATACATTCCGTTAAACCCGATTTTCCTTAAAATAGTGCCATTAATAGCAATAACTTTTCCACTTGGAACCTGTGTTGTCTTGCCCTCATTATACCATAGTTCATACTTACTTGGCAGAACCTTAATATTTAGTTTTGTAGCAACCGCCTTACCAATTTCGTTTAAGTTAATCTGGGGGATAATTCTACCTGATAATTTAGATTCTTTTGCTTTAACATAAACCCCCTGACCTACCTTCAGGATTAGTTTTTTGGCTATTAATTTACGGAGTGCACGCATAACCTGATCCCTATCAGACAAATCTAAAAAATCTGGCAGCATAAATACGAAGTCCTTTGACTTCTTTATACGATATTGAATTTTTTTTTCTAAAATATCTGATATTGGCATAGTTTATTTATTTTTATATTTGTAAAATACGACATTGTATATTTATATTATACGACATATAAAATAATTTTTAAAGTGGTAATAGTAAATTTATTTAAAGGAAATTAACAATTTAATAAAATATACGAAATGCAATTTCATTATTTAACGAAATTGCTAAACCTCAAATCATCAAACATATAATTAGTAAGTCCAAGCTCTTGTTTTACCTTATAAAAATCTTTTCTGATTTTTCTTTTAAGAGATTTTTTGTCTTGTTCACTACCTGTTAAAAAGGTGTTCAAAGGCTCTTTAATTGATATGAGTGGATTTGATATCTTTAAGTATTTAAGATTATCACTGGCATCTAATCCAACAACAATAGAGTGGTTAAATTCTTCAATTGTATATTACGGAAATAATAAAATCCCTCTAAAAAATTATATAAAAGAGAACTTTCAACAAGAAAGATTATTTCATCACTATTTTTCTTTATTCAGAAAAAATTACTGGGAATTTATTCAACAAGGTAAAGCAATAACTTATAAAAAATACTTGTATTCAATGCGTGGACTTTTGAATGCAAAATATGTTTATGTATTTGATAAAATTCCACCATTAGATTTTAGACAAACAGTTCTTGAAGCTAAAAATATTATTTCTGAAGATGTTTATAAAAAAATACAAGAAGTTATAGAAATAAAATCACAAGGGCAAGAACGTAATACAATCTTACGTATTGTGAAATTCGATGAGTTTTTTAATACGGAACTAGAAAAAGAATATAATAATTTTAATTCCAGAAAACCTGACGTAAAAGTTTTTAATGATTTTTTGCATGGATTAGTTTTATAAATTTTGATTGTTAATGACTCTAAACTAAGAAATATAGTATTTTGAATGTCCTGGATTAGTTATAAATATTGAAAATTCATATTCGATTATTTTTTCGCTATTATTTTCTATTTGATTTTTAATCTTATAATTTCCCCAAATATCTTCAAAACTTTTGTTTAATAAGTTCTTTTTTGGTTTTTTACCATTAATACAAGCCGTATATAATATATTACATAATTCTCTATACAAATTATCTGATTGAGCGGATAACTCTTCATCTGTTAGTGAGCTTTTAAAATATGAAATCTGCAAGTGCTGTACCGCTTGATTTGTTCCAGAAATTGCATAAGTTACTGTATTAAAAGATTTTTTATTAATTTCAGCAATTGCATTGTCATAATAATTTCCATAACCGTCATCATATTCTAAATATTTATAATCCGGAATTATCAAATCATATTCCTTAAATAAATTTACCATTTTATCTATACTAAAACCTGTAATTGAAGAATTGAAAGGTATAAAAGTTGTGCGTCTTTTGTGCTCTTGTATTAATTCTTCTATATTTGTTGTTTGCTTTAAATATTCGCTTGATGTGAGAAAAAATAAAAATTTGCTTAATTTTATAAAATCAAATTTGCAGAACTTATATATTTTAAAAACATATTTAAAATCTACTGGTATAATAATGTCTTTTCTCCAAGATAAACACTTAAAAACTAATCGATATTCTTCAAACACTTTATTAACAAAACTAAATGGTAAAAAAGCTAAAGTATAAACAAACGGTAAAAAATATAGCTTTAGGATTGTTGATTTGCACATGGAAAAACAAGTTTACTGATGCAGAAATAGATTTTGCCACTTGCGTTGATAGACAAGGCAAAAAATACAACATTGAGCTTGATAATATAAGAGGGTTTGGAGATGATTTTACGAAATAAATTAACGAAAGAGGCATTGGATATTCTGTATTCTGAATTTAGGATAAAATTTGCAAAAGAGATTCAGGATGCTTTTGAAAGTTATCGACAAACACAGCTAAATAAGTATTTTGGGAACTCCAAAGATGATAATTCTATGGAATTTAATTTCTATTTTCAGCCCCAATGGAATTTTAATAATTTTGGGAACTCTGTTTGGTATATTAAGAAAATATAAATTTTATTTTTGAACACCCTTTAAACTACTTCCGATTAATATGTCAAACTTGCATTCTTTTATGTCAAAATCCCTGATACACACCATCCCTTTTTGGTCCCTTTTGGGACTATTTTGGCTCATTTTTTGAGTTCAGGGACAGGGCGGAAACACAATAAAAAAGAGCCACTTATGTGACTCTTCTTTATGGAGCGAGAGACGAGGCTCGAACTCGCGACCCCTTCCTTGGCAAGGAAGTGTTCTACCACTGAACTACTCTCGCGCGTGGTTTATAAAATTATTATACATGGAGATTTTTTAATTTCAAGTGGCATTTTAAAAAAATTTTTTTTCAGCTATTATTAATGTATAAAATAAAGGGGTAAAATGTGGAAAATAATTTAAATTCTGACAATATTAAAAAAATTGTCGAAAGGTCTAAACTTAACCATATAGCAATTATTATGGACGGAAATCGCCGCTGGGCTAAAAAAAAGTTGCTACCGACCGCTATTGGACACCAAAAAGGCGTGGACGCGCTAAAAGAAACTATGCGCGCTTGCTCAGATTTCGGCATTAAATACCTTACAGTTTACGCGTTTTCAACCGAAAATTGGAACAGAAAACCAGAAGAAGTAGAATTCTTGATGGGCTTGCTCGCTAAAACACTAGGCAAAGAGCTTGATGAAATGCACAAAGAAAATGTCAAAATAAAATTCATTGGTGATATTGAAGCGCTTAATGCCCCGCTCAAAAAAATAGCCTATAATGCGCAAGAAGTTACAAAAAACAACACTGGAGTGCATTTGCAGATTGCCTTTAACTACGGTTCTCGCATTGAAATAACAAATGCAGTTAAAGAAATTGCGCGAAAAGTCCAGTCTGGCATGCTGGCTCCTGATGAAATTACAGAGGAAACAATTACCAATAATCTTTACACAGCAGGAATCCCAGAGCCAGATTTGCTAATCAGAACAGGTGGAGAAGTTCGTGTTAGCAATTATCTCTTGTGGCAAATTGCGTATTCGGAAATCCTTATCAGGGATGAATTTTGGCCAGAATTCGGTCGAAAAAGCCTAATTGACTCAATAGTAGAATTTGAAAATAGAAATAGAAGGTATGGAAAATAATGTTAGAAATTGTTTTGGCTTCATCAAATCCGCATAAGGTCGAAGAAATCAATGCCATTGCCAATAAGCATGGAATCAATTTTATAAGAGTTAACGACGGGTTTGACCCAATTGAAAATGGAGTAACTTTTTCTGAAAACTCACAAATTAAGGCTGAATCCGCGTCAAATCTTATGACCGCCTACGCGCTTGCAGATGATGCGGGATTGTGTGTTGATGCGCTAGACGGACGTCCGGGGATATATTCTGCACGATACGCAAAAACACAAGAAGATAAGATTTCAAAACTTTTGACAGAATTAAAAGATGTTCCAAAAGAAAAACGCAACGCAAAATTTGTCTGCGCAATGGTTTTAACTAATTCGCAAGGAGTGGTTTTACACAAAACAGAGGGCGTTTGTGAAGGCAGTATTGCATTTGAGCCATACGGGCATGGGGGGTTTGGCTATGACCCAATATTTCTGGTAAAAGGTTTGAACAAAACAATGGCTCAACTCAGCGCAGAAGAAAAAAATTCGCTAAGTCACAGGTCTAAAGCCCTTTTACCCATGCTTGAATGGATAAAAAATAATTTATAATCTTTCTTGAATTTTATTTAGAGTTACCCATTTGTTGTTAAGCCAAAGTGGCGCTATCATTGTTCGGGAATAGCCGTTTCCGCAAAGCCTATGAATAACTGTATTGCGCGGCAAAATTTTTAAGTACTCACAAACTATATCAACATATTCATCTTCACTTAACATTTGGAGTTTTCCTGTACGGTAAGCTTTTTCCAGCTCCGTGCCTGGCATGACGCAAAGAGCATGGAGTTTTACACCATCGACCTTTAGCTCGGATAATTTTTTTGCTGTTTGCAGCATATCCTCTTTTGATTCAGTTGGCAACCCTAAAATCACATGCGCGCATACTTTTATTCCTCTTTTTTTCGTTTCAAAATACGCCCGTTCAAAGGTTGCATAGTCATGCCCGCGATTCATCCACTTCAGGCTTTTATCATGAATAGTCTGCATGCCGTATTCAATCCACGTTTCGTAGTTTTGGCAAAACGAACCGATTAAATCCAATTTTTGCGGGTCAACACAATCAGGTCTTGTTCCTATCGAAATGCCTACTATTTGCGGGTTTGAGAGTGCTTCATTATATATTTTTTTTAATTCATCGACTGGTTTGTAAGTATTTGTAAATGCTTGAAAATAAGCCATGAACTTCTTTGCGCCAAATCGCGCATGCTGATTTTTTATTCCTATTTCTATTTGCTCGGTAATGCTTAAATGACGGGAATGAGCCTTGGAAAAGCTTCCCCCGTCATCACAAAAAACACATCCTTTATTAGAAATACTTCCATCACGGTTGGGGCAGGTAAACCCAGCGTCCAATGTGATTTTATAAACTTTCTCGTTGAATTTATCTTTGAGATAAGCGCTAAGCGGATAATACTTCATTATTCGTTGTCATCGCCATCGTTTATCGGCGGGTAAACATAGTGTTCCCCGCATTTGGGGCAAACAACTTCTTGTTGTTTGTTTTCTTCTAACATTGCAACTTCAAAAAGTTCTCTGCAACTTGAATTTACACATCTAATTGCCCATGTCGGACGGATAATTCTAGCCATTTATTTATTCTCCTTACCTAATTGTTATTTTATTTTAGCACATACAATTGTAAAGAAGTGTTTCAATATTAAAAAAAAGCCTAAAGTTAATTGATATGTGAGCCGATGTTATTAATATGAAGATAAATATGTGTAAATAGTAAAAATCAAAATATTCGTTTGTGGGAAACGCAAAGGAGGTTATGAAAGAGACCCCACTGTTATGCGAATAAGTTAGTAAACATAAGGTAGCGCTACTAGGCGCAGGAGGTCGTTAATCCATTCATAAATCTTAATATTTTTAGAACCTGCTTCTTGCAGGATGCATTAATAACGAATACCGTGTTAAGGTTTTATTAGGACAACTCCCGCTTAAAAAGCGGGAGTTGTATTGTATGAAAATTTAAACAGTTTGTTTATTGGCTATTTCTTCAAGTATTTCTGCGCAAGTAGAGACAAACTTACAGCAATTTTGTTTTCTTTCTATTGAGCCGGCTTCAAAACCAGCAGAAAGCACCCTACAGCATGTAGCTTTGTGGCGTTCTTTAAATTTTTCTATCGCGTAATTAGCAAGCTTTCTCGCGTCAGCCGGTGAGTCAGTACTGTTATGCCGCCCTTTTAATGCACCTATTACTAACTGCATTCCCGAAATTGCGCCACAAAGGCAACCCGCACCCATTGCCCCAGAAAACGGAGTTGCAAGCGGGATAAGATTTTGATTTACTACTCCTTTATCCGCTGCGGCTTTAACAATTGCCTCTGAGCAGGAATACCCATTTTTTGTAAAATTTTCGATTGCTTTGTCTTTCATTTTTTATCCTAATAATTAACTTTACTAAAATATTCTATACGAGTTAGCGGCCAAAACAAAAAGACAGCCTTTCCAATAATGCGTTCTCGCGGCAAAAATCCCCAATAACGAGAATCTTGAGAGTTTCCACGATTATCTCCCATCATAAAATACGAGTTTTCTGGTACAACTACACTTTCGCAGTATTCTGTTTCGTTGTTGCAGCGGTATCTTTCATCCGTTATATCTTTAACGTATGGTTCATTCAGCATTTTTCCGTTTATAAACACGTAAGAATTTCCTTCTTCTGTTGTCTTAATACTTACTTTGTCTCCAGGCAGTCCAACAACTCTTTTTATATACGCAATATCTTTACACCCAAAGCCAATAAGCCTTGTAAACACTGATACAAAGTCGCCTTTAATTTCTTCTTGCGGTGGATAAAACACAAGAATATCGCCGCGCGCGGGTGCTTTATAAAATCTTGAAAATCTTTCAACAAAAAGCCTATCTCCCTCCAACAAAGTCGGGTGCATAGACGCTGAAGGTATCCATCGAATTTCGCCAATAAAAAAACGTATAATTATTACCATAACCACGACAAAAACTATGGTTTCTACAGTTTCTTTAAAAAACGCTTTTGTATTTTCTTTATTTATATTCAAAATAATATCCCCATGTTTTTAATTCTGCGTGCTTCCTGTTATTTAAGATTATATCACGAACCAGCTTTTTAACACTTAACTTTGACAATTACTTTTTTTACTTCTTTTGACTCGTTAAGTTTTAGCATTGGTTGATGAGCATCTTGTGGGGTAAAAATCACGAAATAACCTTCAGGAACAGTAATATAAGACCCACCAGCGACGCCAAAAATAATATCTTTTTCTTCTGAGTAGCTACCATTTGGTTTCAATGCCTCAATATTAGCCCATCCCATAACTTCGACACCTTTAATTACATATTGAATATCTGTGTACATTTTGTGAGCTTCCCATGGCGTTGTTTCTTTATCTTTTGTTTGTCCTACTTGAACATTAGCGTAAATATTTTCAGCATCAATAATATGCTTACCCTCGAGCGCGCCTAACAAGTCAGTCGTTTCCAAATACTCAAGCCCCTTTTTAAGATTAAGATTTAGGTCATAATATAAATGCGCATTTTCTAGTTTATCAATAATCATCATTTACCCTTTCATTGTTGTAACATTTTTGGCAATTTTTTTAATTTCTTCTAATTTTTGGAGCGAATTTGTTTCAATGTAAATTCTCAAAAGCGGCTCTGTACCACTAGCACGAATTAAAATCCAGCTTTTTTTATCGCTAAGATACAGTTTTATACCATCTTTACGCCCTATTTTTTTAATTCCGAGAATTTCATGCAACGTCATATCGGAGTTGAATTTTTCCAAAATTTCATTTATTTCATCTTTACTATCTAGCTTTATATCAATACGGTCATTTATAAATGTTTCGCCTATAAATTTATGAAGTTCATCTTGCAGCACATACAACGGCTTTTTCGTCTTTGCCAACATTTCCAACACTAAGAAATTCGCCAATAGCCCATCTTTTTCTGGAATATGTCCTTTTATGCTTAACCCGCCAGATTCTTCGCCGCCAATAATAACATCATTTTCACGCATAGCTTGCCCAACATGCTTAAAGCCAACCGGCGTTTCTATCAATCCAAGTCCTAACTTTAGCGCTAAAATATCATGAATTTGACTTGCGCCAACCGTTTTAACATATTTCCCGGACATTTTTTTATTTTCCACTAGGTGAATTAGCAGCATGCCCATAATTTCGTTTGGAGAAACGTATTCACCAAGTTCGTTTATAACGCCGTAGCGGTCTGCATCTCCATCGTTTGAAAGCCCAATTGCATTTTGTGTTTTTTTAACTTTTTGTATCAGTTCTTTTAAGTACTTGGGTTTAGGCTCTGGCAGCCCACCACCAAAGTTAACATCCCTAACATTGTGCAAAATTTCGTATTTTATGTTTTCAATGTCCATAATCCTATCAAAATAGCCATTTGCAGCAGAATACAGAGCATCAAACACAATAGGCTTATCCATTTTACTTATTTCATTAAAATCTATTAATTCGTCAAGGTGTTCATAATATTCTTGAAAGAACTTGCGTTTTTCAATTGAGCCAACCCCATGAACAAAAATCTCTTTGCCTATATTTTTTACAATTCTTTCTGTTATATCACTGGTTGCTGGTCCAGCATAGTCTGGAATATATTTTATACCTAGATATTCTGGCGGGTTATGTGAGGCTGTAAACATTATTGCACTAGCGTTTAACCTTTTTGCATAAAAAGCTAGAACAGGCGTCGGCAAAAAGGTTTCACTAATTAAAACATTAAAACCAATGTCTGAAAGTATCTTGGCACTCATTTGTGCGTACTCATCGGCTTTATTTCGTGGATCGTAGCCAATAATTATCGTTTTGTCTATTCCAAAATTATCAAACACATATTTTGCTATAGCATTTATAACTAGTTTAACATTCGTATCGTTAAACTCCTTTCCAACAATTGCGCGCCAACCATCTGTTCCAAATTTTATATTTGCCATGCCTGTCTCCTTTTTGTATAATCATATAACAATAAATGGCAGAGATACAATGTTTGAAACCAAATTCGAGAAAAAAATTTTGTTTTTAGGTCCAGAAGGCACCTACACAAGCCTTGCAAGAGATAAATTTATTGAAAAGTATTCTTTTGAGAATGCTATTTCCTTGCCCCAAAACGCAATAATAACAGCGTTGCAAGAAATAGACAGAAATACAGATAAAGATTTACTAGCTGTTATTCCTATTGAAAATTCGATTGAAGGCGTTGTGCGCGAAACGCTCGATAATTTGACCCGAATAAATGATAAATCAGTAAAGATTTTAGCAGAAATAGCTATTCCAATATCACATTGCCTTATTACAAAGGCTAAAAAAGCAGAAGATATAGTGGCTATTTCCTCTTATCCTCAAGGACTAGCGCAATGCCGAGAGTTCATTCAAGCAAATCTTCGTGATGATATCGTCATAAAAACCGCGCAATCAACAGCAATGGCTGTCAAAGACCTTATCGACGCAGATGAAACTCAAGCAGCAATTGCTAGTGAAAATGCTGCGGAATTATACCATTTGCCAATTTTGATGCGAGAAATAAATGACGAAAAAGGCAACAAAACAAGATTTATTCTAATTGGGCGCGAAGACACCCCACGCACAGGCAACGACAAAACAAGCATAACATTTACAACCGAAAACAAGCCTGGCGCGTTAAACAAGGTCTTAAACATTCTTGATAAGTATCAAATTAACATGTCGTACATAGATTCTCGTCCTTCTCGAAAATTTCTTGGAGAATACACGTTCTATATAGATTTTGATGGACACATTAAGGATGAAAAAATAGCCAAAGCGTTGTTCGAAATTTTGCAATACACAAAGCTTTTCAAACATTTAGGCTCGTACGAAAAATATTAAAAAAAATAATTACTTGACAGAAAATCTTTAGCACGTAGTATAATAGTATTGTGAGTTCAACAAATCACAAGATTGATAAAGTTTCTCACGGAAACCTTGACAAAAGAATAAATCGTAAATAGAATTTACGGGCGTTTAGCTCAGTTGGTAGAGCGCTTCCCTTACAAGGAAGATGTCGGGAGTTCGAGCCTCTCAACGCCCACCATTTAAAAACATTGACAATAAAATTTAAAATGGTAACATAAAATTACCGTAACGTGTGGGGGTTTAGCTCAGCTGGTAGAGCATCTGCTTTGCACGCAGAGGGTCAGGAGTTCGAATCTCCTAACCTCCATTTTTTCTAAATTAGCGATTTGAACGATTGGTTCAAACGCTTTTTTTATTGTTATTATTACGTTTTCGCCGTCATAAGAAAAGTTCGAACACAATAATTTTAAAAGTTCACGTTTTTTCGAGTTATTTAACCGAGAGTAAAGCGTAGCGGACGTTTTGAAAAGTTCGAACAGGTTTTCGGAATATTTCATAAGCTCAACGCTTACTTTTGTATAAGCACCCCTTGTAAGAATTAAATCATCCAAAAACGATTCAAGCTCTGCAGATTTTTTATGATAAATCTTTTCCTCAACCTTGCCGTCTAAGTACAAATTAAACAATTTTTCTAAACGTGCCTTGTTTTTCTTTATTTCGCTATCCAAAGAAGCGATTTTTTCGTCGGCGAATTTGTTTTGTTTTTCAACTTCGGCAATAAAACAATTTTTGGCAACATTGAGCATGCTATCTGATAGATGTATTTTGTTAAATACTTCAAGAACCTTTTTTTCGATAAGTTCTTCTCTAACATAACTCTTTGATTTACAGTCGCCGCCACGGTTGCCCGTACAATGGTAATAAATATATTTGCCCTTTTTAAGTTCTCCAACGAGATAACACCCACATTTTGAGCATTTTAATAAATTTGAAAATACGAAGTCGTGCTTTGAACTATTTTTCGAAGCACGATTTTTTATTATGTCTTGGCATGCCGAATATAATTCACGAGAAACAATCGGCTCGTGCTTGGCGTTAAAATAGCGTTTACCCTTAAACATAAAATCGCCCATATATATCGGGTTTTTTAAAATATCCTCGATATTGGATTTTCCACACTTAACTGCAGGCGAAATCATAAAGCCCTCTTGGCGGAGTTGTTTTGCCAAAGTTGAATAAGAATAATTCCCCGTTGCGTAAAGCTCAAATATTCGTTTTATATAGTGAGCTTTTTCGGGGTTTATTTGTAAATACGCTTTTTTTATATTTGGTTTTCTCATATATCCAACGGGTGGACGTTCGGGATAATACCCTTGCTCCGCCTTTTCAAGAAGTTTTGTTGTAACATCGACCGACAAGTTGCGAGGATAAAAGTTGGCGATTATGTTGTTCATCTCAAAAACAAGAAAATCCGTCGGACGTGAACGCCTATTTAAACAGAGATTGTCTTGTATTAAGTGAATATTGTAAACATCACGCTCCGCCATATACACCAAGGCGGCAGAATCAACCCCGTTTCTTGAGGCTCGGTCGGATTTCAAAAATATCAGATGTTCAATTTTGTTCTTTTGAACAAATTGCATCATCTCGTTGAACATCGGACGTCCGGGCTTCTTTGCCGTGAATGATTCCGAGAATACTTTAATGATATTTAATTCGTTTTTGTTTGCATATTCTCGTCCTTGTTTCTCTTGGTAATCCAAAGAAAAACCGCTTTTCTTTTGTTCATCTGATGAAACTCTTGTATATAAAACTGCGTTATTGTTCATATTTCCTCTTTTAATCTTGATAGTTTATATAATTCAAACATTCGATAATATTCTCGTTTTGACTTTCGCCAAAATTTAATGTTATATGTTTAATATTTTTAGGTAATTTTTTTATAAGTTTTTCGTCGGTAATAAATAACTCAATTAGTTCTTTTTTTGAAATACTTTTTTTAAACTGCTTTTCATATAAAAGTCCTTTTAATTCATTAGTGTTATAATTCAAATCAACAAAGTCGTTCAAAGGTATTTCGTTAATTTTTATAAGTTCTAATTCTGCTAATCGCTTAATGCTTGGCGTAACTTTTAAATAATATTTGTTTTTTTTATCTCTGATTCGATAAAAAATATCAATTAAAGTTGGAACTAACGACCTGTTATCCCATAGTATAAGCAACTTGTTAACCGTTTCTTTTTCGCCGGGGCGATATAAATCAAAAGCGATTCCGTCGGCTAATCTATACATATGCTTACAAGGTAATTTCCTATCTTTATAATCGCCACAAGTACAACTCGTTAATGTCGTTTTGTATTTTTTTGTTTGTTCTGAATTAATTGTTGTTGCGGTATATTTTTCGGGATTGTATTCAACAAAAGAAAAGTTTTCATATTTTGCACGTTTAAGACGGGCATGCTCATCTTTTGCACTGTTTTCATACATTTTTTTTAATAAATCTATACTAAGAGATTGATTTGATGATGATAATTTTTCGTGCGAATAGTTGTAATTTTTATATTTACTCTCATTTCGTCTTTTTTGTTGTTCAAGTTCGGCTTGTGTTGTTGTATTGATTTTATTTTGGATACGTGTTTGTCTATCATCTTTTGTAACATTACTTGATTTTTTAAGAAAAAGTTTAATTCCGTCAATAATAAATAGAATAGCAAAAACAGGAATTGCCAGCATTGTAAGACAACCAATAAATGCATAAATGTCGTCATCTTTTGTAGACATAGAAATACAAAAAATAAAAATTACAATATTGATAAAAAACAAACCATATTTATTAATTTTTATAGGTTGAATCGTTTCAATTTGAGCTTTTTTGGTTGTTAATTCGGTTTTTTGAGAAAAAGTTTTAATCTCTGAACTATTACAAGTCGGACAGAGCGAGTATTCATTCGGATATATACAACCACAATTTTTACAAATTTTACTCATTTTTTAGTTTCCTTTCACTTTTTTATTTTTTGTTACATTCTTTTAATAAAGTTTTTATTGCGGCTTTTACATAATCATTTGAATTACGCCAAAGCGTGATTAATTCTCGTTCGGCTCTTGTGATGTCTTTTATCTCGATTGGCGTTTCGTTTTCTAAAAACACGCTTGAATCTGCAATTTTATAAATACTGCAAAGTTGCAATAATGTAGGGATGTCGGGAATAGTTCGTCCCGTTTCCCATAAAGCGATTGTCGATTGATTTTTATTTAATATTTGCCCAAGCTCATAAGTTGTTAATCCAGCCTTTTGTCTGTACTCTTTTAAACGTTTTGGTAAAGTTTTTTTAACTTTATTTTTAATTGTTTCGGTGGTACACCCCGCTTTTACATTTTCCATTTTTTGAGCCTCCTTACGCCTAATAATAATTCATTCAATTATTTTAATCAATATTTTTTTAATTATTTTAAATAAAATACTTGACAAAAATTTATTTCTTGTTTTATACTGCATTTTGTAAAAATTAGTTAAACTAATTTTAATTATTTAAAATCATGGAGAGGATTTAAAATGAGCGAAAACGAAAAACCCGAAATGATAATTAAAAGAATATTAGAGGAGCGAGGTATTCAGCAAAAATTTGTATGCGAAAAAATTGTGATACCCCAACAATTATTCTCTTACAGTTTGCGAGGTAAAAGAAAAATGCAAGTCTGGGAATTTATTGCAATTTGTAATTTATTAGGGCTTGATTTTTCGCTTTTTAAAAATTGTTTTAAGCAGGTAGCAAATGGCTAAAAAAGACATCGGCGTAATTATTCAATTTGATAACAAAGAATGCACCGACGCTGAACGTGGTTTACTTTTGGGGCGTTTCGCTTATTTTTTGGCGGAAGCCGCCCTACAACAAGAAAAGGATAGCAAAAATGCAAAACGTGTTAATTTTCCCAAAACACAAACAAAGCAAAAAATCGCTATTTAAACTAATTGAAAATTTTATTGAAAATTGTAAAATCCGTAAGGAAAAATCTTTTCAAGAAAAAATTGAATTTTTAAAAAGCGAATGTTACGACGTTTATTTAAAACAAATTTTGAAGAAACGCAAACAAGAGGGCGTTCCCGATTTTCCCGAGTGGATGTACTTACGTCGTCATATTATATGCGTTGAAGCTATGAATAAATCAATTCAAGCCGTCAAAGAAAACTCACAGTTACAACTGGATTAGAAGCTTTAACAGAACTGATGAACTCTATAAAGCAACTTGGAATGGGATTGAATATAGACCTGATGGGATTGTCTCAGGTGCTGAGCTTTGGGAGGAGATAGATAAGCCGGTTAGTTATGGTTTAAGTTATCCTTTTTCAAAACTAACAGAACTAACATACGGAATCAGGACATGGCTTATTGAAAACAGTCGATAAACTTCATTGTATAGCAATATTTGATACTGAAACAGAAGGGCTTAAAAGTTATTCAAAAGAAACTTTGAAAAAAGGACTTGGACAGTTAGCTGATGGTAGAAATGCTTGGTTAAAGTTAGAAAACAAAGGCAACTCGTACATCTACCGAAACAGAAATCGGAAAATGGTGTAGATTTTGCAACGCTAAAATGATTTGTCCGGCTACTCGTACAAAAGTAAACGAAATAGCTAAGGCGAATTTTGCGGAGCCGTTAAAATCGAACACTTTAAAAACTCCGGATAGATTGACTCCGTTAGAGTTAAAAGTTCTTTTAGACAACGCCGATTTAATCGAAAATTACATAAAAGAGGTAAAAGAGTATGCTTATAACCTCTTAGACAGGGGCGGAACAGTCGAGGGCTGGAAACTTGTTAAAGGCGGAAAAGCTCATAGAAAATGGGAAAATGAGGATTTAGCGGCCTCTATGCTTGAGTTAGAGTTTGGCGAAAATGAGATTTATAAAACATCTTTTAAATCTCCGGCGCAAATTGAAAAATTAGGTAAATCCGCTAAAGAAGTCGTAGAGCTTTATACTATCCGTCCTGATAGTAAGCTCGTACTCGCAAGAGATACAGACGTTAGGGAACGTCAAAATCAAAAAGCCCTATCGGGCGTGGCTTTCTTAGATGTGTACAGGATTATTTTAAAGATCCTGAGATTGAAAAGGATTTTGAATTATGGCAAAAACAGCGGTACAAAAAAATTGTTTGACATATAATCAGAATATGAAAACTGCCGTAACCTATAATCGATTTTCTCCAGGTCCTAATCAAAGGGAAGAAAGTATTACCGGACAACTAAGAGAAAACCACCGTCTGGCTGAGCAAAAAGGCTTAACCGTTATTAAAGATTATATAGACCGATCATTAACCGGACGGTCCAGAGGGGATAATCTTAGAGAGTGTCTTAGAGGGGTTAGATGAGTACTATTCAGAGGAATTAAGACAAAAAGTAGTTAGAGGTCAGTATGATAATGCTTTGCAAGGTAAAGCCTCCGGAGGTCCTGTACCGTATGGTCTGAAATTATCTGAGGATAAGCATTATCTAATTGATGAGGATAAAAGCGTAGTTGTTAGAGAAATTTTTAACCGATACGCCGCCGGAGATATGATAGTTGACATTATATGGGATTTAAACCGCAGGGGGCTACGTACGGCAAAGGGCGGAGAGTTCAATAAAAACTCTATACACCGTATGCTTAAAAATCCTAAATATTATGGGTTGCTAATTTTTAATAGTTCAGATGAAAGTTATAACGAAGTGCGAAAAGAAAACGCAATTCCGGCAATAATCACAAAAGAATTATTTTTGAAAGTGCAAAAAAGAATTGATGAAAATAAACATAGGACTACAAAAATGACGATAAAACCATTACCGGTAAAATTTCTATTAAGCGGTAAAGCCTTTGACGGTATATGTGGAGGAGCCTTAGTAGGAGATAGCGGAACGAGTAAAAACGGACAAACTTATTATTACTATACATGTTCAAATAAAAAACCTAAAAAAAGTTGTGAAACAAAATCTATTCCTAAAGATTTACTTGAAGATGTAGTTATACAAGCGACAAAAGAAAAGATTTTAGTTCCGGATGTAATGGATTTTATAGCAGATTGTATTATTCAATTGCAGGAAAAAGATTTAGATCTAAGCATGCTTAATAGTATGGGGTCTGAATTAAAGCAAACACAAGCGAGCATAAGAAATATAATGAATGCTATTGAGAAAGGTATTATAACGGATACTACAAAGGATAGACTTATTGAATTAGAGAGCAGACAGGTGAAATTAGAGGCACAGATTAAAATAGAAAAGAGACGTCTCAAAGCTCCTAAAATTTTGAGAGATAAAATACTTTATTTTCTTGAAAAATTTAAAAATGGAGACGCAAATAGTGAGCTATACAGAAAAACTCTGATAGATCTATTTGTAAATGGCGTAATTGTAAATCCGGAAACAATAACTATTGCTTATAATTATTGTGGCGAAAACGACATTATAGACGTTGATTTAGAGGCATTAAAAAACTCATCCGATAGTGTTCGGATGAGTCTCTTAATTTGGGCGGTACGTGACTCGAACACGTGACCTCCACAATGTCAATGTGATGCGCTACCAACTGCGCCAACCGCCCGAAATATTAAGTTTTTTTTCGGATGCGCTACCCCTCTCCTCGAACAACACTCAGTTGTTCTCGTCGGCAGAGTGCCAACCGCCCGAAATATTAAGTTTTTTTCGGATGCGCTACCCCTCTCCTCAAACAACACTCAGTTGTTCTCGTCGACAGTGGCTACGCAATGTAAATTATTACAAAAATATTTTTTGCGGTCAAGCTTTTTTCGATTCTATTGATGTGGGACGCACGCTAAACTTGCAGCCACAGTAGTTTTGGCGGTAAAATCCATATTCGTTCGCTATTTCACTGGTTTGTTTAAATCCATTTTTTTTCTTGAAATCTTTTGCCAAATAGCAAACTCCAAACTTTGTAGCCGCGGTTTCTGCCGCAACCTTAATTTGCGCAAAACTTTTATGCGGACTTACGGATAATGTAGTGGAAAAATAATCGGCACCTACTTCTGCCGCATATTGTGCGGTTTTTTCAAGCCTAAGCTCAAAACATTTTTCACAGCGTAAGCCTTTCTCTGGTTCGCGCTCCAACCCTTTTACATATTCGTAATAAGTGCTAGAATTTGTTTCCAAAATCTTTAACGGAGTCTTTGTAATAGCGCAAAATCTTTCCACTTCGGCTTTTCTACGAAAATATTCTTCTGTTGGAAAAATATTTGGATTATAAAAAAATACCTCTATTTCATAGTCTTCCTCGCTAAGAAGCTTATGCGGATACCCGAGGCAAACGGCGCAACAGGCGTGAAGAATAACCTTTTTTTTATTCATTATCTTTTTTGTGCTCCAGCCTCAAGAAGTATTTTTTCAAGCTCGCTATAAGGTGTTAAACCCGGATAAAGTCTAAGCCCTAACTGCAAGACAGGCGTTGCGTTCAGCTTGTTCTTGTTTGCCAATTCTAATTCGGCTTGGAGTTGACTTGCTACAGCCTCAGACTTGGCGTCAGATTGCAGCCGTTCAACATCAAAGCCAGATTTTTTTGCATATTCAAGAAGTTCGATTTCATTTTTTGGCTTTTTATCAAAAAGCAAATCGCTCATATCCCAGTATTTGTTTTGATAACCTGCGGCGATTGCGTATTTTGCAAGTAGGCAGGAGCCAGGGTGCATTTGAAGTTTCATCATTTTGTTGCAATTGTTATCCAGTGGAAAATTTTTGTGGACAATTCTAACATTTTTTAAATCATGCGCAACGCGGTGAATTATAATATTAAACATTGTGCATGCCGGGCATTGAAAATCAGAATAAATGTAAACAACGACTTTGCCGTTTGGGTCGCCCAAAACGTTGCCGCTGACTTTATACGGATTAGATTTCATGTGCCGAATTTTTTCAAACTCACTTACGCGTTTCATATGTGGCGCAAGTACAAAACTTTTTGCTACATATACCCAAAGCCCAACACCCGCAGTTACAACGCAAAGAAAGGCAATGAGGTATTTTTTCACTTTTACCGCATCAAAGAAATCTCTAAAGCAATCAATAAATAAGTCGTCAAGCTTTTTTGTCCTAAACGCCGCAATGATTGCAATTACCAGGTTTAAAATATATGTAAAAAAGCATAAAATGCAGATTTTTTTAATTTCATATATTGAAATGAATGCCAAAGTCATAGAAATAAAAAATGCAAGAATTCCTATTGCAAAAATGTACGATGGTGGATTTTTAAACACTTCCAAAAAAGTTAAAAACTTGATTTTTTTAAGCTTATCCACATAAGTCATAAAAAGAATAAATGAATATAAAATCAAGCCCCAAATCGCCAAAGGAACGCCAAAAAATACGGCGTGCGAGGTTTTCGCAACCCCATCGCAATCAATTAAACTGTTTATTGAACAAAAACTGTTCAATGCGTATGGGTTATAGTTCGACTCGTAAAAAATAACAGTCAATTTTATTGAAGTCAATAGCCCTATAAGAGCAATTACGGTAAGCCAAATTCTCTTTGCCTTTGTTAACTTTGTTTGAGTTTCCATATTTGTCATAATCTCTCCGATTGTAATTTTTATCTATTTTATAACATACAAATTAACTATGTTCAATTAAACTTAAAAATTCTATCAGAACAACAAATGCTTGTTTTGATAACGAATTATGTTGTATAATCTACTTATGAACAAGTTGGATGTTTTAAAAAATAAAGTCATAGTTTCCTGTCAAGCAATGCCAAACGAGCCATTGTATCAAGAAGGATGTATGACTGCAATGATGAAATCAGTTCTTAAGGGTAATCCCGCAGGTTTAAGAGTTGCGGGAACGCGTGATGTCCAAATTGCAAAAAGTCTTACGGATATCCCAATAATTGGTATAACCAAACCGCCAGTTATTCCAGCAAATTTCAAAGAAATTGTTTATATAACGCCGTCAGTTGCAGATGTTGCTGCGTTAGCCAAAAGCGGCGCTGATATTATTGCATTTGATGCAACAACACGCCCGCGACCAGGGGGTGACACGCTTAAAAACATTATAAAGTTTGTAAAAATAAATAACAAAATTTCTATGGCGGATATTTCAACTTTTGAAGAAGGACTTAACGCAAGAGCATTAGGTGCAGATATACTATCTACAACGTTATCCGGCTATACACTGCAATCTGAACCCGCAGGCACAGAACCCGACTTTGAGCTTCTTAAAAAACTTGTCGGTACGGTGCATTGTCCGGTAATTTTGGAAGGAAGAATTTGGTCGGTAGAACAAGTTAAAAAAGCGTTTGAACTGGGCGCGCACGCAGTTGTTATCGGCTCTGCTATTACTCGTCCACAGCTGATTACAAAAATGTTTACGAGCTGGAATAAAAATCAAGAATAAAAAATAAGTTGGGAGTTATAATGGATGTAACTGCAAAAAAAGCACTGGGAATAGATATTGGCGGCACAAAAATTTATGCTGCCGTTGTAAATCAAAATGGAAAAATTGTTTCTGAGATAAAAAAATATTCAACGCCTAAAACCCGCGTAGAAATTGAAAATACGCTCAAAAATATAATATCAGAATTCGAAAACGAAATCGATGTTATTGGTATTTCTACAGCTGGTGCCGTAAATAATGCAAATACAAAGATTTTAGGCTCAACTGGTAACTTGTGTAAAGATTACCCCGAAATTGATTTTATGCAGCTTAGTCGCAAAAAAGTTGTTATAGAAAATGATGCCAATTGTGCCGCTTGGGCAGAATACAAAATCGGTGCCGCAAACGGTAAACAAAATATTGTCGTTTTAACATTAGGAACTGGCGTAGGCGGCGGAATAATTATAAACGGACAACTTTTGAAAGGTAAAAATGGTGCCGCCGGAGAAATGCATTTTAAAATGAGCAGAAACAAGCGCCGTCAGTGTACTTGTGGAGCGTATGATTGTTTTGAAATTTACGCGTCAGGAACTGGCATGCGGCTTACTGCGCAAGAGTTTTCCGGCAATCCCGCAATGACAACGTATGACGTAATAGCTGGAGTAAATAAAGGGGATGAACTCTGTAAAAAAATTCTGAGTGCTTGGCAAAATGATATTATCGATGGTGCAATAGGGCTTGCAAACATTTTTGACCCTGATTTTATAGTTCTTTCTGGGTCGATGGCTCAATTTGTTGACTATGAAAAGATTACGACTGAGGTCAACAAAGAGCTTGTAACCACTCCGACAAAAGTTATCCCTGCAAAATTTGAAAATAATGCCGGATTGATTGGCGCCGCTCTTTTCGCTATAGAAAAGATTTAAAAATTAAAGTAAAAATTTATATCATGTTTATTGTAAAATGTTTTTACATGAGATTAAGAATAAGGATTTTGTTATGCCAAAATATTTAACAACTGACGAAATTAGAGAAAAATATATCAAATTTTTTGAAAAAGAACACCAGCATACGCACGTAGAAAGTTCTTCGCTGGTGCCGGATAACCCGACCGTACTCTTGACAACAGCCGGAATGTTGCAGTTTTTGCCTATATTTTTAGGATTGGAACAACCGCCGTACAATCCGGCACGGGCAACTTCATGCCAAAAATGTGCGCGGGCTGGCGGAAAAGATTCAGATATTGAAAATGTCGGCAGAACTCCACGCCACCACACATTTTTTGAAATGCTTGGTAATTTTTCTTTTGGCGATTACTATAAAAAAGAAATTATCCCCTGGGCGTGGGATTTTGTTACAAACCACCTGGGATTGGAAAAAGACCGTCTTTGGGTAACAATTTTTGAAACAGATGATGAGGCGTACCAGCTCTGGACAACACTTACCGACATAAATCCGGAAAGGATTATCCGCAAGGGCAAAAAGGACAATTTCTGGGGACCTCCTGGCGCAACTGGTTCTTGCGGTCCTTGCTCAGAAATTCACTATGACCTCGGAGAAAACTTGAAATGCTCGGATGATTGCGGAATTGACACCTGTGAGTGCGACCGTTGGGTAGAAATCTGGAATTTGGTATTTACAGAACTTTTTCAGGACGAAGAAGGCAATCAATCGCCACTTGAAAAGAAAAACGTTGACACTGGAATGGGGCTTGAGCGTATTGCAATGGTCGTTCAAGGCAAAACTTCAACTTTTGAAACAGATTTGCTGCAAAAACTTTTAAACAAAGCCTCTGAAATCACTGGCGTTAAATATAAAGAAAATGAAAAAACAGATATTTCTTTGCGAATTATTACAGACCACGCGCGCTGCGTAAGCTTTCTTATTGCTGATGGGGTTACGCCCGGAAACGAAGGCAGGAGCTATGTTTTAAGAATGATTTTGAGACGCGCACTTCGACATGGAAAAATCCTCGGCGTTGACGTTGATTTTCTTCATAAAATGGTTCCAACCGTCATTGAATGTTATGGAAAAGCTTATCCAGAGCTTGTAGAAAAACAAGCTAAAATAATTGATGTAATTACAAAAGAAGAAAACCGATTTAAACAAACGCTTGACAGAGGGCAAAAGCTCCTCGACGAGGCAATTCAGAACGCGCTAAATACAAATAAAATAATCAGCGGGGAAAATGCGTTTAAGTTGTATGATACTTTCGGTTTTCCGCTGGAACTCACAATTGAAATCGCCGAAGAATCAGGTGTAAAAGTCGATACAGACTCGTTTAAGAGGGAAATGGAAGCTCAGCGAGAACGAGCAAAAGCATCTGTACAAAAAATTGTACTTACTGATGAGCTAGTTTACGCAAATATTGAAAATACAAAGGGTTCCACCGATTTTATTGGTTATGACGAAATGGCTTGTGAAAATGCGAAAATAGTCGCAATGGTCAAAGATGGTGAAAATGTTGACTCTGCTGATACAAGCGACGAAGTAGTCGACATAATCCTTGATAGAACGCCGTTTTACGCGGAATCTGGTGGGCAAGTTGGAGACACAGGATTATTTAAATCAAAAGGCTTTGAAGCAGAAGTTTTGAACACATTTAAAGTAAATAAACTTTTTGTGCATCGTGTAAAAATTGTTGATGGCGAAATCAAAGTGGGTGACTGCGTTTGCGCTAAAATTGACAGCCAAAAACGACAAGAAATTCGAGTTCATCACTCGTTAGCACACCTTTTGCAAGCCGCATTAATAAAGGTTTTGGGCAATGAAGTTCATCAAGCTGGGTCACAGGTTGACGAAAATCGTACCAGGTTTGACTTTTCATTCCCGAGGGCAATGACAAAGGATGAAATAAAAAAAGTTGAAAATATTATAAACGATTGGATTTCACGGCAAATTCCCCAGTACACGAAAGTTATGGACATTAACGAAGCTAAAAATCAAGGCGCGACAGCACTTTTCGGCGAAAAATATGACGAAAAGGTGCGTGTAGTAACGATTGGAGACGTTTCGAAGGAGTTGTGCGGGGGGACTCATATAGACAACACCGCTGAACTTAGACTGGCTAAAATCGTTTCAGAGAGCGCAGTTTCAGCTGGTTCCAGGCGGATTGAAGCCGTATGCTCAAATGCCGCAATTCGGCTCCTGAACGAGAAAGCAGACCAAATTGATTTTATATCTCATTCGCTAAAAACGCCGATACCAGAGCTTTCCAGCCGTATTGAGAAAATTGTTTCAGACAATAAAGAGCTGCAAAACGAGGTCACAAGCCTAAAAGCAGAAGTCGCAAAATACAAATTTGGCTCGTTCTTGTCTAAGGCTCAAAATATAAATGGTGGAAAACTGCTTGTAACAAAGGTTGAAGCCTTTGAACCGCAAGTTCTTAAAACCGCAGTTGAAGCCCTGGTGGACAAAATAGGCAATTCAATTGTTGTGTTCGTTGCCCAAAAGCCTGACAACACGGGAATGATAATGGTAAAAGTTTCTGACAATTTTGTTAAAAATGGCGCTAATGCTGGTAAAATTGTCGGCGATATTGCTAGAAAATGTGGAGGTAACGGCGGCGGAAAGCCGAACTTCGCGCAGGGCGGGGCAAAAGACCTGTTAAATATTGACGAAATTCTTGCAGAAGTTGAAACAGAGCTTATGAACGTCTTTGCAATTTAGCTTGTGTAAAATATTGTTGCGGAATACCGTTATTGCGCAATGTTTGTCGTAGCGGTTTTACGGTTTTATCATTAATTTTATTTACATAGTTGCACAGCCATCCAACGGTGGCTGCAGTTAAAGTATATGTTAAAAGCCCAATACGATTAGAGCACACTACTTTTTTATAGTTTTTATTTGAAAGAAACTTTTTAGCCAGTTTTTGACCGTTCAGTGAGGCTTTTGCCTCCTCTGCAATTATTGGCAGAGCGGATAAAAAGACGAGTTTGCCAACGTTTTCTTTAATAAATGTAGTTGTCTTATCAAAGAATCCTTGCGATTTTTCACCCTTTTGTTTTTTATTTTTAAGCAAAGCCGTTGTCAACAAGGCAAAAGGAATAAAGAACGCAGCCGCAGTTCTGCTTTTCTGTAGAAAACGCCAAAATTTTGATGTTTGATAATTCATTGCGTGTCCAACTTCATGAAAAAACCTATGAGGCAGTTTTTTGCTATTCATATAAATGTTAGTATGCGGTTTCGAATTTAACATAAAGCTTGCTGCAAAAGAATTCTTCCCTTTATAGGCGTCTTTAAGCAAAAAGCACAAAGAAAACTTTTGTAACCAGTATCCCTTAACGCTTTTAATCAAAGACTTAATATCTTCGGGTTTAGTAATATTAAAATACGTTAAATTTAGATTACCATTCTTTTTAAGATGGTTTATTGCTTTATCTATGCCCAATACAACTTCATCTTTAGCGGGTAAATCTCGCATAAGCACTTGTCCACCTTTGCCAATTGGCCACGTAACGGTGTTGGCAAGAAAAAATGTAGTAGCTGCGCCAGCAGCCGCATCGGTAAGCTCCTGATATTTTGATGAATTCGTGGAAGCGTTGTTTACTCCAATAAACATAACTCGCTATTCCTAACTAATTACTATATATTAATAAAAACATAAATAGCTTAAAAATTGCCAATCTCCTCTCCTCTCCTCTCCTCTCCTCTCCTCTCCTCTCCTCTCCTCTCCTCTCCCCGCAATATAAAAGCATTTGGGCGTATTTATTGGGTGTTTCATAAATGTAACAAATTTTTAACAATAAAAAAACAGTTATTTTTTGTTTTGTGGTTGATTTATTTAGCTTAAAAATGCTAGAATGTGTTAAAAATAGTACAGGAAAATTTTATGGCAAAAATTCGGGATTTAGTATTAACTGATATTTCGCAGATTAAAAAATTGCTATCCTTTGTGGATACAGGTGTTTCCTCGTTTTTTGATGGAATAATACTTCCTTGTCCGCTAAATTTTTTGTACAAAATTTTGCCTTTGAGGTTTAAATTTTTGCCTGAATCATTTGTCTTGACAGATAAAAATAAAATTTTTGCCTGTATTTCAATAAAAAAAAGCGTGGGCAACCATAAAAAGTGGAAAATTTCAAAATTACTTATGTCCGATAATCCCCATGAGGCAGGCTTGGTGCTAATTCAATACGCAATATCAAAATTTGCCGCCAAGGGTGTGCATACATTTCTTGCATCAATAGAAGAAAACCAAAAAGAGCTTATACAGCTGCTTATAGACGGGGCGGGGTTTCGGCATTGCTCTCGTCAGCAACTTTGGCGATGCGTAGATTATTCTTGCCGGCAGCCTGTTCTGGATGGGCTTTCGGTTCGCCCTTTTAAAAATGCAGATGCTCAAAATGTTTGTGAGCTTTTCAATGAGTCTATTCTACCGCATTTTCGCCCTTCATTAAGTAAAAACAAAGGTGAGTTTTACGAAAAAATATTCGCTGGGCTGTTTACGGCGGCTCAATTTCGCTATGTTATTGAAAATAGTGAACGTAAACAGATTGTAAGTTATATCTGCCTCAAAACCAATGATAACAAGACTTTTATTTTGGATTACGTGTTGTCAAAAGGTTATGAGGAATCTTTTGAAACGATTTTGAAATATGCAATAAAATTGGCTCAAAACCGCACCAAAAATCCAGTTTTCTATGTTATAAACAAACATTATCTTCAAACTGCCGTGCATGTCGAAAACGTCCTGAAAAATAATTCTTTTGAGCCATCAAATAGCTTTGTTGTTTTGGTGAAAGACTTGTTTAAGACGGTAAAAGTTGAAAACAAATCCTCGCAGACCGTTTTTTATACTGATTTAAATTCAAACCCCGCTTTTAAGTCTCGGCTTTAATCTATTTTATTTGAGATTTTGTAAAAATTCCTGCATCGAAAGTAGCGCCGTGTAAGTTGGCAAGATATTTAGCTGCTGATTAGTATTCGTTCTGCTTAAGGCGATTTTTAACGCGGTTTCAATGTCATTGATAATTTCGATTTTATCCTGCTTTATACCCGCGTATTTTAGGCGCAAAGCCATATCGTTTGCGCGTTTGCCTGCAGTTATAATGTTATGTTCCCAGTCGTTAAGAGATTCAAAATCAGCATCCCAAAGCCAGGAAACATCGCGTCCATCCGCATAATCATCATTAATAATAATCAAAAGCTGCGAACTCTTGTTGGAACTTATTGTCCTAAGTACCTCGCTTGCTCCGACAGGGTTTTTTATGAGTTGTATAAATACGTCTTTCCCCTGAAGTTTTAACCGTTCTGCGCGACCAAAAACAGAGTTGTAAGTGTCCATTGCTTTTTGAATTGTTTGAGGGTTAATTTCTAGGATTAGCCCCATTGCGATTGCGCCAAGAGCGTTATAAGCATTGTATAAACCGGGAACTTTTACATCGAAATTGTACTCTAAATCTTTATATTTTACTTTTAATTTTGAATTGTCACGGTAAATTTTTGCCGTAGCATTAATTTCTGGCGTTTTTCGTTTGTAACCGCAAGAGCAGCTATAGTGCCCAATATGAGCATAAAATGTTTTTGTATAATTTAATGCTTTGGAGCAGGCGCAATAGATATTTTCTTTAGGAGAATTTGAAGTTGAAGGCACGTCAACAATTTCTATATCTTCAAACCCAAATGTGATTGTATTTTTTGTGTACAAGGAATGTAGCATTGGGTCGTCAGCGTTCAAAAGTACGGTCAAATCAGGATTTTTATCGATTGCGTCTCTAATTTTGCGCGCAGTTGTTTCTAATTCCCCATATCTGTCCAGCTGGTCGCGGAATAAATTTGTTACTATCAAATAATCAGCTTTTATTTTGTCGTAAATTCTGCTCAAATATGCTTCATCATTTTCTAAGACAAAATAATCAGCTTTTTTAAATGGATTTATCCCAAGAGCTAGCGCTGCGGCGATTCCCTGGGGCATATTTGCGCCTTTTTGGTTGTGAAGGATAAATTCACCATTTTGTTTTAATATTGCAGCGAGCAAACCTGATGTGGTGGTTTTTCCGTTTGTACCTGTTATTGTAATTACCGACTTTTTGCAATACGCTTTTGTTTCCGCAAAAAAATCTTTGTCCAGCTTTAAAGCAACAACTCCAGGAAACGATGTTCCTGCGTTTTTGGAACGTAATTTTAAAAGTGCGGAAGCTGTTTTAGCTGCAAAAAGTGATGTATAAAGTTTAAGTTTTTTTAATTTACCCATAAATAATGCTAATTATGTATTTATTCTATCGACATTTTCCATTATAATCAAAAAAAAGGTTTAAGTATATTATGACAGCAATCTTAATATTATTTATCATTTCTTTTCAGGCGGCACTTGTTTATTTCGGTGTAAAATGGCTTTCACAGCTAAACAATAGGCTTATTGAGCTTAACGGTGAAGTAAGTTTGTTTGCACCTAAAATTAGTGATGAATTTGAAAAGGCGCGTAATTTGTTAAAAGCTTTGAACAAAGCTGTGGAAACGTACTTTAAGCAGCAAAACAAGCTTAAAGTTTACAGAAATCTGATGTTGGTTAAGTCGCTGGTTGTTGCAATTGTTCTTTATAAGAAAAGAAAAAGCATTTTGAACTTTTTTTCGCTGTATGATATTGTAAGCAAGTTTGCAAAATCAATACTGGAGTTCTAAATGATTATTGATACACATGCACATATAGATTTTGACGAATACGCCGAAAAATTTGATGACATGCTTTGCGCAGCAAAAGCAAATCATGTTGAAAAAATTATCATACCTGCGGTTGAGCCAAAAACATTTGAGCGTATCTTAAAAATTGCAGAAAAATACGAAAACATATACTGCGCAATGGGAATTCATCCCTCGGAAGCTAAAACCTACACGGACGAGGTTGAGCAAACCATAATAAAAAATTGTGCTAATAAAAAAGTGATTGCGATTGGCGAATGCGGGTTGGATTACTATTGGGACAAGTCTTTTAACGAATTGCAAAAAGAGGTCTTTAAGCGTCAAATTAAATTGGCGAATGAGTTTGAGAAAACTTTGATTGTTCATGATAGAGAAGCTCATTTGGACTCGATTACTATTCTAAGAGAAAATGTTTCGAAAAATACGCCGGTTGTAATGCATTGTTTCTCGGGTAGTTACGAGTTTGGAATGGAATGCGTTAAAGAAGGATATTTCCTAGCATTTGGCGGGGTGTCAACCTTCAAAAACGCAAAAAAAGTCCACGAAATTATCGAAAAAATGCCGCTTGAGTACATGCTTTTGGAAACAGATTCTCCGTATCTTACTCCAGAGCCGTTTCGAGGACAGGAAAATCAGCCAGCATATTTAAAATATGTTGTAGAAAGAATTGCGAAGTTGCGCAGTATCAGTACAGATGAAGTTGAAGAAATTACGACACAGAACGCAAAAAGGGCTTTTAAATTCTAATGGCAACAAAAAAAGAACGTCTGGATAAAATTTTGGTAGAGCAGGGTTATTTTGAAACACGGCAAAAAGCCCAAGCCGCAATACTTGCGCACGATGTAAAAGTAAATGGCGAAACAATTACAAAAGCGGGATTTCAACTTGCCCTGGATGACAAAACGCAAATTGAAATCACAACTATGCCTTATGTTTCGCGCGGTGGATTTAAGTTAGAAAAGGCCCTTAATAGTTTTAATATTGACCTAACAGATAGAATTTGTCTCGATGCGGGCGCCTCGACGGGTGGTTTTTCTGATTGCATGTTGCAAAGGGGCGCAAAATTTATTTATGCGGTAGATGTTGGATATGGGCAATTTGCGTGGAAATTACGCCAATCCGAAAAAATCAAGGTAATAGAGCGGACAAATGTAAAAAATTGTAATTTTGAAGATATTTATGCTGAAAATGACCCCGTGGCGGAGTTTTGCGCAATGGACTTGTCTTTTATTTCAATTACAAAAGTTCTCCCAAACGTAACAAAACTTCTTGGTGAAAAAAAAGAGCTTGCTTTACTGATAAAGCCGCAGTTTGAAGCTGGTAAAGAACTAGTTGGCAAAAATGGTGTCGTCCGTGAAAAATCAACGCATGTTGATGTAATAAACAATGTTATTTTGTGCGCAAGCGCTTTGGGGCTTTATACTCACAATCTGCAATTCTCGCCAATTAGAGGTCCAAAGGGTAATATCGAATACTTAATTCACCTAAAATCTGAACATTCTGATAATGCTCCAATACCGGAAGATATTGTAAATACAGCGTTTGAGACAGTTTAGACTAAAATATTATTGTTGGAAAAATTAAATATCAACATTTTCCATCATTGAAATTAATGTTGAAATAGTGGTTTCCATTGTCACGCTGTCAGAAACTCGCTGCTGTAAAAAGCTGTTAATTTCGGGCATCATTTCAATCGCTATATCAAGCCTAGGGTTTGAGCCTTGTTGATACATCCCAACGTCAATAAGGTCTTTATTATCCCGATACAAAGACATTATCGTTCGCAGTTTTCCCGCTGCGGCTTTGTGTTCTGGCGATGCAATTGCAGACATAAGCCTCGAAATACTTCCCAATACGTCAATTGCCGGATAGTGGTTCATTTCGGCAACTTTTCTGGAAAGGAAAATGTGCCCATCAACAATCCCACGCACGGTATCTACAATTGGGTCATTTATGTCATCACCTTCCATCAAAACGGTATAAAGCGCAGTTACAGAGCCTTTTTCAGAGTTTCCTGTTCGTTCAAGCACTTTTTGTAACCACGAAAATATTGACGGCGGATAACCTTTCATCGTAGGCGGTTCGCCAATTGAAAGCCCAACTTCACGTCCTGCCATTGCACAACGCGTAACCGTATCGGTCATAAGAAAAACTTTTTTACCTCGGTCTCTATAATATTCGCAAATGGCAGTGGCCGTTTGCAAGCATTTCATACGAATTAGCGGGGGTTGGTCGCCAGTAGAGCAAACCAGTACGGATTTTGCCATACCTTTTTCACCGAGTGAATCTTCAACAAACTCTTTAACCTCACGACCGCGTTCACCTATCAGCGCAACTACGTTTATATCTGCGTCAGAATTCCGTGCAATCATACCCAACATTGTACTTTTACCGACTCCAGAGCCGGCAAATAGCCCCATGCGCTGTCCTCCGCCCAATGTCATGCACGCGTCAATCGCGCGTACTCCGGTTGAGAACATTTCTTTGATTATTGGACGCTCAAATGCGCCTGGTGGAGGTCCATCAATGCAACGCCATTCTGCATTTGAGATATCTAACGGTTTTCCGTCAATTGGCTCGCCTAATGGGCTGATTAATCTTCCAAGCAGAAAGTCTCCGACCGGCACGTTTATTGGTCTGCCAGTGGTTGAAACAAGGCTCCCTTGTCCTATGCCGGCTCCATCGTACAGCAAAAGCAATTGGGCGGCGTCACCTTTGAACGCAACAACCTCGGCGGCTTTTTTTTCGCCTTGATAATCTTCTATAAAACACAAATCGCCAATTTTAAGCCCGGGAAGTTTAACCTCAACTGTCAAGCCCAAAAGTTTAGAAACGCTACCTTTGTACTGGTACAAAGGCGTATTGTGCGTGATTTCGTACGCTCTGCGTTTTATATATTCAATTGACTTTTCTGTTGACTGTTCAAGCATTTTGTTTTCAACTAATCCTCAAAAATTATCCGAAATTATATTCCGACATATACGCTTCACCAATTGTATCAACGGCTTCGACCTTTATATCCGTAATCAATTCACTGTACGATATAACAACAATAGTCGGAATATGTCTTTCTAAAAGCTGATACAAGGGTAGTCTAATACGTGGTGAACAGAGAATTACTGGCGCGCGTCCAATATTTTGGTGTGCGCGCATAAGCGCAGTTGCCGACATTTCAATAAGCTCTTGTACTTGAAGTGGGTTTAACAAAAACATTGTGCCAAGTTCTGTGCGCTGACAACTGTCATCAAGCGTTTTTTCCCATTCGCTTGAAAGTGTAAGAGCATAAAGCACTTTGTCTTGAGTTGAGTGTGTAAGGCAAATTTGTCGTCCTAAGGCTGCTCGCAAGCGTTCTGAAAGAATATCCGGTTCTTTTGAAAATCTTGCATAATCACAAAGCCGTTCAAAAATAAAGATGATATCTTTTATTGAGACGCGCTCCCTAATAAGATTTACAAATATTTTTCTTAAATCGCTTGTTGAAATAATAGTAGGAACAAGGTCGTTTACTAGTGTTGGGTCTTGAGATTTAACAAGTTCCATAAGCTTGAGCACGTCGGTTTTGGTCATAACTTCATCAACATATTTTCTTACACTTTCTTGCAAGTGTGTAACAACAACATCTGTTGGTTCGGTTTGTGAAATTTTTTCGTCTGGACCTATATTGTTTTTAGAAACCCAGTAAGCTTGTGTTTGGTAAGTTGGGTCTAAACCAACAATTGCATCTTGAGGAACAGGTTTGTTCATGCCATCCCATTGGTCTGCAAGCACCATAACTTTGCCTGGATAAACAAAACCGGTCGCAACTTTGTTGCCACGAATTAATATTGCGTACTCATTTGCATCAAGCGCGCTGGAGTCCATAATTCTTATATTTGGGATAATAAACCCTAATTCGTCAGTAACACGTTGTCTGAGTGCGGCAATTTTTGCCAATAGTTGTCCATCTTGTTCGGGGTCGGCAATGCTTAACAATCCAGTTCCGACTTGCAACGCCAAAACGTCAACACCCAAGCGTTCATACATTCTATTTGGGTTAACAAGGTCTTGCATATTTTGTTTAACGGCATCTAATTGTCCTAATTGAGCGGCAACATCTTGATTGACCTGTGCTGTAAACCACGCCGCCCCGATAACAAGAATAAATAGGGCAAATGGCCACCACGGTAACCCAGTAAATGGGCTGCTCAAAATAATTAACAGAAAGAACAAACAAGCCAATAGCAAACTTTTAGGCTTGCCCATAATTTGTCCAGCCAAGTCGGTACCAAGTGAAGTTCCTTGCGCAGAGGACCGAGTCATAATAATACCGGCAGAAACAGCCATTAAAAGGGATGGCAGCTGTGCGGACAAACCATCACCAACTGTTAATGTTGTGTATTTTGAAATTGCATCGGCTGGTGGCATTTGTTGCATTATTACACCAACTGCCAAGCCGCCTACAATGTTTATAACCGTAATGATGATACCCGCAATTGTATCACCTTTTACAAACTTCATAGCACCGTCCATAGAACCGTAAAGACTGGATTCGCGCTGTAAATCTTCACGTTTTCGAACAGCTTCTTCTGGTGAAATTAGTCCCGCATTAAAGTCCGCGTCAATAGTCATTTGTTTACCTGGCATCGCGTCCAGAGCAAATCTAGCGGCGACTTCGGCAATACGTTCCGCACCTTTGGTTATTACCATAAACTGTACGATAGTAATAATTGCAAATATTACAAACCCGACAATCAAGTTCCCGCCGGTTACGAACGTTCCAAACGCCTCTACGACTTCTCCGGCGTCACCTTTTGCCAAAATAAGACGAGTTGACGCGATTGAAAGTACAAGTCGAAACATTGTACCAATAAGAATAATTGATGGAAAAGCTGCCAATTCAAGCGGTTTTTGCACGTAAAGTGAAATCATCAAAAGCGTTATTCCAATTGCAATATTTAAGCTGATAGAAAAATTAATAACCCATGAGGGCATTTCTATAATCAAGATTAAAACAAGCGTCAAAACAAACAGGGCTAGCCCTGCTTCACTTAATATATTTCCGTTTCCACCTTGCGGCATTGCCATTTTGATTAAATACCTTTAAACGCTTCCCTTATAACTTCCAGCTGGGTTTTAAAACTTGCATCTACAACCCCGCTTGATGTTTCTACAATAACCGACCCCTTGTCAATATTCTCCTGAGCCACTACAGATATTTTAGCCTCAGTCTGCGAAATTGACAACATTTGAGGAATCGAAAGTTTTACAAATTCGGCATCTTCGGGCGAAACCTTAAGCGTAATGCGCTCATCCGCCTTTGCGTTGGACTTAAGAATATCTACAATTGTGTTAAGTAAGATTTCTTTATCCTGTGCTACTTCTTTTTTAATGATTGTTTGCGCAACATCAAGAGCAATTTCCAAAATATCATTGGAAAGTTTTTTCATTACTTCATTTTTGTACGAAAAAAAGCCTTGAAGGCTTTCGCGCAAAAATTTTACGTCTTCTTCTGCTTGTAAAAGACCTTGGTTATAGCCTTCTTTGACAGCTTCTTCTTTTATTGACGTAGCTTCAACTTGTGCACGAGACACCAAATTTCTGTCATCGATTCTGCGATATCCCCTGCGGCGGTCTCCGCGGCGTCTTTCGTCTCTTTGTAAGAAATCAAAATTATCTATGTCAAAAAGTTGAACTTTCTCTGTTTCTGGCTCCGGCGCAGGCGCTGGCTCTTGCGTAGGGTTAACAATAAGTTCCTCTTGCTTTTCGTTATTTGACTCTGGTTGTATGAGTGTTTTTTTCCGTCTTATTAGCATGACAATTTTTCTTCCAAATGTTGGCAAACGACGTCAGCAATTCGCGGTGGCAGCGACGCGCGTTCTTCTTCGTGAGCTAGCACAAAATTTTTAATATTTGGGCGCTCGTTTTCAAAAAGCTTTGTGACAAATTTTTGATTACTTGGGGTTATTAATTTTTTCATTCGATTTGCTATTTTAGGCAATGAAACTTTGCTTGGAGATGGCATGTTCATTTTGATTTCGCTAAGGTATTTCGAAATTACGCCCTGGTCTAGTTTATGTTCTAAGTCGTCCATTTTTAGGTATTCGCGCAAAATGTCGGCGTCGTCTTTTTCAAATTTGTTGATTATTGTTTCAACTTTATCTTGAGGCATGCTCCTTAGCACCATTGCGAAAGACACAAGTTTCAATAGTTTTGTGTCGCTTGCGTTTGCGCCGGCTTGTTGTTTTGACATGTCATCAAGGTTTGACATTTTAGCCGCGTTACTTGCTTGTTCTGGAGTTAGTGCGCCCTTTTTTTGTAAGTCCATTAGGGCTTTATTACAGGTCTTTTGCACCTGAGCTTCTACTATTTTAATAATTTCTGGTTGCGGCATGTCTCGCTTTATACATTGTTTTGCTATTTCAAACACTGTAAACGCGATTTGTTGAAGGATTTTGTCTCTATGTTGGCGTGGAATTTTGCCATGTATAAGGTCGATAGCCTTGTGAAATGTCCATTCGCCGATTAATTGAGTTATAATATAAGCATTATCTGCGGAGTACTGATACTCTGTGTCATTATACAGCGCCTCTCCAGCCATGTTACAAAAATTAAGGACAAGACTGACAATGTAATCTTTATCCGGCTTTGAAATTTCTGGCGGAACGACGCCTGCCGCCTGTTGGGCAAGATTTGTTGCAAATGCTTTATAATCAAAATCAGGTATTGGCAATTTGTCCTCCCATTTATCGGCTTATGCTTTTTCTATCCAGCTCTTTAGCTTATCAACCATTTCATCGTCATCCACTTCTTCAACTTCTGATGCGATTTCTCCAATAGCATCACTAATTGGGACTTGTTGCGGCTGGGCTTGCGGTTGTGGTTGTGGCGATTGGGCAATTTGTGGTTGCCGTTGTTGTTCTAGCAAGCCTTGCGCGAGTTGGGATTGTTTTTCTATAAGCTCTGCTGCTTTTAGATTTACATCGCGAAGTTGTCGTTCTTGGTCTTGAGACTTGTTACGAAGTTCTTCTAGTTCTTGTTTTTGTTTTTCTTGCGCAACTTTAACTTTTTTTGATATAATCATAAGTCCGCCGCCCAAACCTATGACAATCAAGACAATTGCAATCCACCATGGGTTGCCTGTTTCGTCAGGACGGGGCAGGGTTACCGGTCTATCGCTGGCGAGCAATGGATCAACTGAATCTGAGAAAGCGATAGAAACGTTTTCAGCTCTAACTTTTGGGCTTGCAGCGCGAGCAAGAAGGTCTTTTAGTTCTTCAATGGTTACATTTGCGGGCAACGCAGCTTGTTCTAAAGTTATAGCGATAGATATTTCTTCAATGACGCCGGCACTCATGTATTCGTTAACCTGAGTTTTTGTAACCCCATATTGAGTTTCTTTAGCTGTTCTAGAATAACTTCTATCTTGTGATGCGTCTGCATTTGCTCCGGGTAATCCATTTGGGAGATAAACACTGACTGCGTTTATAGATTTATTTGAGTCTCTTGTTTGATCACCGAGACCTTCTGAAAAAGTTTGTTCGCTGACGGAGGTTTTAAGCGTGGGGTCATAGATTATACTTGCTTTTTCAATAGGTGCTTGGCGCAAAAAAGTGCTGACAGTTACGACATAATTACCTTTTCCGACCAGTCTATCCAACTGTGTGCGGACTTTATTTTCCATGTATCGGTCATTTTCTTCCAGTCGAGCGAGCATGTCATCTGAAGCGTTGATAATACTGGAATAAACTGTTCCATTTGTGTCGGAAATAGTAATATTTTTAGTCTCCAAACCAGTAACAGAGCCTAAAAGTAAATTTGTAATTGCTTTAACTTTTGTTTGATCTAGCTTATCCCCGCTTGGCATGGTTACTTGAACTGTTGCGGTAATTGGTTTTTGCTGAGAGGCAAACATT
The DNA here is from genome assembly GCA_964626145.1 of uncultured Muribaculaceae bacterium. Taxonomy (GTDB): domain Bacteria; phylum Cyanobacteriota; class Vampirovibrionia; order Gastranaerophilales; family Gastranaerophilaceae; genus RGIG2134. The sequence goes on along the minus strand of CAZVBZ010000007.1, from coordinate 35,143 downwards.
GTTTGTTCTGGAATTGAAACAAAAACTGAGGCGTTTTCAATAGGCGGAATGCGTCTTATTAAACGTGCAAGTTCGCCATTTACTGCGCGAGCGAGACGAATTCTTTTGTCTTCTTTTGTTGAAGTAAAATCGCCTTTGTCAAAGATTTCAAGCCCCATGTTTTGATCCATAAGCCCGCTTTTAACAATAGCGATAAGTGCTCTATCCCTTTCACTGAGGTTTGATTCACCCTTTTTAAGAACTATTGCGGATTTAGAACCGTCCGTTTCTCTAGCCGCTGTAATGCCTTCTCGTGCAAGCAGTGCCTGAATTTCAATAGCTTTACCAATATTATCAGTTGAGAGGAGTTTTATATCTTCTTTTAGTGGTTTTTCTTGTTTTATGCGAGAGACCGTTTTGGCATCTTTTTTGTTACTTGCAACAACTACAACTGACAGTAGAATAACTAAGACTAATGCGACAATTAATCCTATCTGAACTCTTTTATCTTTTATAAGTTGTTGAAAATTCATTAAATACAAACTCTCCCGAGAAAATTATACTACATTTTTATTGAAAAGTTAACATTATACTTGAATTTGTGTAATTTTATCATACGCTTGTATGATTTTCCCAGTTATTCCAGTTGCAACGTTAATTCCCAGTTCTGCCTTTGCCATTGCAGTCATAACATCGTGTATATCGACGTTAGAGTTTCCCATGGCGACATCTTTCATCAAATTGTCTGGAGCGTTCATTTCTGTGTTGAGATTTTCAACAAGTCCTGAGAAAACAGCCTTAAAGTCTTGTGTTTCGGGTTTTTCGATTCTTTGCAGACGCATTGTATCAAGCCCAGAATTCATATCAAGCTTTGTTGGTTGAATTCGTTCAAATAAATTAATATTTGGTACTAATTGATGTTTAAACATTTAAACCTTCCTTAACTTATGTTTACAAATAATTTGCGAGAATATTTTTAACGTAGTTTTGTGTTTCCTTGTATGGCGGAACTCCGCTGTACTTGTCAACTGCGCCGGAACCTGCATTGTAGGCGGCAAGTGCAAGCACGGTATTTCCGTTATATTTTTTAAGTAAATTGCTCAAGTATCTTACGCCGCCTTCGATATTTTGTGCCGGATTATAGGCGTCTTTGACCCCGAGAGTTTTTGCTGTAGCGGGCATAAGCTGCATAAGTCCCATTGCGCCGCAGTGAGAAGTCGCTTTTGGGTTAAATCCGGACTCCTGTTTGATTACCGCGTTTACAAGTCGTTCATCAACTTCATATTTTTTTGCAACTTTGGATACAATTCCTTGAATTTGTGCTTTTGTGATGTTTCCTGGAGTATAATTGCTTGTCGGGTTAAAGCTTGTTGATTCTAGTTTTGAAGGCAATACTCTAAATCCTGTTGCATTTGCATCCGAGGACTTTAAAACATTTGCAAAAGTTTCGAGTTTCGCTTGTTTAAGGTCTTTTTCGCCATTTACTTTTTTGTCAAAATTATCAACGTAAGATTGGATTTGCGCATATCTTTGTAGCGCAACTTCCTTCCCGCTTGTATTTATATAATTTTGAATTGTTGGTGAAAAAGTCATTTATTATCTACCTATTTCGATTGCTTTTTGTGCCATTGATTTTGAAATTGTTAAAACTGCAAGGTTTGCTTCGTATGCACGCTGCGAGGATTGGGCGTCTGCCATTTCGACAAGTGGATTAACGTTTGAGGCGCGAATGTAACCGTTTGCGTCTGCATCGGGGTGTCCGGGTTTATAAATTTTTTCACCTAAAGTCGGGTCTTCTACGACGCCAGACCAGACGACGCCGCCTTGGTAAAACGGAATTGTGCCCACTCCAAAAACATCTTCTTTCATTGCGTTCATTAACCCATGAAAAGAAAGGTCGTCAGTTGCGTTTAGCACAGGGATTTTACGAACGTAGTTTGGCGTATCAAGATTGGCGATATTTTTGGCATGCAAGTCTAGCCGTTTTCCGTGAACGGAAAGGCTGCGAACCCCGATATCCATTGATTCCATAATACTCATTGGCTTTCACCTCACAATTTTGTACTATACACTATTAACTACGGTTTATTTATAGTTTTCCTTGTTTATGGAGAAAAAAAAACCTGCATTTAGATGAGTTGGTTATTTTTTTACTAACTTCCCAGTTGCATGCAGAGTTTAATGGTGGTTTTTAAAAAGTCAATTTTTTTAAGTTATAATAATTTGTATGATGCAAGAAGCGATACACATAATAAAATCTTACAGCCCCAGAACACCTAAAGAAATTAACTCAACTATTCTTGAGTTTTGTTACGGTATTAACCCAGATAGCACGCCGATTTATACGAAAGTTTTTCCCGCTATTGGTGCAAAGCCAAACGAAAGTCAAAACAATGTAAAGCGATATGTTGAAAAAAATAGAGGACGCGCAGTCAATGGTTGGTTAATAAAAGAGTACAGAAAGTGTCTGTTAGTAGCGGAATTTCATGTTATTTATCAAGGAAAGGGCGGGCGTTTTCGGGATATAACTCCTCAGGACGAGGAAACACAAATTCTTTTTTTACAGGACAATAATATAAAAAACAATGGGTTTAAGCTAAATAAAAAAATAATGAATATTTCTAATTCGCCAGTAGTTGATAAAATAGTTAACAACATGAATAAAATTTTTGAGATTGAAATGAGGGGAAGTTTCCCCTATGGCACGCAACGTCACTTATCTGTAAAAGATTTGGACGAAATTAAATCTCTTGAACAAGAAATTGGTATTTTAACGGCTTATTTTTATTCTAATTTACAAAATAACGTATAAATTATTAGTAATAATCTTAAAAAGCGGTACTGTGTGAATTTCTTGACAACGCATAAAATATTGTGCAATAATTAGCCATCAGGTTTTAGAGTATCTGGAATACAGAAAAGAAAAAGGAGATTAGTATGAAAAAACTACACGGCGTTTTGGCGTCATTTAGCGTAGCATGCCTTATTGCAGGTGCCTCATTTGCCGCTGATGAGCAACAATTTCAATCTTATGCTCACCCGACAATGTTTGGTTCTTCAGAACAACAAACTATTTCTGCTGATTCAGCGTATGTTGTGGGGGGTAAAATTCTTAAATCACAAAATAGTAAAAGAGTTGCCGGAAAAGAAAATGTTGCCGTAAACACTTGGGCAAAAAGTGTTCTTGACACAATAAAAGACAATACCAATGAAAAAATTTGGAACAAAAATATGCCGATTTTGCGTTCAGAATTGGCTGTAGTGTTATCTGAAGGATTGGCTATTCAAAAAGAAGCTGAAATTCCTTACAGTGATATTTCTTCATCTTATTGGGCTCAAAAGTGGATTGCAAGAGCGCTCGCTGCTGATGTTATGATTGGTTATCCTGACAAAACATTCAGACCAGACCAACCAGTTACAAAAGCAGAAGTTTTTGCTACAATTGCAAAAATTGTTGATGTTCCAATTGACCGAAGTGCACTTCTCCCGGATTTTCAGGGTTATGAAATGCAATATATCCCAAGATGGGCATTTGCGGCAACAAAAGAAGTTGTTAAGTCTGATGTCTTAAATAACGTCCCTAATCCCGAAAAAGTTGCCAGCGAAGAATATCTTTCAAAAGAACAAGTTGCGTACCTTGTTGGTAGCCTTAGAGCTTATCTTTGCAACTCACAAAGCAGTGTGACGACTACAGCTGGAACATACGCGCCAACTCAATTGACAGTTAAACTCAATGAAAGATTGAGCGCTAGAACTTCAAACGTTGGCGATAAGTTCACTGCTAAAACCACAGAAGCTGCAGTTCTTTCAGGACAAGCATTTGAAGCTGGCGCAACTGTAAAAGGTGAAGTTGTTGAAGTTGTAAGACCAGGTGTTAAAAATCCCGGATATTTAAAAGTTAAATTTACCGAAATAGTTTCTGACGATTGTTCTCTTGCTTTCCCTAAAAATCTTTCTGAAGCGGAAGCCGCTACAATCAAAAATCCAAACTTTGTAGCAAGATTGTTTGGCGCTCCGTTCTCCACTGCAGCAAGAATAGTAGGTGTTGCTGGTAGAACAGCTGGTTCAGGTGTTGATGTTATTGGAAACGGTCTTGAACAGTTCGGTGACAACCTTTCTAACACTTTTGTAAATACACTTTCACTTCAACCGGTAGCTGGGGCAAGGAGTCTCGGCGGTAGCGTAATTACACTTGGTAAAGGTATTTACAATATCGGAAAACTCGCTGTTAGCGGAGTGTTTGGTGTGCTTTATGAAGTAACTGACGAAGTTAAATATCTTATACTTCCAAGCGCTTCAAATAATTCCAGCTTAAATCCTGGCGAAGAACTTGTTATTGTTTACTAATAACTAATACAACCTTTTAAAAAGCGGAGAGTCTAACGACTGTCCGCTTTTTTGTTGATATTATTAAAATTATTGGAGTAGTGTAGTCTCTCTAGGTCGGTGGGGCGCATTATCCAAACAGTTATACCATAAAGTGTAGCTATTTTGTTAAGTCTATTTAAATACACCGTGTCTTTTTGTTCTTGTTCCATTATCAAAACTATGCCAGGTTTTTTGCGGGTCAGGTAACCGTAATACAAACTTTGCCCTACTGCCTCGCTCCATTTGTTTGCAAAATCAAATTCAATTGCGTATTCGGGTAAAATGCAGTCCACACGTGATTTGTCGTAAAGCGGAACTTCTGCATTTCCACTGTTTGCCGAACACCAAGCTGTTTGATACTGCTTTTCGGGGTACAATCTTGCGGACCACCCTTCGCCCTGGCAGAGTAGACTGAATAAAAATATTATGAAACTTAATCCAACTGTGTTTATCGACTTCATAAAATTTATATTAATAAAATTTTATTAATCGCACTATTGCCCAACTGGGTAATTTACAAGAATTCATATTCCTACTTAACCTTGTACCCAGGTAGCATGTCAACAAGTTCCAAAATAAGTTCAAATTTATTCTGAACTCTGAATTTTGCATACAAGCGGCTTAAGTGCCATTGCAATGTCCTATAAGAAATGCCAAGTTCGTCTGCCATTTTTTTTAATGTAGGCATTTCGCGAATTAAAGAAATTATTTCTTTCTCGCGTTCCGTTAAATGAATGTTTTTGTACATGTTTCCTCACTGTTGCGTTTTGTCTAGTTTGTCTAATTTTAAAAATTGTAAAAAGTCTAATAAATTTTTGATTTTTTGTTACATACTCGGTTATTAAATTGTAAGCATGCTATAATTGTATTGTAAACTTAAGCTTGTCGAATGTCAAGCAAGTTGTTTGCAATAAGGAATGAATATTAACAATTGTCAAGAAGGAAACGACTATGCGCTTAATAGACGTAATCAAAGAAATTACGGGTATAACAAAGCAGAAAGTTAGTTACACTGACATAGCAACCGCTTTGGATGTATCCAGACAGTATGCAAATCAAATTAAAGACAAAAACATTACAAAAGAGCAGTTAAGTAAGCTGGAAAGATATTTTGGTATCAATCTTGCAAACGTCAACCAGCCTGTTTTGTCCTCTACGTCTGAGGAAAGTGAGACGGATTGTGTCACGGTTGAACATATTCACATTAACCCCAGCTGTGGTGCGGGTACGGCTGTATATTATGATGCCGATATTACACCGGTAAAACTTGGAACTCAATTAATTAGAGAAATTATGAATGTTTCCAGACCGGAAAATCTAAAGATATTTAAAGCCTCGGGAGACAGCATGTCTCCAACGATAGAAGACGGCGATATATTGCTTGTTGATGTAGGCAGGACGGACTTCAATAACGGCGGCATTTTTTTGCTTACAATAAATAATGAATGGTTTATAAAACGCTTAAGACTTAAAATTAATGGAGAGCTTGAAATAATTTCGGAAAATGCCGCAAAATATGGAGCACCAGAAGTTTTGCATCCCTTTGATGACATCGAAATTGTTATCAAGGGTAGAGTTGTCAAAAACTTGAGCCGCGGACTATAACACTAACCCTCAAATATTGCTTGGCTCAGCTGAAGCAGCGGATTAATTATTTAATTGATTAACCGCTGTTTTCAGTATCAAATTTTTCATATCGCTATTTTTTGATTTGATAGCTTTTATCAAAATTTTATCGTTTATAATTGCGCCTGAATTTAACAATGACTCTACAGTGTTGTATTGTTTTTTGTTTACAGCTACATATAAAGGTGAGAGGTTTTGGTTTGAAAAATTAACGTTTGCATTGTTTTTAATAAGCAATTCTGCGCATGCTGTATTTTTCTTGTTTATTGCAAATAGTAGCGGCGAAATTCCCCAACGAGAATTTTCTATATTGGCACCATTTTTGATAAGAACCTCTAGCGACTCAGGGCGATTTGCTCCAATTGCGTACATAACAGCAGGGAATCCGAGTGTTTCTGCGTCTGGACTCATGCCTGATTTAATGTATGCCTCAATAAGCTTCGTGTTTCCTTCGTAAATTGCGCGCATAAAATTGTTTTTGCTATATTTTTGAACAACAATTACTTGTTGCCGGTAATATTCCGGTGAATGAGTTACGCTTTCTAGTGCTGTTTCTTGAGAAAATGCGCAAGTTGCAGATAAAATAATACAGGCTGTTACTATAAACTTCTTCATAAGTATTCTTCCATACAATTGTAATATTATCATTTTTTGTGGAGTAAGGCAATTTAACTTAACATTTTTAGTTATTTATTTACTCAAATGCGTTTTTTAGGTATAATAAGTGAAAACGATTATTGAATAGGGGATATGTAAGTTGAAAAGGATTTTAATTACCGGAGGAGCGGGCTTCATTGGTAGTCATTTGTGCGAAAGGCTGCTGAAGGAAGGAAATGATGTAATTTGTCTTGATAACTTTTTTACTGGATCCAAAGATAACATTCGCCATTTGATTAGTAATGACCACTTTGAACTTGTTCGGCATGATGTAACTAAAGAGTATTTTGCAGAAGTCGACCAAATTTATAACCTTGCTTGTCCGGCAAGTCCACCACATTACCAATATAATTCCATTAAAACAATAAAAACATCCGTTCTTGGCATGATTAATATGCTTGGACTTGCAAAACGTTGTAAGGCGACTATATTGCAAGCTTCAACGAGTGAGGTTTATGGCGACCCGCATGTTCATCCGCAGCTTGAAACTTATTGGGGAAATGTTAATCCTATTGGAATCAGAAGCTGCTATGATGAGGGCAAACGCTGTGCAGAGACTCTTATGATGGATTATCATCGTCAAAACGCTGTCGATACAAGAATTATCAGGATTTTTAACACCTATGGTCCAAACATGGATCCGTATGATGGACGAGTTGTTTCAAATTGTATTGTACAAGCGCTAAAGGGTGAGGATATAACTATTTATGGTGATGGTTCGCAAACGCGTAGTTTTTGCTATGTGGATGACCTTGTTGATGGCATGATAAAAATGATGAATAACAAGCAAGGTTTTATTGGACCTGTAAACCTTGGTAATCCTTCTGAGCGGACGATTTTGAACCTTGCAGAAATAATAATAAAACTTACTAACTCAAAATCAAAACTTGTCTTTATGCCGCTTCCTCAGGATGACCCGACACAAAGACAGCCTGATATTTCGGTTGCAAAGCGAGAGCTTAACTGGGCGCCAAAAACTGATATTGAAGAAGGTTTGAAAAAAACTATAGAATATTTTGATAGAAAATTGAAAGGATAAAAATGAAAATTTGTGTTATTGGAACGGGATATGTTGGTTTAGTTGCTGGGGCATGTCTTGCAGAAATGGGAAATAATGTAATTTGCGTCGATAAAGATACGAAAAAACTTGATAAGCTTAAAAATGGTGTTATCCCTATATATGAACCAGGCTTAGAAGAATTAATTATTTCAAACGTTAATGAAAATAGGCTTTCTTTTACAGATGATTTGACTTCTGCAGTTAGACAGTCGCTTGTTTGCTTTATTGCTGTTGGAACTCCGCAAGGTGATGATGGTGCGGCAGATTTGAGTGCAGTTTATGGCGTTGCAGAACAAATTGGTAAGGCTATAGATAAGTATACGGTAATTGTAGATAAATCAACTGTTCCGGTTGGTACAGCGGAAAAAGTAACAGAAATTATCGCAAAAAATACAACTTGTGAGTTTGATGTTGTTTCAAATCCAGAATTTTTGAAACAAGGCGCAGCGGTAGATGATTTCTTGAAACCGGACAGAGTTGTAATTGGCTCAAATTCACAAAAATCAACTGAAATAATGCAAGAATTGTATTCTCCATTCTTGAGAACTGGAAATCCGGTAATTATTATGGATGTTAAATCTGCAGAGATGACAAAATATGCAGCGAATTCTTTCTTGGCTGTAAAAATCTCTTTTGCTAATGAAATTGCTAATATTTGTGAAAAAGTTGGCGCAGATGCTGAAATGGTACGTATTGGAATGTGTTCTGATAACAGAATTGGCTCAAAATTCCTTTTCCCCGGGCTGGGATATGGTGGAAGCTGTTTTCCAAAAGATGTAAAGGCAATGATAAAGACAGCAAAAGATTTTGGCTGCGGGCATGAACTGCTAGAAAGCGCAGATAAGGTTAATCAAAAACAACGACAAATATTTATTGATAAGCTAATTAAAAGATTTGGCAGTGACCTTAAAGGTATGACGTTTGCTGTTTGGGGACTTGCGTTTAAACCTAAAACAAATGATATGCGACAAGCTCCAGCAATAACAATAATTAACGCATTGCTCGAGAAAGGCGCTAAAGTTCAAGCATACGATCCTAAGGCTTATGATTGCGCTGAACCTATTTTCGGTGACAAAATTGAATATGCAAAAACGTCTTATGAAGCGCTTAAAAATGCAGATTGTATGCTGCTTTTGACAGAGTGGAATGAGTTCCGCAGACCGGATTTTGATAAAATAAAATCTCTAATGACTAAACCAATTATTTTTGATGGCAGAAATCAGTATGATGTTAAACGTATGAAACAACGTGGGTTTGAATATCACTGTATAGGAAAAACTTCTGCAATATAGAAAAATAAAATTTATAAACTAAAAAATATAGCCGGTTAATTCAATAACTGGCTATATTTTTGCTAGAATTTTAAGCTTATTCTGTTCAAGCGTGTTACAAAATTAGACGACTCATAATTACGCAAGAAAGGACAGAACAATGACATTTAACCCGCTTAAAGAAAAAGGCATTTCGCTTGAAAATCAGATTAGAACCTGGCATGAGATCGTAAAACGACCGTTTAACAAAGCCGAAATAGACTGCTATTCAAGAACAAGACAAATTTTGATGAACGGAATAGAAGTCGAAGCTTGGAATTTTAAACATAACTTTGCCCGCTGCTGTTCAGATTTTGAAACTAGACAATTGCTAGCACAGACAAGAAGAATTGAAGATATGCAGCAAACAACCGTAAATTGGCTGACACCTTGTAATCAAACTGTTTTGGAAACAACTCTTGGCTATGAGCAAGTTGCGGTTGATTTAACAGCATGGCTAGCCCAAAACGAGCCAGATGATTATGTTAAAGAAACCTTTGATTTCGGGCTTTTAGAGGATTTTGACCACCTTTACAGATACAGCCAATGGGCTTATATGGTTGATGGGGTTAATCCAGATAAAATTTTGCAAGGGATGACGGATGTTGTTATTAGCCGCCCGACGCAATATCACCACAATGAAAACTACACTCGTTTGAGGTATCACTATAACAAAGAAACAACCGCCCCTCAAACAAAAGTTAATATTTTGACTTTAGTTTCAGGAGAACAACAAACACATAATTTTTATGCAGAACACGGCATGATGTACGGAAATGACAGTTTAAGAAAAACATTCGGTGAAATTTGTGATGTTGAAGAAGAACATGTAACGATGTATGAGTCTTTAATTGACCCTACAGAAACGCCGTACGAAAAACTGCTCCTTCACGAATTCACAGAAGTTTGTACTTACTATAACTGCATGAAGGATGAAGAAAACAAAAAATTAAAAATGATTTGGGAAGAATTTCTTGCTTTTGAATTAGAACACTTGAGAATTGCGGCTGAACTTATTAGAAAGTACGAAAATCGTGAGCCGGAAGAAATTATTGGTAACAAAATAATTGAACCGTGCCATTTTAAAAGCCAGAAAGAATATGTTACAAAAATTTTAGAATCCGAAATTGATAAAAGGCTGGACGGTACTGAAGAAATGGGTTATTCAAAAATTAATAATCTGCCAGATGGCTGGGTAAATTATGATTTGCAAGATGCCGTAAATGAAGATGGGGCACCGACTGAAAGAACAATTCAGCTTATTTGCAAAGCAGAAGGTAGAGATATTGCGATTGCTGACGAACGATTGAAATCTAAAGAACCAGAGTTGCTAAAAAAAGGCTTGGAACCGTTGTCGCAAGCACCTGATACCGTAAGCCCAGAAGAACTTAAAGAACTCATTGAATTTTCAAGCGAAGTTCTCTCACGTGAAACGAACTAGATAAAACTTAATGGCAGCCACTAGTGAAAAAGGTGGCTGCCCACTTCTAGATGGCTAAAATGGTGGACGTAGCATAACATTATAGGCGCTTTTAACTATGTCATCAATATTTACATATTTAGGAATCCAATATAAAACATCTTGTGCGTAAGCGTTGGAGGCTACTAGTTTTGCCGGGTCTCCTTCTCGCCGTTCAACATACAAAACAGGAATTTCGTTTCCTGTAATTCGTTGAGCTGATTCTATGATTTCATTTACAGAGGTGCCAATACCGGTGCCAAGATTTATTCTATAACTTTTAGCTTCTGAAAAAAGTTTTTCCAACGCCAAAATGTGAGCGTCCGCAAGGTCTTCAACGTGTATGTAATCTCTTATACAAGTTCCATCCGGCGTGTCGTAATCGTTTCCGTAAACATTAACATATTCGCGCATGCCCAGAGCGGTTTGCAAAACTAACGGTATAATCCTTGTTTCTGGGTTACGCTTTTCGCATAATTGTTCATCTTTATCAGCGCCAGCTGCGTTAAAATACCTTAGGCAGATTGACTTTAAGCCGTATGCGCGTTCGTAATCTTCCATAATCTTTTCTGACATGAATTTTGTCCACCCATAAGGACTTATTGGGTTTTGTGGATGTTTTTCATCAAGGGGCAAATATTGCGGAAGTCCATAGGTTGCACATGTGCTGGAAAACACAATATTTTTAACATCATTTTCTTTCATGCAATCAAGTACATTTATGGTGTTTATCAGGTTATTTTGGTAGTATTTTTGTGGTTCTTTTACGCTTTCGCCGACGTATGCAAATGCAGCAAAATGCATTACCGCATCAATTTTATGCTTATTAAATACAGAATTTAGCGCAAGTTTATCGCCAATATCTATTTGATAAAAATCACGCGCCAGAACAGCTTCCTTGTGTCCATATACTAAGTTATCAACAACAATAGGGTTGTAACCTTTTATAAGAAGTTTTTTTACGGTATGGGAACCGATATACCCAGCCCCGCCCAGTACAAGTATATTTTTCATGGTTAAATTATAACATAAAATATTTACAAATATTGATTTTATCGTTTAATGCGATATAATTGAACAAGAAAGCAGGGAATCAGAGGAGATTTAATTTGTCTATAACAATAGAAAAAAAACAGTGTTTAATAGCTGGAGACGGTAAACTTCCGGTATTAATGGCAGAAGCCGCTAAAAAGAACGGCTGTGAGGTCATCGCAATTTCTCTTGCTTCTGATAATAAAAAAGAATTGTCAAAATTTTGTTCTAAAGTTTACAATTTTGGACCAGGAGAAATTCTCAAGATTAAGAAAACACTCGTAGAAGAAGATATTCATCAACTTACTTTTATTGGTAAAGTGCATAAGGGCATGTTGTTGCGTCGCCCAAAATTAGACAGCGAAGCTATTAAGTTGCTGAAAGAAACTGGGCGTCTAAATGATGATGCTATTATGCTCAAACTGGTTGACCAATTAGAGCTTATGGGTATTACTGTTCTTGATCAAACTATTTTTATTAAAAATCTAATGGTGCCGCATGGCGTTTTGGGTGCAAAAAAACCAACAGTTGAACAAATTGAAGATGTGGATTATGGTTTTTGGCTCGCAAAAGAAATGGGTAAGCTTGATGTCGGACAATCAGTTGTAATTAAAGACAAGATGATTATGGCAGTCGAAGCTATTGAAGGTACGGATAAATGTATCGAGCGCGGATGTCGCATTGCTCATGGGAAAGGCGTTACTATCGTAAAAGTAGCTAAACCCACGCAAGACAATCGTTTTGATATTCCAACTATTGGGTTGCAAACGCTTAAAACAATGAAACGATATGGAGCTAGTCTTATAGCGCTTGAAGCTGGCGAAACAATTATTGTCGACCAGAAAAAAATGATTGAATTTGCGGATAAAAATAATATTGTTATTATGGCTGTGTGATGAAAATTTTTATTATTACAGGCGAATATTCTGGAGACCGGCATGCTGCTGATGTAGTTAAAGAGTTGCGTGAGTTGTATGGCACTTCTCAAGACTCATTAGAGATTGAAGCAATTGGTGGGGCAAGCCTAAAAGCACAAGGCGTAAAGCTTTTTTCCGACCATTCAAAAATGTCGTCAATGGGCATTTCTTTTCAAATTATTTGGAACCATTTTCAGCTTGGACGAAAAACGCTCAGCTATTTGAAAGAATTTTCTCCGGATATAGTCATGCTTGTTGATTATGGTGGGTTTAATCTGAATATTTCTAAAGTAATTAAGAAAGAATTCCCGAAAACAAAGCTGGTATACTATATTCCTCCTCAAATTTGGGCGTCTCGCAAGTGGCGTATAAATACGGTTAAAAAATGTATAGACAAAGTTTTTTGTATATTCCCATTTGAGAAAAAAATGTATGAAGAAAAAGGGATAAATTGTGAATTCGTCGGACATCCGCTAGTTCATCAGATTCCAAAAGAACATAGTAGAAACGAGTTTTTTGAAAAATACAATCTTGATAAAAACAAAAAACTAGTATCGATTTTTCCTGGCAGTAGAGAGTTTGAGGTAAAGAATCTTTTAAAAACATTTGTTCGCGCAGCCTCAATTGTGCAAGAAAAAGTTCCTAACACTCAGTTTGTTATTGCGCTTGCCCCAAATTTAAAAATTGAGGTTATAAAGAAATTTTTGCCCACAAATTGTGATATTCAAATTATTCAACATGAAAATTACCCGCTTTTGCATGTTTCAGATAGTCTTATTTTAGCTTCGGGAACGGTTGCGTTAGAAGCGGCTCTTTACAATACGCCAATGCTCATTAGCTATAGAGGCCCGCAAGTTTTGTACTGGATATACTTGCTTGTGCGTTGCATAAAACGAGTTTCACTTCCGAATATAATTATGCATAAAAGCATAGTAAAAGAGCTGATACAAAAACAATCTACGCCAAAAGATGTGGCTAACGAAACAATAAAAATATTAACGAATGATGCATATAGATTAAAAATGATTGATGACTTAAAAAAAGTTCAAGAGCACCTTTCGGACTTGATTCCGGCGAAAGTTGTTGCAGAAAACTTGCAAAATTTAAAATAAATACTTGAAATTTTATTGTGCTTATAGGACAATATTTTTAAGCCAGATAGTTGAGTTAATCAAACATCGGGCACTGATAATTAAATAATGAATACTGGCAAGGCGTTCAGCTAGTAGCAGGTTGGTGAGCTTTGATAAGTTGCATAGTTGGAAACCAAGCCCAGTGAAGAATTTGTAAATGGCAAGGTAGCTCAGTTGGTGAGAGCGCACGGCTCATACCCGTGAGGTCGAGAGTTCGAATCTCTCCCTTGCTATTTTGTTTTACACCACAATAAAGGTGCGTATAAACGCACCCTACTTCTGGTTAATTAAAAATAGTTCGTATGATGAAGATTAAATACTGTTTTGTATCAGGGATTTTGACATAAAGTATCGCGAGTTTGACATGCAAGTCGGAAGTTTTAAAATTTTAGCAAAATTTTAAACGGCTTTTAAATGCAGTTTAAAAAGTGTTTAAATGGTGTGCAAAAATAAAATTTATATTTTCTCAATATATCAAACCGAATTTCAAAAATTATTAAAATTCCATTGAAGCTGAAAATAGAAATTAAATTCCATAGAATTATTATCTTTGTAATTGTAAAAAGGTTTATTTAATTCGGTTTTACGGAAGCTTTCAAAGGCTATTTGAGTCTCTTTTGCAAACTTTTTCATAAATTCTGAATATTCAATTTCTAAATGTTCTCTTGTTCTTCTATTTTTCAAAATCATCTTCAAAACCTCTTTTGTATGAGTCTGAGAATATAAAGCTTGCAGGAAATAAATTTGAATATGTAGAATCAGTAAAAACGGAAGATAAATACAAAATTGTTGACAAAAACATTGAATGCAAAAATTCTGATATTACTGTAGTCGAAGCTTATGAATTGTTTTTAGATATGAAACATAAAACACTTACAGAGCAATCTTTTCAAGCATATAAAACTTTTATCTATTCAAAAATAATTCCATATTTTAAGGATATTTTACTTAAAAATATAACTATTAAGGACGTACAAAACTTCAAAAGACATTTACAAGAAAACAAAGTTTCAGAGCCAAGAATTAAAAATATTCTGGCACTCTTGAATCAGATAATAAAACATTTTCAAAACGAAGGTTATATTGAAAAAACTTGCGTTTTGAAGTAAAAAGGATTTCGAATCTACCTAAAAGAGAAAAACTCGTTTTAACACCTGAACAACTGGTGCAATTTTTTAAGATTGCAAATAAAAAATATCCATATCTTGTTCCAATTCTTCAAAAAATGAACACATTAAAACAGCCTTTAAACACTATTTTAACAGGGAGTGAAGAACAAAAGAAATCCCTTAAAAGAAAAATCAGAAAAGATTTTTATAAAATAAAGCTAGAAATGGGATTGGAGAATTACAAGCTTGGTGATTTAAGATTTTGTAATTTAATTGACAATTAGATAAAAACAATATATTATTAGGTCATATTAGGTCTAATCGGGTATTATTATGTTGGAAAATCTTGATATTAAAATCAATAATCAAATGTTATCAATAATTTCAGAGATTGATGAATTTAAAGGTTCTTGGAAATTATTAGGCAAAATGGCTCCGGAAAAATTAAGAGCTTTAAAAAAAGTTGCAACGATTGAAAGTGTAGGTTCTTCAAACCGTATAGAAGGAAATAAACTAACAGATAAACAGGTAGAAGAACTTTTATCTCGCATAAAAAAACAATCTTTTGCAAACAGGGACGAAGAAGAAGTTGCAGGTTATGCAAAACTTGCTGATACTATTTTTGAAGATTGGGAAGTTATTCCGTTATCTGAGAACTATATAAAACAATTACACAAGATTTTACTTGAATATTCATCTAAGGATGAAAAGTATAAGGGCGAATATAAAAAAATATCAAATGCTATTGCAGCTTATGATAGTGAAGGCAAGGAACTTGGAGTTGTTTTTGAAACAGCAACTCCGTTTGAAACACCTTTAAAAATGCAAGAATTAATTGATTGGACTAATAAGAATTTGTCGGATAGGTATTATCATCCGCTAATTGTTATTGGAGTTTTTGTTGTAAATTTTCTTGTAATTCACCCATTCCAAGATGGAAACGGTAGATTATCAAGAGCATTGACAAATCTTCTATTATTAAAATCAGGCTATGCATATGTTCCTTATAGTTCAACTGAATCAATTATTGAAGATAATAAAGAAGGGTATTATAGAGCTTTGAGGCAAACTCAAACAACTTTGAATAAGGAGTCCAATTATGAGCCTTGGCTGATATTTTTCTTGAAAACTTTGCAAAAACAAAAAATCAGACTTGAGTATAAAATCGAACATACAAATACTTCTGTCAAATCTAATTTAGATTTGCCGGAAATTTCAGCAAAAATCATGGAAGTTTTTGAAACAAAAGACAGAGCAACAATCTCTGAATTGTCTGAATTAACTGAAACTAATATAAATACAATTAAGAAACACTTAGCAAGCCTTGTTGAGAATAATTACCTTATAAAACACGGAAAAACTCGTGGTGCTTGGTATACTAAAAGTACGGGAGGCTTAAATGCTAAATAAGGTAAAAAAAAATTTTATAAATTATCTTGATATTATAAAAACATTTTCCGGCGGTGCTTCAGTGTTGTTTGGAGCATTTCTAAATGTAGATTGGACTATGTTATGGCAGTGTTTCTGTCGGGATAAAAACTTTGTTTTGCGAATATGCTATATATTGGTTTTTGTTTTTTTCCATTGCATTATTTGTAATAAGTATTGTGGAACAAATTAAAGGTGGTTCTTACGCTAAAGTAAAACAAGAATTAAATATAAATCGAAAGAAATTAGAATTGTTAGATGATAATTTAAAAGATATCCTAATAGGTCAATTAATGGCTTTTGGTAGAAATGAATTAAAATTCGGGAATGAAAATTTAAATAAAGAGAGATTGACACTTTATTGGGTTGATCCTGAAGAAAAAGAAACAAACTGGTTATACCAACTTGCAAGATTTTCAAGCGATCCTACATATGAAAAAAGTAAGAGCAAAAGATATTCTATTGATAAAGATTGTATTGGTCAAGCATATAAACAAGACTGGCGTTTTGATTCAAACGTTACTGATGGTATTTCAAAATCCAAGTACAATTATTCTGAGCAAGAGTTAAGTTTGATAAATATGAAATCACATACATATGCGGCTTGCAAAATAAAAGATAGTGAAAATAAAATATATGGGGTTTTAGTTGCGGAGCATATTGATAAAAAAGCTTGGGATGAAGAAATTATAAAATCTAAATTACAATTACAAGCGGAAAGACTATCAAAAATGTTAAAAATTTTGAATGTATATATTAAAAACAGATATAAAGATAATAATGAAGGAGGTACACAATGGTAACAATTCCAGTTCCTCAATATAATGATAATTTAATAAATATTGTTGCTTATATTTTGAAAAATTATCCTAATAAAAAAGATTTATCTAAAGCAAGAGTCACAAAAATGGTTTATTTAGTTGATTGGAGAGCCGCATTTGATTTAGGCGCTCAAGCAACGGATATTGAATGGTATTTTGACAACCATGGTCCATTTGTTTATGCAATTAATGACATGGTCGAAGAAATGTCCATATTTGAAAAAATCAGAACCCATAATTTTTATGGTAATGATAAAACTATTTATAAATTAGTCGATCAAGATTACATAATAAATTTGAGTGATGATCTAATGAAAATAGTTGATACTGTCATCGAAAAAACAAAAAATATGTCATGGACGAATTTTATCAATTTTATTTATTCAACATATCCAATAGTAACATCTAATAGATATACGCATTTGAATTTAGTTGAAAAAGCCAACCAATATAAAAATAAATTAGAAAAAGAGACAAAAAATTAGCATAAAAATTGACTGAAATCGACAAATTTTGAAAAATTTTTATTCTTTTGCAATATCTTTTTAATGAAAATTTTGCTACTATTTAGATGCGGTAAACACTTCCGGATTACTTCCGACTTTGAAATTTGTATTTCAAATGGGACTTTTTTGTCACAAATATGTCAGCACTCAAATATAGTGTGTGTTTGAGTTGTAGTGATTTGCTCAAGTTTGTTCCGGATTTTTTGTGATAGAAAGAATACAAAAAGTCCCTTTTCGTCCTATCACAGTCAATTCATATAAAATCGCTATTTCCTAAACACGTTTAGCTAATGAGGCTAATTAATTATGATTGAAATGTCCGGAATAAACCCCACTAGCATTTTTATCCAGCTGTGCGCGAGGTTTTGGCTTTATTTTTTTGAAAATTTATTCTATAATGTTTTTGTAATTTTAGTCTGGAGTTCGTCTGTATGAAAAAGAGTTTAAAGTGTACTAATTTATTGTCTATAGCTGTGTTGATTGCATGTTCTTGTGCATTTCAACAAATAGTTAAAGCGCAAGATAATTTTCATGATGTGAAATTCAATATTGAAAATGCAAAATATGAAAACTTATCTATATCAGGTGAGCCAGGAGCTGCAATTCATGCTTATCAATCAGGAACATCGACAGAGCCAAGCACAATAAAAAGAACAAAATTTAATAATAATTTTTCAGACGGTTTGGGTGGTGCGATTGCTGCTGAAATTAGTAATATCATAATATCAGAGTCAACAACCTTTACAGGTAATTCTTCAAATCTTGCCGGCGGGGCGATTTATTCTTTGGATAACGTTCTTAATATAGAAAATTCAATATTTGGCGGCACAGGTACAAATGATTATAATATTTCGCAATATGGCGGTGCAATTTATTCTTTAGGTATGTCGCCAAGAGCTACTTCATTAACTACAATTAAAAAAACATCATTTATCAATAACGAGGCTGTTGAATTTGGTGGCGCAATTTTTGTTGATAATGGTATTCTTGATATATCGAACACAACGACATTTTCAGGGAATACCGCAAAGCAAGGTGGAGCAATATATGCAAAAAATTCTGGAACTGATACTGCTCCAAGTACCGTAAAGAATACGACATTCACTGCTAACAAAGCAGAAAATGGCTATGGTGGAGCAATTTGTGCCGAAAACAGTAATTTTACTATAGCGGAATCTGCTTTTGGAAGTGATGTTATACAAGAAGGTAATACTGCTAAATATGGTGGTGCAATTGGTTTAAAAAATTCTACATTAGAAATTCTAGGAAATACAACTTTTGTAAACAATACTTCCAGCATTCGCGGTGGCGCGATTATGGGCGATAATTCAGACTTAACGTTGGGTCTGTATAAAAACGTAAAACCAGTCTTTAGAAATAATAAATCAGATTTATATGGTGGCGCAATTAGCTTAATTAACAACTCAAATTTAAAAATATTAGCTGCGAATTTTACGGATAACGAAGTAAGCGATTATGGCGGGGCAATAGATGCTGATGGCGGTTCATTATCTGTACAAGATTCCTATTTCTATGGCAACCATACAACAAAACTCCCAAGCGGAGTCTATGTAGGCGGTAGAGGCGGAGCAATCAGTTTAAGAAATTCAAATAATAGCTCTAATAAAATTTCAAATACTGTATTTGGTACTACAGCTTCAGGAAATAAATCTGAAAATGGTGGTGCGCTTTACCTTTACAATAGCACGCTTGAAATTGAGGATAATTCACAATTTAGATTTAACGAAGCAACAGATGGTGGGGCAATTCTTGCAGAACACAACAGCAATCTTACAATAGCTAACTCTACATTTGAAAATAATACTGCGACAAATGAGGGTGGTGCAATTTTTTCAGACGTAAGTAATGTAACAATAAAAGATACAAGTTTTAAAGGTAATAAAGCTGCAAGAGGTGCTGCGATTTATTCAAGAGGTGGAACTGTTAATATAATTGCAGAAAATGAAGATGTTGTATTTGAAAATAACAATTCTACAGGTACACAAGGCGGTACTGGTACAGGAATTACCGTTGTAAACTACGGAGCATTAAACTTAAAAGCTAATGCAGACAGAACAATTGATATTAGAGATGAAGTTTCTGTCTATCAAAATTTAAATATCAACCAAGGAACAACGGGTACGGTATCTTTTTCTAAAAAACTTTCATTAAGAGATGCAATACTTAATTTGTATGGCGGTACATTAAAACTAAGTAATGATACAAGTTCATCCGCTTTGGTATCACAAGATATTCCAACTTTTAATATAGGTGGAAATTCAACGCTCGACCTCCAAAACAATGTTGCGGGTGATGTATTAAATATCAGCACATTGGGCGGAAGTTCAAAACTTACATTTAATGTTGATTATGACGGTTCAACAGGAATAATGGATAAAATTTCAGTTGGTGCAACAACAGATAGCCCTGAATTATATCTAAATTCAATAAACATTTTACAAGATGGTACAGCAACTGAAACTACTTATCTTGATGGAGCTGGTAAAGATGGAGTTGCGGTAAGAAGTGATGCACTTAATGTGGCAACATCCGGCGGTTATGAATATACTTTCACACCAGACGCAACAACTAACGGCAAATTGAGTGTGACAAGAAACTCGTCTTCTGCTGAATTACCAAACTACATACAAAATGCTTCGCTTGGAGTCGATAAATTCGACATTACAACAACAGGTTATCGTGTGTTTACCGATAGCGCAAATGGGTACACAGAACTTGGTTTATTAAACGGCGCAAATAGAACATTTACAATAAGCGGTGGGAATGGAGATGAATTTGATAAAACCATCGATGGTATATTAGCAGATAATACCAAAGGTGGCGGTATTCGTTTGATTGATAATAAAACCTTGAATTTGCAAAACATTTCTGATTTTACAAACTTTAAAGGTGCTATTGAAACAGATCAGGCAACTTTAAATGTAGATAATGTTTCATTTTCAAACAATGCAACTTCAGGACAGGGTGCTGTTATGTACCTTGAAAATGCATCTGGTGCCACAATTAATAATTCAAATTTTTCTAACAATGAATCAAGTTCTGAAGGTGGTGCAATTTATTTATTAGATAGCAATGTAACAATAAAAGATACGAATTTTACAGGAAATAAAGCAACAAATGGTTCTGCAATATATTCATCAAAAGGTGATGTAACAATTTCTGCAGTAAATAAAAATGTACTTTTTGAAAACAACAACTCTACAGGTACACAAGGCGGGACAGGTACTGGGATTGAGGTGTATACTGCCAATTTAACCCTTAATGCAGGTTCTTCAAAAACAATTACAATAAAAGATATAATATCTGTTAACGGAAATGCTGCAGGTACAACTCCACTCGGCAATTTGTATATCAACACAAACGGCTCCGGAACTGTTTATCTTGCAAACACATTTAACGCAACAAAAACAAACTTGGGTGGTGGTACATTAAAATTAAGCGAACTTGCCGCTGAAAGCACAATTAATGATTTATTTGTTAACGGTACAACAACGCTTGATTTGGGTAACAACAATGTTGGCGATGTGCTAAATATCAACAAATTAAGTGCTGCAGACGGTAAAGAATTAGACTTAATTCTTGATTTTAATGCAAATGATTCATCTTCAAATAATATTGATAAATT
Source organism: uncultured Muribaculaceae bacterium (assembly GCA_964626145.1). Lineage (GTDB taxonomy): Bacteria > Cyanobacteriota > Vampirovibrionia > Gastranaerophilales > Gastranaerophilaceae > RGIG2134. The sequence goes on along the minus strand of CAZVBZ010000007.1, from coordinate 14,092 downwards.
AAATATTAACTTGGTTGATACAACAAGTGGAACTCCAAAAATCAATTTAAAAGACATAAATATTTTAACAGATGGTGAATTGGCTACTACCGCTAAATATATAACAGGCATAGACACAAATAATCTTAATCTTAGAACAGATGCTTTATCATCAGTTGCAACTTCCGGTAAATATGTTTATACATTTACACCTCAAGCTGAAGATAAAAGTGTTTTAGATATTACACGTGCGTTAAGTACGGATATGAATTTACCTCGTTTAATTCAAAATAAATCTTTAGGAATTAACAAGTTTGATATTACAACAGATAATTTCAGAGCGTTTAGTGGTAATACATATACGGCTCTTGGAGAGTTAGACGGTTATGATCGCAGTTTTACGATCAGTGGCGGGAATGGAACTGATAACAAAACAATCAGTGGAATCCTTGCAAACGGTAATTATGGCGACGGTGTTTCATTGAAACATGGTCAAACGCTGTATATTAAAAATATTTCAGAATTTAAAAACTTCAATAATTCAATAACGAATAACAGTGGTATTGTGGATATAACAAATGTTAGTTTTATAGATAACACAGGTTATGATATAAAAAATTATAATGACGGCATATTAAAATTCTATGGCACAAACTCTGTTAACAAAGGAATTATTGGTGCAGATGGAAAAACAACATTATACGACGATGCAACTCTTGATGTTAATGATATTGCAATTGAGCAAAAATATGTAACATTAAAAGACGGCGCAAAACTTAATTTCAATGCAAAAAATAATGATATTACAATAAAAGATATAAGCGGTGGTATTCACTTAAATTCTTCAGATAACAACAACAAAACTGCAAATTTAGTTTTAAATGCAGGTGAAGGAAGAACAATAAATTTAGAAAGCGAAGTTACTACAAATAAAACAGGCTCATACAATTGGTCTAACAAGCTGGATAATAAGGTTGATTTGAACGGAAGCGGTAAAATCAACTTAAAAGGCGATTTAAATCAAGTAACAATGAATGTAAATGGCACAAATATTGAAAGAGTATCAGGCGCTGACACAAATGTAGATTGGCGTTTGAATAGCGGTGGTTATTTATACTACGGAAATGATAACCTTTTAACTGCCCAAAGCCATTTATTCTTCAATGGTGGTAGTTTAGACTTAAAAAACAATATTGCAAGTGCAATAAATATAGGAAATATCACTTTAAGCCAAAATTCTAATTTATATGTAGATGTCGATTTAGCAAACGCGCAAATGGACAGGTTTATAAATTCTAGTTCAACATACACTGGCGGAAAGCTTAATGTTGCAGGCATAAACTTATTATCTGATTCAGAAAACGATGTAACAACAATTAATTTCACAACAGATAATAACTTAAAATCGCATGTAGCATACACTGGTGAAAAACAAATAGCATATTCGGATTTATATAAATATAATGTTAAATACTTAAAAAATAGCGGAGATTTCCAATTCGCAAAACCATCTGCCATAAATCCGTATGAGTTGTATAACCCTAGCATATTTGGGTCATCTGTTGCTATGCAAGCAGCTTATTTAACGCAATTAGCAAATTACGATGTTGCATACGGTAATATTGATCAAAAATTGTTAATGACGCAAGCGCAAAGAACAGCTTGGAAATATGGCAATAAATATGCTAGCAATGATGTAACGCCGCAAGTGTATTCTCCTTTATATCTGCCACAAGAAAATGCCGGAATTTGGTATAGACCGTATACGACTTTTGAAAGTGTGAGATTAGATAATGGACCAAAAGTAAGCAACGTTATGTATGGTTCTTTGGTTGGCGGTGATTCGGATTTAATTTCATTAAAACATGGCTGGGATGTTCAATATTCGGCTTATGTTGGTTACAATGGTTCGCATCAAGCTTATGATGGCGTTGGCATTTATCAAAATGGTGGTACCTTGGGCGCAACCGCGGCATTTTTCAAAGGAAACTTCTTTGAGGCTTTGACTGCAAATGTCGGGGCAAGTGTTGCCAATATTAATACCGCTGTTGGACATAACGATTTAACAATGTTAATGACAGGTGTTGCATCAAAAACCGGATATAATTGGGAACTTGCTGACGGTAAGTTCATTATGCAGCCGAGCTGGTTGATGTCTTACACATTTATTAATCCAATGAATGATTATACATTGGGTAATGGCGTAAGGATTGAAAATAGTAATTTAAACGCAATACAACTTTCTCCTGGGGTTAAATTAATTGGAAATTTAAAAAATGGCTGGCAACCGTACTTAAGCTTTAGAATGTTGTGGAATATTATTGACGATACAAAAGTTCAAGCCGCTTTTATAAATTTACCCCAAACAACTGTAAAGCCTTACTGCGAATACGGATTGGGTGTTCAAAAAACTTGGGGTGAAAGGTTGACTGGCTTTGGTCAAGCAATGTTTAGAGGGGGCGGAAGAAATGGCGTTGCCTTTACTTTTGGCTTTAGAATTGCGCTTGGAAAGTTGAATGATAAACACCAAGCGAAAGATATTGAATAAATCAGTACTGAAAATTTTTGGCGCTTAATATTGTGTTTTAGTTGAAACAGTTAATCCGAATTGGTATTAACTGTTTCAATTGTGCATTCTTTTGCAAATGAAATTCTTGCTAATGTTTGAAATAAACAAGCTTGTGCAAACCTCGAAACCTCTCTCTGTGATTGAGAAAGCCGGATGTAATTTGCTCGTAATGTTTTTACAAAACTTTACAAAAATAGTAATTTTTATCAAAAAATAATATTTATGGGTTATAACTTAATTGAAAAGACTTATATCGGAGGTTTATACAATGCAAGTGACACAAGTTACAAACAATTATTCTCAAGTTCAGAAATACAAGAATCCAGGATTTGGTAGACTTATTATAAAAAGCGATGTGCCTTTAGAGATAGCCGAAGCGGCACTTAGTAGTAGAGGTGTTAGAAAATTGTCACAATTATTCCACAATGTTGGAAAAGACGTAATCGTAGCGTATGAAAGAATACCAGGAGCGCATAGCTATTCGTCTATACGACACTATGAGCAGCAACCCTTGTTAAAGGTCGGTCAACGAATTTTGAAAAAATTTAGCGATTGCCAAAATGACTTCGGTACAGTAACAGACAGTTCTCGTAAATTAAAAAAATTCAGTGCTCGAGAAGGAAAGAAAATTTTTGAAAAGTATGAGCAAAATATTAATGCAGGAGCTGAATATCTAGATAGTGTTAAAGCTTATAACAATGCGTTAATTAATCAAGCCCAAAAAGATAAAAAACCGAAATTTCCGCCGTTCAGTAATATACTTATAAGCAGTAGCAGACGTTAAATTTGAGTTCTTAAAAATTTAAATCTACAAAACACTTTTGCTTAAGTGCGTCCCTGAAAGTTGCGCGTAATGTTGTTGTTGCCCTTTTAATAACAAAAAGATGGGCTTATAATACTGTTTTCAAATGTTGCTTGAAAAAGGCATGTTTGTGTGCTATGTTTATTCAGCGAGGAATGGGCAAAATGATTATAAAAGCTATAAAACAAATTATAGAGGATATCCATACCATTTACAAAAATGACCCCGCAGCGGCGAATATTTTTGAGGTTTTGTTTTGTTACCCCGGGCTGCATGCGTTGATTGCACATAGGATTTCTCATAAACTCAGATATTGGAAAATCCCTTTTGTGCCGCGTTTAATTTCGCAATTCATGCGGTTTTTTACTGGAGTTGAAATTCACCCAGGAGCGACAATTGGGCGACGTCTGTTTATTGACCATGGAATGGGGATTGTCATAGGCGAAACAACAATAATCGGTGATGACGTCTTGATTTATCAGCAGGTGACTCTGGGTGGAACGTCTATGACGCACGGAAAACGCCACCCAACGATTGGAAACAACGTTGTTATTGGCGCAGGCGCAAAGGTTCTTGGAAATATCAAAATTGGAGATAATTCACGAATTGGCGCTGGTTCGGTTGTTATTGATGATGTTCCGGCGGATTCTACTGTTGTCGGTATTCCCGGAAAAATTGTTCACCAGCGGATTATGGTAGATGGGCAGTTGCAACATAACAGAATTCCAGACCCGGTTACTTGTAGTCTTAATCGAATGAAGTACGAGCTTGTTGAGTTGCGACAACAGATTGACGAACTCAAAAATAAAGTTAACTAAACGAACGAAAAGCCCCCTTTTGAGGAGCTTTTCTTGTAGTTAGTTATAAGTAGTTTAGTTTGGGAGTTTTAAAATCATTAAGGGAAAATGTTTACAATGGCGCCGAATGCTGCGCCAATTTTTGCACCAAGCAGTGCTCCTGGCACGGCTCCAACGCCACCGCAGAGAGAACCGCATAAGAAGCCAGCACCAGCGCCTATTGCGGCACAGACTGTAGTTCCGCCGAGAAGTTTGCCTCCAAATCTTGCAGCTTTGTCTGCGCCATCTTCTCTGCGGCTTAGAATTTTGTTTTTTAGAGAGGCGCTATCTTCCTTATCGCCTAGGGTGTGGAAAGATAATGACTTTTTAAAGCTTTGAGTAAAAGAGTCTGCAAGATTTTTGTCAATATCGCTTAACAAGTCAGATTTTGTTGTTTCAGCGTAAAATCTCAAAGCTTCAGCTTGTAGTTCTTTGTCCGAGAAATCTACTTCTTTATATTCTTTTACGGTTTTACCGTTTTTCTCAACTTCGTAAGCTTCTACACGTTTTTTGCCTGGAATTTGGCTTACTGCTGTTTTAAACTTGTTGTATTGTTCAACAATGTCATCTTTTCTGTTTTCAAGTATAAGTCGTTTTAATTCTATAGCTTCTTGCTGTGCTGCTTTAATTGGCTGTGCAAGATAGTTTTGACGACGTTGTGCTCTTTCTTGTGCTTTAAGGCTTGCGTCAGTAAAGGCTGTATTCAGGCGTTCTTTTGCTTCTAGGTTTCGTTGATAGAGTTCCGCCATTTTTTCTTGTTTTTCTTCAGAGTTTAGTTTGTTCCATTCTTTGCATTCTTTGGCTGTCATACCGTACATACCCATGCCGAGACCGCCAAAGCCCATACCAAAGCCGCCCATTCCACCGAACATGTCCATACCTAAACCGCCCATACCGAACATACCCATGCCGAGACCGCCTGATATATCAAAGTTTGTCATTCCTGGGAAATTAGTCATGCTGTTGCCACAAGAAAAAAGTCCGCCAGTTGGATTTAGGCTGTTATCAAAAGCGCTGTTGTATCCAGCTCCATAGGTGTTTCCCCCACCAAGTCTTTGTAACATAAGTGCATTTACCATGCTAACCTCCAATAAAGAAATTCTATCTAACCTTACTTATATAAAAAAAATATTGGAGCGAAAATTGCCTTTTCTGCATTAATTTTGTAATAAAACTTTACAAAATAATGAAACTCTGTAACTTTACTATTTTTTTTGTTTGGCGTAACATTAGCCTGAGTGTATTTTAATCGAGGAGAAAAAAATGGAAGCACTACACGCACTCGTGGCGCAAAATGCAGTTATGATTTCGGGATTAATCCTCTTGATTGCTTATGTTTTTATTGCCACGGAAAAAATTTCAAAAGTTACTGTTGCGCTTATTGGCGCTTCAATAACTATTTTGCTCGGTTTGGTTACTGCCAGCCGCGGACAGGATTCTATACCTGTACATTACTTTGCAAACTTTATTGATTTCAACGTAATTTTCTTGCTAATAAGCATGATGATTATTGTTCACATTTCTTCGCAAAGTGGAATGTTTAACTGGGTTGCAAATGAACTTTTGCGCTTTACAAAAGGACATCCGGTTAAAATCTTGATTGCGCTTGGTTTGTTTACAGCTGTTGCATCTGCATTTTTGGACAATGTAACAACTGTTATACTAATCATGCCAATTACGTTTGTTATTGCGAAAGAACTTGAAATCGACCCGATGCCTTATTTGATAACAGAAATTTTGGCATCAAATATCGGTGGTACCGCTACTTTGATAGGAGACCCGCCAAACATTATTATTGGTAGCAAAGCAGGTTTCTCGTTTATGGACTTTGTAAACGAGCTTACGGGTATTGTTGCAATAATTATGTTGGCTACAATTGCAATTTTGATTTTAGTATTTAGGTCAAAACTTAAAGCTACACCTGAAAATATGCAAAAAGTAGCAAATCTTGACAACTCACATACAATTACAGACAAAAAGCTTTTGATTCGTTCTGGCTTGACTTTGTTGATTGTTATCGTTGGGTTTGTTCTGCATGACATTACACATATCGAAACATACCTTATGGCTATGATGGGCGCAAGTTTCTTGCTTATCTTTGAAAAACCAAAAGGAATACTTGAAGCTGTTGAGTGGAATACTATTTTCTTCTTCGTTGGTTTGTTTATCATTATTGGCGGCTTGGAAGCTTCTGGCGGTATTAAGCTTATGGCTGAATGGCTGTTGCAAATTACAAACGGTAGTGAAAAAGCTACAGCAATGATTATCCTTTGGGGCTCAGGTATTTTGTCCGGTATAATCGACAACATCCCTTATACAGCGACAATGGCGCCATTGATTTATCAAATCCAACTTGTTGAAGGTGCGGCTTATGCTCATCCTTTGTGGTGGTGTTTGTCTTTGGGCGCATGCCTTGGCGGAAACGCAACGATTATTGGTGCGGCGGCAAACGTTATTGTTTCTGAAACCGCAGCGTCAAAAGGACATCCGATATCATTTATGCGTTATTTAAAATACGGTTTGACCGTAATGCTTATTTCGCTTGTTCTGTCGTCAATTTATATCTATTTCAGATATTTGACGTCATAAGCTTTAAATCAGTAAAAAGCGGTGGTCGTAAAATCACCGCTTTTATTTTTGTTAAAATTATTGCTATAATGTGATATTATTGTATAATTATAAAAGCAGTTATACAGGAAATCAAAATATAAATGGATATAGACATTAGAATATTTTTCAACTTATTTGTGGTAGTAATATTATTGCTAGCAAATGCTTTTTTTGTAGCTTCAGAGTTTGCGCTGGTTAGCGTAAGGCAGTCGAGAATGTTGCAACTTTCAAAAGAGGGGAATTCTACGGCGACGATTGCAATTCATGCGTTAGAACATCTTGATAGATATATTGCGGCAGTACAGCTGGGGATTACTATTTCTAGTATTGGTATTGGCTGGGTAGGCGAAGGCGCTATTGCCAAACTTATTGAACCCTTGTTTGGGTTTTTACCATTTTTAGGTAAAAATATTGCCGTGCATTCGGTTTCTGTAACCATAGCGTTTTCGTTGATTACGTTGTTGCATGTTGTAATCGGAGAACTTATGCCAAAGTCGATAGCGCTCCAATATCCTGAACGAACTGCTCTTATGGTTACTCGCCCGATGGCATTTATTACAAAAATTTTCACTCCGTTTATATTTATACTTAATGGGTTTGGAAATATTTTGTTAAAAATTTTGCATGTTCCGCCAGCATCGTCTACTCACCTTTCTCATTCTGCAGAGGAGTTGGAGCTTATTATTGACGCAAGCTGTAATGAGGGGATGCTAAACGAAACAGAAAAAGATATGTTGCAAAATGTGCTTAAATTTTCTGACTTGGTTGCAAAGCAAATTATGGTGCCGCGTCCGGATATGGTCGCGATTGAGTCAATAATGTCGCTTGAAGAAATTGAAAAAATTGTCTCAGAAAATCAGTACACGCGCTATCCTGTTTACGAAGAAGATTTGGACCATGTAATTGGTATTTTGCATGTTAAAGATTTGTATGCTTTTCGTCGTACGGAAAATAAAGAGTTTAATATTCATACCCTTTTGAGGGAACCTCTTTTGGTTCCGGAAACCGTTAAAATGGAGCAGCTTGTGCGTGATTTTAAAACAACGAAAAATCAACTTGCCATAGTTATTGATGAGTTTGGCGGCACCGCTGGACTGATTACGTTGGAGGATGTACTTGAGGAAATTTTTGGTGAGGTTCAAGACGAGTTTGACGAAGAAGAAGCTGATATTAAGCAAGTTAGCGAGGATGAATACATTGCAAATGCAATGTTGCGCCTAGATGAACTAGAAGAATTTTTTGAGCTTTCGCATATTGACGAAGACGATGTGGACACAATTGCCGGAATAGTTGTTAAAGAACTAGGTCGAATTGCTGAAATTAACGACACGGTTGTGTTTGCAGGGTTGGAGTTCACTGTTGTTGAAATTGATGGTGCAAGAATTACTAAGTTGAAAATCAAAAAATTACCTGTCGAAGCTGAGCAACAAGAAGAAAACGTCAACAAATCGTAACTTTTAATTTTTTTATTTTCGTGATAACCTGTTTGTACTAAACAGACTTAAGGAGAACTTTATGCAAACTTTTATATGGATAATTCAAATTATTGCCGCAGTGGTTTTAATTGCATTGATATTAATGCATTCGCCAAAAGGAGACGGGATTGCTGCGTTTGGGGGAACTTCTCAGCTTTTTTCTTCGCAAAAAAATGCAGAAAAAGGCTTAAACCAACTTACAATGTATGTTGCAATTGTTTTTATAGTTTGTTCATTTATTTTAGCCTATTGCGTAATAATGTAATTTACTTTAAAACTTCTTTATCGGATAGTTGTCTGGGAAACGCCAACCGTTTGCTTGAATTAAGCACGCACAGCCAACGCCATTTTTGTCACTTGATAGTGAGCACCATTTATCTTTTTTGTTATCACTAAGCGCATTTCCATCATAGCATCTTAAGCCATCAGTAGCCACGTAGTTAGCTCCTATGTGAGTTTGTTTTTTTATTGGATTTTCTTCCATTAGCGAAAAAAGAAAATAATCAGCCCCGGATTGATTTGGTCCTGCAGCTCCATTTACATCTACGTATATAATTGGCGCAGGGTTATTGCTGTGCCAATATACGGATATAGGTACGCCATTATTTAATTGAATCCGCGAGTATGAAAAATATTTCAGCCCTCCGTAACTTGTTTCTGGTTCACCAGTAAGGTTTTTATAGGATTTAACATTTTTATTAAATTTTTGCATTATTTCGCAGTTAACAAAACTAACGTTATAGTCACAAGCTTTTGAGTATTTTACGTATGGTTTTAAAACCGTATTTACAAAGCAATCACTACGTGTAGCGTCGTTTCCTCCTGCTTCATTTGACACGTAACAGCTTTCAAGCAATTCTTCCATTGAGGAGCCGGTTTCGGCTTGTGCTGTCTTTATGGCGCTTGATAAAATTGAATATGTAGCCGCTAGTGTTGTTTCTAAGTTATGTTTTCTGTAATTAGACATCAAATTTGGTACAGTCATTGCGGCGACAATTCCGATAATCGCAAGTGTAATCAAAGTTTCTGCAAGAGTAAAACCGTGCTTTTGTCTTTTAGTTAAAACGCCCAAAATCCTTGTGACAGTAGGGGGGGGGGCGCATTAAAACCGTTTTTGATTTCTTTAAAACCGAAATTGCTGTTGAGCATATTCTATCCTTTTTTATTGCTTTTGTAATAGTAACTATTCTAGTTTATCAAAAAATGATAAGAATTTCAAGAAGGAGTCCTAGCCGTATGTATTTTATCACTCGGTTTGAGAAAAAGAACAAAGTACTTAATAATTTTTGGTGCGTATAAACGCACCCTACCAATGAATATTAAGGCTCACAAATTTCTGAAATAGAATCAAATCTGGCAAGATTATCAAATATAACAAAACCGCAAAACAGCGCATCGGCAACAATACAGAAGAAGCAGTAAACAAAATTATGGACAATTAATCAACAAAAAAGGGCGAATATCGCCCTTTTTTAATCTTGATTTTTATAACTATTAAATATTTGAAAAATCAAATATACTGCCGGTTTTGCCGCCGGTGCTGCCACCTATAGCGCTACCTACGAGGCTTCCCACTGGACCTAAAAGAGAACCAGCCAATCCGCCTAAAAGTGAGCCAATTTGAGCGTTATCAGCTTTTTTTACGGCATCCTTACAACCTTTGCAATCATGTCCATGACCATCTGGTTTTGGTGGTGGTGGCATCATAGGTTGTCTAATTGGCAGAAGTACCAAAACATTGAGGGAATGGAGCGCGTCCGTGAATTAGCAAAAATGCGCATGCGTAAAAGTAGGGCAAAAAAACAATTGCTTATAGAAACAAAATCGGAAAGTTACGCAACGTTACGCATATAGATATAGATATAGAATTAGATAAAGAAATAAAAGAAGAAAAAGAGTTTTATTGCAAAAAGTTTCTGAAAGAAACTTTTTGCGGAAGAAGAGGAAATTAAAAAATATTCATCATTAAAAGATTTATTCACTGAGTTTTTAGAGTATAAAACGCAGCTTAAAAAACAGTTTAAAACTGAAAACAGTGTGCGCAATGCTTTTTTAGATCTTGTCAGGTTATCAAACAACGATGTAAATTTGGGTCGTTTGCTTGTTGATAATTCAATCGCGCGTGGTTGGCAATCAATTTATGATTTGTCAGCTGAACAGAAAATGGCGTTTAAAAAAGCACAAAGCGAAAATCAATCGGATAGAACAGACGATTAGGAAAGTAGGTGCATTGCATTAATAAGCTAATCTTGACTTGCTTCGTTTTTATTGCTATCAGCAATGATTTTTAATGCTTCCAAAACTTCTGCGTCTGCATTTTCGTCGTAAATATTACCGACGAATTCAGACCCTTCTAAAATTTTAAAATTGCTTGGATATTGCAAACATCTTTCACCCTTGAAAAAGTTTGAAATTATTGCAAAACTACCGGCTATTTCAACTGATTTTTTGACAAGATAATAAATATCGTTTTCACCTTCTGATGTTTTTTTGAAAATATCACCTGTCTGAATTGGTGTACCGCAATATTCAAAATTTGTTGGTTCTGCTTGTTCAGCTTGGTTTTCAAACAAGTGTATTTGATAATTTTTTAAAGCGTTTTGAACATCTGTTAATTCTTCTTGTTTTCTGTCAAGTAGTTCTTCTTGGTTTTGCAATGCTTTTTCGATAGAGCGGTAGCTTTCAATTTTCTTTTGGTTTTCTTTCAGAACTTTCCATTCTTCCTCTGCGATATTGTTTTTCATTTCTTCCTTAACTTCGTTAATCAGAATATCAAAAACCGTTGTGTTGCTTGCTTCAACAACTTGAGTAAGCGATTTAATTTCTTGTTGAAGGGCTTTTTGTGGTCATAGTGTATGTTTCGACCGTCCACTAAAAAGTTCGAGAAGATGTAATTTAACATTTTTTGTTTTTTACACTCATCAAGTTGAATGTATTGTAAATAAAGGTATTCGAGGAGTTCGAGAAGTTCACTACCCTGTCTCATATAATTTATGTTTGCTTTAGAATGTGCGTCTATTTTTTGCAATATAGCGGCATGCTCTAAAGTCCATTCGTTATTTTTCTCTGCCCAAAAGTCATCAGTAATATTGCCGTCTAATTTATCAAGATATAACTTAGACATTCTGTTACGCAAGGTCTCAGCTCTCTTGTTCAGCTTTTTATACGCAAGTCCAAAACAGGCAATTTGATTAGGTTTTAGCGCTAGTTTTCTAGCATTTTATATTTAATTTGCATACATGAAAAACATAGACTTGACGATTAAATGTATTGTTGATAAACTAAAAATTGTTTAAGAACTATTGTTCGAAACAAGCATTGAAAACCAAACAGCAGATGTGGCACTCTGCAAACAAAAACAACTAAATGTTGTTTTTGGGAGGGTGGTCGCCCGAAAGGTGAAGCATTTGCAAATGAAAATAAAATATCGGGATGTGGCGCAGCTTGGTAGCGCACCTCGCTTGGGACGAGGGGGTCGCAGGTTCAAATCCTGTCATCCCGACCATAACAGAACAGACAGTTGATACAATTATCGGCTGTCTGTTTGTTATTTTTTATACGGAAAAGGCTTGCTGTAGCAATGCTTTTCGTACTTGCAATGCACCCATTGGGAAAAGGCTACCGAAAACGAGAAAAGTATTGCAATCGTTGAATTTTGGGCAAGAAAATCGTTGGCTTTCTGCGTTAAAAAGAACCCCTATCGTTAGGCTTATCCCTATACGGGTGCAAACTAAAAAAGAGGAAAAGGCTCCCTTCGCATATTAAACGCTGCATACAATCAACTACATATTATTACATACGACCAACTGTTATTGCGCGAAAAACAATTGCTTGGGATATCTGAATATATTGAAAATGACGATTCCTTGTTGCCATTTTAATTTTGAACTATATAACGATTAACTGGTAATGATGAGTTTGGACACCTATCGTTATAACCGGGTATCTTGTATCGAACAGAGTGTGCAAACACATTTTGAGAAGTCTAATGCCTTCTTTTTTAATACCTTTTAATGCTCGATGAGCTTTCTTATTTTAATCAAACCAACTGTTTTTTATAGCAAATCTACTTGTATCATTGCAGATTAAGCTTTCTTTGCTTATCTTTTAATTTACAATATTGAACTGCTTTAAATAAACATTCATCAAAGGGGATTGAGGTGTTTAACAAAATACATCTATCAGATAGCATGCTTAATGTTGCCAAAAACTGTTTTATTGCCGAAGTTGAAAAACAAAACAAATTCGCCGACGAAAAAATCGCTTCTTTGGATAGCGAAATAAAGAAAAACAAGCCACAATGTTTAAAGTCGGTTCTTCACGTTCGGGAGTTGCCAATAAAAGATTTATTAAGGCTTCGTCCTCACGCTCAAAATCTTGTCTTCTTTCGTTTACGTCCATATTAACAAGCCTCCAAACCCAACGCCCCCGCTCACGCAGTCAAAATCGGGCTTCATTTTACTCTTGATGTTTACAACTTTTGATTTTGCCATAATCTGCTCTCCTTATAATTTTTAATATTAGTCTTTTTCGTTTTCGCTTTCTCCAGCCGTGTTTGCGCAATCTTCCGACCTTTCCGAACTTTCCGGAATTTCCGGAAAGTTGCTGTCGTCCTCGACCGGGGCAATAAGTTCGTGATAATCCCTGGTATCAAAAAACCTATCGAGCATTTCGCCGGTTATACCCAAACTTGCGCCCAAAAGGTCAAACAGCGGATAGCCGCGATAGAACTCCAGCGCCTCATCAAACCGGTTGAGATACAAAGCTTTTGTTACTTCCTCCAACTCAGCCTGCTCAATCATTGCTCTAAGCTGCGCCTTACCCAAACCTTTGGCAAGGATAAGCGCTTCGAACACATCCCCGCGCGTAAGTTTCAACGAGTCCAGCCGCGCGCGTTCCGCTTGCGCCTGCTGGGTCTCATAAGCTTCCGTGTTATCTATAACCGTATCGCCTTCGAGAATTTCCCACGCCTCAAGCGCATAAAGCGCAGCGTCGGTTTCTTCTATCCTCAATCCTTGCGTGTGGTTGTGTTTGACAATAAAGTCTGCTCGCTCTACCGCTGTATATGGGTGTGCTAATTTGTATGACATAAAATTCCTCCTTTTTGTTTTTGCTTTTACGCTTGACAAATAGAGGAATATGGTAAATAATGAAAATACAGGGTGGCAGCTTGCCAAGCTAGCCGGGTGCCTTGTAGAAATCGAAGTGGCTCTTATCTATTCAGGTAAGAGTCTCTTTTTATTATGTACAAAATCAAAAAAATCATTATGAGACTTAAATTGAGATTTTCCATAGGCGACCTCCTTTCATGAAACTAACGACCGAAATCGAAGTAATGACTGTTGTGTCGAAGTTTCGTAAAAAAGACATCTTTTACCCTGTAGGCTTATTTTACTATAATCCGCCCTATTTGTCTATTTCAATGTACAATTTATCCAAATTCAAGTCTGGTGCGCGCTAGTAGCCCTCAGCGACCCAGATAGTTTTTGAAGTATTAGCAGACCCAGTATCCGCATACTTAAATACGAAATTACTGGTTGTTACACTGTAAACAAGTGGCACTCGGCATTTGTTAGATTGGAGTCCACTATTTGTAGTTACGTATGTCAATTGTGGTCTATAGTTGTTTGTTTGAAAGGATTTTAATAGAGTTACCTCTCCAGAAGATGCAGAAAACTCACCGCCCTGCTCAATCCAGCCATCCGAATAAACCCTGTACCAGGACGTACCGTTGCTGTATGTTTCTGTTATGTAAGGCTTTGTGCAATTCCCTAAATCCTTATCCGCTTTGTTGTTCAGCGCGGTAGAGATTGCGCCCGCG
>CAZVBZ010000006.1:0-77995 GCA_964626145.1 uncultured Muribaculaceae bacterium | reverse complement strand
CGCGGGCGCAATCTCTACCGCGCTGAACAACAAAGCGGATAAGGATTTAGGGAATATTGATATTTCGCAATCGTTTGTTGATAGTTCAATCGGCTGGGGAATACCGGATTTTTCAACAGGTGTAACATGGTCAGTTACGACTGGGGCAACATTTACAGCGCCCTACGATTGTGTAGTTTATCACACCGAAGGATTTAAAAACAGAGCAAGCCAATACTACATAAATGGAAATACGACATATTCTATTTGGAGTAGAAGTGATGGCGATATTTGGACATTTCGGACGGCAATATATTCGCTAAAAAAGGGCGATTACATAACCGGGTTTACTGCCTCAGACGCATATCGACAGAACCAGTTTATTTACTATAAGTTTTCAGGACAATCAAATTAAGGAGTTTTAAATATGATAAAATACGCAAAAGTTATTGACGCAGAAACCGGGCTGTGCGAAGTAGCAACGGGGATAAATGCAAGTTTTTACGAGTCAATTGGAATGAGCGAAACAGATGTTGCGCAGTCAGATATTGATAGCAACTGGTATTTAGCCGAAAAATGCCCGATGAAAACGGACGAAGAAAAATTAGCGGAAGAACGCGCGCGGCTGGACTCGTTGAAACTTACGCGCGGGGATGTGTTCGAAGCGCTTATCCTTGCCAAAGGTTTGGGTAAGGCGCAGCTTAGAGCAATGATTGAGCAGGCTGAGTTGGAGGAAGTAACAAAAGCTTTGTATCTCAACCGGTTTGATGAGGCGCTGGAGTTCTACCGCGGCTATCCGCTGTTTGACCTTTTGGGCTCAAGTTTAGGTATAACCGGCGAAATGCTCGATAGGTTTTTTGATACCGGGGATTATCACGAACTTATTGCCCCGGTCGAGGACGACAGCAACGGTCCGGAAATTCCGGAAAGTTCGGAAAGGTCGGAAGATTGCGCAAACACGGCTGGAGAAAGCGAAAATGCATAGACAGAAAGGAGGGTTTATTGTAGAATAGGTTCGAGTAGTACCATCCCGCATCCACACACGTATTTTACTAGGAAATCAGTGGAAGGGGGGATGAATATGACCAAGGAAATAATAAAGACCGTCATAACGGTAATTATAACGGTCCTTAAAATTTTATTAATTTGGTTATAGGGTACTAAGCGAAGCCTCAGAGAAGTTGCATTTCTTTGGGGCTTCCCCCTATGTGTTCATTATTTACGATATTCCCCCATTTGTCAAGTGCTAAAATTTATTACATTAGATTTACGGAGGATTAAAATGTTTATCAATTTTATCAAGAAAAGACTTTTAAAAAGCCTTGCAAAAGATGTGGCGAAAGCCTTGCCGGAGCTAAAAGAACGTACGCTGAAACTTATTGAGGATAACAAAGATGAAATTATTGAAAAAATTAAAGCAGCTATTAAAGAAACCGTTACAAACTACATCAGAGAAAAAATCAAAAAGTAGTTGCAAGGTCTGGATTTTGCCTACAAAAGGCGGTTTTAAATTTAATATTACTTGGAGGTTTTAGAGAAATAGCAGGGGATTTATCCCCTGTTTTTTATGGAGTGAGTGAAAAATGTGTATGCAAACTTATTACGATTTTATTAAAAGGTTGCCACGGTGTTATTACAAAAATAAAGAATATCTTGTATGGCTTGATAATGATAAATGCCGTGTAGCTTTTTCAGAAATACCTTTTGTAGCAAACAAACAAATTAATGTTTGTGCAATGACGCCCGAAGAAATAAAGGACGCAGAGGAAAAACCGCTATTTTTAACAAATACGGTTATGAAATCAAGCCATGTTGTAATACTAAAAAGATTCTTATGAGCCAACGAGCTACCCTGTAAAATTTTAAACTTAAAAATTCACCCTATACAGCCCCTCTCATTGTGTGATGAGGTTTCATGGTCGAAGATATAAGTTTTCGGCTGTGAGCTTTTTCTCTGTGTTAAAAACTCCGCTGGTAAAAATTTCAAAAGAGAGCATTTCTCGGCTTATGATAAAATGTTTTAGGACGGTAAGGTATAAATATATAGAATTTTTATGATATTATGATTGTAAGAAATTTTGATTATGGTATTAGATAAAGCCAACATTTTTAAACTTAGTGAAGAAGAATTTACAAAATATAAAAAAGCCCCTTTTTTAGACTGTTTTGAAAGCACAAAAGATTTTGCTAAAGCATTGAAAAATGATATTGATACAAAAGAAACTCCACATTCTTTGTTACTATCTACCGATTATGGAATGGGCAAAACATTTTTTAGTACAAGATTTACTCAATACTTAAGGAATAATAAATATGATGTAATATATTTTAGTGTTTGGGAAAATGATTATATGCAAGAACCCTTTTTAGCTTTTTCAAAAGTTAAATATAAAGATAATCTTACAAAAGTTTTTAGAACGACAGAAAAGGTTGTAGAATCTTTTGCCTTATCTACTGGTATTGGTTTTAGCATTTCTGCAGAAAAACTTATAAATGCATTTCAAGCTAAAACTGACCCAATAATTGAATTTAAAAAACAATTAACTTCTTTTGTAAAAAAATTTCCTAAAAATAAATTTATTATTATTGTTGATGAACTTGACTGTTGCCGCCCTGATTATGCAATGAAAACTTTAGAATGTATAAAGCATTTTTTTGATATCGAAGGATTATTTGTAATATTACCAACTAATAAAGAAGCATTGAATGATTGCATTAAATCTTTATATGGTATAGTAATAGCGCATACAAATTAAAGTATCGTTTTTCCATTTGCTGTCCTTTCTGTTTTATTGTGCTGTTAGTACCATATTTGTATATAAAAATTTTGCCGCCTTTTTGAAGTCGCAAAGGAAATCTCCGTATGTCAGTTTATTGATAGCCTTTCTTGCGCGCCAGCAAAAATCGATAAATTCCTTTTTGTATTTGGAGTTACTGTCGCGAAACAACTCATCATTAAACACAAATTCAGGCCCACCCCAACACAAACCTTCAAACCTGAATTTCTGATATTCTATAGCCATTTCAGGAGAGGTGTGCTCAATCTCCCTTTCGCAAGGGAAATCTTCTCCAGCATTATAACATTCTGTAACAGTATAATATGACTGATTTTTGGTATACCACAAAGTGCTTTCAAACCAACATATACTGCCACCCTCAGCAAACTCACCAATTTTTTTTACTAATCCTTTTTTTTCTGCATTTTTGAAAAATTCCATGTTTACCGCCTTTCTGGATTTTGTGTATAACAAATCGTCACGAAGTAAACGGCAAATTTTGTCGTTTTCGTGTTTTTATGCTATTAGTTAAGTGAATAATTAATTAAACTAACATATATTATTATACATAGTTTATGTTGGTAGTCAACATAAACTATGTATAATTTACAAAACTTCATATAAATGGTGTAGAAATGTACGGCTCAAAACTAAAAAAAATAAGAAAAAATTTATCTGTAACACAAGATGAAATGGCAAATTTGCTGAAAATTGCGGTTAGGACGTATGCAGCTTATGAGCGCGAAGAAAATAATCCCCCATATTCTATGTTGATTAATCTCTGTTCAAAATTTCATCTAAACTTGAATTGGTTTTTTACTGATTTAGGTGAAATGTTTAACAATGAATGCGAAAATACTCATGTGTTGCTAAATAACAGTGATTGTGTTAATAGGTTTAAGTCTTGGGGGGATAGGCTTTGTAACATATTAAGCGAAAATATGATTACTCCAAAAGAGTTTGCTAAGCGTGCGGGAATTAATCCAGAAAGAGTAGAAAACTTTATTCTGAATTCTGCAGAACCGACAATGGCTGAAATTAATGCAATAAAAAGCAACATAGATGTATCTATTGATGAATTGTTTTATGGTGAAAAAGTTGCAGGAAACAACCCTGTAGTGCAACCACAATTTACTGCAGATGAGATTTTGAAGTTGAAAAAACTTATTTCTTAACAATAGGTTTTAATTCGCCGTTGTAGGTGTCGACTCTGACATTGTGAATTTGTTCTATAGTGGTCGTGGTATTGAAATATCTATAGTCGATTTTCTTTTTTATTTTTACGAAGGCGTAACCTGTAAAAATCAGATTGGTTGCAAGTAAAAAAATCACGATATTGATTTTATCTTGAAATAATCGTGAAAGTTCGGTATTGAGTTTGATTAAAAGATTAGTCATGTGTTTTAGTCCTCTCAAGTAGTACTTTTCTGCAAGTTAAGCACATAGCCCAATTAAAAACCACACCCCACGGGGGTGTGGTTTTGTTTTAATTATGAATTATCATAAATTATGACTGATTTGATATACAACAAAATACGGAAAAGAATTGTCGCCAAAAGGAAAGATTTAAAGTTAAGTCAAGAAAAATTGGCGGAGTTGGTTGACTTGCATTACAACTACGTAGGTAAAATCGAAAGAGGGGAAAAGAGACCTACGTTAATTACCTTGTATAAAATTGCAAAGGCACTGGATATGAAGCTTGAAGATTTGTTTCGTGGTTTGTAAAATTTCCGCATTTGTAATATGCTTTTCCATGTAGTTTACATGTGAGTGTGAGAAATGGTAATCTTTGGCATTATTTGTTTTATTGTACTTACTTACGCTATAAGTGCGCCTTCATTTGGTGGAGGTAATTGTTATGTCGCTAGGGAAATAAAAAATTCAAAAAAAGAGGAGTTACTAAAGAACAAAAAAAATCAATCCGTTCCTCAAAAGAAAAGTGAAATTAATATTAACGATGTTTTTGAAGATATGTTTATGCAAACGAACCCTATCGAAAGGCATAAAACAATAAAAGATTTATTTGTAAAATCCGGAAAACACGTGTTGGAATCAGGTTTTTCGGAGAACTCTGTAAGATTTGCTGTATACACTTCGGAATTGGCTTTGCATATTTTTGCATTATTTATTTCTAACAAAATAAGCGCATTAAAAGGCAAAGCCCAAGCAGAACAATATTTTAATAGTTTTGAATTTCTTTCTTTTATTCTTTGTCTAAAAGAATTTTTAAATCTTTTAATAGAAAATAATTTAAATCAAAAAGGCATTGATAAGGAAACGGTAAAACAGATTGTTATAACAAGAGTAGGAATTATTTTAAAAGAAAAAGATTTTGAAATTCGAAATTTCGATTTTCAAAACTTGTGCAATTTAGCAATAAATTACGAGGAGGATTGTGTTTTTTATATAGGTTCATATGAAAAATTTAGTTCACGCGTTGAGTTTGATAACCCTTTAAATATGATGTTTTTACCTTCAGCGTACAAGGTCGGTTTAGTTGATGAATTTTTAGAAAAATTAAAACAAACAATATGAAAAACTTTTTAATAATAACAGCAATATTACTTTTAATTACGGCATTTGCTAATTTGCATGTCGGGCATGGATATTATCAGGTTTTGCGTTGGTGCGTTACTGTTTGTTCTGTTCTTATGGCGATAAATCTAAAAGATAAAAACACTGTTTTTATTTGTTATATTCTGCATTGTGGCGGTTTTGTTTAATCCGATTGCATCGATATATTTAAGCAAAAGTCTGTGGAAAATTATAGACAGCATTGTCGGATTATTTTTCATTTTTATACGCTTTTATAAAAAAGGTGTTTGAATAATTTATACATATGTATAAAATTTATGCGTTTGCAATGCATACGCATAAAAAACTATACGAACGTAATACCATAGTCTAATATGTGTTTGAACTGGAACAGCTAAAATTGGGTACATATATAACAATTCCCCTTAACAATTATTATCTTTATCCTTAGAATTTTTATATGCATTTTGAATTAATTTGCAAAATCAGATGAAGAATTATCTCTGTTTTCAGAGATTTCATTACTAAAATCTTTCACTTCTTCATTAAAATGTTCTGCATATTTTTTCTTAAAATATTCATTGGATTTACAAATACTGAGTAAAGCAAAGAAATCATTGATATCGCGTTCTAAAAGTTTTTTATTTTTTCGAAAAACAAACTACCTTCCGGCAATCTGTCTAAAATATAATATCTCGCAATTGCTTCAATAAAACTTTCTCTTAAATAGTCTTTATTCTTTATTAAACAAGCTTTTAGGTACAAGCTCCAGTTGATTTATTATTGTATAAGCTTTTGACAAATTGTCATGAACTTCTAATACATCTTTAATATCCCAAGTTTTAAGAACTTTACCTAATTGTATTTCATTAGCTTCTTCTTCTATTTTATTAAGTTGCTTTGCATCAGCAATTGCTACAACACTTTGAACACTAGGTTTATTACTTGCCTTTTCCAAGTTTAATAGCAAACTATTAATATCTCCTTTGATTTGAACTTCGAAAACATAATTAACAGTTCCCATATTCCCGATATTTACTTCCCAAACAGCATCAACTCTTGCTCCTTTAGCTATTTGACATTCTGAACAGCTTCTAAAACCTAATAATGAACCTATTTCAACAACTTTCTGTTTAATTTCATCGTGTAAATATAAACAGTCTTCATTTGTTACCTTATTTTCATCTTTGTTTTTGTTTTTTTTTATTGGTTAATGGGAAAATTTCATCCCATAATAAGAAATCTACAGTTAATAAAGAAACATCAGCAATATTTTCTTTTTTCATTATTTCGGCAATATTTTTAGCAATATTACACAATTCAATATATTTTTCTCCTGTAAATTGGTAATTGTATAAAGGCAAATTCTTTATAGATAAATATTCAAAGCATTTGATGCTTGTTTTATTAAAAATCACATATTCATTTGGATTTGAATAACTTAGCAATTCACTCACGGTAGAAGGTCCCAATCCTTTTATATCTGATAAAAATGTATTCCATCTTTTATCAACTTGCTCTTTACCATATAATAGATTTATTAAATGCTCTTTTAGGTTATCAAAGCCATTTTCATTTATAATTTTATCTACAATATACTGTTTATTACCCCAAATGAGCATAGACCACAAACTTGAGATATATTCATACATATCATCAATATTCAAATTTTTGATTTTATCAGCTGTAAAACTTTGATAATATTTTACTCTATCATTTCTTTCTTGTAATGTTTCAATGTATTTGGGTGTCTGTTGTTTAATTTTAAATTGCTTTATTGCAGATAAAAGTTTATGCTCATTCATATTCCAATTCCTATATTATTTAATTTTATAGTCATAACATATCACAAAAATGATAAAAAAAGAGATATGAAAAAATTAGTTGAAATAATAAAAAGATTAAAAAACACCTCAAAAGGAAATATGACTAATAGAATTTTATTTGGTACTGACGCGCCAATAGCTAGATTTCATTCCGATAATGCGGAAAAAATTTATAAAAATTATATTTGCGATATTCATTCTGCAATTAAAAAGAACTTTCCTGCTGAAGCTGATGAATTAACTGATAAAATATTTTATGAAAATGCAAAGAAATTGTTTTTCCCAGAAAAACGAAATGTAGTGTACAGAGAAAAAACATTTGCAAAAAAATTTCCTATTATAGCCTTTGTGGCAGCTATGATTGTTAGACTTCCGTTTATAGGGTTAAATTTTTAAAAAATAATAAACAACAAAGTCAGCAACAAAAACAAATACAAAAAACTAAAAAGTTTGTGTTTGTTAATGTTTAATTAAATTTAACAGCAGATACATTTATTTTAAAAATAATTAAAATGGATGATAGCAATAAATACTATAAATGATTTAATTAAGGTGGCACAAATAAGAGCAATTAGCGTCATGGAATTTTATGGTAAAAGTATAGCCACTATAAAACAGTTATTTAATAAAAATTATTTAAATCTCTTTTTGGCTCAATTATTGTCGCATTTTGGCGATGCAATGATTCAAATTATACTAATATCAATTCTCTTAAACAATGTAGAAAAACCAGGGAGCATGATTGCATTAATGCTCTTTGCATTTGTGTTTCCATCACTAATTGTAAGTATGATTGCTGGTAGTTTCGTTGACAAATTTTCAAGAAAAAAAATTATGTTATTTTCTACCTTATACAGAGGTATCATATTATTATTAACACTTGTATTTTATATATTTGTTATTGACCACCACACATTTATATCAATGATAAAAATCTACGGTGTAGCATTAAGTTTATTAATAGGTATTGGTACAGCCTTCTTTTATCCCGCCAAAATGGCATTTGTTCCTAATGTAGTAAACACAAATGTCCTCAAATCTGCAAACGCGTTGGTATCAAACTCGGGAACCTGGGCAATGACGTTTGGTACTTTTATTGTAAGTTTAGCTCTTGTTAAATATGGAATTCTAAATATCTTTTGTATGGCAACCGTTACATATTTTGCAGCTTGTATCTTTTTAAATTTTATCTCCACAAATTATAATAAAGATTTATGTGAAAATAAACACTTTGACTTTGTTAAAGACCTTCAAAGCACAACCCAATTTTTGCTAAAACATAAAAAAGCTTTAAACATGATTTTACTTGCGGTTGTAATTTCACTAATTTCAGTAACTTTTTATAATACTATGAATGCATTAGCAACAGATTATTATCAAGTCAGTGTACAAGGTTTAGCAACTCTTAAATGTATGTTGGGGTGTGGCACTTTCTACGGTGCTATTATAATATTTTTATTTGGTAAATACCTAAAAACAAATAAAACATTAGTAGCTTCATTTATAGGTTTATTCTTTTGTCTTGTTACGGCTTCAATATGTACAACATTTTCGAAAGCTCGACTTTGGCTGGGATTAATAGGGTTGTTTGCCGCAATATTAAAAATTACAGTAGATACAATCTTGCAGAAAGTTTCTCCCAACTTTATCCGCGGTAAAATTTTCGCTTTTGCGTCAATGTTAGAAACATTTGCGTCTTTACTCGGTCTAGGTTTTGTTTCTTTATTTGCAGGAATTATTCACCCTCTTGAAATTTTTCATATTATTGCTGACATATCAGTCTTTATGGCGCTAACGCTTTTAATTTTAAACAAAGAATTTCGTTATTTTATTCTTCGAGTTACGCTTGGGCAGGTGTTCAAGTGCTTGTTTAGGTATCAATTTGAAGGTATTGATAATATTCCCAAACACGGAAAAATCATTTTGGCAGGAAATCACACCGGGCATTTAGATCCATTGATTTTACAAATGGCTACAAAACGCAATCTATGGTTTATTACTGGACCAGCTGCTTTTAAACCTCCTGTGTTTAAATATGTTTTGAAATGGTTTAATTGCTTGCCATTAAAATTTGGGGAAGGTTTAGTTGCCCTCGCAAATGCAGTAACTAAACTTAAAAGTGGAGAAGCTGTTATTATTTTCCCCGAGGGGAAATTTACCAAAGATGGGAATTTGTGTAAATTTCATCGCGGTGTTGCAATTATGGCAAAAAACGCTAATTGTCCTATAGTTCCATTTGCAATAAAAGGTGGATTTGAAGCTTGGGGTAAATTGAGAAAAAACCCAAAACTGTTTACTAAAATTATTATACAATTTGGTCAGCCGATTACAGATTTATCAAATGGCGAAAAAGAAATTACAAAAGAGCTTGAACAAAGAGTTTGGTTTATAAAAAAATCTCTTGAAAATAGAGCTTTTTATAAACTTAAAGATACTGAATATACAAATTTTCTTGATATTATGCAACAGTACGGCGACACTTATGGGCAAACTAAGGCTGTTTCATTAAAAACAAAAGATGGATATGAAGAAATTAGTTACATTGACTTGAGCAGACGGGCTAAAAAGTTTGCTAATTATCTTATGGACTACACTGACATTCAAAGAGGGGATAGACTTGCTATTCTTTGTGAATCTAGACCCGAATTCGCAATTGGTATGTTTGCATCCATTCAAACAGGAGCAATAACCGTTCCTCTTGATGTAAAATTAACCGTTCCGGAGCATACTCATATTCTGTCAGACTGTAATCCTAAAATATTATTGTGTTCAAGTCATTATTTAGCTCATGCATTGGAATTAAAACATGCAGTTCCATCTATCCAAAATATCTTTGTACTTGATGATGAAAAACGTGAACATGCCGAAATTTTATCTGTATCAAAGCTAGGAACTGATATAGAAAAAGATTTCAAAAGAGCACGAAAAATGGACGAAACAGCGGTTCTTGTTTATACCTCTGGAACTACTGGAAATCCTAAAGGAGTAATGATTAGCTTTAGCAACATTTATTCTCAAATGAAGGATTTTGAAAAATTAATGAAATTATCTAAAAATAATACATTACTTTCAATTCTCCCATTAAATCACTTGTTAGAATTAAATGTCGGATTTTTCGGAATGTTATATATGGGAGCAAAAATAGTTTATATAAAAACATTAAATCCCAAAGAACTAGCAGCTGCGATGAAAGAAAAACAAGTAACCCATATGATTGTAGTTCCACTTGTCGCAAAAATGCTTAAAAATAGTGTTGATAAACAAATTAAAAAATTGCCAGAAGCCAAACAAAAAGTTTTCCATTTTATGTATGCAGTAGCTAAATACATGCCAAGACCAATAAGAAGATTAATGTTTAAATCGGTTATTGATGGTTTTGGTGGCAAATTTGAGTGCTTTATATCTGGAGGTGCTCCACTAGAAGAAGATATTGCCGAATTCTTTGAACGAATAGGTATTCCGGCATTTGAAGGCTACGGTTTAACAGAAACAAGTCCTGTAATTTCAACAAATGAGTATAAACATCATAAGATAGGAACGGTTGGAAAACCACTACCTTCTGTACATGTAAAACTTTCAGAACAAAGAGAAATCCTTGTCCAAGGCGCAAACGTTATGCAAGGTTATTACAATAAACCAGAAATGACTGCAGAAGTTATAGATGAAAATGGTTGGTTTCATACCGGTGATATTGGAGAAATTGACAAAGATGGCTTTATTAAAATCACAGGTAGAATCAAAAATATGATTGTTCTTGGTGGAGGTAAAAAGATTTTCCCTGAAGAAGTTGAAGCTGTTCTTGAAACATCTGAATTAATAAAAGAACTTTGTGTTCTTTCACTGAAAATCAAATCAGGCAACAAAGCAGGTACAGAAGAAGTTGGAGTAATTATTGTGCCAAATGATGAGTTGGCTAAAAAATCTGATGAGAAAATCCAAAAAGAATTAGAAACCGAAGTCAAAAGGCTTGCTGAAAAAAATCTTGCTCCATACAAAACTCCGACAGTTGTTTTATTCAGGAGAGAAGATTTACCAAAAACATCAACTCAAAAAGTTAAGAGAAAAGACCTTGTTGAGTGGTATAACAGTCTATATAGTAATAGTAGTCAGGAGGTATAAAATGGCTCTACATCAATTAAAATATCCGTACAGAAAATTTATTTTACCAATGGCAAAGAAAATATCTTGGATTAACCCTGATATTTTTAGTTGGGTTGCATTTGTTATTACATTCATAACCGGCTATTGTTTTTACGCAGGTAATGCTAATCCAAAATTATTCTTATGCGTAGTTCTACTTGTTTTTATACGAATGACGCTAAATACTCTTGATGGAGTTGTAGCTATTCAACGTGGTGACGATAGCAAAATTCATGGGAAAATAATAAACGCGCTCCCAGACAGATATGGCGATTTATTTGTAGTTGGCGGTATTCTGCTAAGTCCGATTTGTAACGATTTTATCGGTTTATTAGGATTGGGTACAATGTTTCTTGTTAGTTACTCAGGTATGCTAGGCAAAGCTCTCGGAGTTTCTTGGCAAGGACATGGACCTTTAGATAAAGTTGAAAGATTATTTCTAATGATGATATTTGCATTCCTTCAATACAGAGGTTACACTTGTGGCGCGCCTTTTGTGCAAGTTGCCAATTACAGTTTATCTTATTTAGAAATTTGTATGCTTGTGTTCTTTGTATTTGGACAAATAACTGTACTACGAAGGGTTGCTGGCATTTATAAAGAAGATAAATTGAAGGAACAAGAATAATGGAACACTTAATTATTACTCATAATGTTAAAATTGCCGTTATTGCATTATATGCATTTTTATTTGCATTAATGGGCGTTTTTAAAATTATGCAGTTTATGAAAAAAGATGTTGAGAACTGGCTAATAAGAACTCGCTCATTTATTTTTATCACAATAATTTTTACCGTTGGTTTGATGTCAAATGTGCTGGGTGCATTTTTAGTTATAACGCTTTTGAGTTATCTTGCATTAAAAGAGTTTTTCTCTTTTATCCCAACAAGAAAAACTGATAGGAGAGTGCTTTTATGGGCATATTGCTCAATTCCCATACAATTTTATATTATTTATATTCACTGGGCAGCTTTATTCTATTTGTTTATTCCGCTATATGTATTCTTGCTCATATCAATACGAATGGTTATGGTAAGCAACACAGATGGTTTCTTAAAATCCTTAGCGACTATTCAGTATGGTTTAATGACTTCGGTTTATGCGTTAGGATACCTCGCTTTAATATTAGTCATTCCACCTAAATACAATCCTATTGGTGGCAGTATCGGATTGTTATTTTTTATATTACTTATAACTGTAGCAAATGATTTTGTTCAAATGGTTTGTGGAAAAGCCTTTGGTAAACATAAAATTATTCCCAAAGTAAGCCCTAACAAAACCTGGGAAGGATTTATCGGTGGGATTATAGGTACAACAGCATTGACGGTTTTAATCGCACCATTTTTGACCCCGTTTTCACACGTAGAAGCCGCCTTTGCCGGTTGCGTACTTTCAATTGCCGGTTTCTTTGGTGATGTTACAATGTCCGCAGTAAAAAGAGATATGGGAATAAAAGACACAAGCTCGCTAATTCCAGGACATGGCGGCGTTTTGGATAGATTTGATAGTCTAATTTTCACGGCGCCATTGTTTTTCCATTATTTCGCGTATATTAATTCTATTGTGATTGATTTTTAAAGTATAGTAAATAATGTCCATATTCAATATAATAAAATATTTAATATTTCTTATGCTCATAAAACCATTTATTTACCTTGTTCTAGGAATAAATGTTTCAGGAGTAGATAAGCTTCCGAGGATTGATAAAGGACCATCAATCCTCGTTGCTAATCACAATAGTCATATTGATACACTTTTATTGATGAGCTTGTTTACCTGCTCACAAATTTTAAAAATTCGCCCAGTTGCAGCTGCCGATTATTTCTGCAACACTAAGTTTAAAACCTTTGTATTTACAAAATTATTAGGAATTATTCCACTCCAACGCAAAATTCAAAAAACAAAAAAAGAAGAACTCTTTAAAGATATTAATAAATCACTGGCAGCGGGAGATACTATAATAATTTATCCAGAAGGTACAAGGGGAGCAGATAATACTATTCAAAAATTCAAATCCGGAATTGCGCATATCGCTAAAATGAATCCGAATGTGCCAATAATTCCTTGCTACATAAATGGACCTGATAAAATATTACCTAAAGGCACATTATTGTACATACCTTTTATTTCAGACATTTATGTAGGTGACGCAATTTATTATGACGACTCATCGACAAAAGAATTTACAGCAAAAATCAGTCACGCCGTAGAAAAGCTAAAACTTGAACATGCAAGAAAAGAAGAACTTTAGAATGCTTTCTCTAAGCTTAAAAAACAACACACAAATAAGGTTGGTTTACGCAAATAGGCTACCTTTTTCGCCTTCTTTTTTCTCTCTAAGTTTGTTAGAAATACTATTTGCAATAGGCGTTGCAACTACAGGACACATAAATCTGTATAAAAGTTGGAATACCATCAAGCTCTTAGCGATTTTGAAACCATCCATCAACGTTTTAACATCTTTTCCTTTATATTCTTTGGCAATTGCATTTTCTATTTTTGAAATAAATTTTCTATCAATAGCTTTGTTTAATTTATACCCCGCAACCGTTGAAAGTATAGTGCCAATAAGCATATTCAGTTTCAATGGTCCCTTTTGTTCTTCTTCTATCTTTTTAGATTTTGAAACATTATGCATGTAAAAACAGTTGAGAACGTTTGCACATATTGCAGATAAGTGTTGAGTATAGTCGAAACCCGCAAACCATTTTGTAAAACCTTGAACTTTTTTATTCTGTGCCGCTTTCCCGATTCCTTTGGCTAGCAATTCGATTGAAGCATCAAAACCTTTTTTTACAAAATTCGGAACCAAAGAAGGGGCAGCCATGTTACAAATCTGTGCTGCCGTTTTGCCCTCACTAGAGACTGCGGCTGCCATTATACGTGGCAGTTGACGAGGAATACTATGGTTAATTAGGGGTTGAATTGCCATATTATTTTAATGCTCCTTTAAAATCCTGAAAAACATTTTTTCCAGATTGAGTACTTTTGAAGGTTACATACTTGAAATGGTCGTAAGTTGTAAATGCCGGTTTTTCATCTTTTTTCGGCTTTTTCGTAAGAATATACTTATCAATAATATATTTGTCTATATAAGGCATTGTTCCAATTGTAAATGCCGCCAATATTGATGCAGTAAGAACTTTTGGTCCATAAGTAGCAAGTTGATTAAAGCAATCCCAGTTTGTAGATTTTTTAGCAGTATTAGGAACAATTTGTTTGTAAAAGTCGACCGCTTTTCCAAGATACTTAGCTCCATTACCCGCATCTACAGCTGCTTTAATTTTTTTTGTAGCCAAAGAAAATGGCTCATAAGCTATTTTTGCAAAAACTAAACCGGTAATACCTGATGCAACAGAGTGTGAGGCTGCTTTTCTATTTTTATCCGCATCTTTTTCTGGCATTGCCAAAATTGTCAATGGACGCATCAAGCACGTAATAAACAACGCGCCAACAGCTTCGGCAACAGCTGAATTTTCTTTTGCGGATACACAAAATTTTTCAAACCATTTATTTTTAACCAACTTTTCTGCCCAAGTTGTAGGAGCACCAGTAAAAGAAACACGACTACTATTTTTTAATTCCGTAGTCGTGTTTATTATATTACTCTTTAATTGTTCTTTGAAAACAGTCTTGCCTTGTCCTACACTCAACCCCTCAGCGGACATACTTTGCATGTAACGCTTCAGGCGGTGATTTTGTAAAATATTAGAATTTGATTCTAATTTAATGCTCATTTGTAACTTTCATTTCTGTGTTACTCATGTAAAAACCGAACATTTTTACATTTGCTAGTATAACACCAACAAAATTTACAAACAATCACACTTGAAAGAAAAAAACAATCGCCTAACGGAGCAAAATTGACTATCAGCAAGCATTTTTAATGCATGCTTAGAAATTTTTTTAAAAGATACATAATTTAACATTTTGGTTATTTCAAACTAGTATTAGGTTATATAAATTTAAATATCATTAAGAATTGTAAAATTACACTTGTGGAATTTATCTTTCTTAGCAAATTTTTTTATTGAAGAACATTACTACAAACATAAAAGATAAAAAAGGAAATTTAAGACATGACTATTAACTCAATCCAAGTAAATCCAATATATTTTAGAGGTATTCCTCAAAAGAACCCTAAAAGTACCCCCACAACAACACCTATCAACAAAAATATCGAAACAGAACAAAGAACTGAAAATAAAAAAATGATTGGGCTTGCAATAGCAGGTGCGATAGGTGCAGCTCTAATAGGCGGTGCAATTGGTCGCCGCCTAAACACAAAAGCTATAAAAGACGACGCATTGCGCGAAGCTCAAGAGACTGCAAATAAATTAAAACAAAAAATAAGACTAGAAGCTCGTAACTCAGCTGATGATTATTGGCGACCTAGACTGGATGCAGAAATAGAAAAAGTTAATGACTTGACACAAGCGAAGACAAAATTAGAAGAACAAAATAAAATTCTACAAACTGCTAAAGAAGCATTAACAGAAAACCTGGCAAAAAAAGAAAGCCAAATTACGGAGTTAACAGCAGGTGATATAAGCCCACAAGAATGGCGCACACAAAATCTTAAAAAATTACAAGAGACTATAGACACTGGCAACTTAGATTACGACTTTAGAAATCCGCCAGCAAGCAAAGCCAAACGGCATGTCCTTCCAAAAGACGCACTTCCATTGCCTGAAAAAGTTGGAACAACAAACAGAGCCGACATGATTGATTTGCAAATTCCGCAAATTGGACAAGACGGTAAATTTACTTTTGAACTACCAGCTTCAAAAGAAATGAAAATTTCACACATGACAAGTATGGAGTTCAATCCAACAAGAGAGGTAACAACTATTTCTGAAAATTACGCAGACTCGGTAAAATGGAGTACAGATAAAATTGCGCGCGATTTCGTACAAAACTTCTACGACGGACATGGTCAAACACTAGATGGAGTTAAGTTTATATTCACCCCAACCGCAGAAGGCAAATTTAAAGTTAGAATTGAAGGAAAATCAACTTACACACCGGACAAGGCGCTTTATATTGGGGAATCCACAAAACGCGATAATGCAAAAGCAGCTGGGAATTACGGTGAAGGCTTAAAAATGTCAGTACTCAAAGTCTTAAAAGACAGCGGGGTTAAAGATGTAAAAATTGGGTCGGATGAGTGGCAACTTGTATATACGTTAGAAAAAGGCAGTGTCGCCGATAAGCGTGTACTCGCGTATTCTTTAGATAAAACTCCAAAATATGATGGCAACTTTATTGAATTTGAAACAACGGACAGAAACTTACTTGATTCTTTCAGAAATACAATAACTCGGTTCTATCATTCAAATAACCCCCATTTCAAATGTCCTGATTTTGAAAACGAAAGAATTGGTATAAAACTATTACCAAAAGGAGAAAAAGGCGGTATATATATTGCTGGACAAAGGTTTGAATTTGATGGCAAATTTGATGGCTTAGATGAAATTGCAATATTTTTAAAAGAAAAACCTCCGTTAGATGTTCTCGATATTTCTCGAGACAGAGTTTCACTTAATACATTTGATTTGGAACGCATAGGTCGCTGGCTTGCTCGAGAAGAGAACCTTAAACCTACAACCTCTAATGACGATAAAGTAAAACTTTTAAAATCATTAGAAAAATACTGGGATTACTATGGAGAGTCTCCAATGCATAAGTTCATTGCAGACTTTTTACATTCTCAACATCTGTCCTATAAAAAATTAGCCATAAAATTCCCTGAAAAATATCTGGCATATTCTTGCGCATCAGAGGAGTTGATTAAAGATTTAATGTCCAGAGGTTATAGAATATGTCATGCAGATTTTAGGGATATTGGAATGCCAACAATTGCAGAAATCATTGGAAATGCTCGCAATCACGATGTTATAATACCTAATGACATTCAAAAAAAGAAAATTTTAGTTTTAAAAACAGCTATAAAAGAATTTGCTCCATCGCTAAAAGAGAAACATTTTACACCTGAAGAACTCGATACGAAAATTTATCTTTTTGACAGCACAACTTCTCATGAGAAGAAAATGTATTCAGGTACGTTAGCCGAAGCTATTACTGACAATGGCGTTTCAAAAGGTTTTTGGATTGATAGAAATTATTTAGACAAGGCATCGTTCCATGAAGTATTTGAAACCGCACTGCATGAACTTACTCACAAATATGGTGGTGACGGTTCTGCCGAATTCTCTTATGGGTTAACAAACGTTAATCGAGATGTAATTGGGCAATGGCTTGCGAATATACGTACACATCACGACTTAACAGCCCTCGACGAAATTTGGCGCAAGTTAAAATAAAATCACTATTTAATAAAACTACAAACAAAGAAACAATCACAACGCTTGTTTCTTTGTTTTTGTAAAAAAAGTTTAAACATAAAATTTTAAGATTATTTTTTATTTTGTTCAAATATTCTACACGAACGCCATTATCAAAGCTCAAAAGTCATAGATTTATTTAGAATTCTGTCAAGCCGAAAATAACTTTGATACACCTTTGCTTTTCGCATTCTTGTTATCCAGTCTTGCTTTACGACATTATAATTCTTAGGGTTTTTATTTATATAATGCATTGAAAGCGCCCCTTCAAAAGACTGAGTTGTCCTCAACAACTCGCATTGAGCGGGAGTATTTTTTGTCGCTTCTGCGCACCAGCTAGTTAGCGTTTCCTCTGGTTGAACAATTAAATATTGTATTTTCATAGACGGTTTTTTTTTCTTTACGTCATTAAGCAAATAAAACATAAGGCTTTGAGCGCTTATATTGCGTTTTTGGCTCCATTTATATGTATGAAACACAACGCTTTCTTGCCAGTTATCAGCATTGTAGCCCTGCCTGATAAATTGCACTATTGCGTCACTATCATTACTAATATAATGCAATTTATACCAATTCCCAGAAAAATCCATTACCACTGTTTGATAGGCGCTTGCAGGCAATGTAAAAAATAATGCCAATAAAATTAAAATTGTTTTAAACAATTTCAAAAACAGGTTCCTCCTTGCTTAAAATTACATTTAAGTCCGGCATTTCGATATTTTTTTTAATTGATTGCAACGCAATAACTTCACTCTCAAAATGCCCGATATCCGCTAGCATTATTTTGCTATCAAGTGCTTGATGATATTTTATATCTGCTGTTAAAAAGCAATCTGCGCTGTGATTTTGTACATCATTTAAAAAATCGGCACCACTTCCCGCACAAACTGCTAAGGTCTTAACTTCATCACAGGGATTGGAAATTTTTAAAAATTTTAAATTTAAGGCGGTTTTGATTTTAAAAATAAAATCATTTTTTTTCATCGGCGTCTTAAGTTTTGCGTATTTTACATAGTCATTAATATTTTTAATTTCTTCTAATTTTAATGGGTATTTAAGCACATCGACAAGCGTTGCGGTTGTGCCGTTTTCAGATTTATCAAAGTTCGTATGCGCGCTATAAATATGAATATTATTTTGAATAGCCTTTATTATGGTCTTATTTTGTATATTTTTAAGCGGATTAAAAATTAATGGATGGTGGCTAATAATTAACCCGCAATTAGCTTTTACTGCCTGCTCAAGTGTGTTTTCAGTAACATTGAGCGTCACCAAGGCATTTTTAACCTCTTTTGCCCCCAGATTAATTTGCCAGCCAGAATTATCCCACTCCTCTTGTGTTTCAAGCGGTGCCAATTTTTCAATTCTGTCAATAATATCTTTAATTTTTGCCATAAATACTCTCCAGAATTTGTTCTGCAATTACTCGTTTGGGCGCTTTATCGAGTTTTTTTATAGAAAAATTTTTGTCGAGAATATAAACTTCGTTTTCGTCACTTGAAAATCCAATATCTTTTCTTGAAATATCGTTTGCTACAATAAAATCACACTGTTTTTTTGTAATTTTAGCTTTTGCGTTTTCAAGTAAATTTTCACTTTCCGCACAAAAACCAACAATAATTTGATTTTGTGGTTTTATTTTACAAATTTCACTCAGAATATCTGGATTTTTAACAAATTCAACAATCAAATTTTCACCAGTTGTCTCTTTTTTAATTTTTTGTTCTTGTGGATTTTTTATCCGAAAATCAGCAACCGCAGCAGCCATAACAATACAATCTGCGTCTTTTTGTTCTTGTTCAACTGCAGACTTCATTTCCAATGCACTTGAAACATTAATCGTCTTGTAATCAGCCTTATGATTAAAGGTGTTTATTAACACTACATCAGCGCCACAGCCATAAGCTTCATCAGCTAGCGCTATTCCCATTTTACCCGAGGAATAGTTGCCCAAAAATCTTACCGGGTCAAGGTTTTCACGAGTTCCCCCAGCTGTTATTACAATTTTTTTTCCGCTAAGTTTTTCGTTTTTATATTTAAGCTTTTCATAGGTAGTTGCACAAATTCGCTCAATTCCACATAGCCTTCCGACACCTGATGTGCCGCAAGCAAGGAAACCTGCTTCGGGTGAAAGTATTTGATAACCGGCATTTTCAAGCTTTTTAATATTCTCTTGAACAAACGGATTATTCCACATCTCGCAATTCATAGCCGGGGCAAGGATTATCGGCTTTGGAAAGGCGCAAGCTATTGAAGTGAGTAAGTTATCACAAATTCCATTTGCAATTTTCCCGATGGTATTTGCGCTGGCGGGAGCTATAACAAAAATATCTGCCCAGCTGCCGAGCGAAATGTGCTCTGGAAAAAGGTTATCGACTTCAAACTGTTTGATGTAAACAGGATTATTTGTAAGCGTACGAACTGTAAGCGGCGTAACAAAATTGGTTGCATTTTCACTCATAATAACTTTTACATTTGCATTATTTTTTTTGTAAAGTCTGATTAATTCTAAGATTTTATATGCCGCAATTCCGCCAGTTATTCCAATTAAAATATTTTTATTTTTAAACATCTTTTTGTCCGTAAAAAATTTGCTGTAAGTCTTCTAATGCTGTATCAATATTATCATTTACAACTTGATGAGTAAATAACTTTGAAATTTCAAGTTCTTGTTTTACAACGCTAAGGCGTTTTTGAATAGCATCTTCACTTTCAGTACCTCGTCCGCGCAAACGAGTTTCCAACGCCTTAAGTGACGGCGGGTGAATAAAAATAAACTCAGCATCGGGAAATTTCTTCATAATCTGTAAAGCGCCTTGTGTTTCAATCTCAAGTATAAGGTTTTGTCCACTATCCAACGTTTCTCTTACCGTTGCAGCTTTTGTGCCGTAATAATTGTCAGAAAACTTTGCCCATTCCAGAAATTCACCATTCTCCACAGCAATTTCAAAATCTTCTTTTGTTGTGAAAAAATAGTTTATCCCATTGATTTCACCTGGACGCGGCGCTCTCGTTGTAAAAGAAACAGAATACTTAATTTCAGGATTTTTTTCAAGAAATCGTTTTATCAAAGTGCCTTTCCCTACACCCGAAGAACCTGCTATTACAAAAAGTTTCCCTTGTTTTTTCATTTTGCTTGTTCCAATTAATTAGTTGCAAACAGGTAGTTTTATGTATTCTGCACCCTTTTGGATTGCGAGTTCGTTAATTTCCAAAAGCTTAGCCTTTGACGCCGATATAACATTTTTTATTACTTTTTTAAGGCTTTCAAGTTTTACTATTTTGGTTTTTTCAATAAACGCGCTAAGCATAACCACGTTTGCGCATTTGATTTCACCAATTTTAGCAGCAATTTCGTTTGCCGGAATATAAACGTAATTTATGTCTGTTCTTTTTTCGTGACCTTTGTAAAGCGATGAATTTACTATCATTGTTCCGCCGGACTTGATTTTCATTTCAAATTTTTCAACAGATTGCGCATTTAAAGCGATAACGTAGTCTGGATTTGTTTGATAAGGAGATGCGACTTCTTCATTCGCAATTACAACCGTACAATTTGCGGTTCCACCCCTCATTTCTGCACCATACGATGGCATCCACGTAACATATTTATCCTCGCCCATTGCGCAATTTGAAATAGCCATGCCGATAAACAATACACCTTGTCCACCATAACCTGAAATGATAATACTTGCTTCTTTGATTGTCATAATTTACCTACTTATCAGTTTTTTCTTTATACACTCCGAGTGGAAATACTGGATAAAGTTCATGCCGCACGCGCGCATGCGCCTCTTGCGGAGAAAGTTTCCAGTTTGTTGGGCAGATTGATAAAATTTCGATAACAGAAGCGCCCAAGCCTGCCATTTGGGCTTCAAATGCTTTTCGTATCATTTTTTTTGTATTTTCAATTTCTTTTGAACTATCCAAAGAGCACCTAGCAACAAAAGCCGCGCCATCACAGGTTGATGCCATTTCACAAATTTTAATAGGATAGCCCTGAATATTTGCATCACGCCCATTTACAGTAGTTGTAGTTTTTTGCCCGAGAATAGTTGTTGGTGCCATTTGCCCGCCGGTCATACCATAGTTTGTATTGTTAATACAAATTGCAGTAACTTTTTCACCTCTAGAAAGTGCGTGCATACTTTCACCTAGTCCGATTGAGGCAAAATCGCCATCACCTTGATATGTAAAAACAAACTTATCTGGTTTAGCTCTCTTTACGCCAGTTGCAACAGCTAACGCTCTACCATGCGGTGCTTCAACAATGTCAAGATCATAATAATCATTCAGAAATACAGAACAACCGATAGAACTTACAACTATTGTTTTGTCTGCGATACCGAGTTCATCCAAAAGTTCGGCGATTATGCGAATTGCAACACCATGATCACAACCCGGACAAAACGTGACTTTGCAATCTTTGTGTATTCTGCTTGGTTTTTTAAATACGAGTGTTTCCATATTATTTTAAACCTTCCATTGATTTTTTTATTTGGTCAAATATTTCATCAGGAGTAAAATAAAATCCTGCTGGGCGACCATAGAAATCGACTTTTGTTGTTCCATTGACCGCTATTTTCACATCCTCTAGCATTTGTCCCATATTCATTTCAATGTCGAGGACTAATTTTTTGCCTTGCGCAACTTTGTTCAGTTCTTCTGTTGGAAATGGCCAAAGGGTAATTGGGCGGAAAAGTCCCGCTTTAATACCAGCCTCACGAGCTTTTTTAACCGCAGCCTTGGCTATTCTTGCGACGCTACCAAAGGCGGTAACCAGAATTTCTGCATCCTCCGCCATAAGAGTTTCATATTCAATTTCATTTTCTTTTATAATGTCGTATTTTGCAAATAGCTCAAGGACTTTCCGTTCCAAAACTTCTTCTGAACGATGAATTGAACCAATCCAGCGTCCGGGGCGATTTTTGGCACCATCCAGCGCCCAGCCCGAGTTGTCAATATCTTCATACGGATAATCATGCAAAACAGCCGGTTCCATCATTTGCCCCAAAAGTCCATCTGCAAGAAGAAAAACGATTGTTCTGTATTTATGCGCAAGGTGAAAAGCCTTGTACGTATAGTCAATCATTTCTTGAACATTTGATGGAGCAAGTGTAAGTATTTTATAATCACCATTTCCACCGCCTTTAACAGTTTGAAAATAATCACCCTGAGAGGGGAAAATATAACCCAACGCTGGTCCTGCTCTCATTACAGAAACGACGACGGCTGGCACATTATCTGCGGCAATATACGAAATACCCTCCTGCATTAGAGCAATAGCAAGCGAGGAGGATGAAGTCATGGCTCTTGTGCCGGTAGAGGCGGCGCCTAGTAGCATATTGATTGCGGCGACTTCGCTTTCTGCTTGCAGAAATACGCGTCCTTGTTTTGGCATTTCCACGCTGAGATACTCACCTATTTCATTCTGCGGTGTAATTGGATAACCAAAATAGCACTGACACCCCGCATTCATTGCGGCTTTAGCTATTGCATGGTTTCCTTTTAGTAAAACTTTTTCTGCTGTTTTTGTCATTATCTGTAAACCTCAGTAATTGCCATATCTGGGCAACGTTTTGCACATAGTGCGCAACCTAAACATTTATTATTTTTATCGTCTGCATAAACTGTGTATATACCTTTTGCATTATAAGTTTCGCTTTTTTTTAGAATTTTTTGAGGGCATACATCCACACACAAAAAACAACCTTTACATTTTTCTGAATCTATAACGACTCGTCCCATATTAATTCCTTTTTCACGCAAAGCACTCGCTTTTATTTTAAATTATACAACAAATACAAAAAAACAGGCTCATTTATGAACCTGTTTTTATTGAAATGTAATATAACTTATTAGTCAAAAACGTAACTAATCAAGCCAGCTTCTCTAGATTTTTTAACTGCTGATGCAAGCATTCTTTGGTGCTTAGCGCAGGTGCCAGTAATCCTTCTTGGAAGTATTTTACCAGCTTCTGTTAAATATCTTCTGATTTTTTGAGCATCTTTGTAATCGATAACTTCAACGTGGTCAGCGCAGAAGTTACAATTTTTACGTTTTTTTGCGTCTTTTGGTTCTCTTGCCATTTTTATTTCCTTTAAATTATGTACTTGTAAGTCTAAAACGGTATTTCATCTTCGCCTATGAGGCTTTCTGAAAATTCATCCGCTCCGAATTTAACAATTTGTTCAGAGTCTCCACTTGAAGAAACTGAAGGTTTTGATGTTGAAACCGAGCTTCCTGACAATTTTTCAAAAGAAGATGCGTCAATTTCAACTATTTTCTTTTCGCTGCCATTTTCAGCTTTTACGGTGTTATTTTGGAGGCGCCCTTCAACAACAATGTTATCGCCTTTGTTTATATTATTAACCATTGCATCTGCAAGATTACCTTTTGCAATTACTCTGATTAATGTTTCGTCATCAGGGTTTATGTTGATTGTAAACCCTGTTATAGGAACATTGTTTGATGTAAATCTTTTTTCAGGCGCTCTGTAAACCGTACCTGATATGGTTGCTCTAGCTAATGTCATTTAATTTTCCCTTAATTAACTATGCGCTTACTTTAGAAGCTTCAACAAACATTGTTCTGATAATGTTTTCGTTCAATCGAAGCATTCTTTTGAAGTCTGCGACTTTATCTTCAGGAAGTTGCATTTTTTCTGCAACGAAAAATCCGTCTCTGAAGCTTGCGACTTCAAATGCGAGTCTTTTTCTTCCCATTTTGTCTGTTGAAACAACAGTACCGTTGTAGTTTTTAACGGTGTCTTCAATTTTTTCAATAACCTTATCTACTTCTTCTTGATCCATAGTAGGTTTGATTATTGCTAATAATTCGTAAGTTTTCAATTTTCTGTTCCCTTTCTAGCCTGGAATTTTTGTAATGTATGTTAAGAATGTAACATGAACAAATTTTTTTTACAAAAAATATATTAATAATGTTAATTTTTGCTAATAAAATTTAAGAAATTAAAAGGCGACCCAAGCGAGCCGCCTTTTAAATCTTTGACTTTAATCAAGAATTAAAGTTTTTCTGCAACCATCAAAGTAGTTTCAGCCAAACGAGTTGAGTAACCCATTTCGTTGTCATACCAAGAAATGATTTTAACCATATTGTCGCCCATAACTCTTGTCAAAAGAGCGTCAACTGTAGATGATTGAGATGAACCGATGTAGTCAGTTGAAACGAGCGGTTCTTCTGTATAGCAAAGAACGTGTCCATCAGCGCCTTCTTTAAGAGCAGCGTTAACTTCTTCAACTGTAACAGGTTTTTCTGTTTCAAATACAACGTCAACAAGTGAAACGTCCGGAGTTGGAACACGCATAGCGAAACCGTCCAATTTTCCTTTAAGTTCAGGAAGAACGAGAGCTACAGCTTTAGCAGCACCTGTTTTTGTAGGAACAATGTTCAAAGCGCCAGCTCTAGCACGACGAGGGTCTTTGTGACCAGCGTCAAGAATTTTTTGGTCGCCAGTATATGAGTGAACTGTAGTCATCAAACCTTTAACGATTCCAAATTTTTCTTTGATAACTTTTGCAACTGGTGCAAGGCAGTTAGTTGTGCAAGATGCCATAGAAATTACGTCATGCTTAGCAGGGTCGTATTCTTTCTCATTAACACCGAGAACGATAGTTTTGTCTTCGTTAGTAGCTGGTGCAGAGATGATAACTTTTTTAGCACCTGCATCGATGTGAGCGTGTGCTTTTGTTGCATCTGTGAAGAAACCTGTTGATTCAACAACAACTTCAACACCCAAATCTTTCCAAGGGAGTTGAGCTGGGTCTTTTTCAGCAAAGAATTTAATTTTTTTGCCGTTGATGATAATACCTTCTTCATAAGCTTCAACTGTTCCATCAAATTTACCCATTACAGAGTCATATTTGAAAATTCTTGCAGCGTCAGCGGGTTTTAAACCAGGGTCGTTGATAGCAACGTAATCGATTTTGTCAAAAATACCTTCTCTGATTGCTGCTCTTAATGTGTTACGGCCGATTCTTCCAAAGCCGTTGATTGCAACTTTCTTAGCCATTTTAATAGCTCCTCTTTTTGTACTACATGTTTTTAACACTTCAATTTATAGCCCAAACAAAAGTTGAAATCAAGAAAGTTTATTTTTTCTTAATTTTTTCGTGTATAATTGCAATAGTTTACATTATTAGGATTTTTATTATGTATAAGCGCATAGCTTCTTTATTTTGTATTGTTGCCTTGGGTTTAAATTCACTAACTGCACCAGTTTTCGCTGAATTATCTGTTAAGGATATTTCTACTGTTTTAAAAAAACGTGAAGACTCATCTATACTAATTCCTCAAAAACTGGAAAGTGAGTTAAAATCATCAATTAGCGCTATTTATGGGAAAGAGCGTGCTGATGAAATATATGAAGAAGTTTTATCGCTAATTTTAAAAGTTAGAGCGCAACGCTCTGCGGAGCTTAAAAAAGACGATATTAACCGAAATTCGGATTGGTACAAAGACGAAATTGTTTACATGTTTTACCCTGATCAATTTGGGGTAAAAGAAGGCGGTAAACCTGGAACTTTTAAAAATCTTATTGAAATGCTTGATTATTTAAAAGATTTAGGAGTTACTACGATTTATGTTTTGCCATTTGCAGACTCGCCAATGAACGATTCCGGCTTTGATGTGCGCAATCCTCGTAGTGTTAGAGCGGATTTAGGCGGAATGGTTGAATTTAAAGAATTTGTCAAATCTGCGCGTCAAAAAGGATTTAAAATTAAAGCCGATTTAGTTTTAAATCACTTTTCAGACCAGCACGAATGGTTTCAAAAGGCATTGAATGGTGACATAGAAAAACTCAATTATTTTATAGTTAGAGAGGATATGCCGGAATTTAAAAAATATAAAGATGAGAAACTTGGTTTTGTTGTAGAATATAAGGAAAAAGACGGAACAATAACAAAGCGTAGATTAATTTTTCCTGAAATTTGTGAAAATCATTATCGCAAAGTAACAATTCAAGGTAAAGACTACTACCTTTATCATACTTTTTACCCATTTCAACTTGATGTAAACTGGGAAAATCCGCAAGTGCTTTACTATATGCTTGACACAATTGGAATGTGGGCAAATTTAGGGGTAGATATTTTTAGAATGGATGCAATACCTTATTATATAAAAGAAGAAGGTACGACTGCTGAAAATTTGCCTAAAACTCATCAAATAATAAAACTTTTAAGCGCGTTTTTACAAGCAGCCGCGCCAAGGTCTGTTATTCAAGCTGAAGCCTGTCAAATGCCAAGAAAAATTCTTCCATATTTTGGTTCTGAACGTAAAATTTCTTTAAAGTTACAGTCCGAGGAGCCAAAAGAACTTATCCGTACAGATGAAGTACAAATTGCGTATCATTTTCCGTACATGCCGGCAATTTGGGCATCTCTTGTAACTGCGGATAATTCTTATTTTTGGAAAGCCTACAGACAAACACCTAAAATCCCTCAATCCTCCGCCTGGGCAATATTTTTGCGCGTTCATGATGAATTAACACTCGAAATGGTTGATAATAAAACTAGAGAGCTGTTATATGGCGGTTTGGTTTCAAAAGGTGCCGCCTTTAGAAAGGGTTATGGGGTAAGTGGACGACTGGCAAACTTTTTGGATAAAAATCCAGATAGAATTACAATGGCATTTTCGATATTGCTTTCTATGCCTGGCGTTCCGATTGTATATTATGGTGATGAAATTGGTATCCCAAACAATTACGCAAATGCAAAAAGCCGAGCGCAACAACGCGAAGCGAAACAAAAACTCGCCAAAAGCAGTTCTAATAAAGTTGAAATGCTGAGTTACTATGACAGTCGCGACATAAATAGAGGACCAATAACCCAAAAAACTTTTTATGATGCAAAAAATTCTACAGAAACTTATAGTGGAAAAGTTTACAAACGAGTTAAGCAGCTTATTGCCCTTCGTAAACAATATGTTGTCATGACACGCGGTGGATTTACAGAAATAAAATCTGATTCACCTGAAATTTTTGCCTACGTTCGTGATTACAATGGCGAAAGAGTATTAATCATAAACAATCTTTCAAACAGTCGCACAAAAGCTTCTATAAACTTTATTGACGATGATTTTGGGAAAAAGTCTAAAGATATATATCTTAAAAATCTTATGACAAGCAAAGCCGTAAAAGTCAAAGTTCAAAATAAAAAATTGAGTGTAAAATTAGAACCATATAGTGCTATGTGGCTTCAGTTGTAAAAAGTTTATCCATTAATGCTTTTATTGCTTTTAGTCCAACTCCAATGTAAGTTGTAACAATCATTGTTATCACAAAGTAAAAATATGTTGTTTGAACTGGGTTGTAAATCCAGTATATGTTGTGGTTTGCGCGTTCGCTCATTGGAATACCATTTGCGTATAAAAAAATTGCTGTAATAATATACATCACAAGAAGATGGTTTGCCATTATGTGATAAGTATTTTCACCCATTTGTTTTAAAAATTTTACATTCTTAAAATATGGCATAGTAATTTTGACAACAAACAACGATGCCCAAATTCCTGTTAGTGCAGTAAAAATCGGTACAATTAGCTGATTGTCAAATCTAGCCCATACTAGTACATAACTAAGTCCGATACCATGCTGTGGGTCAAAATCTCTATTAAAAAGCCACAAAATTGATTGAACAAAAATAATTATTCCTAACCATTTTACAGAAAATATATTGATTTTTTCCTCAATAAAGTTTCTATAAAAATATCCTAAATATACAAAAAACAACGAAAACATAGTTCGTATAATTACTAGAGAAACAGAATCAAGCAAAACAATTTTTGACAAAGGAATGGCGCTACAGCCAATTAGTACAAAAATTATAAGATGAAAAATGTTGTTATTTTTAATTGTTTTAAGAACTCTAAAAACGAATAAAAACGCAATCATTGTTATAAACAATTGTGGCACAAACCAAAGTGGACACGACAAATCAAGCTGATGTCCGTTTAAAAACGGTGTAACAAAAAAGTTTTTTAAAGAAATTGGCATGCCCCAAAATTTGCCTGTAAGTTTTGCTATAAAAACTGTCAAACAAAGATAAAACAAATTGTACCCAAAATAAGGCACAAGTAGTGATTTTACACGTCTTGTTATAAAAGTTTGCACATCAATTAAATATTTTTCTTTAAACAAATATCCAGAAATAAAGAAAAATAACGCAAGTTGAAATGAATACGGCGGAAAAATTCCTAATAAAGAAAATTCCAAATGTCCTGAAACTACTAGCATAATAGCAAGCGCTTTTAAAAGATTAACTTTTGTGTAAAAACAGTTGTCAATTTCTTTTATCATTTTTATTTTCCTGAAAGTAGTTATATTTTGCTGAGCGCATTTTCAAGATCGTCTAT
The DNA here is from genome assembly GCA_964626145.1 of uncultured Muribaculaceae bacterium. Lineage (GTDB taxonomy): Bacteria > Cyanobacteriota > Vampirovibrionia > Gastranaerophilales > Gastranaerophilaceae > RGIG2134. The sequence goes on along the minus strand of CAZVBZ010000006.1, from coordinate 49,021 downwards.
TATATCTTCAACATCTTCAAGCCCAACCGAAAGCCGCATAAAATCATTGTAAACCCCACAAGCTTCAAGTTGTTCATCGTTGAGCTGTCTATGGGTTGTAAGCGCAGGATATGTTATGATTGAACGTGAATCGCCAAGGTTTGTAGCATGAATAAGCAGTTTGAGATTTTCAATAAATCTTGTCCCGCCTTCGCGTCCGCCTTTTACCCTAAATCCAATTAATGACGAGCCACCTTTTGGCAAGTATTTTTTGCTAAGTTCATAATATGGTGAACTTTCAAGTTTTGGATAATTTACATAGGTAACATTTTCATTATTTTCTAGGAATTTTGCTATTTTAAGCGCGCTTTGAGAGACTCGTTCCATTCTCAAATGCAGGGTTTCCAACCCCAAAAGCGTTAAATATGCGTTCATTGGGCTGATACAAGTTCCAAAATCTCGAAGAAGTTGCACTCGCGCCTTAACAATAAAAGCAGCATTTCCAAATGTTTTAGTGTAAGACATGCCATGGTAACTTTCATCCGGTTCAACGAGTTCTGGAAATTTTCCGCTTTTTTCCCAGTCAAATGTTCCACAGTCAACAATCACACCACCCATTGAGTTTCCATGCCCATTTATATATTTTGTAATTGAATGCACAATAATATCTGCCCCAAAGTCAATAGGGTTAAGCAAATACGGAGATGCAACCGTGTTATCAACAATCAGCGGGATGTTATTAGCGTGAGCAACCTTGGCAATTGCCTCTATATCAGGGATATTAAGCTTCGGATTACTTAACGCTTCAATAAAAATCGCTTTAGTCCTTGGTGTGATTGCTTTTGCGTAGGCTTCAGGGCTTTCTTCCTTTAGCAGTGTGGTTTTTATGCCAAACTTTTTCAATGTATGTACAAGCAAATTTACTGTTCCACCGTAAAGTTGCGCAGCCGCAACAATTTCATCACCGGCTTGAGCGATATTTGTTACAGCTAAGGTAGAGGCAGATTGCCCAGAAGAAACCGCAAGTGCCCCAACTCCTTTTTCTAAATTTGCAATTCTTTCTTCCAAAACAGCCGTTGTCGGATTGGAAATTCTTGTGTAAATATCACCAGACGTTTTAAGGTCAAACAAGTCCGCGGCGTATTGAACATCGTTAAAATTAAAAGCAGTAGTCATATATATTGGTACGGGTATGCAGTTTTTGCTGTCAGCAGGATTATGTCCGCCATGTAATGTTTTTGTGTCAAATCTCATTTTACCCTCCTTTGGTAATTAATAGTTGACGTTAGCTTTAATTATGTTTGAAACCCATGGAATGTAACTGTATTTTCCTAAGAAAGATGTAATTACAAGATATCCAATAAATAAAATAAACAACAAGTTAAGAATTGAAAATGTTCCTAAAAGTGGAGTTGAGAGGAGGAAAGTAATCGACGCTATTAAACCGCCTATAAACGGAACGTAGCTAAGCAAACCCAAAATTAAGGTCAAGCCTGTCGAGATAATAAAAAACAGAAATGAAAGAAAAATTGACTGATAAATATGGTATCGCAAAAAGGGTCTAAGCCCCAGTTTAAGAATTGCTCCCAAAACCAACCAAACAAACCCCACAATTCCCATTGTAAAGTATGATAATGCTGAAATGATTTTTTCCAAAGGCAATGGTTCGTTATATTTATGCTGCATCTAAGTTCTCTTTTCTGTTAATATATTCATCTACAATTTCATAATATATTAGTTTAAGCTCATCACATTCTGTGTCAAGTGCGATTGCTTTTCGATAATTTATCAACGCTAAATCAAGGTTATCTAAAATAGCGTGCGTATTACCAATTAATTTGTACGTATCTGCATCATCTGGCAATATTGTTGTAACTTTATTGTAATAATCCAGAGCTTCATCATATCTTGATTCAGCAACAAGAAGATTTGCCAAAAGAATGTACGCATTACTTGTTTCAGGTTCAATAGAAATCGCTTTTTTGTAGGTCTCAACTGCGTCTTGAATTTTTCCTTCATCAGAAAACGATATCGCAAGGCAAACATACGCCTGATAATAATCGGGAACGGTGTCCAATACCTGTTTAAAATATATTTGAGCTTTTGAATAATCTTTTATAGCAGAGTATGCATTAGCGAGACAAAGGCATGCCTTAAAGTTATCTGGCTCAATTTCTATTGCTTTCTTAAAGTTTGTGATTGCCTCATCAAACTTATATAGTTTCATCATTATCCCGGCTTTATTCATGTAATTTTCGGGGTCAAATTTATCCAAAGAAATTGCTTTGTCATAATACATTTCAGCCTTTGTATAATCGTTGTTATCCTGATATAACAAGCCAATTGCGGCATAAACCATTGCATTTTCAGGTTGCAAATCAAGTGTTGCATTGTAATATTTTAAAGCTTGTTTAAAATCTGCAAGTTCCGCATACGCATTTGCGAGGTTAAAACATATTGAATAGCTTTGCGGCTCAAGCTCATAGGCGCGTTTATAGTTTCTTATGGCATGATTGTAATCTTCAAAAAAGAAATACAAACTTCCAGTATTTACAAGCGCCTGAACATCGTTTGGGTTTATGCATAAAATTTCTTCGTATGTTTTTAAAGCATTGTCATACTCGTTTTGTACAATATAAAGCTTGCCCAACATAAAATAATTTTCAATGTTTTTTGGCTCTTGTTTTATTGTTTCTAGTGTTTTTTCTATTAGTGTTTGATTGTATGTAAAATCTTCCATGATTTAATTATTCCTGTATGTATGAAATATTTTACAACAATAATAAAAAAAACGGTATTTAAAATACCGTTTTTAGTTGAATTTTGAAACAAATATAATAATTTCTGCAATTGAATCCCGAACAAAATCTGCTGCAAGTTTTTTTAGCGGCTGGCGGTCTAAATATTCAAAAGCCACATATACAGGGTCTTTTGAGTTTTTAAATCGCATTCTCGCATCTTTTTGCTCAAGCAAATCCGCCCCCGCAGAAGTTTCTTTTTTTTCCTTTTTTTTACGCTTCAACGGAGTGTAACTGCCATTACCATTTTTATTGTTTTGTGTGTTTGCAATAGTAGCAAGCGTCATAGTTTTATCTCTTTCTTAATCTCTTGCATTAAACTTGTTTTATATACTCTGTATATATAAAGTTTATTTTACAGCAAAAATTGCTATAAAAGCTGGAATTTGTAAAGATTTTGTAATATAATTTGCATGGAGCAAGCTAATGAAACTCGCAATTTTAAGCGGAACATTCAATCCGATTCATAAAGCACATATTTCAATTGCAAAATACGTCCAAAAAGAATTCAATTACGACGAAATTTTTCTCATTCCTGCTTACAATCCACCATTTAAAGACAATTGCGCCCCGGCTCATGCCCGTTTAGAAATGGTAAAACTCGCAACAACTGGTCAACGCGGCTTTACAGTAAGCGATATAGAGTTTGAAAACACCGGAAAATCGTATTCATATCTAACGATAAAAAAACTTTACGAGCGCTATAATATCGAAGGCAAAATCGGTTTCATTATAGGAACAGATGCTTATGTAAAATTAGATGAATGGTATAAAGCAGATAAACTTAAAAAAATGGTTGATTTTGTAGTATTTGAACGAGGAATTCCTTTAAATGATGAAAAAGTTGAATTATTACACAAAAAGGATTTTAATTTACTAAAAGCTAATCTTCAGTTTACAGACATTTCATCTTCTGAAATTAGAAAAAGAATAAAACACGGAGAAACAGTTTCTAACTTTGTTGAAACAGCAGTAGAGGAGTACATAAATGAACATGGATTATACAAATAAAACATTTGACGATATAAAAAGCTGGCTAAAAATAAATCTTAGCGAAGAACGCTATAGACACTCTTTAGGCACCATGGAGTGCGCCTATGAATTGGCAAAAATATTTTATCTTAACGAAGCAAAAGCAAAAACAGCCGGGCTTTTGCATGATTGTGCAAAGTGTTATGATAACGGATTACTGCTCGATATAATAGAAAAGAAAATTCCAGATGTACACAAGTCAGAATTATTAAATTACAAAACGCTCCATGCGCCAGTAAGTGCGTATATTGCCCAGGAGGGTTTTGGAGTTGAAGATGATGAAATTTTATCTGCTATACGCTGGCACACCCTTGGACATGAAGGAATGAGCGATTTTGAAAAAATTATATTTATTGCAGATAAAATAGAACCAAATACTCGCCCGCAAGAATATCGAGACGAACTTTTAGCACTATTAAAAGAAGAAAACGGTATAAATAAAGCACTGCTCCGCTGTTATGCAGAAACAATAAAAAGCCTTGCAAAACGCAGACTTGCAATATGCCATATTACAATAGATGTTTACAATGAGTTATTAAATTGCGTAAAGTAGCACATTGTAATAAAATTAAAATAGAATAATCATCATAAAAATTGGAGAAAAACCTTGGAAAAGGAAAGAGAATATATACTAGGATACGGCGTTGACCTTTTAACCAAAAATGAGGGGCTGGACTTTGTAAGTGAACGCATTATCGAAAATGAAGGAGCACAAATTGCAACCATTAATCCAGAAATGATTGAAATGGGCGAAAAAAATCCTCAATTGGGTGAAATTTTACGCAATGCCGATTTGGTAATCCCAGACGGGGTCGGTATTAAACTTGCGCTCAAAATTAGAGGAATTAAACAAGAACAAGTTCCAGGCATTGAATTTGCAAGAGAACTTATTAATATGTGCGCTGAAAACGGTTATCCCGTCGGGTTTATCGGAGCACAAGAAGAAGTCGTTAATCGCGCAGTTGAAAATATTAAGAAAGAAACACCAAACTTAAATGTTGTTTACAAACATAATGGATATTTTAACAATGAAGATGAAATCATTAATACAATATTAGAAGCTAATCCTAAAGTTTTGTTAGTCGCAATGGGCGTTCCGCGACAAGAATTTTTTATGCAAAAAATTAAATCGAAAAAAAATGATATAATACTAATAGGTGTCGGTGGAAGTTTTGACGTGTGGTCAGGATTCACCCAAAGAGCACCAATCACCTGGCAAAAACTCGGTCTTGAGTGGCTTTATCGAACGATTAAACAGCCAGAAAGGTTTAAACGAATATTTCCGACTTTGCCAATGTTCCTATTTAAGGTTATAATAGAGACTACCCAGTTAGAAAAGGATTATTAAATTCAATGACGGAATTAAACGAAAAAGATATTCAAGAAATTAAAGATTTTTCAAAAAGCGTAAGAAAAAATATTGTTGAAATGATTTTTAACGCAAAATCAGGTCATCCGGGAGGAAACCTCTCGTCTGTAGAAATTTTAAGTACGCTTTATTTAAAGTGCATGCGTCATTATCCCGATTGGGATAAAAATCCTGATTTTAAAAATCGAGATAGGCTAATTCTTTCTAAAGGTCATGCTTCCGCAGCTTTATACGCTGTACTTGCTCATTGCGGATATTTTCCAGTAGAAGAACTCATTACATTTCGTAAACTCGGGACAAAGCTTCAAGGACATCCATCCGTTAAACACCTTAAGGGTATTGAAGTTTCTACAGGCTCACTTGGACAAGGGCTTTCAATTGCCTGCGGAGTTGCACTTGGTTTAAAACTTGACAAAATAGACTCTAACGTTTTTGTTTACATGGGCGATGGAGAACTTCAAGAAGGCAATATCTGGGAAGGCGTGATGAATGCAGCTCAGCATAAACTTGATAATTTGATTGCCTTTGTTGATAAAAACAATTTACAAATTGATGGTCGGGTTGACGATATAAAAAGTCTGGCACCGCTGGATGAAAAATTTAAAGCTTTTGGCTGGGATTGTTTTATTATAGATGGGCATAACCCCATAGAAATATTTTCAGCAATTGAAAAAGCAAAAACCAGCACAAAACCTGCTGTGATTATTGCAAATACAATTAAGGGCAAAGGCGTTTCGTATATGGAAAACAAAGCCAGCTGGCATGGAAAAGCCCCAAACAAAGACGAATTTGCAGTTGCAATGGAAGAATTAAGCAAATAAAGGAAAATTATGTTGATAAATAATAGAGAAAGAAAATCTATAAGAAGTGAATATGGCAAAACACTTGTAGAACTTGGTAAAATTAATAAAAATATTGTTGCGCTTGACGCGGATTTATCTTGTTCAACACAAACCGCAATGTTTGCAAAAGAGTTTCCAGAAAGATTTTTTAACATGGGTATTTCCGAACAAGATATGATGGCTACAGCAGCAGGACTTTCAACAACTGGCAAAATCCCATTTGTATCCACGTTTTCGATGTTTGCATCAGGCAGAGCCTGGGATCAAATCCGTAATTCCATCTGCTACCCTCGTTTTAACGTAAAAATTGTTGCAACACACGGTGGAATCACGGTTGGAGAAGATGGAGCAAGCCACCAAGCCCTTGAAGATATTTCTATCATGCGCTCAATCCCAAATATGATGGTAGTTGTTCCTGCTGATTGCACAGAAACGGCAGAAGTGATAAAGTTTGCCGCACAATACGATGGTCCAATGTATATTCGACTTGCACGCACAAACGTACCGGATGTGTTTGAACGTGATACGTATAAATTCAATCCTAGCAAAGCTCTTGTTGTAACCGAAGGAACAGATGTTACACTTGTTACAAACGGTGAAACTTTAGCAGAAGCAATCGATTGTGTTGAGTTGCTTAAAGAACAAGGAATATCGGCAGAGCTTATCCACATGCCTGTTGTTAAACCAGTTGATACCCAAACAATAGTTGCATCTGCCGCAAAGACGAAACAAGTCGTTACAATAGAAAACCATTCAATTATTGGCGGAATTGGCGGTGCTGTTTGTGAAACGCTTAGCGAACATTGCCCCACTCGAGTCATGCGAATTGGCACAAATGATGAATTTGGGCAAAGTGGAGAACAACGACAACTTATGGAATTTTACGGATTAACGGGTGAAAAATTAGCCCAAAAAGTTATGAAATTTTTAGGAAAAAATTAACATGATTCAACTTAGAGGTGTTACAAAAAAATATAAAAATAACGAATATGCGCTCAAGAATATCAATCTTGATATTCTTTCTGGCGAATTTGTTTTTCTAACAGGTTCTAGTGGCGCTGGAAAATCAACATTGATGAAACTATTGTATCGTGAAGAATCTCCAACCATCGGAACAGTTATGATTGGTAATATCAATGTCGCAAATCTTCCCGACGAGCGGGTTCCTGATTTAAGACGCCACATGGGTATTGTTTTTCAGGATTATAAATTGCTTCAAAAACAAAGCATTTATGATAATGTCGCGTACGTTATTCGCACACTCGGAATGAGTTCAAAAGAAATCAACGCTAGAGTTATAGGTGCATTAAAAGTTGTTGGCTTGGCAGATAAAATCCATTCAAAGCCCTCAGAACTTTCTGGTGGTGAGCAACAGCGTGTTTCTATTGCTAGAGCAATTGTAAACGGTCCACCACTTTTGATTGCGGATGAACCTACAGGAAACCTGGATCCCAAAAACTCACTAGAAGTTATGCATATATTAGAACAAATTAACCAAAAGGGGATTACAGTTCTTGTTTCAACGCACGACCATGCGATGGTAAACTATTTTCGTAAGAGAGTTATCACCCTTGAGGATGGTCAAATAATAAGAGATATACAGGCAGGTACTTATGAATAATGAAAACGCAAAAACAATAATTAAACGTAAAGTCAAGTCTCATTTGCCTAAAGACTGCATTACAGAATTGCGTATTGTATATAGACTTGCAATGGAAACAATAAACGGAATTAAGCGCACAGGCTTGATGAATATAGCTATTATTACTACAATGGCAGCTATTTTATTTATTTTTGGCGCGCTTTTTCGTTCAACACTTTCTGTATCAGCGTTTGCAAAAGAGTTTGGAAATGTACTAGAAATCTCTGCTTACCTTAAGCATAATGCAAATAATAAGCAAGTTATTTCTAACGTTCAAGCGATTAAACACGTTCAAAGAGTAAAATTTATTCCGAAAGCAAAGTCATGGGCTAAATTAAAATCAGAACTTGAACTCGCAGATTTAGAAAACCCTTTGCCCGACACATTACACATTAAAGTTGATAAACCAGAAAACATTCCCGAAGTATACGAAACTGTTAAAAAACTCAACGGAGTTGAGGATTTAAACTACGCAAAAGATGTTGCAAAAAAAATGCAAATATTTAATAACGTTGTGAGCACCATGACAGTATTAGTTATTGTTATTATTGGATTTTTGACTATAGCTATCATTCACAACACTATTCAATTTGTAATCCAATTGAGAAAAGATGAAATAGAAATAATGCGCCTTATGGGCGTTAGCAATTGGTATATTAAAACACCATTGATTGCACAAGGAGCAATTTATGGATTTATTGGCGCCGTAATCTCATTAATTCCTTTAAATGCGGTGCAAAATGGACTGCTTAAAGTCCACCAATTTTTTATGATTCCATCTCCAGCGCTTGCTACAAATATTGTTGTTTTCGTACTATTTATTGTAGCAATTGGTTTTGGAGCTTTGGGAAGCTATCTATCGGTTAAAAAACATTTGCAGGTATAATTAATGGATGTAACCAGTAAACTTATACTAAATTATAATGATATTCCAGCGATGCCAAATGTGATGATGAAAGCATTAAACGTCATTAAGGACGAAGGCTCTGGATTAAATGACCTTGCGGACGTTATGTGTTATGACCAGGCATTAACTACTCAGGTTTTGAAACTTGTAAATTCAGCATATTACGGCTTTGCTCAACAAATTACATCAATAAACAAAGCGTTACCACTTATTGGTATGGAACAGGCAAAAAATATCATCATTACCTTTGCAATGAAACCTATGTTGACTTCACGCGGCGGAAAAGCACTTTGGGAGCATTCAATACGTACGGCGGTCGGATGTGAATACCTTGCAAAACAGTTTAAGCTTATGGACCCATCGGAAGCGTTTGTAATTGGATTTTTGCACGATATCGGAAAAATTGTGCTTAATGTTAAAAACCCGCTAATATATAAAAAAGCTGTAGATTTGGTTGCAAAAGGTGCTAATATTATTGATGTGGAAAATATGTTTTTTGGCACAAACCATTGCGATGTAGGGTTTTTGTTAGCAAAAAAATGGAAACTGCCAATTGTTGTAATAAATGGCATTAAATATCACCACAATCCCCAAAACTCAAGCATGGCAAACTTTGCTTACATTGTTTATATTGCTGATAAAGTTGCCCAAAGCGCAAACCGCGAAGTTAAACTTGATGCTAAAATTATGAAAAATTCAAATATACAAATTGAAGATTTTGACACTTACCGCGAAACTATACTGAAAAAAGCGGATATTCTTCTTGCTAGTTTGGTACGTTAATTTTCTTTGTACATCATTGCTCGTTTCTTTGCATATTCAGGATTTGCAAGGAAATCATCGTATTTGTCAAACGCATTTATCCAGCCGTTTGGCGAAATTTCTACAATTCTATCAGCAACAGTTTGTATAAATTCGTGGTCCTGCGAAGTAAATAAAATTGAGCCATTAAAATCAATCAAAGAGTTATTTAAAGCGGTGATTGATTCCAAGTCGAGATGGTTTGTTGGCTCATCAAAAATTAACACATTCGACTCTGCAACCATCATTTTGGCAAGCATACATCTAACTTTTTCACCACCAGAAAGAACATTTGCACTTTTCTCAGATTCTTCACCAGTAAAAAGCATTCTACCTAAAAAACCACGTATATAACTGATATTTTGCTCAGCAGAATATTGCCTTAACCAATCAATCAAGTTTATTTTTGTATCAAAAAATTTTGTGTTGTCTTTTGGAAAATACGAGACAGTCGAAGTCACGCCCCAGTCAAACGTTCCGCTGTCAGGTTCAAGCTCACCTGTAAGAATTTGAAATAGCGTCGTAACAATCAATGGGTCTCTACTTATAAACGCAATTTTATCACCTTTTTGAACTTCAAGCGAAAAATTTTTAATAAGCTGCACCCCATCTATTGTTTTGTTTAAGCCTTTTATATGCAAAACATCACGCCCTGGCATTTTTTGGTAAGTAAAGCGAATTCGTGGATATTGCCTAGAAGATGGTTTGATGTCCTCTAGCGTTAATTTATCCAACATATTTTTCCTAGATGTCGCTTGTTTTGCCTTGGAGGCGTTTGCACTAAATCTTGCTATAAATGCTTTTAGTTCTTCTATTTTTTCCTCAGTTTTCTTGTTCATTTCTTCTTTTTGCTTTTGAATTAGCTGACTAGCCTGAGACCAAAAAGAATAGTTTCCTGTATAAAGCTGAATGTTGCAATAGTCAATATCAGCTATGTGCGTGCAAACTTTGTCCAAAAATCTTCTGTCGTGCGAAACAACAATAACTGTATTAGGAAACTCAATTAAAAATTCTTCTAACCACGCAATTGTGTTTATATCAAGATGGTTTGTAGGTTCGTCAAGAAGTAGGATATCTGGATTGCCAAAAAGCGCTTGCGCAAGCAGAACACGAACTTTTTCACTACCAGAAAGTTCGCTCATAAGCAAATAGTGCTTTTCGTTTTCTATTCCCAAATCATTAAGAAGCGTTGCTGCCATAGATTCCGCTTGCCAGCCATCAAGGTCTGCAAACTCCGTTTCCAATTGAGCGACACGCATTCCGTCGTTGTCATCAAAATCCGGCTTCATATAAAGCGCGTCTTTTTCTTTCATTATGTCGTAAAGCTTTTTGTGCCCCATAATGACCGTATCAATAACAGGATATTCATCAAACTCAAAATGATTTTGTTTCAGCACCGCTATACGCTGATTTTTACCGACATGCACCTCGCCCGAGGTCGGCTCTAATTCTCCAGACAATACTCGTAATAATGTACTCTTACCCGCGCCATTTGCTCCAATTATGCCGTAACAGTTTCCTGGTGAAAATTTTACGCTTACGTTTTCAAAAAGAGTCTGGCTGCCAAATCTTACAGTCAATTTATCAGTTGTTATCATGTTTCTTAATTCCGCTTGCAATATGTAATTACAAACATATTACAACAAAAATAAATAAAAATCCGCAAAAAAAATGCCGCAAAGCGGCACAAGTCTGTCATGGAGAAAAGGAGTGGAGAAATATATTATAAAGAGAATCGGCTACACATGTATAATACCCAAAATCCCAAATATATAACAAGTATATACTAAAACATTTACAAATATTTACAAGCGTTCAGGGTGTTTTGCCGAAATAGTTTTAATATAAGACTTCACGCCTTGTGCCAAAATCAAATTTGACTGTGTAATGCAAAATTCATCAAGTTTTATTATTCCAGCATTTGTATCACCTTTTTCAATATACAAAAGCCCCACCATTACACTATCCAGCGGGTTTTTACTATCAAGATATTCCGAAATCTTGTTATCCAGTGTAGCTTTTCCCATTCGCCTATACGTATCAGCAAGATGTTGGCGGTAACTCAAATTCATTGGGTTTAATTGAATTGCACTGGCGAAGCAATTTTCTGCCAACTCTGGATAGCCAATAACAAGATAAGTACGTCCTAAATTGTCGTAAAAACCAGCAGAAGCCTGGGTGTCTGGATTTAAAGAAATTGCGATTTTAAACTCTTGTATTGCTCCGTAATAAAAGCCTTCATTAAAATAATTCATTCCTATATTGTTATGCATAACAGAATTTTTCACAGCATCAATTACGTAAATTTCGCCACAGCAAGGTTTACAAACAGAAATAAAAAGAATTAATGAAACAAAAAGTTTAATTAATTTCAATTTCAAGCCCCTCTTTTGCTACAAAGCAATTAGGCTCTTTTGTTTTAAGTTCTGATTCTATTGCAGAAATTTTTGCATCACAATACGAAGGTTCAAGATGGAAAAATGCGAGTTGTTTTGCGTGCGCTTGTTTCTGCACCTCAACAGCCATTTCAAACGTTGAGTGTCCAAATCCTTGTTTAGGTGAAACTGTAGATTGATAATCTTCCTCGGTATATTGAGCGTCATGAATAAGCAAATTGCAATTTCTTGCAAACAACGAGAGTTTTTTATCCCCACCAATATAGCCTTCTCTATCGGTTGCATAAACTATTGCCTTGTCCTTGTAAGATATTTTATAAGCCATTACCCCATTTTGAGGATGAGCAGAGGACTTGTAACAACTTATTATTACTTCCTCTCCTTTTGGAATAAAATCTTCTTTGGAGGAAACAGTTTTTAAAATCGGCTGAGAACAGTCTGGCGAAAGTATTATAATTTCGTCATTTCCGGTTATGTTAAAAATATTTAGATTTGCCGCAATATCGCCCAAATCCAAAGGGAAAGATTTACTAAAAAGCAACTCAGAAAGGATTTCGCCCAAACCTTCGTCAAAATCTGAATATCCAAATACTTCCAAATTTGTACTCGGAATATGAGCGGGCTTAAAGAAGGTAAATCCCTGAATGTGGTCTTGGTGAATATGACTCAACAGCAAAGTTACATTAATTGGTTCACGGTCATAAGGATTGGCAGACGACGCTATGTGGTCAATTACAAGATCTTCGCCAAGCCCAATTATCCCCGTTCCGGCATCTAGGATAATAAGATGGTTATTAACATTAACTTCTACGCAGGCAGTATTTCCACCATACATAAGGGTTTCTTTTCCCGGAGTTGGAAAACTTCCACGGATTCCTCTAAATTTTACAAAAAATTTTCCTTCTGAATTTTTCATACTTCGTAACCTGTTTTACTATTTGTTAATATCGTACTTTATTTTTGCTTATTTGTCTATAACAACGGTTGCAGTTTGGTCTTCTTCGTTTCCTGCACATGTTGTGGACATTATAGATTTTACTCGTGCCATTGTTTGAACTTCTTTTAGATTAGTGTTTTTAAAATAAAAGTCAAAAATTGTTTTGTTTCGGTAATTTGTAACATTTACAATCCGAAACGCGTTTGGGTAAGTTACAAGCGCTGGAGTAGCAACATGTACAATATTTCTTTCTTTTGTAATTTTTGTTGCATGATAATGTCCAGTAAAAATTCCAATCGGATTTTTGTATTTGTCAATTACTGCATAAAATTCGTCCGTATTCAAAATTTTGTGATGCGAGCTAGGAAACGGCTCGATAATCGGATGATGTAAAAAGATTAAAACAGTATCTCTTTTAGAGGATTTTAGCTCACAATCCAACCATTCAAGCTGCTCTTTGGAAAATATTCCGTTACCTGTGATTTTTGAATTGTCTACCGCATCAAGAACTATAACTTTGTAACCTTTTTTGGGCTTAAATGAATAATAGGATTTATCAAAATTAAAATTTTTATTATGCGAATTCAACAGCTGCAAATATCTTTCCCTAGTAATATCTCCACCAACAGAAAGGTCATGATTACCAAAAGCTACAAACCACGGATACCTTAAGTTATTCATCATTCCCATGTACATCATAATATCGGTTTCGTTTGGTCTATCTATTGTATCACCTGTTTGAATTACAAAATCCAAACCGTTAGTTTGATTAATTTGGTCAATTGCGTCTGCCAACAACAATTTTGACTGACTAAGTGCCTTAAACGCCGTATCACTTCTGGTTGTAGTAAGATGTGAGTCTGAAATATGCGCAAATTTTAGCGAGTCATGGAGGCTAAACGCCTCTAAATTAACAGCAAGGACTGACGCTAAAGCAAAAACAATTATATTTGTGAAAAATTTTTTCATAATTTAACCTTTCCTTCTGAGTTGCCCCCATTTTAATACGGAAACGAACATATTGCCAGCCCCTTGACGATGAATTTTAAAATAAATCCTTACAATTTGATACAATTTTGTCTTTTTAATTGTAATTGTCTGTTATTTAATATACGATTTAATTGTTGATGGAATATATGGGATGTGCTTAAAATGGAACAATTTTTTTCAGACGACGCTTATATAATAGATTTAAGTTATGCAAAAACTGCTAGTGATATCGTTTTTGAGCTTAGCTCAATTCTTGATAACGATATGGCAAAAAATCAAAAAGTTGCACTTAAGCTAGGCAACGTAGACCTAAACCAGTCGCAACTTTTGAGTATTCGTTCACTCATTAGTAGTATAAATTCAACCGTTGCTTTTTTGGAAACAAATTCAGCCCAAACAGAACTTGCGGCAATTAACCTCGGGATTATCGTTTCTACGGTAAAAACTCCAGTAAACCAGGAAGAACCAATTGAAATTCCAGAAGCATCGTACGTACCATCGTATGAATATGTAAAACTACAAGACCATCTTCCAGAAGAAACTGCAGAAGAAACAACTAATACACTTCAAGATTTTGAAGTAAAACCTGAACCAGCAGGGGCACAACAAAATTTTACCGTCGAGCTTGAAGGTTTCCCATCAAAAGCAGGCGAACAAATCGATGAACAAATCGATGAACGAATCGAAGAAGATATTGAATATCAGCCTGAAAATACAATTTCAGAAGATGAAATTATACTCAAAGAAGAAATCAACAACGATACTGTAATTACCGATGAACAAGCAGACGAAATTATAGAAGCAAAAAGCGAAGATATTCAAGACGCGCTGGACAACATTTATTCTTCAGAAGTAAAACTGGAATCTATTCTTTCCAGCGAACAAGAAGAAGGTGCAATTCCCGAAGTTATTGTTAAACAAGCAGTAAAAAGTGAAGAAAAATACACCGAAGCAGATTTTGAAATCGACCACTTTTCAACAACTTACATTAAACAAACTTTGCGTTCCGGTCAGATTGTAAATTACGACGGGAATGTAGTTATCATAGGCGATTGCCACCCCGGTAGCGAAGTTATTGCCTCCGGCGATATTACGGTATGGGGTATTTTAAGCGGTATAGCTCACGCGGGTGCAAAAGGCAACTCGCGCGCTAAAGTTCGCGCGCTTAAGATGAATGCAATCCAACTTAGAATTGCAAATTGTTATGCTCGAAAACCAGATGGGATGAACACGATTTTCCCAGAAAGAACGTCAACATTTACCCCAGAAGAAGCTCGCATAATTAACGATGAAATAGTAATATTTAAAATAAATGACTAACATATAAGGAGAAAATAATGTCAGGTCGCGTAATTGTAATTACATCAGGGAAAGGCGGGGTAGGAAAAACCACTACCAGCGCTAATATTGGTACCGCACTTGCCAAAAGCGGAGCAAGCGTGGTGCTCATTGATACAGATATCGGGCTTAGAAACCTGGATTTGCTTTTGGGCTTGGAAAACAGAATCGTTTACACACTTGTTGACGTTGTAGAAGAACGTTGCAAGCTTAAACAAGCATTGGTAAAGGATAAACGCAATCCGAATTTATGCTTGCTCGCTGCGGCACAAACTCGCGACAAGTCTGCAGTTACACAAGACCAGTTAAAAGAAATTTGCGAAGACCTTAAAGAAGACTTCGACTTTGTTCTTCTTGACTGTCCAGCCGGCATTGAGCAAGGATTTCAAAATGCTGTTGCTGGTGCGTCTGAGGCAATTGTTGTTACAACTCCAGAAGTATCCGCCATTCGCGACGCAGATAGAATTATTGGGCTTTTGCAGGCGCGTGAAGAAATTGAGGACTATAAACTAGTTATCAACCGTGTCCGCCCCCAAATGGTGCAAACAAACGATATGTTAAGCGTTGATGATGTAATAAACACCCTTCACTGCGACTTACTTGGCGTTGTGCCGGATGATACTTACATTATTACATCAACAAACAAAGGTGTTCCGGCAGTCAATGAAGAAAAATCTCTCG
The DNA here is from genome assembly GCA_964626145.1 of uncultured Muribaculaceae bacterium. GTDB lineage: Bacteria > Cyanobacteriota > Vampirovibrionia > Gastranaerophilales > Gastranaerophilaceae > RGIG2134. Next base: position 33,309 of record CAZVBZ010000006.1, on the reverse strand, counting down.
CCGGTCAGGCTTATTTGAATATTGCGCGAAGAATTCAGGGTGAAGAAGTGCCGTTTATCGACCTTGACGAACCCAAAGGAATATTCGACAAGATTAAAAGATTTTTTAAATCTTTGGGTAAAGGAGAGTAAGCAATGAAAGACTTTTTGACAGATTTTTATAATAAAGTAATTAACTTTTTCCAGCAAGAAAAAGTTGAAGGTGAAAACACTAAAGAAACTGCTAAAAATCGCCTTAAATTGGTTTTAATGCAAGACCGTTCTAACCTTGAACCCGAAACAATGGCACAGCTTAGAGAAGAACTTATTGAAGTTATCTCAAAGTATATTGTTATCGACAAAGAATCACTTGGGCTAAACCTTGATGGTGACGGTGAATCAATGGCACTTATGCTCAATATTCCGGTGATTAGAGCTAAAAAGCCAGAAGAAATTCAAGAAGCACTTGAAGCAGCTAAAGCCAAAGTTGCAGAGGAGATTGAAGCAAACGAAGAAGTTGCCGCAGAAACTGAAGAACAAGATGAAGCAGAAACAACTGTAGAGTTTTCTGAAGGCTCAATTGAAGAACTAGATTTACCGTGTGATGGAAACTGCGCATGTGGTTGTCACGATGGTGAAGCTTGTACATGTGGCGAAAATTGTGAAGGTGAATCAGACGCAGAAAATTCTAACAAAATTGACGCCGAAGAATCTGAAACCCAAACTGAAACAGAAGAAACAGAAAACAAAAAATCCAAGAAAAATAACAATAAATAATCCAAAATGGAAGTTTTTTACGAATTAAATAAACAAACTGATTTGTCCCTGTGCCTCGGATTTTTCGATGGTGTTCATCAGGGACATCAGGTTGTTATAAAAAACACGGTAAATTTTGCAAAACAGAATGCTACAAAGTCAGCGTTAATTACATTTGCAGAACATCCTTTGTGCTTGTTGCATGGTTTCGAGGTCAAATATATTTCAACTATTGAAGAAAAATTGAATTTGCTTGAAAAACTTGGTATTGATTATGTTTATATTTTAAATTTTAATAGAGAACTTGCCCAAAAGTCAGCCTATGATTACCTAAAAGATGTTTTAATTGAAAATTTTCATCCCAAAGCTATAACAACTGGGTTTAATCATTACTTTGGATTAAAACGACAAGGCAACACAGCTTTTTTATATAACCACCAAAAAGAATTTGGTTATAAATACTTTGAAATACCGCCAATTACTTACAATAACATTGTTATTAGTTCGTCCATAATTAAAGAATATCTTGCGGATGGAAACATTGATACAGCAAACGCGCTTTTGGGGCACAATTTTTCGTTTGATTCCGTTGTACAGGAGGGAAACCAAATTGGAAGAACAATTAATTTCCCGACAATTAATTTGCAATATCCATATAATATGACTAAAATTCCGTACGGCGTTTATTCAGTAGAAGTTGAAGTTGTGGGAGAAAAATATAATGCAATTGCAAACTGGGGGCTTAAGCCGACAGTAAATGATACTTTAAATCCTACATTTGAAGCCCATTTGTTAAATTTTTCCAAAGATATTTATGGACAACCAGTTCATGTAGAAATTAAAGAATTTATTCGTAATGAAATTAAATTTCTTTCAGTAAAAGAACTTAAAAAACAGATTGCCAAAGATATAGAGGCTGTGGCAACTTCAAAGCAAAAGTCAAAACCTTTTAAAACCGACTATTTGTGCTAATGTTATTTTCTTAATCTTTGCGCAAGAGTATTCGCACTCACCAATCTTTTTTTAATTTGGGCATCACGATTAAATCGTTTTTTTATGTTTGTAGATTTTTGGTTAATATATGTATGGTTATAGTCTTTGTCAAATATTGCCAGGTCTACGTCACACCCTTCTTGCATACATTTTTCAATAAATTGGGGGACAATTCCAGTTGAAACATGCCAACCTTCAACTTTTCCATTTTTACAATCCATTTGCTCAAACTTAAAAATTTCTTGCATAGAAATAGCATCTTCTTTCTGTCCAACCACTTCCGCAATTGAAGTAACTTTTATTGTTCCATCGAGCAAGCGACTTGTTTGAATTATAAAGTTAACAGCCGCGGCAATTTGAGATTTAATGTTTTTACCTGGGAGATTTATTCCTGATAAAAGTACCATTGTCTCCAAACGCGATAAGGCATTGAGTGGCGAACTTGCGTAAATAGTTGTAAGCGAACCACCGCAAATAGTGCTCATTGCGCCCAACACTTCCAATGTTTCCGCGGCAACGCATTCTCCCACGACGATTCTATCTGGACGCATTTTCATAGCATTAATAACTAAATCGCTTGTAGTAATCTCTGCATTACCCTCAAAATTAGTCTGACAAGTTTCAAGCTTCACAATATTTTCGTGTTTTAACGACAACTCCGAGGCATTTTCAATTGTGATAATACGCTCATCAAGTGGGATTTTTGCCGCCAAACTATTTAAAAGAGTTGTTTTGCCAGAATTTGTTTCACCTGCAATAACAATATTTGCACGTAACTTTACAATCATTGATAAAAATTCCGCCATTTCATTAGTTATTGCATTCCATTTTAAAAGACCATCTAGAGAACCTGCGTCCTCTTTACATTTTTTAATTGACAAATACAAAGACTCAATAGCTAGTGGCGGGAAAATAACGTTTATTCTATTACCGTCAGGCAGTCGAACGTCCACTATTGGCGAGTTTTCGTCAATTCGTTTTCCCGCTTTTGAAACAAGGCGTTGAATAGTATTTTTTAAATGGATATTATCTTTGAATGAAATTGGCGACTTGCTCAACATTCCATCTTGTTCGATATATATTTTGTGTGCACCATTTACAAAAATAGAAGTAACACTCGAATCTTCTAATAGCGGCGCCAAAGGTCCATAACTAATTGTTTCTTGAATAATTTCTATTATTAATTGTTCTTTTTCTAAACTGTCAAAATGAATAAATTTAAAATTATTTTCGAGTTTATCTTCCACAAATTTGTATATAAACTCTTTTTGTTCTTCTTCCGAACAATTTACCCAAGATGGAGTTGCGATAATTTTTTCATTTAAAAGTAAATGAATTTGTTCTTTAAGCTGCGAGACTTCGGTACGGCATTCTTCTGGTTGAAACATTGGAGCATAAGCTGTTTCGTTTTGAGTTGCTTGTTCCGGTGTTTGACTTAAGCGGTCTTTGAGTGACAATTGTTTTACCTCTTATTTTTTAAACAAATTCATTATATTGAAATTATTTGCACGTTTAATTTTTTTAACTGGCTTGAGTGCAATAATACTATCCGAGAGCATTGCAGCAAGGTCACGATAATTGCGCGCAATATTGGAGTCTGGATTTACTACGCCAACCGGAATTCCCTTGTTTATAGCAGACATGATAGTAAAATAGTTGTTAGGAATTTTCCAGTAAACTTTTCTGTCAAGGACGTTTTCAACATCTACCGTTTTTATTTCTTCATTCTCCATATAACGATTGAGAACAATTTTCGTTTTTTCTTTGGGATATCCAAGCCGGTCAAAAAGTTCCAAACAACGCTGACAATTTCGTATCGCCGGCAGATTAACTATTGTAACAAGCAGTATTAAATCAGAATTATCAAGTACTGTAATTGTTTTGTTGTCAAAATTAGACCCAGTATCAACAATAATATAAGAAAAAGTTTCTTTTAATACCTCAAACAATTTTGAAATTTGCTCAGGAGTTATGTCTTTTGCCTGCTCAAGGTATGGAGGGTCTGCCAGCACGTAAAGGCTTGTATCTTTATATTTTTCAAGAGTCGACAAAAGAAAAGACTCATCTGCACGATTAATATTATTTAGCACATAAGAAATATCAAATCCCGGGTTTAAATCAAGAAATGTTGTAACATCTCCAAGTTGCAGGTTTAAATCAATCAACGCAACTTTTTCTTTTGTAAGGTTTGCGAGTTCAAGTGCCAAATTCACAGCAATTGCGGTTTTGCCAATTCCCCCTTTATTCGAAAAAGTTGATATTATTTTGCACTTATTATTTTCTGTAAGGTTTCCTAAAGACAAATCACGCATTTTGATAATTGCATTTTTCATTTCTTCATCTTTAATTGGTTTAGCAAGAAATTCTCTCGCTCCAGTTCGCATTGATTTTATAACTAAATCCGCATCCGCATTGTAAGAAGTTACAATAACTTTTAGTTTTTTGTTTAGCGAAGTAATTTTGTTTATAAGTTCAAAAGTTGCGTCGGTATCCTCGCTAATATCAACAACAATAATATTTGTACCAGCTTCTATAACATAATTATATGCCTCAAATAAATCCGAAAATTCCTTATCTACGTGCACATCAGGAATTTTTGAAATATAATTTTTTATAATTTGTTTTGATGTTTCTTCTTTGTCTATTACAACAACGCTTGCCGAATTAGTCATTTTGTCCTCTTAATGTGTGTTTATATTGTGAGGGAAATATCTATTCTGTTAACTTTCCGCTATTATTATAACATTATATTACAACATTTTTAATGCTTTAATACTAATGTTAAGCGAAAATTTATCATTAAGTAAATATGATTAATAAGTAAAGCCGTCTTTTTCCATACGCGCGATAACTTCATGCAACTGTTCTTTTGGCGCAACAATTGAAATACGCGCATAGCCCTCGCCGTATTTTCCGAAAGCATCACCAGGAACTGCAACTATACCAGATGTTTCGAGTAATGCGGCTGTAAATTCGCGTGATGTTTTGTATCTTTTTGGTATAGGAATCCAGAGATAAAAAGTTGCATCTGGTACAACAAAGTCTTTTTCATTCCAGCCAAGCTTTTTAAAACCTTCGACCAAAATTGTTTGTTTTTCTTTAAAACCTTTGTTCGCTTTCTTTATGTATTCTTCGCCTTCTTCGGAATTTAATACTGAAGCAGCTGCGTACTGAAGCGCCTTAAACAAACCCGTATCAATTGTAGATTTTTGTTTTGCAAACATGCCAAGAGCCTCTTTATTGCCGCAAACCCAGCCAAGACGCCACCCGGTCATCGCATAAGGTTTTGAAAAACTATAAAATTCAAGCGTTACATCTTTTGCCCCTTCAACTTCAAGCGCTGAACATGGTTTTTTACCTTCTTCAAAATACATATCGCTATACGCTGCGTCTGAAATTAACAAGTAGTGATGTTTTTTACAAAAATCGACAACTTTTTTATAGTATTCCTTTGTCGCTGTTGCGCCAAGCGGATTGTTTGGATAATTTATAATCACAGCCTTAACTTTTTTTTCGTCGTAACCATCTTTTTTCAAAGAATCAAGCACTTCTTCTAAATCTGGCATAAAGTTATTTTCCATAGTCAAAGGAATTGGATATGCCAACCCGCCGGAGACAAGGAGCATTTGACTGTAAGACGCATAACCAGGGTCGGGAACAAGTATTATTTCTTTATCTTTTTCGTTTTCAGCAGGGTTAATAAGCTCTCGCACAATGTTTGCGAGCCCTTCTTTTGAGCCAATTAACGAACATATTTCCGTCTTGGGGTCAACATCAACTCCAAAACGGTTTTTCATCCTTTTTGCGACCGCTTCAAGGAAAAAAGCCTCGCCTTTTGGCGTTGAATATCTATGCATGCCCTCCATATCGAGCGCTTCTTTCAGTTTATCAATAACATATTTAGGGGGCGTATCTGTTGGAGCACCGATGTCTAGGGATATTGGCGCGCGTCCTTTTGCTTTTAATTCAGGGGTAAGCTCAAGCGTCCTCTGCTTAATTTGAACCATTATGTAAGTTTCTATTTCCTGAACATATTTGTTAAATAATTCTTTCATTTTTGTGCTCCACTCATATCATTTATTGTAAATAATACACTTTTTTTAAAAATTCTGCAAGTATAATTAAAATCAAGTTTTAATCATGTTAATTTCACACAGGCTTTTTATGTACTCAAAGTCAAAAACCTCGTATTTTTCTGGCAGAATAAGTTCCAAAATTTTATATATTTCTTTTCTTGAAAATTTATTCAAAATTAAAAATACAGCATAATTTGGATGCATATTCTTGCTGGCGGTAATTGCGTACGCATAATTATTTGCACACAGTTCATTTTTTTTAAATTGTAACATAAATTTTGAACAAAAAGTACTAATGGGAAGAACAGAATAATTTTGCTTTTTTTCATTTTTTAGATATGTAAGCAAAATTTCTGTCTGAAGATTGCCAGCACCACGCCCAATCCCGCTTACAGACGCATCAATAAAAACATCCCGATTATTTTTTACAGAAGAAGAAAAGGTAATAGCATTATTATAAGCTTTTGAAAGATTATCATGACAATGAATTGCCAACTTTGATTCACGAGTTGCATATTTGTCAAAAAGCATTGTTATTCTTGTAATTTGGTTTTCGTCCAAAGCTCCAAAAGTGTCAACTATAGATATGGTCTCGTAATTAACTTTACTAAATAAAGAAAGCATTTCTACGATTTCTTCATCAGTGTAATGACTTATTATTGTTGGCTGAATATGCAATTTATAGCCTTTTTTAAGAATTTTTTTTAGTACCGGTAGAGATTTTTCAATTTCATTTTTATGAATCATTACCCTAATAGTACTTACAACATTTTCCAGTTTATCGCAGTTCGGTAAATCATCGGGATTATATTCACCAAGCTTCATCATAACCGCAAAATTTGCCGTTGAATGATTCAATAAATTTTCTTTTAAGAATGTATTTATTTTTTCAATAGATTTAAAATTAGTGCCGTTGCTGTCATCTCCAGAATTTTGACTTATAAAACCACACTCGATTAAATCTACATTTGCGCTTATCAAAGACTTTAAAAGAGCAAGCTGAAAATCTTGTCCAAATTTCCAATTATTTAAGTAACCGCCATCACGCAGTGTGCAATCTATTATAGAAATTACGCTCATTTTAACCTTTTACAGCGCCTTCATTTTCGCCGGATATAAAGTATTTTTGTAGTGCCAGAAAGAAAACGATAATCGGAACGATTGAAATCAACGACCCGGCGGCAATTATTCGCCAGTTTGCCGAGAACATGCCCTGCAAATCGTTAACCCCGACAGGTAAAGTATACATTGCTTTGTTTGTTAAGACAATACTTGGCCATAAAAATTCACCCCACGAACCTATAAACGTAAAGATTGCAAGTGTAGCGAGTGTAGGTTTCACCATAGGCAAAAGAATTTTGTACCAGATTTGAAATACATTGCACCCATCAACAAATGCAGCTTCTTCTAGCTCTCGCGGAATTGCCATAAACGCTTGCCTCATCAAAAATATCCCAAAAGCGTTTACGGCAAAAGGCAAAATCAAGCCCAAATAGCCCATAAAATTATTTACAGTATCAACCAAGTTCAATTTCAACACAATCAGGTAAACTGGCAGCATTATTGCTTGAAAAGGTATCATAATTGTTGCAAGAATCGCAAAAAATGTAATTTTTTTCCCTCTAAACTCCATTCTCGCAAGCGGATACGCCGCAAGCGAAGATAAAACTAAATTCAATACAACTGTAAAAAATGCCACCACAAAACTATTAAAATAATAAACTAAAAAAGGTATTTGTTTCCAAGCAAATTTAAAATTATCAAATGTTGGGTCGGCGGGAATTAGTTGAGGCGGATACTGAAAAATATTTTCCCCGCTACCTTTCATCGCAGTCGATAACAACCACAAAAATGGGAAAATACACAACAATGACACAAAAATAAGTGACAAATGAACCAAAAATCCTTTTAACTGAAATTTTTGCATCAAAATTTTTTCCCCTCAAAAAATACAACGTTAATTATAGAAAACACCATTACAATGCATAATAAAATTACTGCGGCTGCTGACGCCAGACCCAAATCAAGGTTTTCAAATGCACGCTCGTAAATATAATACACAATTGTTTTGCTAGAATTTAGTGGTCCACCTTTTGTCATTACATATATTTCTGCAAAAACTTTAAGCGCAGAGATGGAACTTATAGTCGTTACAAGCGCCAAAGTCGGCATTAAATGCGGTAATGAAACAGTAAGATGCTTCTGTATAAAATTTGCCCCATCAACTTCACAGGCTTCGTATAAATCTTTGGGAGCCGACATTAATGCAGCAAGATAAATCATCATGTAATACCCAATGCCCTTCCACACGGTAACAATAATTACCGAAAACAATGCAAAACGCGGGTCTGTAAGCCAACCAATCGGATTAAAGCCAAGCCGTCCTATTACATAATTGAGAATTCCAGTTTGTGCATAAAGCCACTTAAAGGCAATTGCGGCAACGACTATAGAAACTATTACCGGTAGATAAATCAAGAGTTTGTATAGCGTTATTCCGCGTATTTTTTGGTTAATCATTATGGCTAAAATTAGCGGTATTATAGCGAGTAGCGGCACTGCACAAACAAGAAACACAAGGGTATTAAATATAACCTTGTAAAACTCTGGAGATTTCATTAAATACACATAATTTGAAACTCCTACCCACGTTGGATTATAAATACTTGACGAATAATCTTTGAAACTCAAAATAACTGTATCAAAAAACGGAATAAAGAAAAATATACCCAAAACAATTGCAGCGGGTAATAAAAACAGATATGGAGCGTATTTTTTGTAATAACTTATCATTAGCTGTTTTCAGATTTTCTTTTAATATTATAACTGCTGGAGTAATAAATGATACCACTAAATGTAGTAAATGTTCTTTAACTCGTGCGCATAGGTGTTTTCGTAAGATAAAATTAATTTTTTGAACAAACATGCACTTTTTATACCTTGACTTTTTGTAAAAAATTATTTACTTTAAATTGAGTACTGGTAATTATTACGGAGACGCTAATGACATACGAAATGGAAAAAGAAATCCAGCAGCAGCCGCAAGTTCTGCAAAATTTGATAAATAAGTACATCACAAAAGAAAACAAAATTTCTTTTAATTTACCACAAGACATAAAAAAACTTACATTTGTTGCAAGCGGTTCTTCGTATCATTGCGCCGGAATAGTTGCAAAAATATTTCGCGAAGTTGCGAATATTAAAGCCAGTTGCGAATATGCAAGCGAATTTTACATCTCAAAAAACATTTTTATAGAAAGCAACACGCTTTACATTTTTATTTCGCAGTCGGGAGAAACTTTTGACACGGTTGAATCATTAAAAAAAGTCAAAGCTGACGGCGGAAAAACTATGTGTATAACCAACTGCAAAGATTCTTCTTTGTGGAAAATGTGCGATTACAAAATTTTATCTGAAGCCGGAGAAGAAAAAAGTATTGCCTCAACAAAAGCACTTATCGCGCAATTACTCTGCCTTTATCTCGTAATGCTAGAATACTTAGATTCAAGAGGGCATGACGTAAACAAAGAATTACTAGAAATTAAAAAACTTCCAGACTTTATAAAAAATTTTCTTTCTAACGTAGAAGAAATAAAAATTGCAGCAAAAAAATTGTCAAAAGCTCCAAATGCGGTAATTCTAGGCTCAAAATACTATTATTCTGTCGCAAAAGAAGGTGCATTAAAAATAAAAGAAACCTCTTACGTCGATGCAAACGCCTACCCACAAGGAGAATTTTTACACGGACACATGGCGGTTTTAAACAACAAGCCACTACTGATTACGATTGCTGTTGATGAAACAAAAGATAGCATGCTTACGATTTTGCAACGAATTTTTAAGGATTACTCGCCAGAGCTGATTACCATTAGCAATGAAAGTTCAATTAAAAATGGTGCTATTAATATTAAAATCGATACAAAAAACAATATTTACAATGTTTTTGCATCAGTAATAACTTTTCAGCTACTTGCATTTGAAACAGCAATCGCCCTAGGACGCAATGTTGACAAGCCTATCGGCTTAAACAAGATTGTAAAATAAAATCAATCATTTGTTTAAAATGCGAGTCTTAACTTATTTTTAAAAATGCTATATAATATCTTTTATGGAGAAAATTTTTGAAATAAAAGATTTAAACGTTCAATTTCCACTTGGCGAAGGCTTTTTTGCTAGTAATAAGGGTTTTGTCCACGCAGTAAATGGACTAACGCTTGATATTTATAAAAATGAAATTATCTCAATTGTAGGAGAATCCGGCTGTGGAAAATCCACGCTAGTACGTACAATTCTCGCACTAGAAAAGAAAAATCGCGGAAGCGTACTATTTGATGGGAAAAATATTGATGATTTTAATAAAAACGAACTTAAAACGTTTAGGCAAAAGTGCCAACTCGTTTTTCAAAATCCTTTTTCCAGCCTAAATCCTAGAATGAACGTTTTTGATATCTTAAAAGAACCGCTAATTGTTTCCGGCAGAAAGTCGAAAAAACAAGTCACTGAAAAGGTTTTAGAGGTTTTAAATTTTGTCGGACTAGATAAATCCATCATAAACCGCTACCCACACGAGTTTTCAGGCGGTCAACGTCAAAGAATAGCAATAGCGCGAGCTTTGATTTTAGAGCCAGAGGTTATTGTTGCAGACGAGCCTGTAAGTGCGTTGGACGTTAGTATTCAAGCACAAATAATTAACTTGTTTCTTGAATTGAAAGAAAAACTCAATCTTACAATAATTTTTATTTCTCACGATTTAAGTGTTGTAAAGCACATCTCCGACCGAGTTGCAGTTATGTATTTAGGTAAAATTGTTGAAATTGCAGACAAAAATTCCCTTTTTCAATCCCCGCTACACCCTTACACGCAAGCGCTTCTTGCCGCAGTTCCAACTATAAACAATTGCGAGCACAAATTATATAAACCGCTGGATGGCGACTTGCCGTCTGTTAAAAATTTGCCGGCTGGTTGTTTCTTTAATAGCAGATGTGAGTTTGCAAAAGACTTCTGCCGCGCAAACCAACCTTCATTAACTGAATTTTCTGCAACTCATTGCGTTGCCTGCCATTTCGCAAAAGAAATAAACGAAAAATAAAAATACTGCCTTAAAAACCTTAAAGCAGTATTTTGTTTATTAACTCATCAATTTTATTTTATTGGTACAAAGGAGCGAGTTTCGCTTCTTGTTGCGGAATTACGCCTTCTTCAATTGTAGAGTACACCCTGTAATCGATTACTGGGAAACAATTATCAATTGACTCAATTTCTTGCAACTTCGCATCATCAATATTTCCAGACTCAATCATGTCGCAGATTGTCTCAAATCTTTCAACATGTTCTCTAAATCTGTCTGCGGCATAGTCTTTTGCTTGCCATGTTGTGATGAGGAACGGCCAATCAGAACTTTGCAAGAGCAAGTTTTCGCGTGCCATTTGGTTCAATGCACGGTGCAAAAGCTTGTCTTGTGGAATTTCTTGATATTTATCAGCTATAGCCATGATGCGTTTTTCGCAACCGTGGATAATAGGCCACATCCATTCTGTAAGGTGATTCATCCAAACGTAGAAATGTCCGCCTGCGCCCCAAGAGCTTTCCGGAATTTGAATTGCTTCAACTGGTGGATGTTTTTCAAGATATTCACCCGCAGTCAATCTTTCTACTTCTGGAATGTAGTTATTGAACTTTTTGATAACCTGTTTAATAAAGTCAACGCCCTCAAACCACCAGTGACCAAACAATTCGGTATCAAACGACACCATAACAAGCCCTTCTTTACCATTATGAGCGTTTTTGTAATCATTCAATAGGTGATAAATTAAAGTTGTGTAGTGGTCAGAGTTTGAGCCGATTTGATTTTGCGCAAGAACTGGGTCATAGAGCATTTTATCGCCGAGATCAGTTTTTTCGCTTGTAATTCTCCAATAATGCATGCCTGATTTATCGTCTTTTTTGTGGAATTCGCGGTAACAACCATCACCAGGATAACCATCAGCCGCAGACCAAACTTGGAAGCCTGCGCGGTCATTTCTTCCCATTACAGCAACTTGTGCATCAGGGAGCCAATATGCACTATAAGTATCGTAACCGGTTGGTTCTCTATCCGGAAGTGGAATGTATTCAATGTTTCCGTAAGGTCCAATTACACGTCTGTCACCAATCGAGTTACCACCTTCGATAACGTGCGATTCCGTGAAGAAATACTGAATATCGTTATTTTGAAGTGTTACTTCAATAGCTGGTCTCCAATGTTTCTTGCCGTCTTTGCCTGTATACTCGTAACCTTGGCGGTAAGCGCATTCCGGCAACCAGCAACCTTTTGCTTTTTTACCGAAAAGGCGTTTTGTGGTATCAGAACCAACTTTAAATTGAGCATTGAGGTTTGAATCCGTAGCCAAAAGTGGTGAAAAACCGTGCGTAGCACCGGATGTTGTAATTTCAATACAACCTAAATCTTGGTACTTTTTAAATGCTTCAACAAGATTTTTGTTATATTTGTTTACAAAACTGTCTTTGATATGATTAAACCATTTGTAATAGTATTCCGCAAGATATCTTTTGTGTTGCGAGTGAGCAACTTCTGGGTCAGGATAGCGGTCTAAATCCTTTGATACAGCCTCAATTCTGCTATCTAAGTATTTAACAAAGCCGTTTTGCAAATGCTCGTCGTTTAGTTGTTCTGCGAGAATCGGCGTAATTCCGACTGTTAATTTCGCTTTAATGCCTTCTTCGTAAAGTTCAGAAATAGCATTCAAAAGCGGAACATAAGTTTCACCCATGCATTCATAAAGATTTTCTTCCCCAAACGGCCACATGCCAGCTTTTCTATAGTAGGGAAGGTGTGAGTGTAACATAAATACAAATGAACCAATTGTCATGATTGTCTCTCCTTTTGCTTTTCAGCGGGATTGCGTGTAATTTATATATAAAATTTCTCGATTAATTATAAATTATCATAAAAATAAAAATAATATAACCCATATAGGCTAAAATATTTGTATAATTTATTAAAGAGGAGAAAAAAGCAAGTAGAGCGCGGGTTCTAATATTAACAAATGTTAAGCATAAAGTGTCAAACATACACTTTAAAAAGTTAAAGCAATTAAATCCTCAAAGTAATTATTATTACCCTTTTTTCACGATTTAATTGCTTGGCTTTTTTTAAATACAGCGTTTTTTGAAGAAGGTAAACTCAAAGATAATAGCATTCAATTTATAAAAATTTTATGCTGTTAATGCATCCAAAACCCAAAACAGTTTGCTAAAAAAACTACATGCCTAGAAGCAACGGCATTTTATATTTTTTACTCTACCAGGGATAATCTTTTTCAATTTTCCACCCATCATAAAAAATCTTTGCAGCGCAGCAATTAGCATTCGTTGGCGCACAATATTTAGAAATCACATCTTGAGATTCGCTCCAACAATTCGGCAAAAGTCCTTTTTCTTTCGTATATTCAAAGTAAAACATGTATATGTTACGTAATTCGATGACAAAAATTGTTTTTTCTTAACATTAGAACTATTAAAAGGAGAAATGAAATGATTACAGAAAAGACCCCGCTAGCGCATAAGTTGACATTAAGCTCCATCAACACCTATTTGTAAACTTTTGTATCAATTGGAAAATTTTAAGCAATTTTTTCTAAAAGAAAACGTTTATATAACTGTAAGGGATAAAAATTAAAGGAAGAATTCAAAACAGTTTTTTTAAAGTTGCGAATAAAAAAAAGATTTAATTTATACTCTCTCTCTTAATATCCTCGTGTTTATTTAATGCTTGTCAAATGCACAAGCATTTTTTTTGCGCTTATTACTTACTTTTCAGATTTTGGAGTTATAACCGACCATGTTCTATTTTTATTATTTGTGCCACTCTCTCAAAAAAAGACTGCTTAGACTAATATGTGTTGAACTAGGACGTACGCTTGACAAATAGAGGAATGTGGTAAATAATAAGTATATAGGGGGAAGCCCCAAAGAAATATTGCTTCTCTGCGGCTTCGCTTAGTACCCTATGAATTAGCTATTTAAAAAAAGTTCCAATATCTCAAGTATTGGGGCTTTTTCTTTATGTTTCTGAGCAATAAGCTTTAGAAACAAGAAAACTGCTATTTTCACTTTTACCACCTCCTATCCGCTGTTTTCTTAGTAAAATACGTGTGCGGAAGTAGTGGTGGGTACCACCCGAGCTTATATTACAATATAGTCTTCTATTTGTCTATTTCAACGTACGATTTTAATTATGAAGTTTCTCTTTTAGTTTCAACTCGTATGAAAGGGGGGTATGCACAAGTGACGGTTTGGAAAGGCAGTCAACTCCTAGATTTTCCGCAATGAAATTTATATTATACGCAGCAGAGATTATTATTATGGGCGTATTAATATATGAAGGAATCATTTTAATATTTTTTATTAACCATTCACCCGCATAATCAGGCTCATACGCCGTTTCCATTTGCAAATCACTTATTATTAAATCAAATGGAGCCACGTTTGCTTTAATGTTCGATTGAATAACCTCCAGCGCTTCTGTTGCAGAGTCTTTCAATACTAATTCAAACTCTATATCTTTCAAAATAGTGTTCAGCGCGGTTTTATGAAAATTTCGCCATTGTGGCATGTCGTCTACTGCAAGAATTCTAATCATTCAATAATTATATCGTAAACAGCAATTTGGGCTAGTTTCTACTAATCCCTATCAAAGACCATCTGCTGGATTTCAATATTATCAATTGAACAAAGTTCTTTTTGTAATCTTGGTAAAAGTTCATCGTTTATAACTTCCAAGAGTATTATTCCATTTGGCGAACAGCTCCCGCAATCCACGTCATGCAGCCCAATTCTTGTTCTAATAATACAACCGTACTTCGTCAAAATATCTTGCATTTGTTTTGACGTCTCGTCTCTATTACTTAGTTTTATTCCTATAATTGTTTTCATTGTTGCCCTTTTAGGTGTATAAAATGCCCCCACAGCGGGTATGCAATTGGCATACCCGCTTTCCGTCGATTTTTATTGAACTTCTAATTTTTTAGTTTGTTCACTGTCTTTTTTCATTTTGGGCGCATTTATACAAAGTATGCCATTTTCCAATTTTGCGTTTGTTTCTTCAACGTTAATTTCTTGCGGGAAATAAATTACTCGCGAAAAATCACCATACTTAAATTCAGATTTTCTACAAGATTTTGTATCTTCTACGTGTTCTTCGTGTTTTTTGGCAGAAATTGCAACATGGTTTTTGTCAATATCAATTTCCATGTCCTCTTTTTTTACTCCTGGAAGTTCGGCTTTAATCTTGTACTCGTTATCTTTTTCATGAATTTCAACTGGCATGGCGTATTTGTCCATTTCTCCAGAAAAAATAAATTCTGGGAACAGGCTATCAAAATTACGGTTCAAAATTGAGTTTATTTCATCATTGACAGTTTTTATAAAGCCATCTGGCGTTTTTTTGATTAAGTATTTCATTTTTGCTCCTCCTTTTTACACATAATTATGCTAATGCAAAAAAACAGCACTTACATTGCCAAAAAGTGCTGTTTTTATAGTTAATTTAAGAACAATTTAAAAAACAAACCTGCCGCAAAGACTAGCCTTATGGAGGATTAAATTTTTAATAATTGACTTTAATCGTCTAAGGCTTTAAGCTGATTTTTCTTCAAATTATGAAGAACTGCATCCACCAATAACTCATAAGATGCCGAGTTTTGAATTGATGGGCCAAATTCCTTAATCAGTGTTTCTCTAACCATGGTTTCAAGTGTTTCACTGTTTGCATTTTGTGTTTTTTCCTGGTCATTACAAATCATGTCTATATAATTAGAATTGATTTTGTAATCTTGCATTTGTGAAAACATAAGCCACTTTAAGCGTGGTTTCACGGCTTTTAATGATTTGACAATTTTTGAATTTTTTAAATTGAACATGTTTTTTCCTTCTAAATGGATAACATTTTAACTATTCAGTTTTTTAAATGACTCTCAAGATTAAAAATTTCTCTTTTTGAGTCACTTGTTTACAAATGTTTACTTTTTTATAATAGCATATTTTTTATTCCAGGTACATAGCTAAAATATTTAGTTAGAATTAATTTTTTCTAAAACGTCATTCGCAAGCGCTATTTCTTCATTTTGGGTCGATATTTTACCATTAATTTTTTGCTCAAGTATTTTGTTAAGAACTTCACCTATAATTTTTCCCTCTTTAAATCCCATATTTTTCAAATCATTTCCGTCCAAAAAAGTTTTTATATGTTTTAAATTGCGCAAATATTTTTCTACGGTTTGGTTATTATGAAAAGCGCTGTAGGCAATTAAGGTTTCATTAGGAGCGGTGCGGAAGAACTTATAAATATCAAAGTTAGTTTTCATGCCAAATTCATTGTGCAAAAGGCTATCAAGTTCTGAAAAAATTACAGTTTCTTTGGCGCTAAAATTAAGTTTTTGTACATCACAAAACGGAATTACCGCTGCTAAATATACAAGCCAAATGTTTTGCTGTTCAATAAAATCCGAATTGCGGCAAATCGCGTTGTAAATAGATTTTCCGTCTTTAAATTGAGGTAAACTTGTTACTAGTTTATAAATTTTTTGCGAAATAAAATCATTATACAATTCTGGCAAATTCAGTGAAAACGCAAGACTTATAACCTGCTTAATCCGCTCATAGCAAATATCCTCAGCATTAAACGTCTCTAAATACTGTTCTTGCAATAATTTTGTATGAGGCTCAAGCGCAAGATTTAAATTATGCGCAAATCTCAACCCTCGAATAATACGCGTAGGGTCATCAATAAAACTTTTGTCATGCAAAATTTTTAACTGTTTTTTTTCTATATCCGCAATTCCGTTTGTATAATCAATTAAATCACCAAATTTTTGCGGATTTATTGCCACCGCCAAAGAGTTTACTGTAAAATCACGTCGCTGAATGTCTTTTTTCAGCGAACAGCCAATTTCTTTTACGACTGGCAAGTGACCTGGCTTGGGGTATAATTCTACACGCGTTGAAGCAATATCCGTTTTCAGCCCAATATTTTCAAAAATGATTTTTGCCGTGCCAAAATCCTCTGCCGTCTGCATAATTTTTACAAATTTCTTTTCTTGAAGATATTTGCAAAAATCAATCGCATTACCTTCAATAACAAAATCCAAATCGCCCAACGATTTACTGAGCAACAAATCTCTAATTGCTCCGCCAACAATAAAAGCGTTCACCCCAAAATCCTCTGCGGCAGTTGATATAATCTTTGTTGCCTCAAGCAGATTATTATCAAGAGAGCCAACGAGTTTTTCTGACAAATTAATTTTTCTTTTATCAGTCATGCCAAATTTTACTTGCTTTTCACGTAAATATTACCAAAAACGGGATGAAACTTGTGTATTTCGTATTCAAGCTGACGAAGTTTTTCAATGAGCCTTTTGTTATCATTTATTGTATCTTGAAGTTTTTTGGACAGAATTTCGTTATCACGTTTAAAAACGCCAGCTTTAAAAGCTTCTTCAGTCGAAAGATTATTTTTAATATATTCGCTCAAATCTTCTGTAATTTTTTTCGAAATTGTTGCAGCAATTGTCTCGATACTTTTGCCCGTACTGTCAATCGTGAGGGCGGTTTGCTGCGCGGCATTTTGTTCAATAGAAATTTCATCCACAACTTCGGCTTCCTTTGTCTCAAATTGCGACGACTTAACCTCAAGGGAACTTTTTATTGTTTCATAAGCGTCCTCGTCATAATAAAGCTGCCCATTTTCATCTTCAAAAATTGGTTCAATACGAAGTAATTTAATCAGACTTGAAACCTGCTCCAAATCGCAATTTACATCAAAAAAGTTTAATTTTTCAACTATGTTTGTTTCTGTAAACATAAAAAAGCCCTAATTTTTACAATACTCTTGATAAATATAATAACATAGTTTGTTTTTATTTGCTAATTCTATATAAAAAAAAGGCTGAAAAAATCAGCCCGCAGTAATTTGTTGAGTATCGTTTTTATTTGTGTGTTAAAAATTTACTTTTTTCATATTGTTTTTAAGCCCCATAGCAAGGTCTGTTCTACCATTTTTTTCATAAATTCTTGTCATAGATTCTAAAAACTTCATGCTATCAACACTCACAGAACGGTTATCGGTTCTCGCCGGAGAAATTGGCGTTGTGTGAACAGCTGTTTTTGCCTTAATCGGAGCAGGCGTAGCGGGCTTATTACGCAATGGAGTTTTTGTAGCCGTTTGCGTATATGGTTGCACAACAGAGGGTTTTCTCGTTGGGCGAATAGGCGTTGTTACAGAGTCATACGGATTTTTTTGTGAATTCTGATATGAGCGCAAGCCATAATTTATTGATGGAGCAGAGGCATTTTGGGCAATTTTATTTCGCAAAGAAAGCGTTTCTTTTACACCAGAATTAAGCTTTTTAGCCAATTCCCTTTCATGCTCTTTCAAGTTTTGAGTCAGCCCAATTTGCGCTTCTTTTGACGGCTTTAAGATATTCTTTCCCGCAGTAATCATTATAACCGCAAGCCCAAGGTAAGTTAGCCACTTATAGCTATTTTGAGTACCACCAGTTGTTTTATTTATCATATTTTTTACTTTATGAGCGACAATTACCGGGTCAACTTTCTTTATAACCGACTCAAAATCTAAAGTATCAGTATCTTCTTCCTCAACCATAGAATTTTCGTTGTATACAGGTTTATAATTTTCTATTGGCAAACTAAGATTAATTTGATTTTGGTCAAAATTTTGCGCCTCGAGAGCAAAAGCAGTGTTTTTATAGTCGAGACTTATATTACTTTTATCAACATCTGCACCTTGAATTTGAATTTTCAAGTCTTCTTTGCCACTTGGCGTTACTGTAATGTTATTTATTCCCGAAACTTCGTTATAAATTGTTGAAAAATCTTCTGTCGCAACAGTATTTTTCATTTCAATCGTAATTTTTTCATTATTTTGTATAGTTTTTTTGAAAGATGTTTTTTTATCTGTTTTCAAAATTATATTGTAACCATTATCAACTGACGAAAACTCAATCTCCGAAAGGTTTACCTCTGCCGCAAAGCAACATGAACCAAATAAACTTGCCACAGCAAGAACGATTAATTTTTTCTTCAATTGTCCAAAAACTCTACTCATTTCCCTTATTTACTCCCCTGTGAAATGACTTCACTCAACATTGTGCCTTAATCATATATTTTTTTGAAAAATTGAACATCAATCTAAGGATTAAAATTCAATCTAAATCTTTTGGTCTATGTCATAAATACGAATAAGAATAATTTTTAAATATTAATTGTTACAAAAAATCACGAAAAAGGTAAAGGCGGCTGCGCAAAGCGCAGCCGCCTTCTTGTTTTATCCTCAAACCTTTTAATAAATCTTACAAGCTATCCTCAAACCCAGGAGAGCGAGAGGGCAAATTTCCATACCCTGGGTTGGAGGCTACGGTTTTTCGAATATATTTATCAGTATAGTTACCTTTAATAAAAAGCTTTTTGAGCATGTCCTCCCTTACAACCAACGGATGGTTGCTTTGAGCCTGTTTTGGATAATCCTCACTTAACTGCGTCCAAACTGCTGCCTCCATAGTCCACGCATAAGTTTCCTCGTTTATAGAATTAAACTCATCCTGATGCAAAGCCTCGTGTGCTAAAAGAGCAGCAAGTGCAATTGGAGGCGCATCTTTGTGTTTTTCATTTATATAAATATAAAGCTTGTTTTTTCTTTTTGTCCCGAGTGCGTCAAAATCCTTGTACATCTCGCCCATATCAGCTAAATTTCTAAATTGAATTTTTATTGGATATTCACTGAGATTGTTCCCCAAAATTGCAAGTCTGGAAAAGTTGCCAACACTCTCCTTCATTGCGTTTAGAGCAAGTAGAATTCGAACTTCCGAAGTAACTTTTTTGTACTCCTCAAAAAGCGCTTTAACTTCTTCGTCCGTAATATTTTCCAGTTCTAATGTTTTGTCTTTTTTAATTCCATGAACTTCTTTCTGTATATTAGGCTTTCTAAAAACAAAAGCCTCAGCGCTTGCACAATTTATAAGAAATGCAACAATTAATAATAAACTAGTAAAACTTTTTTCTATCTTCATACACCGCTCTTTCGTATTACTCATAATACATTATTACATTATTTTTTTTTAAGGACAAATTTTTATAAATCAATTTACCATGATAAAATAGATTGACGAAAGTTAAAAAAAAATGTTCCAAAGTAAAAAAGGAGAAAATTATGACATCAATGGTTAGAGCAAGCCACATTCTCGTAAAAACTGAAGAAGAAGCTAGTGCGCTTAGAGAAAAAATTGTAAACGGAGAAACAGCATTCGAAGACGCTGCCGCAATGGTTTCACTTTGCCCATCAGGCGCAAACGGCGGAGATTTAGGCTTTTTTGGCAAAGGGCAAATGGTTAAACCCTTTGAGGATGCTTGTTTTTCTATGGAAGTAAATGAAGTTTCAAACCCAATCCAAACACAATTTGGTTGGCACTTAATTCAACTTACCGGAAAAGAGGACTAGATTAGCGCTTTGGAGGCACAATGCTCAAAAATAATCTTATAGATTTTCTTAAAAAAAATGATTACGATTATTTGATTGTAAACTCAACCAACGAGTTTTTGGTTGAATACAATGAGCTGGAACAAAACGCAAGGTACTACTTAACAGGCTTTTCCGGCTCCACCGGAGAAGCTTTGTTAAGCAAAAACGGAGAATTAGCTCTTTTTGTAGATGGAAGATACCACAAACAAGCTGATAATCAGGCTTTTAGTGATGTAGAAGTGGTTAAATTACAGCTTGGCGAAACCTTTTTGTCGGCTTTATCAAAAAAAATTAACCCAAAAACAAAATTGGCAATTGTCGCAAATAAATCGCCACTATCTTTTTACAAAAATTTAAAAGAAACTTTCGAAGGTAAAAATATTGAAATTATCGCATTAGATTTTGACCCTGTTTTCGAATTTATTGAAAAAAAACCTTTTAAAAATGCACCAATTGAAGATATACCAATCGAAATTACTGGACAATCGACAAAAGAAAAAATTCAAAATATCCAAAATGAATTATCACAAAATGAAGTTAGACTTGTTACAAACCTTGAACAAATCGCATGGCTACTGAACAAGCGCTCATTTGCACAAAATTTTTCGTCTTGTTTTAAAGCAAAAATGATTATCGAAAAACAAGATTACAAAGTTTTTTATGCAGACGAATTAACAGATTACAAAAAATATCTCAAAAATACAGAAAAAATATTTGTTTATGCACCCAAAACCCTTTCATACGGCGATTTTTTGCTTATTAAAGATAAATCGAAACTACTTGAAATAGACAAAATTGAAAACGCAAAATCAATAAAAAATGATGCTGAAATTAACCACTTAAAATCTTGCTTTGAACGTACGGACATAGTTGTGACCAAAACCGCAAATTTTGTAAATTCAAAAAAAGAATTAAACGAACAAGAACTGGTGCAATTTGTTGAAAAAGAATTTTTTGACCTGAATGCGCGCTCCCTGAGCTTTAATACGATACTTGCAAGCGGGAAAAACTCAGCTCTGGCGCACTATTCAACCGACATGAAAACACAAACGCCCATAAAAGCAGGTGAACTCGTGCTTTTGGACTGCGGCGCATATTTCGAGGGCGGATATTCGACAGATATTACGCGCGTGTTTTGCCTCGGCGCTCCAAATGATGAATCCAAAACCCTTTACACGACTGTCTTAAAGGCTGCCCTCCGTGCATATCATACCGCTGTAACGCCAGAGCTTAGCGGGTTTGAGCTTGATGCAACTGCCCGAAACGCAATTGCCAACGCTAATTTGCCGGGATACAACTTTAACCACGCTACCGGACACGGTGTAGGCATTAGTGTTCACGAATTTCCACCATCAATTTCACCATCCGAGCTTGCAAAAACACCTCTCAAAGATGGAATGGTTTTTACAATCGAGCCAGGCGCATACAATCCCGATTTTGGCGGGGTAAGGCTTGAAAACACAGTATATTTTAAAAATGGCAAAATTACTTCTTTTTCAAAAGTTCGTTTTGAGGAAAAACTAATAAATTATGACCTGCTAAACGAAGAAGAAAAAATGTGGCTAAAAGACTGGCAGGAGAACGCTTTATGCCTATAATTGAAATAAACAGTACAACAAATAATTTAGTCAAAGAAACTGCAAAACTTGCACAAAAAAAATACAGAAATGAAACAAAATTATTTCTTCTTGAGGGGCAAAAAGCCGTGGAAGAAGCGTTTTCGCTTGGGCTTGAATTTGAAAATATATTTGTTCTAAAAGAAAAAGCTGCAAAATATTCTCAGTTTAATCAAAAAATTTTAACAAATGAAGCAGTTCTCAAAAAAATTTCCACAACCGAAACTGCGCCCGAAATCGTTGCCACAGCTAAACAAATTGCTTTTTCTCAAAAAGATATTATTTCAAAAAGCAAAATCGTTTTACTTGAAAACATAAAAGACAGCGGAAACTTGGGAACAATCCTCAGAACGTGCACTGCGCTTGGGGTTGAGGCAATTATCCTTGCTGGTGATACGGTTGATATTTATAATCCCAAAACTATTAGAGCAGCTGTCGGAAACTTGTTTAAAATACCATTTTTATCAGTAAAATCCGCCACGGAAACAAAAAAAATTCTACCCGAACACAAATTTTATGCGACAGTTGTCGCAAACGCAGAGGCAAAAAACATCATTGAACTAAAATTACCCCAAAAAGCAGTTATAATGTTTGGTTCCGAGGCTGATGGGCTGAGTTCCGACGCAATAGAAATTTGCGATGTGAAAATCACCATTCCAATGTCAAAAACAGTTGAATCATTAAATTTAAGCACGGCAGCAACAATTTGTATTTGGGAGTTATTCAAAAATGCTTAGACCTTTATTACCAATCATTTTGCTTACAATTTCAAATGTATTTATGACTTTTGCCTGGTACGGACATTTAAAGTTTAAAAGTACCGCATTGTGGGTTGTAATCCTTGTCAGTTGGGGTATTGCGCTTTTTGAATATTGCTTTCAAGTTCCAGCAAACCGAATTGGGCACGAATTTTACGATGCAGCGCACTTAAAAACAATGCAAGAAGTTATCACGCTCGTTGTTTTTTCAATTTTTTCTGTATTTTATTTAAAAGAACAGCTAAAATGGAACTATATCGTCGGTTTTGCTCTTATTATACTTGCCGTATTTTTCGTATTTAAAAAATGGTAAAAGAAAGCATCTTTAAAATTAATTTATATCTTTGTAACAAAATATCAAAATTCCGCAATTTCTTTTACAAAATTGTTTTTATATTAGTAATGGTAGTGCAATTTTTTGCACGTGTGTAAATAGGAATAAATGAAGGTCGAAATTGAGCATTAATGGACATTCGGGCATTGGCTTTGCCGGTGCGACTACAA
This sequence comes from uncultured Muribaculaceae bacterium, assembly GCA_964626145.1. GTDB lineage: Bacteria > Cyanobacteriota > Vampirovibrionia > Gastranaerophilales > Gastranaerophilaceae > RGIG2134. The sequence goes on along the minus strand of CAZVBZ010000006.1, from coordinate 10,095 downwards.
GCAATCCATTTATAACACCCCAGTCTCCGGCGAAGCCGCAACGAGACGTCTCGTCAGTAAGGCTTGCAAAACCACCGCTGACAGACACTTTCACGCTGCAAACTGCACCGCCACAAAAATCGTATAGCGAAAAAATTTTTTCTAATTTTAATGACCGGTTGCTTACAAAATTTCTCCCAGAGAAATTTGTAGATAAATACGCAAACGCAAATTTTTTACAACAAGCTGTAGATAATAACCCCAAAATTAAACAAATGCTAGCAGAACACAATTTGGATGCCAAAATTGTGCCCCAAAACGTAACAAGCATCGTAAAAAATCACCTTATTCCAACAATGGTTTATGCCAAAGAAATTATGGATAAAAGCGGAGAATATTTCACCCCGGATGATTATGAAAAAATGTCGCAAGCCGCGTTATTACACGATATTGGGAAAGCACTTATTCCAGCAGAGATTTTGAACAAAAAAGAAACGCTAACAAAAGAAGAACGCGAAATAATAAAAATGCATAGTGAGCTGGGCTACGAAATATTAAAATCATCAAACCTCAGTCCAAAAGTTCTCAAAATGGTTAAAAATCACCACGATTATGGACAACCGCATGTCAAAGACTCGCTTACGCAAATTCTTACCGTTGCAGATATTTATTCTGCGCTCAAAGAAAAACGCGCATACAAAAAAGCTATGTCAAATGAAGAAGCATTTAGTATTCTTGACAAAAACTCGAGCAATGGAGACTTTGAAAAATTATACGTAAACGCATTAAAAAATTCACAAAATTTTGCTCAAACTAAAAAAGCAAATCAAGAACTTGCTATAGCTTAAAAAACTTTTGTTTTACTTTCTGAATAAGTTCAAAAGATTTTTCAACATTTGAACAAAGCAAGGTGTCATTTTTTACTTTTTCAAAAACTCGCTCTATCAAAGAAATAGTTGCATCGCGTTCATCTCTAAAAAGGAACAAATTTATTCCTGCGCTAATACCGCGTAAAATAGCCTCCTCTGGGGTAAATAACTTTAATGCTCCCATTTCCATATCATCAGAAACAATAAGTCCGCCAAATCCAAGATTTTTACGCAAGTAATCCAACGCAACTGAAGAAAGAGAAGTGGGGATTATATCTTTATCAAAGGCTTTGCAATGCAAATGAGCAGCCATTATTGCCGGAATTCCTTGTTCTACAGCTGTTTTGAACGGGCGAATATGAATTTTTTCTAATTTATCTAACGCTAAATCTAAAACCGGCAAAGTTAAATGAGAATCAACATTAACATCACCATGCCCTGGAAAATGTTTCCCTACTGGGATTATCCCATTTTGCAGATAAATATTCATTGCACAAAGCGCAAACTTCTCAACCTCCGCTGGAGTTCTACCATACGAACGCTCAGCGATTATAGGGTTTTGCGGATTTGTATCAACATCAAGCACTGGTGCAAAATTCATATTAAACCCTAACGATTTAATAAGATTTGAAATCTGCAACGTCTGCGAAATCACGCAATCCACACCATTTTGTGCCTGATATCTCGCAGAAAGAAATTTTTTCCCGCCAAAAATATTTTCCGTCCGCTCAACGCGTCCACCTTCTTCATCAATCCCGACAAATGGCGCAATAATGGCGTTTTGTTTAACTTTTTTCGTTAATTCTTTTACTTGTTCAACGGCTTCGATATTTTTTGTAAAAAATATCACGCCGCCAAGTCCTTTTTTTAGTGCTATATCAAGATTTCCACCCAACTTTAGCGTGGTTCCCTCCGGCGCAAGCACAAACATTTGATAAAATTTATTTTTAAAATCCATGCTTTTATCATACATTTAATTGATACCAAAAGGCAACGGTTTGTTGTAAATTGTAGTTGTAAGTTTTAGAATACTTTGGGGATAAAATGAAAAAACTGGTTTTATTTATTGTTCTTGCAATTTTTATATTAAGTAGCGTTACTGCCAACACAACACTTGCCGCAAAAAAAAGTACCAAAAAATCCTCCATAAATGCAGCTCAAATACAAGAAATGTCTGATACCGTAGACAAATTAACAACAAAAATATACTCTGCAAGCTTGTTTTCGCCAGAAGATAACGCCAATTTGATTAATATTAAAATCAAACTCGACAACCAAATGCTAATTTCGCCTGATGCATCTCTTGCACCGTTATACTACAAAGCTGGAAATCTTTACAAGGCACGAGAATACAAAAACGAAGCGATTGATTGTTATCAAACAATCCTCGAAAACTTTGGAGACACAGCGCTTGCGCCAAAAGCTTTAAAAGAATTAAACGCACTTGGAGTATCGGTTAATCTTCCCAGCGCAAACACAGTTACTCCACAGTAGCCATTTAGGCTATTTTTTAACACGAAATTTGTGGTAAATTCTATTTATGGTTAAAAAAATTATTTTTTCTATTTTAATACTAACTGCATTAGTGATTTTTTTGAAATCTTGTATACGCGCTGATATTCCGGAACAAACACCGGAAAAAGAAAAAATTGCCACGTCCAAACAGGAACTTTTTCAAAAAATACCAGCCTCAAAAACAGTAGTAATAAATGGGATTGATTATTTACAATCACAAGCGCCCATTGGTAATTTTGGCGGCAAGTTAATAACCTCAACTATTGGAGAAGGTCCCAAAACTTTCAACCCTTGGAACTCAAAAGACGCAACCTCCTCAACGATGTCGGAGCTTATGTTTGACGGACTTGTTACAACAAATGTTTATACAGGCGAAGTTGAACCCAAACTTGCAAAATCTTTCACAATTTCCCCTGATGGGAGACAGTATACTTTTTATTTACGACATGGAGTAAAATGGTCTGATGGCACGGAATTAACGGCAAAAGATGTTTTCTTTACATACGACACAATTGTTTTTAAAGGTTTTGGCAATACAAGCACAAGGGATTCTATGCTGGTGGATGGCGAGTTGCCAAAAATAGAAATGCTCAACAATTACACAATAAAATTCACAACAAAGCGCCCATTTGCGCCATTTTTGAGAATGCTTTCCACTCCAATTGCTCCCAAACACGTGTTTGAACCAGTTTGCCAAAAAGGGAAAAACTATTTTGATTCTTTTTGGGGTCCAACAACACCACCCAAAGATTTTGTAACAAGTGGAGCTTTCAAGCTCGCGGAGTACGTTCCGGCTCAACGCGCCATTTACAAAAAAAATCCAAACTATTATGTAATAAATACAAAAAACGAAAAATTGCCATACTTAAACGAATACATCATTTTAATAGTTGGAGATTTGAATAACGAATTACTCAAGTTTAAAGCTGGAGAAATCGATATTATAAACCTGCGTGGGGCAAACGTTCCCGGCTTTAAAAAGCTAGAAAATAAATCCGATTACAAAATCTACAATCTCGGACCTTCCTCCGGAACAATGTTTATCACCCTAAACCTAAACACCCGAAAGGATGATAATGGAAAATATTACGTCCAAGAGAAAAAACAACGCTGGTTTAACGACAAGAATTTTCGAAACGCAATTGATTACGCAATCGACCGCGAAAACATGATTTTCAATATAACAAATGGGGTCGCAAAACCGCTTTACACAGCAGAAGCGCTACCATCAATATTCCTCAACGAAAAACTTGCAACTGGACATCCGCGCAATATTGAAACGGCAAAAAAGCACTTGCAACTTTCGGGATTTTATTGGGATAACAAAGGACAACTTTTTGACAAAGACGGAAACGCCGTCGAGTTTGACCTACTAACAAACGCCGGACACACAGAGCGCGAGGCTACAGGGGTTATGATTAAGCAGGATTTAGCTGATTTAGGAATAAAAGTTAATTTTAAACCTATTGAGTTTAACTCGCTAGTAAACAAACTTACAAACACGCTCGACTGGGAAACTGCAATAATGGGGCTAACCGGCAGCTCGCTTGAACCTCACGGCGGAAAAAATGTGTGGAACAGCAATGGACCATTGCACTTGTTCAATCGGCGCTTAAAAAACGAAACAGACCTTTTAACCTGGGAAAAAGAACTGGATGAAATATTTGAAAAAGGTGCGCTAGAGCTGGATTTTGCCAAACGCAAAAAACTTTACGACCAATATCAAAAAATTATTTACGAAGAAAAACCAATAATTTATCTTTACTCTCCACTTCAAATGACCGCAATAAGAAAAAAATTCGGCAATATTTTCCCGACTCCGCTTGGTGGCGCAATTCACAACCTTGATGAAATTTATGTAAAAGAATAATTACAACTCTGCATATTTACATAATCAATGCATTCTGATTGCAATACGACACAAGAAATTTCAAAACTTAAAATAATCCAAAATAATTGCGCACAATAAGTTTTCAGGAACAGTTTATTTTGCTTGATGGATTGCAAATTTATTTTGCGATGGCTTATATTTTAAATTTGGTATAGCGGTAACTTCTTTGGGCTGCGCAACTTCGTCCCTCACCTTAGAAGCAACAAGGCATGAAAGTGAAGTAATAGCAGCGACTGAGAAATATGTTAACCAAGCCAAGGTATAATGTTTCGTTATATTTTTAATCTTATCAGGAGCAAAGAACGATTTTGCTAGTTTTCGCCCTTTGATACTAGCCATTGCTTCTTCAATTAACGTCGGTACAAAGCTGATAAACACTAATTTGCCAACATTATTTTTGACAAAAGTTGTTGCTTTATCAAACCAACCTTCTGTTTTTTCGCCATCAACTTTTTTACGCTTAAATAGCGCTGTTGCCAGCAGTAAACCCACAACATATTTGTTTTTGCGCCCAATTTTTTGCAAAGCTTTTCCAACAGAACTGAAATGTCTATTCATAGCGTGCCCCATCTCATGAAACGCGGATATCGCTGTTTTTCCCTTGTTCAATACAATCACACCACCAGAAGGAGTAGAACCATAACAGGCATTTTTCCCCTTGATAAGTGAAGAAATTCGTGATTTGCACATTTCTATTTTTCTTTTTAAATAAAATTTAACTAGAAAATTTTTACTATTGGAATACTTTTGTTCGAGTTTTTTTAGTGCAAAAAGCTTTTCAATATGTGTTTTGTTCTTAGCCTCGCCAGCATCAATGATTTTAATATTTTTTGACTTTAAGCCTGCTTTTTCGAGTGCAGGTTCTATAGCAGCACTGTAAAGCGCAGAGTCCTTATTGGCAGCTTTATCGATTTTTTCTATAAGCATAATGTGCTGCAATTCGCCCGCTAAGAACTGAGTCACAACCCCAGCGCCCGCAGCAGCCGCAACCGCGCTAGTTGTTGTTGCAAAATTTGCTTTTTTATATTTGCGCCCATCATTAGTAATAATTATGTTTTTCGGTACAGCCACCGGCTGCGACATATAGTTATTCATAAATCACACTTTCCTACTTTATATAAAAACTGAAAAAAAAATAATTGCTTATTTTTTTCGACCATCTTAACAAAACTTTAAATAAACTTTCATTATTCAAATTTTGATTTTATTATTAATATAAGTTTCAGATTATTAGTACCTACTACGTACTCAATATCTTTACTACAAACACAAGATGCTTATTAAATTTATAAATATTTTGTTGTGAATTTCACACGAAATGTTACAAAATAAACTACAAACAGGATATATAAAAGTATTTTTAAAAAGGGTTAGAGCAAATGAATTTATCAATAACAGAAAGATTTTTGCCATTACAAAATAAGCTTGGTTACAAAAAACAAAAAGATAATCATAATCCATTCAGCGCAAACAGAAATTCAAATACCTCTGCTAGGTCTATTACAAATTTTACCGCAAATTCGCAACTAACAAATGTTAAAAAAGCCCAAAATTCCGCTATCCCTTCATTCACAGGAATTAACCGCAGGGTGCCTGAATATGTTGTTAACTCGCTTAATGATTTAATAACTTATTGGAACAAAACTAGCTCCCCATATTATCTTTCTCCGGCAACCACCCAAGCTCGGCAGCAATTTTGTAGTTTTTTAAACGATGTTCCGTCTAAGGTTAAGAGGGAATTCGTAGAGTATTACAAAGAAATAACCGGTTTCCCTGATTTTAAAAAAATTGCACTAAAAATTGAAACCGAATTTGTCTGCACAATTAAATCTTGCGTAAAAGCAATAAAAAAAGATAATGATATAACAGTAAAAGTTATAGCAGCTGGATATGACCCAACATGCGCGATTGGATTAAAAAAAGCTTTTCCTGGTTCATGCATGAGAAATCCATTTATTATTTATAAAAGTAAAATGCCTAATTTTTTCTCAACTCAGTGGCAATTTGCGGGCAATGATGTAGTTGAAGCGCAATTTTACAAATTTTTTCACCAAAAAAATAATCAACGCCTTTTGAAAGTTGAGTTTGACAAACCAGACGGCATGCCAACTTTACCGCAACCGTTTCTTATGAAAGACCTGCCCAAACAACTTAAATTTTTTGATAAATACGACCATAAAATAGACTTAAACCTTGGCTATGCGATAGATTGGCTTAAGTCTTATAAACTTTGCAAAATGCAAGAACGAAAACTAGACCCAGTTGAAGGCGCATTGTATAACATAAGCCTTTCAAAACTTTTCCCAAATTCTGAACCACTAGAAATTCCTACAAAAGAAAAGCGTAAAAATGCAAAATATCTGGCAACTTTTATCGAATCCATAAGAGATGGAAAATACCTAATAAAAGACGAAGATTCAATGTGTGATTTAAAAGACATTCTAAACGCATCTCCTTTTGCACAATATAGCAACATAACACAAATAAAAGCTCGTAAAAACCTTATTGCGCAAGGCGACTTTAGTTCCTTGCCAGAAAAATTTGCGCACCGGGCTAAACTTGAAACAGAATTTGACAAAATGAACCACGAAGACCAATTTGAACTTATAAAAGATATTATCAAAGCGTCTTATGGGGTTGCCGATAATCCGAAATTTGCCAAATATTTCAAAAATGATGAAAATCTTGCCAAAAGATATCAAAAACTAGATAGAGCGCTATTAGGCGGAATAGTAGATGAGAATGTTATTTAAAAAACAACCATTTGCTTTTTTAAATATTATAAAATGTTACAAAAATTATGCAAAAGACTTCTATTATTTGAAATTTAGTATTAGTATAAATGTAGACTCGGGTTACTGATATTAAAGACACAAAAGTTTTATAATTATAAATGAAGGATGCTTATTAAAGTTATGAAAGTTTCTGCTATCAAGTTTACACAAAACACGAAGTTACAACACAACCCAGCTTTTCACGCAAAGCGCAAATCTACGCAACCACAAAAAACATCACAAATGTCCGATGTCGGAGTAGTCAGCGCCAGCGCAAGTGCCGGAGTCGGTGCAATAGGACTATTGATGTTAATCAATAGGAAAAATGTTTCCAAATTTGCCAAAACACTTGCAAACTCTATGAGCGTTGCCACAAACCACAAGGTAAACCCCAAGTCTTTGGCATCGGTTATGGACAGTGATGAATTACTAAACATTTTACCAACACTAAAAAAAGAAAATTACGTTTTTAATGCGCAAAATGTCGAAAACGGCGTTTTTAGAGCAGATTTACACAGCCATTCAAACTATTCCGACGGCGCCGGAATTGTCAAAGAACTTTTAGATAACGCTGCTGAATATGCAGACAAGCTTTATTCAAAAACCAAACAGAAATTTATCTTTGCGCTAACAGACCACGACACCGCCGAAGGACTTAAAGAGGCATTAAGTGTTATTTCTGAAAATCCGCAAAAGTACAAAAATTTAAGGTTTATACCCGGGATTGAAATGAGTTTTGCTCATCTCGCACAAAAATCAAGCAATCCTTGCGAAATGTCAGAAGTTCTTGTCTATGGCGTAAACCCTTATTCTGAAAATATTAATAAATTTTTAGGGAATATTAAACAAAAACGGATAAATATGATAAACAATGTCATTGCAGAAGCACAAAAACTCTGCAACCTGACAAAGTTTTCGTTCGAAGAATTTGCCAAGTACTACGATTTCAAAAGGAATGGAAACCTGATGAATATTCACTGGAAAGCTTTCCATTACATTGAAACCAAACAAGCCATAACCGTTCTTGCAAGCCAAACAAAGAAAAATCCAGAAGCTTTGTACGCAGAGATTATGAAAGACGCTCCAGGCGTAGCTGTTGGCACATTGAAAGCACAAGGAAAACTTCCTCATGACATTCCCGAAGAAGCTGGATTTAAAAACATTTTGAAAAAATATGCACCTCACTTTGAAAACGACAAGCTAGTTGCCACAAGTGAAAATACTTTTGATGAAATAGTTGATACTTTTTCAAAAGAGCCAAATATTTTTATGGCTTTTGCACACCCATGCTGTTTCGCCCAGCACATAAATAATCCGGCAAAAGGCTTAAAATACTTTACCGACCGGTCAAAGGGCATGATAAAAGCAAGCGAATCTTTCCACCAAGCTTACCAGGGCGGAATAAAAGAACCCTTTATTTCAAACATACAAAAAGAGACAGAGAAATTAGGACTACTAAACCTCGGCGGCAGAGATAATCACAACGCAAAGTTATTTTAAAATAGGTTAAAAATATGAATATAACAATAACAAGCGGCTTAACTACAACCCATAATAAATTAAGCTTTAAAAACCAAAAATTTAGCAACTTACACAATTTCACAACTCAAAAGTCCGATAATTTTAAAAAGTCAGCAGACACATTTTTTTACACAAACACAAAACTAACAACTAAAAAAGCTGCAAAAAGCGCCATTCCATCTTTTACAGGAATTACACAAGCATTGCCCAAAATTACAGTCAACACTGTTTCTGATATGATTAATCAATGGCAAAGATTAAAATCGGCAGTATTTTACGAAGCACTTGATGACAAAATTTACCCGTACAACAAAGTTACACGAGCAGAGAATTTTTCATTTTTAAACAATGTGCCACTTAAAATCAAGCAAGAATTTGTAGAATATTTTAAAAAGTTCACAGATTTTCCAAACTTCAAAAAAGTTGCCGAAAACATTGAAGACGAATACTTAAAAAGAATTACCGAGGCAGCCCACAGTATTTCCCATGGAGTTAACGTAATTGCAGCTGGATACGACCCAACCTGCTCCGTAGGCTTAAAAAGAGCGTTTCCGGGAACAGATTTAGACAAGGCTTTTGTCATACTTGAAAACAACTCAAGCTATAACGATTCTTACGTTGTAAACAACTTCAAAGGTCATCTCTGGTTTAACACAGACCAACGCATACTAAGCCTCAACAACGAAGATACATTTCCAGAAGTTTATACAATAGACCAAGTTTACGATACCCTCGCCAAACTCAACAAGCTCAATTTTGCAATAACCGAAAAGCCCTACTACGAAGACAGATCAGAGCGTTTTACATATTTTTTAAACAGACTTGACCATCGAACCAGAAGATTAACCGAATTAGAACCCATCAAAGCAGGGCTATACAATATAGAAATTGCAAAACGACTCCCATATCTAAACATATCAAAGGAATACGCAAAAAATTTCGCATATTTTATTGAATCCGTCAGGGATGGAAAGTACTTAGTTAACGATTCCGACCAATTAATACTCACAATGAATCCCTCCATGATAGAATCTTCATTTGTCAACTACAGTAGCGTTACGCAAATGGGCGCACACAAAACAAAACTAAACTCTGGCGAAATAAAAATGAAAACGAAACTGCAACTTCGCAAAGAATTAGAAACAGAATTTGACAAAATGAACACAGACGACCAATATGACCTCGTAAAAGAGATAATAAAATCTGTCTCAAAAGACAATGATAATCCCAAATTCGAGAAATATTTTAAAAATGACGATAATATAAAAGAGCGCTACGACAAATTAAATAGGGAACTATTAAAATAACACCCCGTGCGCTTTATAGCTAAAAGTTAAAACTGGACAAAATAACCTATACCCCAATGCGAGACCTCAGACAAAATTACCCTGGTTGTAGACCCGCATGTACCGGTGAATCCTAGCCAGGCGTGAGGTCTCCGCCGAGGTGTTCCTGGTTGTAAGCCCGCTGGACGCGGGCATGATTTTTCGGGTCATTCTGAGGGATTTTAGCTTTAATTGGCAAAATGCAGTCTATAGTTGATTTC
>CAZVBZ010000005.1:0-86103 GCA_964626145.1 uncultured Muribaculaceae bacterium | reverse complement strand
TTTGGCAAATGGTATGCATTTTGCGATTTGGGCTACTGCCGCAGTCAACAGCGCTCAAGCTTTAAACAATGGTATATGGTTTATGGTTGATGTTAATGGAGCCAAAGGTCCAACTAAAGTAGGGGTAGATGTTTTTGCATTTCACCTTAATCAGCGCACGGGCAAAATATTACCAGGTCACCGAGAAAAACCTAAAAATGATAATAATGGTTGCGACCTTACCAAAGCCGGTTATGATTGCACAATATTTATCCAGCAAAACGGCTGGAAGTTTCCAGACGATTATCCTGTAAAGAAGTGGTGATTTAGCAAAACCGTCATAAACTAAATTTAAAATAAAAAGCACTTGAAAAATAAAACAAGTGCTTTTCGTTATAAAATATTTATCAGAATTAACCAGCGTTTTTGAAATCCTGTCCACCGACAATCCGTAGTCTACGAGTTGTGCCTTCGCCAACGCTTTCTGATTGAAGATTGTGCTGCTCCACAAGTTCATGCTGAAGTTTTCTAATTTGCTGGTTTTGCGGCGTGAGTTCCACGTCTTTTGCGCCGCGTTGAATTTTTTCAATTGCTTCTTTTGCTTCATCCAACGCACGCTCCGCATCGTCATAATAGCCTTGGAGCGTCTCTGCGGTTTCTTTTATCCCCAAAGCCTCCTTGACTACCTTTTGAACCTGCGCCATAGAATTTGAACGAACATAATAAATTGGCAATCTATAATCGTTTGCTGCGCTTAGAATTTTATTACCGCCTTTTGCAAAATTCTTGTGGGCAATAACAATATCTGCATCATCAATATTTTTCGTAATTTCTGCATTTAAGTCTAACCGCTCAAGCACTTTGTCAACTATCGTCCTTGAAACAGCGTATATATATATCTTTTTGAAGTTTTTAATCTGCTCAACGTACTGCTGACGCGAGAAAGAAAAGTTCAAACTATTCGCTTTATTTATTTTGTCGTCAAGCTCATTCACTTTTTCTAGGATAGATGGCTTTTTATCTTCATACTTTTGGTCGACTTTACGTATTTCTGGACGAATAGGCCAGCCGCGCAAAATGCAATCAACTGCTTCTGCCGTATCTTTATAAACAGCAAGAGTGTTCCTGTCAATTATTTCAATCACGATATCAAAAGTCGGCTGTTTTTCTCGCTCTAGCACTGTTTTTTGACTAGAACGACGTTTTGCCTCATCATCTCCTAATGTAACAGACTGAATTCCACCAACCAAATCTGACAAAATCGGGTTTTTTATAAGGTTTTCCAACTTATTACCATGCGCAGTTGCAATAAGCATAACCCCGCGCTCTGCAATTGTTCTGGCGGCTTGCGCTTCTTCCTCGGTACCTATTTCGTCAACAACAATTACTTGTGGAGTATGGTTTTCAACCGCTTCTATCATAATATCTTTTTGGTGTTCAGGTTGCGAAACCTGCATCCGCCTTGCATGCCCAATTGCAGGGTGCGGAGTATCTCCATCGCCCGCAATCTCATTTGACGTATCTACTATAACTACACGCTTTTTCAAATCATCGGCAACAAGCCGCGAGATTTCTCTGAGTTTTGTTGTTTTGCCTACACCAGGGCGTCCAAGAAACAAGATACTTTTACCGGTTAAAACGTAATCCTTAATACACTCAATTGTTCCGGTTACAACTCGTCCAATTCGGCATGTCAAACCAACAACTTTGCCCTGGCGATTACGGATTGCACTAATCCGGTGCAAGGTTCCTGCAATACCTGAACGATTATCGTTGGTAAATTCTGGAATACGCTTGGTGATAAAATTTAAATCATCATCTGTGATGAAATCACCACTAATAAATTCTGTCTCTCCTGTAGCATGTCTAATTTCGGGTACTCTGCCTAAATCCATAACTATTTCTATTACGTCATTAAGCTTGTCATTACTAAGGTAACGCCCAATCTTTGGGGGCAAAATCTCAATTAACCTATCAAGGTCACTGTGAAATTTAACTTCGTTCATATTGTCCTTTCGATGTGAGGAATGTACTTTGTAAAGGTTATGTAGTCTGTGCTAGCTTCGCCATGTGATGTCCCCTCAGACATCCGACCCCATTCTTTACGGTTGCAAACCCCGATTACAACAAGACTGGTATGTTTTTTATTTCGTCTCCTTATAAACATTGTACCTTACATTTATATTATAACACTTTTGTTACGAAACTTCATCTTTTATCGTGCGACAAGAGTAGTATTGTTACATTACTTTATAAAAACAACTTAAAGAAAGTACAGACATTGGCTAAAACCCAGTAATTACGCAGTAAAAATAATTTTACATACCATCCACTCACAAAATTTCCAATAGAAAAAAGTAGAGTTTGGTATCGCTTTTAACTTTAATATTTCCGTGATAAACTCTTTTAGTACAGGATTATAATCATGGGGAAAATATGAAAAAACGAGTTCTTATCAGCGTTTACGACAAAACAGGTATTGTGGAGTTTGCAACAAGCCTTCAAAATGATTTTCACTACGAAATTGTATCAACTGGGGCAACTGCTGCAACCTTAAAAAAAGCCGGACTATGCGTAACTGAAATTGAGACTATCACAAAAACCAAAGAAATGCTCAACGGAAAAGTCAAAACACTACACCCAGCCGTGTTTGCAGGAGTACTTGCGGATACAACTATTTCGGCTGAATTAGAAGAAATTGCCGACGCAGAAATAGAACCGTTTTCTATTGTAGTTGTTAATTTATACCCATTTAAGGAAGTTAGCACAAAGACTGCTGACGAAACCGAGTTGCTAAAAAACATTGATATAGGCGGTTGCGCACTGTTACGAGCGGCAGCAAAAAACAATAAAAATGTGCTCGCCGTCAGCGCTCCGAGCCAGTACAAAAAAGTTTTGGCTGACTTAAAAGCTCGCGGAGGCTTATTCGGTACTGAAATTTCTAAAGAATTTGCACTTCGAGTATTTGGGATGACTGCCCAATATGATGAGTGCATTCGTTCGACCCTGAGCACTCTTTATGGGGAAGAAGATAGTTATTTTTCGTTGCGCTTAGAAAAAAATGAAAACTACGATTTAAGATATGGCGAAAACCCTCATCAGAGCGCTGTTTTATACAACACAACTAAAATGCTTGATTATGACATTATACAGGGAAAAACGCTTTCTTATAACAATATTTTAGACGCGACTGCCGCATTGAGCGTTGTCTCTGAATTTTACGACGTTCCCGCATGCGCGATAATCAAGCACAATCAACCCTGCGGAGTTGCGCTGGGCAAAAATTCCCTTGATGCATACAACAAAGCGCTTGATTGTGACCCGATTTCTGCTTTTGGCGGTATTGTTGCTTTTTCCTCAAGCGTGGAATCTGATTTAGCAAAGCAACTTTCTGACCTTTTCCTTGAAATTGTTATTGCGACAGACTTTTCAACTGCAGCACTCAAAATTTTCGAGGCTAAAAAAAATCTACGAATAATAAAGATTAAAACCCAATTGAAAAATTATAACGAATTTTTAACCAAAGATATTCGTGTAACGCCGTTTGGGGTACTTGTTCAGTCTACGGACACAAAACAACTTGACGCAAAGGCTTTCAAAGTTGTAACAAAAGAAAAGCCAACCGCAGAGCAAGTTGAAGATTTAGTTTTTGCCTGGAAAGTTGCGAAACACGTAAAGTCAAATGCTATTGTCATCGCAAAAGATTTCAAAACGCTTGGCATCTGTGGAGGACAGACCTCACGAATTGATGCACTCGAAATTGCGCTAAACAGAGCTTGCGATAGTTCAAAAGACGCAGTGCTCGCATCTGACGGATTTTTCCCGGCTATTGATAACATTTATTCTGCAGCGCAAGGACGGATTAAGGCAATAATTCAACCTGGAGGCAGCATAAAAGACAAGGAAGTTATAACCAAAGCGGATAAGTATTCCATAGCAATGATAACTACTGGTGTAAGACATTTTAGGCATTAATTACTTGCGTTTCACTCGCCCAGGGGAACTGGCACGTAATCCTGAATTTGCATAATCGGACCGAGAATCGTCATTTGCGTTTTGCCAAGGATGTAGGCGCCCTTTTTGCCATCTTTTTCGAAATTCTCAACCATTTTTTTGTCTAACTCAAAAGGGGCAGTCCTGTCAAATTTATAATGCAAAAGTGTGTCGCGATTAAAATACGCACTAAAATGCGAATTAGGATTAATATTTAGCGTAGACGGGAGCATATAAGCTTCCTGGTTGAAGTCACTACCATTTTCGTGCTGATACTTTACAGTAAAAGTCAAAAAATCCAATTCGTTTGTATAAAGCTGGTACATTGCATTTTCAACATCACGCACACGGGGAATAACATCTGCAGAGTCTATAAAAGTAATGAATTTACTTTTTGCATCGTTAACTACGCAATCTAACACTAACGCTGGATTCCGCCCCTCCGCCATAACTATTTCTGTTTGCAAGTCGGTCGCAATTTTTTCTGTTACTCGCCTTGAATAATCATCTGTACCCAAATTAATTATGCAAACATCCATGTTAAAAAAAGTTTGCATTTTTATCGAAGCGACGCAATTTATAAGTTGTGTACGTCTTATCTCGTTCAAATTTTGGGCGATTACGTAAACACTGAGACAATGTTCGCAAGGATTGCCATTGTCAGGAAAGTATAATTCTTTTGGTATTGAATAATCTCCACCACTAATAATGTTCAAATCCGTATTGTAATCAAAATTCAAAATTGTGTTATTTGGCATAGTGTTTCCCTCCTAGCGTATTATGTTTAGCCTCGGTTACTTAATTCATGTTAGTATAGTTTTAGTATAGTTTCTATTGCCCAACTGGGTAATATCTTTTACTGTTTTTCTAAAAAAAGAAATAACAACAAAATTTGATTATGCCAAAAAATGCAAACTTGTTTTATTTTACACCTTAATCTACTGGCTTTAAGCCATACAACACAATTCATCAAAAATTATCTATTACCCATGTGGGCGATATTTTTTGCCTATTTTTTTGCGTGATAAAGTTTACCAATTTATTAAAAACCAAACAAAAACATTACATAAATGTAACAAACATGAATTAATTTCTCCACAAAAAAGCCTGTCGCAAATTAGGACAGGCTTTTTGGCTATATAGAATTAAGCTTCTTGTTTCGTTTTTTCACGGTCAAAGCAGATTTTTTTATCCGCATCAAGATTTAAATAAATTGTATCACCTGCTTTGTACTGCCCTGAGAGGATTTCCTCCGCAAGCACATCCTCAATTTTCTTTTGGATTACTCTACGCAGCGGTCTTGCACCATACGCTTCGTTATAACCTTCATCTGCAAGCGCATCTTTAACTTCATCTGAAACTTCAACGCTGAGTTCTTGTTCTTTAAGTCGTTTAAACAAGTCTTTAAGCAATAAATCAACGATTTGTCTAATTTCTGCCTTGCTAAGATGCGCAAACACAATGATATCATCTATACGGTTCAAAAATTCTGGCTTAAATGATTTCTTCATTTCTTCCATAACCGTATCTTTAAGGTGTTCGTACTTGTCTTTTGACTCATCATTTGAAACAGAGAATCCCAGTTTTGATGTTGTTGTAATCATGCTAGCACCAACGTTTGAGGTCATAATGATGATTGTATTTTTGAAGTTTACGTGACGACCTTTTGCGTCGGTAAGACGTCCGTCATCAAGTATTTGGAGCATAATATTAAACACATCTGGGTGAGCTTTTTCAATTTCATCGAAAAGAACCACGCTATAAGGTTTTTTACGAATAATTTCCGACATATGCCCGCCATCATCGTAACCAACGTAACCCGGAGGTGAACCAATAAGTTTTGCGGTTGAATGTTTTTCCATAAACTCAGACATATCAACACGAACCATGTTGTCTTCTGAGCCAAAAACAGCTTCAGCCAGCGCCTTAGCAAGTTCAGTTTTACCTACACCAGTAGGTCCGGAGAAGATAAAACTTCCAATAGGACGATTGGGCGATTTCAACCCTACACGAGCACGGCGGATAGCCTTTGAAATTGCAACAACTGCTTGGTCTTGCCCGATAACTCGTGAATGCAGCGTATCTTCAAGTTTCATAAGACGTTCCGACTCGCCTTCTGTAATTTTTGATGTTGGAATACCCGTCATTATACTAACAACTTCTGCAACTTGCTCCGGTGTAACGGTGGGCTTATTTGCATCGTGCTCATCACGGTATTCCTGAATCATTTCACGAATTCTTTCTTTAAGGTCAGCCTCTTTGTCTCTAAGGTCAGACGCATGTTCAAATTCTTGATTACGAATTGCATCCTCTTTTTCTTTGACAACTTCTTTAAGTTCTTTTTCCAGCTCTTTTCCTTCCGGCGGCAAGCTAGAAACATGAAGTCTAACTTTTGATGCAGCTTCATCAATAATATCAATAGCTTTGTCTGGTAAAAATCTATCTGTTATATACTTTGAACTTAGTTCAACCGCCGCAATAATAGCCGCATCTGAAATATTAAGCCGGTGGTGTTCTTCGTATTTTGCTTTTAAACCGCGCAAAATTTCTACCGACTCATCATTTGAAGGCTCATTAATAGTAATTGGCTGGAAGCGTCTTTCCAGAGCTGGATCTTTTTCAACGTATTTTCTATACTCATCAGAAGTTGTTGCACCAATTACCTGAATTTCACCGCGAGACAATGCTGGCTTAAGGATATTGGCGGCGTCTATAGCGCCTTCTGCTGCACCAGCACCAATAAGAGTATGCATTTCGTCAATAACGAGAATAACATTACCAGCCTGGCGAATTTCATCCATAATTTTTTTCAATCGTTCTTCAAATTCACCACGATACTTCGTTCCGGCGACAAGCAGCCCCATATCAAGCTGAATAATCTTTTTACCTTCGAGTATATCAGGTACTTCACCATTGACAATTCGTTGGGCTAAACCTTCAGCTACCGCGGTTTTACCGACACCAGGTTCACCCAAAAGAACTGGGTTATTTTTAGTACGACGAGCAAGAATTTGTATAACACGTTCAATTTCTTGTTCGCGACCAACAACCGGGTCAAGACGTTGTTCCTGTGCGGCTAAAGTCAAATCAGTACCGAATTCATCTAGACTAGGCGTCTTTGCACGCGTACCCGATGACGATACACCCGCTCCTGCGGCTGCGGCTTGCGGTTTTGTATCCCCAAGCATTTTAACTACCGCGCTTCTAATTTTATTCATATCAACGCCAAGATTTTCCAGGACTCTTGCGGCAACGCCCTCACCTTCGCGAATTAAGCCCAGTAGCAGGTGCTCTGTGCCTATGTAATTATGACCTAGTTGACGAGCTTCATCCCAAGAAAGCTCCAAAACTCTTTTTGCACGCGGCGTAAAAGGGATTTCGACCGCGACAAAACCTGAACCGCGCCCAATAATCTTTTCAACTTCTTCTCGCGCATCTTTAAGCGTAACGCCCATAGTTTTTAAAGTTTTTGCGGCAACTCCAGTGCCTTCACCAATAAGTCCAAGCAAAACTTGTTCAGTACCGACAAAATTATGCCCCAGCCTGCGTGCTTCTTCTTGCGCAAGCATTATAACTTTAATTGCTTTTTCTGTAAAACGTTCGAACATTTATAAAAACTCCATGATGTTATTTCTGATTAAATCATACAACATAATGAAAAAGAGTTCAACAATTAAATATTGAATTTAGCTGTATTTTGGGAAACCTGTGATTTATATCTGTTGTAATTTGTGGTTAGTGCTATAATTATAAATAATGAACGAACTTGATATAATTGATATTATCCATAAAAAACTTGATATAACTGAATTTCTCGGAAATGATTGCGCCGAGTTGTCAAAACATGATTTGACAAGGTCTTTACACATTACGCAAGATTCCCTAGTGGAAGGCGTTCACTTTTTACGGGATACAATTTCGCCATACCAATTAGGCAAAAAAGCAGTTGCGGTAAACGTTTCTGACTTATGTGCAGCATTTGCACTACCTAAATATTTATCAATCGCTTTATCGATGCCCGAAAACACGCCTCCAGAGTTTGTTTCAGAATTCTATAGCGGGATAAACGACGCCTGCTCACGCTTTGGGTGTATTGTCGTCGGCGGAGACCTAACTCGTAGTGAAAAAATAGTGATTTCTATTTGTGCAATAGGTCAACAAAAATGTCTCACTTCTGCTGGCAGAAATAACGCGGAATCTGGTGATGCAGTTATACTTATAGGGCAAGCTGGGGCGAGCGCAATTGGTTTGTTAGAACTACAAGAAAACTCAAAGGCTAAAACCCCTTTTACTGAGGCTCATTTGAACCCAGAAACCGCTTTTGACGCAATAGTACAGCTCTCACTGCTTAACATCAAGACTATTGGAGCAATGGACACTTCTGATGGAATTGCAGATGCGATATACAAAATATCGCACGAATCTCAGCACAGACTAGAAATAGATGGAGACAAAATTCCAGTTTTAAAAGGATTTGAAGCACGTTGTGAACATTTTGGACTTAATGCTCGAATGACAAAACTCTTTGGCGGCGAAGACTTTGCGTTACTGTTGGTGCTAAACCCCAAATACTTAAAGGAATTATCGCAAATTAACTACTCTATTATTGGCAAAGTTTGCGAATTTAGTGAGTCGCCCATAAGCGTAATAAAATTTGCTGGAGAAAAAGATATTATTCTTACAGAGGAATGCATAACAACTCACACTTTCCAGCATTTTGGGGAAAATAGTTTTTCAGGAGAAGAAAATCATGGATAAAATTGCGCTTTTGATTACTGCCGGCGGAAGCTCAGTGCGTTTTGGTAGAAACAAATTACTAGAAAAAGTTTGCGGAAAACCCATTATTTTACACACAATCGAAGCGTTCACAAATATAAAAGTCTCAGAAATAGTAATTACAGTTTCTTCTGAATTAAAAATAGCACTTGAACAAATGATTTTAGAAAATAAATTATTGCAAAAATTAAATATAAAGCTAGTGTTAGGTGGAGAAACAAGACAGGCTAGTGTTTTTAATGGTTTGCGTGCCCTTAATAAAGCTACTGACTTTGTGATAATTCACGACGGCGCGCGTCCATTGATTAAAAAAGAGACAATCGAAAAATGCATAGAAAAAGCCAAGCGAACGCAAGCGGCAATAGTTGCGGTCAAAGCGATTGATACTGTTAAAGTTGTAGCCGCTGATGGGCTAATTATTTCAACGCCCAATAGAGAAACTTTACGCTATGTTCAGACTCCACAAATTTTTGACTATAACTTAATTTTGAATGCGCATAAAAAATTAACCGGAGAAAATTTTTCTGATGACGCTGGATTATTAGAACATTTGGGAATTCCGGTTTATACCACCGAAGGAGAATATACAAACATAAAAGTTACAACCCGCTCAGATATTCAAATTTTAGAAAATTATTTAAAAACAGCTGATTAATAAGAATACGGCAGTTACCCGCCGTACTCTTTCTTTATTCACATCACACAATATTTTCTTTAATTGCTTTAACTGCGGCTTGAACACGGTCATCAACACAAAGCTTTTGTAAAATTGAACACACATGGGCTTTTGCGGTGTGCACGCTAACAATAAGCTCGCTAGCTATTTCCGTGTTACTTTTCCCAGCAACCAGGAGTCTAAGCACCTCTAGCTCCCTTTCTGTAAGCTGAGTTCGAGAATCGGTATACATACCATCAACCATAAATGTTGTATCTTTTGGTCGTGGGAACTGGTTTAATGCCCATTTTGCAATTCCAGGATCTAGCCAGCAAGCACCTTGTGCCACGCTGCGAATTACACCAGAAAGCGTATATGGGTCAATGTCTTTTAGGCAATAGCCACGAGCGCCCGCACCTAGCATTGCCATAACCTCATCCTCGCGGTCATGAGAAGTTAGAGCAATAATGGCTGTTTGAGGAGTAGAGTCTACAATTTTACTTGTCGCCTCAATTCCATTCATACCAGCAAGCCCTAAATCCATCAGAACAACATCGGGTTTTAGTTCATTAACAACCTTAATGCCTTCATTGCCGTCTGAGGCTTCGCCTATTACGTTGATAAAATCAAATTCCTCAAGTGAAGTCTTTAGCCCCACACGAGTTAGTGCGTAGTCCTCTATGATGACTACTGTTACTTGGTTTTCTTTTGTTTTTTCGTTTAATTCTGTTTCAATCATGATATTTCTCCATCACCATCGCATGTTAATAATATTGGTAATGTTTCTCTGATGGAATTACCCACTTGGGCTATATTTTTAAACGTATTATTTTGGGATAAAGTTCACCAATCGCATACAATGACCCTGTTAATACAACCGGCTGGCGGATTTTGAGATTTTTTTGTAGAATTTTTTGTATATCAGATACATTTTCAACAATTACAAAATCTCCTTTGTGCGGCGGTGCAACTTCTTTCAAAACGCTTATACTTACAGCATTTTCTCGGTTAAACTCATAGAAAAACAACTCGTCACAAGGTTTTACAAGCTTTTTTAAAATAGATGCATAATCCTTTGTATCAATAGTAGCATAAATAAAAGTTACTGGCGATTTATTAAAATTACTGTTTAGAGCATGGCGCAAAGCCCTTGCGCCATCAGGGTTATGCGCTCCATCAATTATGAGATTTAAATCTTTAAAATACTCAAAACGAGCATGATGTTTAACGTTTTTTAAACCATTTTCTATTGCATTTTCAGATATTTTTATATTATTTTGCTTTAAAATATTAAGGATTGTAACAATTAACGATAAATTCTCCGCTTGATAACTTCCTTTTAACAAAACTTCATAAAACTTGTTATTAAAAAATGCAAAAGTTTTATTTCCCTCATTTTTGAATGTTACACAATTTGGAACTATTATCACTTGCGCGCTTTGTTTTTTAGCAATATCTTGTATTACCTCCAATCCAGCATTATTTTTTGAAACGACACACGGAGTCGAGGTTTTAATGATACCTGCTTTTTCAGCAGCAATTTTTGCTATGGTATTTCCCAACCTATCTGTGTGGTCCAACGAAATAGACGTTATGACACAAAGCATGGGGGCTTTAACAACATTTGTTGCATCAAGCCGACCACCAAGTCCAACTTCCACTATCGCAAAATCAACCGCTTGCCTATAAAAATACAAAAACGCAGCAACAGTAAGTATTTCAAACTCAGTAAGATTAATTCCAATTGCGCTTGCTTTCTCATTTATTTCAAAGAGCAAGGAATGAAATTGTTCGTCGGCAATTTCTTCCGAATTAACTTTAATTCTCTCAGTATACTTTACAAGATGAGGACTTGTAAACAATCCCGTTTTGTAACCTGCGGCACAAAGAATGCTGTTTAACATTGCGCAGGTCGAACCTTTCCCATTTGTTCCTGCTACATGAATTACTTTTAGTTTATCTTGAGGATTTCCAAAGCTATCTAGAATTTTTGCAACTCGCCCAAGCCCAAGTTCAATATGGAATTTATCTTTTGATGTTAATAATTTTACTGCTTTCTGATAATATACTGTCATTTATTTAGAAATTTCTTTTATAGCTTCGGTAATTTGTTCTGCTGCATTTATTTTGCGAAAAGCTTTTACAGCCTCCGACATTTTGCAAAGCGTCTCAGGGCTTTGAATAAGTTTTTTTACAGCGTCCTCTAGTTTATCCTTATTTAGCTCGTTGTCATCTATGTAAACCGATGCGCCCGCAGCCTCATAGCAACGTGCATTTTTTCGTTGATGATCAGCGGCAGCATACGGAAATGGCACCAAAATTGATGGAATTTCAACCGCTGCAATCTCTGACAAACTAAGCGAACCGGCACGTGCTATTGCTAAATCTGCAGCTCTAAGCGGGATTGCCATATTATCAAAATACGGAGCGACCATAACCCGCTCACATTCCTTGTATTTTGGGTACGTTTTTTCCAGCATTTCAATTACTGCATCGTAATTTTTCGCTCCTGTTTGAAGGATAACACTGATTTTCAACCGCTCTACAAAATACTGCATACAACTTATCAGTGTATGATTAATATTCATTGCGCCCTGAGAACCGCCCATAACAAGCAAAACCGGCTCTTTCCCAAGTTTGAGTTGTTTCCGTGCTTGTTGCTTTGTTGTGGTAAAAAATTCTGATTTAATAGGATTTCCAAAAACCTTGATATTACTATTTTTAATAAATTTTTTTGCTTCCTCAAACGCAACAGAAACGCAAGCTGCACCACCAGAAACATATCTTGAAACAATTCCGGGGTGCGCATCTGAATCGTGAATCATATATGGAGTTTTTGTTATTAACGCAGCAAGAATTGCCGGAGCCGATACATAACCACCCGTTCCAAAGATTGCATTTGGCTTATACTTAAATACGTAATACAGAGCTTTCCAGGTCGCACCATCAAGCTTAAACCCCCATTTAAGGAAATCAAAATTCAATTTTCGAGGCATCGACGTTATTTCAACTGGTAAAAAGTCGAACCCCTCATCCCTTGCTATCCTTGCTTCAAGATTGCGCGGATTTCCTACATAGTAAACTTTTTCAGTATCAGCTTGCGCTCTAAGTGTTTTTGCTACTGATATTGCGGGATAAATGTGTCCACCTGTTCCCCCGCCTGTTACAAAATATATTTTTTTACCTTGTTTGCTCAAAATTATTTATCCTTCTAATTCTTTTTCGCGAAATATTTAGTAAAATTCCCATCATTGCTAAGTTTACAATGAGTGATGTTCCTCCATAACTTATAAACGGCAGGGGCACACCGGTTGCGGGCAAGAATGAACTAGCTACGCTCATATTTAATCCTGCCTGAAAACCAATCATAATAGTAATTCCAACTGCAACAAGTTTTCCATAAATATCAGGGCATCTTGATGAAATTATCAAACCGCGGTGAATCAGTCCAAGGAACAAACATATTACTAGAACACACCCCAAAAAACCAAATTCTTCACCAACAACGGCAAAGATGAAGTCGGTATGCCCTTCTGGGAGCCAAGCAAGTTTTTGTTTTGAATTGCCGTATCCAACGCCCCAAAAACCACCTGCCGCAAACGCCAGTTTTGACTGAATTACGTTATACCCTTGTCCAAGCGGGTCGGACTCAGGGTTAAACCAAATTTTTACACGGTTCAGCTGATAGGGCTTAATAAACACAGACAACACACCCACACTAGCAAGCCCAGCGCATAAAATCATTTTTAACGGTCCGCCAGCTGACAGATACATAGTTAACCCGGCAACAAATAGCAGAATTATCATAGAAAGGTTTGGCTGCTCATAAATCAGAAAAACCATTGCCAATATTGGGATATAGTATTTTAATTTTTCACTACTAAAAAGGTCACTATTTTTATAAAAAGCATTCCCACATAGCAGAATTACTGCTATTTTTGCCAGTTCCGACGGCTGAAATTGCAATGGTCCAAGCATCATCCAACGTTTTGCACCATTAACCATTACACCCATAGGCGTAAAGTCAACCAATGCCAATAACCCAACAACGAGCCAAGAAAAACCCAACGCATACGAAGAAAGCTTTTTGTAATCATAACGAGCAAAAAATTTCATAACAAAAAAGCCAATAACCAAACAGAACAATTGCTTTAGCATATATGATGCCGGATTTGCGCCCTCATCCATGGCTTTTTGCGCAGTCGCAGAAAAAATTGCCATAATACCAATCACCACAAGAAATGCAACAATAATAACAAGCGTGTTATCAGGCTCCGAAAGTATTGTTGAACCTTGCTGTTTCCTTTTTTTTGTTGTCTGTTGACGTTGGTGGCTATATCTTTGCTGTGACATAGTTTTTGAAAACTTCTCCTCTTGTTTCGTAATTATCAAACATGTCAAAACTTGCACATGCTGGTGAAAGCAGACAGATTTCGTTGCCTAATTTAATAGACAACTCTATTGCGTTTTCGAGCGAATTGGCTCTGTGAATTTTGTTAAAACCGCCTGATTTTAGCGCAGTTTCAAACCTATCCGCCGCCTCGCCTATTAATATTACATCACTTATACAATCGTTTATTGACTGACAAAATTCGTCCAACCCTGTCATTTTATCACGCCCACCTGCAATTAATGAAACTGATTTACCATCAAAAGAACGAATTGCAACAATTGCGGCTTCAGGGTTTGTCGCCTTTGAATCATTATAAAATTCTATCTCACCAACCTTTTTCACAAACTCGCAACGATGCTCGACGGCTTTGAAAGACATAATTGCTGATTTAATCTCGTCATTATTTAAGCCCACAATTTTTGCCGCAATAATCGCCGCCATAACATTTTGGTAATTGTGTTCCCCAACAAGCGGAATTTCATCAATACTTATAATTAATTCTGCAGCGCCATTGCGTTTAAAATAAATCGCGTTGTCTTTTTCAAAACAGCAGTTCCTTTCAAATTCTTTAGCAAAGTAAAAATTTTCACTTTCTGTAGTTTTTGAAAACTCGTAAACTCTTTCATCAAGAGCGTTATAGATTGCAAATGCAGGTGTTAATGGAGAGCGAAAAATTTTTGATTTTGATTCAAAATACTTATCCAATCCACCATGCCAGTCAATGTGATCAGGCGTAAAATTCAAAAACATGGCTATTTGAGCTTTAAATCCCGAACTATATTCAATTTGGAACGAGCTAAGCTCGGCGACAAAATAGTCATTTTTTTCACTCAAAAGAGAGGTCGGAGGAATACCTATATTACCACAAGCTGGCGCAGTATACTTTGTTGACAAAATATGTGAAGTCAACGCAGTTGTAGTTGTTTTCCCATTAGTACCTGTAATTGCAATAAACGGAGCAGTCGCCTCTCTATAAGCCAGCTCAACTTCACTAATAATAGGTATTTTCCGCTCACGCACACGCTTTATAAGGTCTGAGTGCGGCGGAATACCAGGACTTGTTATTGCAATATGCGCATCATTCAAGAACTCATCCGAATGCGCTCCGAATTCACAGACTATGCCTGATTTTACCAACTCGCCTATAAGTTGTTTATCCTGTTCGCAAGACTGATTTTTTTCTGTAATAAAGCAATTTGCCCCGCGAGAAGCTAAGTACCTTGCGGCAGACACGCCACTTTTCGAAAATCCCAGAATCAAAACCTTTACATCATACCAATTTCTTTTCATTAAATTACACCTACTGTTTTTAAGCAAATTGCGACACCCAAAATTGAAAATAACAAAGTTACAAACGTAAACACCTTGACTATTTTTACTTCAGACCACCCTAAAAGCTCAAAGTGGTGATGGATTGGTGCCATTTTAAAAACCCTTTTTCCTGTTAGTTTAAAACTCGTAACTTGTATCATTACGGAAAGCGTTTCTACTATAAAAATTATTCCCAGAAACAATAAAAACAATTCAAATCGCCCAATTACCGCAACGGTACCAAGCAATCCGCCCAAAGCCAGCGAACCCGTATCGCCCATAAACACTTGAGCCGGGTGCCTGTTAAAATACAAAAAACCCAAACATGCGCCAGCGGCAGCCGCACAAATTATCGCTATATCTGCGTTTCCCATACATAAAGCAATAATTGCGCACCCTATAAATGAGATAACGCAATTTGATGCCGCAAGTCCATCAAGCCCATCAGTAAGATTTACCGCATTTGACGCCCCAGTTATCACAAAAATCGTAAACAACGGGTAAAACCAACCAATATTTATACTGTACTTCAGAAACGCTACTGTTGAATTTCCGTTAATGAACATATAAAGTGTTGGCAAAAGCGCTATTGTTACTTGCAAAGCCAGTTTCCCTTTTGGAGAAAGTCCTTTGTTTTGATTTTTTGTGATTTTTTGCATATCATCCTGAAACCCGGTCAGAGTAAAGAAAAACAGGGTTAAAAGAATAAGAAAAGCCTGTGGAGTAGTAACTTGTTCCATTGGCAAGGCGATGAGCGCCGCAAAAATTATAGCCAAAACAATCGTAACACCACCTGTTGTAGGCGTTCCACTCTTTTTGGCATGACTTTCTGGAGCGTCAGCCAAAACAGGTTGATTATAAAGCTTTTTCTTTAAAAAATCTATGTAAACAACGCCGAAAAGCAATGACAGGACTAATGCCACGAGCGCGGCGACGAGTGTTATAATCATTTTTTTATCTCCTCAATAAGTTCTTCAAGTTTCATTGAGCGCGACCCTTTTAAGAGAACTGTTGTTCCTTTTTTGAGTTGTTTTAGTGCCGCTACTGCTTTAATTTTATCACTAAAATGCTGTGACGCATGTATTGTTTCATCAGAAATATTTTTTGACAAATCGCCTATTGTAATGAGTGTAATGTTTTTAAAATTGTTTAAGTACGCCCCAATTTCTTTGTGATATTGTGGCGCATTTTCACCTAATTCTCCCATATCTGCCAGCACAAGGGCTTTTTCTCCGTCGTAAAGGTCCAAGAAAGCTTTTATTGCCGCTTTCATCGAATCCGGATTTGCATTATAGCTATCATTTATAATTTTCAATCCATTAACGTCAACTTCTTCAAACCTTTTTTCTATTTGTTTGTAAGCTTTTAGCCCTTCTTGAATTTCGTGAGGTACAAGTCCATACAGCAATGCTGTTTCTATTGCCAAAAGCGCATCCCATACAGCATATTCGCCACCAACATTCAATATATATTTATGTCCCTTGTAGCTAAATTCCGAATAATCTTTTTTCATCGCAATAAACTCAAAATCGGGTAATTGAGGCGTTATCACTACGTGTTTACCGTTAAAATTATGATATTTGAGCGCAAATTCATACAAGTCATCTTGCAAAGTGACCAAAACCCCTCTTTGCTGTAGATGTTTCACAATTTCGCATTTTGCCTTAGCTATATTTTCTCGACTACCCAACCGACCTATGTGCGCGGTGCCGACATTCGTAATTACTGCAAAATCAGGCTGCGCATACTTTGAAAGCAATTCAATTTCCCCACTACCGCGCATACCCATTTCAACAATCAAAACCTCTGTATCCTTTGGCATTGTTAAAAGAGTTTGGCATAGACCTATTTCATTGTTATGATTGAGTTTGGAACGATGAGTCCGCCTATTTGCACCAAAAACTGCCCCAAAAATTTCTTTTGTGGTCGTTTTTCCAGACGAACCGGTAATAGCTATTGTGCAAGGATTTACCTGCTTTTTATAAAAGTTTGCAAGTTGAAGATATGCGATTTTTGTGTTTTTTACTTGCAAGCAAAAAACATTCGGGGCTGATAATGTTTTTTGTCGCGTTGTAAAAAAACCAGCGGCACCTTTTTCCAGTGCGGTTTTAATAAACGCCTCCCCATCAAAACTTTCTCCACTTAATGGTAAATACACATCACCAGATTGTATAGTGCGCGTATCTGTAGAAATTGAAAAAACTTTGTTATTATGCACAAGCGGCTCAATGCTTGTTGCTCCAGTTACGTTTTTAAGCTGTTCGTATGAAAATTGCATGTCTAATTCCTCTAAAACAATTCTACTGCAAGATTTTAAGAGGTAAAACTTTTAATATAATGTAATATTTGTACACGCAAGTTTTATCCAGACTGAACACTTATCCTACATTTTACCAAATTAATTATTCAATTTTATCTCACCAAATTACAAAACACAACTTTACACAAATTATCAAACAAGCGCAGCGTTAGATTTTAAATTGGACATGCTAAAATGTAAGCATGGAAAAAAAGTTCAAAATTCATTCAAAATACTCCCTCGCTGGAGACCAAGGTGATGCAGTTAATGCGCTTGTAAAAGGCCTAGAGCGAGGCGATGACGCGCAAGTTCTTAAAGGAATTACTGGTTCAGGTAAGACATTTACAATTGCAAATGTTATTGAACGAGTTCAAAAACCAACACTAATCATAGCACACAACAAAACCCTTGCGGCGCAACTTTACAACGAATTTAAAGAACTTTTTCCGGAAAATGCGGTTGAATATTTTATAAGTTATTATGATTATTACCAACCAGAAGCTTACATTCCACGCACAGACACATTTATTGAAAAATCCGCCACCGTCAACGAAGAAATCGACCGGTTACGCCACAATGCAACACGATGTATGTTTGAGCGGAATGACGTAATCGTAATAGCCTCAGTAAGCTGCATTTACGGCTTAGGGTTGCCCGAAAATTATTTTAAAGGCACTTCCTCACTTAGTGTTGGTGATGAAATTGACCGCGACTCATTTTTACGCAAACTTGTTTCTAGCCAATATCAAAGAAACGACGTTGAACTCAAATACGGCACATTTCGCGCCAGAGGGGATGTCGTCGAAGTTATGCCCAGCTACGAAAAAGTTATCACACGAATAAACTTCTTTGGCGATGAAGTTGAAAAAATTACAAAAATTGATTTTGTAACGGGTGAAATAATAGAAAAACCCAAAACCATAATAATTTATCCAGCCGTGCACTACATCAGTAATGACGAAAATCAAGAAGAAACAATTGCGTTAATTAGACAGGAGCTTCAAGCCCGGCTTGCAGAACTTCAAAACGAAAATAAACTTGTTGAGGCACAACGGCTTGAACAGCGGGTAAAATACGATATTGAAATGATGAAAGAAATGGGTTACTGCTCTGGTATTGAAAACTACTCCAGAATAATTGAGCGGCGCCCAATTGGCTCACCACCAGCAACCCTTTTGGAATATTTCAAAAAGGACTTTCTCACTGTTATTGACGAATCGCACGTAACAATTCCACAACTCAAAGGAATGTACAACGGTGATGCTGCGAGAAAAGAAACTCTCGTCAATTACGGATTTCGTTTACCCTGCGCAAAAGACAACCGCCCACTAAAATTTGACGAATTTATGGACAGAGTCCATCAAAAAATCTATGTTTCTGCCACTCCCGCAGAATTTGAACGAAAAACTTCAACCCAACAAATTGAGCAAATTATACGCCCAACTGGACTTTTAGACCCAGAGGTTGAAGTTCGCCCAATTGAATACCAAGTCGACGATTTAATCAAAGAAATAAATCTTCGCGCTGAAAAATCTGAGCGCGTACTCATAACAACACTGACAAAACGAATGGCTGAGGACCTTTGCGATTATTTTACACAAATGGGTATTCGAGTAAGATATTTACACAGCGGAATTCAATCAATTGAGCGAGTTGAAATTCTTAGAGACCTCCGACTTGGCGAATTTGACGTTTTAATCGGCGTAAACCTACTTAGAGAAGGGCTTGATATTCCAGAAGTTTCACTTGTTGCGATTATGGATGCCGACAAAGAAGGTTTTTTACGCTCAGAAACAAGCCTTATACAAACAATAGGTCGCGCCGCCAGAAATGCCTGCGGAAAAGTAATTATGTACGCAGACAAAATCACCGACTCCATGCACGCAGCTATCTCTGAAACGAAACGACGCAGAGAAATTCAAATGAATTTCAATCAAAAATATGGCATTATTCCACAAACGATTAAAAAACCTATTGAAAATAATCTTTTACAACTTGTTGCAAGCTACCGAAATCTTGAAGATATTATAGCGGAAGAAATGGTTGAACTGGATATAGACACAAAAGACCTGCCCAAACTTATTGATAAATTTGAAAAAGATATGCACAAAGCTGCAAAACTTCTTGATTTTGAACGAGCAGCCGAAATCCGCGACCAGCTTAAAAAACTGCGCTCAATGTTAAAGTAAAATCAAAACAATTTATGCAAAAAATCCTGAACTGAAATGCTTACTCAATTCTTCTTTGGAAAATCTTTTTTTCAGTGCGTCTTTAAATATATCCTGATGTTTTGTTGTAGTGGCAGTTTTAGCAAAATTTACAACCTCACTAAAATTGCCAGTACGCGCTAAATCTTTTGCAACTGTAGTATTCATATTTTTTGCCAATTTTGCCATTACTCTGTTTTTGAAACGTTTAGGAATTTTTTCTGCTGCCCACATTTCAGAAATTTCATCTGGTGTAAGCATGTCAAACACTTGTTCTTGCGACTCTTGCGTTAGGGCAGTAAAGTTGTTTATAAGCGCGTCTTTTCTCCCAACTGAAATAACAAGTTCTGGCGTAAGTGTGCCATGTCCTAGCAAATCAACAAACACGGAAAGCGCGGGGGCTTTTTCCGAAAACTCACCCGAAATTATCATTTCGGTTAATTCAGCATTACCCGTTATGTTAAGAATAACCTGCCTCATTTCGGCAAAAGCATCCTGCTGCGACATATTCAGATTAATGTTTTGTTTAACAAGCTTAATCTGCTTTTCTACATGTTTTTGAATTTCCTTAATTACTTTTTCTGGAACTTTTTTAGTTTCTTTAACGTATTCCAACAGTTTGTCTTTTTGGACTTTGTCCTCGTTCATTTTAGGAATTTCTTCGGCAAAGGTTTTCATAATCTTTTCTGTCTGATTTTCTTTTGTCTCTGCAAATGTTTTTGCAAATTGAGACTGAATAGACGGGTCAAAAGATTTTATTTGAGTAGCGAGAGTCATTCTGTTATCTTCATCAGTTTTTATATTGGAGTTAGCAAAATCCGCCAATTTTAATTGCTCTTTTGCGTCATCAAAATTTTTGATATTAGATATCAAAGCGCCACGTCCTTCTGACCCAAAAGACTCGCCAGCATATAATTTATTGTGCACATCAGCTCGGACATCTTTATCCCACTTGTGAGTATTTGCTGCCAATGTTTTTTGAATATCCTCATTTTCTTTAACAATCTTAGAGTTTTCCAACGCAGAAGCAACATCCAGCGCCACTTCTTTTTTTGCGGTATGAACATTTTCTGCAAACGTCGACATACCTTCTTTTGTCCCCAATTCGCACATGTAATTAGCACAAGATTTTTGATTTTGGACATTCATATTATTAAAAGCCCAAGAAAGCATTTTTTCATTTGCCACTACAGCTTTTGCTATAACGTCAACATTTTGCGCTGACTCTGGATTGGCAAGTTTATAAGAAGTTAGTGCAAATACTTTTACATCTTCACGCGCATTACTTATGTTCGTCAACAGCCGCATTGTTTCTTCTTTGTCTGTTTGCCGTCCAGACATAGCGGCTTCATAACAAAGCGCCTTTTGTTCTTCTGGGGTAAGTTGGTCAAAATTTTCCTGCATTTTCGTTCTAAGAGTAGGGTCTTCATCGAATTTTTCTCTTAAAAATTTTGCATCTTGTTCAACAAACTGCCGGTCTTCTTCTACCAGACTTTTAAGAATTTCGGCGTCTGTTTTTCCTTGCTTGTTCAAATCCTTACATTGTGAAAGATAGTCAGGACGCTCTTTTCTAAACTTCTTAAATTCTTGATAAACCTTATCCTCATTTATATTCCACTCTGGATATTGTTTTGTCGGCTTGTACTGAGCAATTGCCTTTTGCGCTTTAGCTATTTTTTCTTCTTGCGTAGCTTTTTCTTCACTTTTTTTAATTAATCTATCTTGGTTTGTATACGTAGCTTCGTCTATTTCGGGTTCTGTTTTTATTTCTGTAGAATACTCGGCAGATGTTTTTTGCGTAAATATATTTGTATTTATATTTGTATTTTTAAGAACAACTTTTTCCGCGGTTAATTCAGCCGCTGCAGTTGAATTCGTCGAACTTGTGTCCGCGGCTGCCGCTTCTTCGCAGACTCGATAAAATGCGGCTTTCCAATATCGTCCATCCATTTCTAGTGAACACATAGAAACAATATACTCTCTCTCTTTGTATGTCTTAAATATATAAAAACAACATATAAAGAAAAATTGCCCAAATTCGCTCGATGAAAAAGAATTTGTAAATAAAAATTAACATTTTAAATATTAATTTCAAAATTAATATTTAAAATTAAGCGCCGCCAGCTACGCTGGCGGCGCTTAACCTATTTACAATTTTCTATTTCTTAACTGGATTTGGCATATTATTCAAATATTTAATAATATCATCAGAAATATCCGTTCCGCCTACAAAAATTACTCTATAATCAACCACAGTATTTATTCCCTTTTGTTTTGCAACAACTTTTGTGGCATTAAGAATGTTTTCATAAATTTGGTCTTGCTTGTTGATTTTCAACTTCAAAAGTGCGTCTTCTTTAGCTTTGTATTCCTTTTGTGTTTTTTCTTCAAAGTTTTTCTTTTGAATTGGCGAATCAATAGCCTTAAACTGCTTGTCTTTATCAATTACAAATTGTTGAAGCTCCAAAATTTTGTCATCAAGCTGTTTGTAGGCTTGTTTTGCATAATTATATTCTGCCTCAATTTTTTTGTAGTTAGCTACCCCTATTGTTTCAGCAGCGTTTGCAGCTACTGCACCAACCATAATTGTCAAAACGGCGGCTAATAATTTAATTTTTTTCATAAACATAATCTCCTATTGCTTCTTTGAGAATACTAACAATAAATTGAATTTTTGACAATAGTTTGTAAAAAACTATGACGGATAACGCTCGGATGCGCTTAAAAGCATTGCTGCCAATTTGTCCGCCCCATCAAACCCACGCGCTGCAAGAATTTTCGACGCTGTTTCTTTATCATAACTCACACTTCTATGCTCAACATAAAATTCTCCATTTTCATTAATTTCAAGAACAGCATAACATGCTTTTGGAACTTCGCTTAATGGACGCCCAACACTGCCAACATTAACGACTGTTTGGCGCGTGTTTGTTTGATATCCGCACGGCTGATGAGTATGCCCGCAAAAAATAATTTCCGCCTCCGTTCCCGTTATCATTTCCTCAACCTTTTCCACAGGCATGCCGGGGTAAATATTTTCATTGTTTGCGCGCGGTGAACCGTGCACCAAAAGGATTTTTACACCAGATATTTCAAGCTCTTTTTGCGGAGGCAAAGCCTTTAAAAACTCTATATTTTCGGGTTTAATCACCTTTAAATCGGATTCATAAGCAGCGCCCATAACAGGGTTTGCCATTTTGATTTTATCAGCCATTGTCTGCGTATTTTCACCGATATATTCATCCGTATTTCCTTGTATAATAACGAAATCAGGACGTTTAACAAGTTCTTTAACTTTTTCAATTGTCTTATCTGGCTCAGGTCCAGCCATTGCCAAATCACCAAGACAAAATATTTTGTTACATCCTTCATTTTTAATATCATCCAACACGCTTTCCAGGGCTTGCATATTACCGTGAATATCAGAAATAACAGCTATTTTCATAAATTTCTCCATATTTATATATTGCAACAAATTTTTGTGCTATATAAATATTATGATAAAAAGAAGAAAATCAAAACAAATTCAAATTGGGAATATTAAAATCGGTGGCAACGCCCCAGTAAGCGTACAGTCCATGTGCAACACGGATACACGCGATGTCAAATCAACTCTCGCCCAAATAAATGCTCTTGCGGATGCTGGTTGCGAAATCGTCAGACTTGCTGTTTTAAATAAAGACGCAGCAGCTACAATAAAAGAAATAAAAAAGCTTTCTCCAGTTCCTCTAGTGGCAGATATTCATTTCGATTATCGCCTAGCAATACAATGTATTGAAAACGGTATTGACGCACTAAGATTAAATCCTGGCAATATTGGACGAGAAGAAAACGTTAAAAAAGTTGTAGCGCTCGCCAAAACAAACAAAATTCCTATCCGAATCGGTATCAATGCCGGCTCATTAGAAAAAGACCTTGCTCAAAATACAGAAATGACACTCGCGGAAAAAATGGTCGAAAGCGCAATGCGCCATATCAAAATTCTCGAAGAAAACGATTTTGATATGATGAAAATTTCTTTAAAATCAAGTTCCGTACTTACTACAATTGAAGCCTACAGGCTTATTGCAGATAAAATAGATTACCCTCTCCATTTAGGCGTAACAGAAGCCGGAACGCTGAAATCTGGATTGATTAAATCTGCCGCCGGTATTGGAACATTGTTGGCAGAAGGCATTGGCGATACATTGCGTGTATCTTTGACCGAAGACCCAGTGGAAGAAGTAAGGGCTGGTTTTGAAATTTTAAAGTCATTGGATTTAAGACAAAAAGGAATAAATTTTATATCCTGCCCGACCTGCGGAAGAACACAAATTGACCTGATTTCTCTTGCAAAAAAAGTCGAAGAACGCTTTAAAGACTTAAATGCGCCACTTACACTCGCCGTTATGGGTTGTCCTGTAAACGGTCCGGGAGAAGCAAAACACGCAGATTTTGGCATAGCTGGAGCAATAGGTGAAGGGTATATCTTTAAAAAAGGTGAAATTATAAAAAAAGTTCCCGAAAGTGAACTTCTTGAAGAATTTGAAAAAATTGTAAAAGAATACGTTAAATAGTCGGTTCTATTTCTGCTGGAATCTACTATAATTTTGATAAGCTTAGTAAAAATTTATAGGTATCAATTATGAAAAAACTAATGACTTCAACTTTAATATTAACCGTTTTCAGTTTGACCCTGCCTTGTTTTGCGGTCATTGATAACGAAAGACTTTTATCCGAAGACTATCTGAGAAATCAAGGCTATTCGCCCGAAACCGTTCGGATGATTAACATAAAACGGATTGATCCCTATGCTGATTACTCCGTACCTGAAGAAAAAGTAACTCCGCTAACTTATATGAAAAAATTCTGGCAATACATGGATCCGGCTCTTGATAATGAAAGATTTGGTAAAAGTGTTATCAATACGAACATAGATAGACCTAGCGGACTATAGTTTGTAAAAAATTTAATATTATAAAAAACGAGCCTTGTTTTTGGGTTCGTTTTTTCTTTTTAATTCTTTTTAATTCTTTTTAATTTTATAGAGAGTTAAAATTTGTGTAGTATTGTTAACCAGAATTTTGCTTATTTTTTAAATTAGTTATAAAATTAATCTAAGAATTATAATATAAAAGAGGATGTTTAAATATGAAATCTTACACACAAGAACAAATTAGTGAAATTGTAGGTGGTATCCTTACAAAGGTTACTACAGCCACAATTAATAGAATAGCCCCGCCTTTGCTCGCTGATGAAACAACATTGGCTCTTGCTTTGGGCGAAGAAGAAATTGAAAATCTCTCAAAAACTAAAGCCCGAGCAGCGCTTGTTCCGCTGGGTGTAACTCTCGAACATATCTCAACAATTGAAGTTGAAAGACCTCGTCTTGCGATGATGAAGTTGCTCCACCTTTTTTATATTCCACCAGAAGCGCAGTCCGGCATTCACCCAACTGCAGTTGTTCACCCAGAATCTAAAATCGGTGAAAATGTTTCAATTGGCGCAAATGTTGTAGTATCTCGCGGCGCTGAAATAGCAAGCGGGACTAAAATTTTGCCAAACTGCTACGTTGGAAGAAATGTTATTATCGGAGAAAATTGTCTTTTCCATGCCGGTTGCCACATTGGCGATGAAGTTCAAATTGGAAACCGAGTAATCCTGCAACAAGGCTGCTCCATCGGGGCTGATGGGTTCAGTTTTGTAACAGAAAATCCCGACAATATTGAACGCGCAAAACATGACGGCGAAATCAAAGAAGCCAACACAAAACAAAAAATATACAAAATTCCCTCTATAGGGTCTGTTGTAATAGAAGATGATGTCGAAATTGGTGCTAATACCGCAATTGACCGTGGGACAATCGAAAACACTGTTATTGGGGCATCAACCAAAATCGACAACCTCGTCCAAATAGGTCATAACTGTAAAATAGGTAAAGCCTGCATGATTGTATCTCAAGTAGGAATTGCAGGAAGCTGCGTAATCGGCGACCGCGTAGTAATTGCTGGACAAGCAGGACTTGCAGACCACATAGAAATAGGTTCAGACAGTATCATTATGGCTCAAGCTGGAGTAACAAAAAGTTTTCCAAACCGCTCAATCATAATCGGTGCGCCCGCTGTACCACGAAAAGATTTTGTAAAACAACTTAAAATTGCTAAATCCGCCGAAGAATTAGTTACAAAATTTAAAAAATATGAACATCTTCTTAAAGCGCTAGAAACAGAGGAAGAATAAAACAAATGACAACATTAAAAAAAGAAACATACGCAAAATCAGTTGCTCTAATGACTGGAGCTGAATGCGAAGCTCGCCTTGTTCCAGCTCAAAAACACGGCATAAGATTTCATTTTGGCGGGCAAACGATTGAAGCGAAAGTCGAAAACGTAGTTTCCACAGAACATTGCACTGTTATAGGAAATGCAAATGCTCAAATTATGCTTATCGAACACTTTATGGCTGCATGCGCTTTGTGCGAAATAGACAGCTTAGACGTGCATTTGAGCCATTTTGAAATGCCAATTTTAGACGGCGCATCAAAAAAATGGATAGACATTTTTAATGAAGCAGGTATCACAAAAACAGAACAAAAATCCTATACGATAAGCGAACCGATTTATTATATCAATGGAAAAACCCATTTGGTAATGCTCCCGTCCGATAAGCTTAATATTACGTACAGCGTAAACTTTAACCATCCGGCATTAAATCATCGCTGGGTAAGTGTTAATAACGATTTTGATGAAATTATTAAGGCGCGCACTTTTGGTTATCTCAAAGACCTAGAAATGCTCCAACAAGCAGGCTACGCACGCGGAGTAAATATTGAAAACACTGTAGGAATGACGGAAAATGGTTTTACAACCGAGCTTAATAGCGAGATGGAACCGGCAAAACACAAGATACTTGACCTGCTTGGCGATTTGTACTTAACCGGAATTAACCCGCTGCACCTTAAAACTGAAATTATTGCAAAAGAAGCTGGACACACAGTACACGTCAACTTTGCAAAACAAATAAAACCTAAATTAGTGGAGGAAAAATAAATGAGCGAAGTAAAAACATACGACATTATGGATATCATGAAAATGATACCACATAGATACCCATTTCTTCTTGTCGATAGAATTACAGAATGCGTTGAAGGCGAGTACTGCAAAGGTTACAAAAACGTTACAATGAATGAAGAATTCTTTTGCGGACACTTCCCTAATAATCCAATTATGCCCGGCGTTTTACAAATTGAAGCAATGGCTCAACTTAGCGCAGGGATTTTAATGACAATGCCTGAATATCAAGGCAAATTGGCACTATTTGCAGGCATTGACGGAGCAAGATTTAAAAATGTTGTTCGTCCTGGCGACAGATTAGAAATGGAAAGCCGCATTCTAAAAAAGAAAGGTCCGGTTGTGAAAGCCGAAGTGAAAGGATTTGTTGACGGCAAATTGACAGTTTCAGCAGAACTAACATTCTCAATTTTGTAAGAAAGAAGGATTATATGATACATCAAACAGCAATAATTTCTCCAGACGCAATTATAGGCGAAAACTGCAATATCGGCGCTTACGTTATTATCGGCGAAAATGTCAAACTTGGAAACAACGTAACAATAATGCCAAATGCCTATCTCGAACACTGCGAAATCGGCTCTGGAACAGTAATTTCCCCATTTGCGTCAATCGGTACCGCACCACAAGATTTAGGCTACAAAAATGAACCAACAAAAGCCTATATTGGCGAAAATTGTATAATTAAAGAATATGCTACGGTCAACCGTGGAGCAGTCGGCGATGGCGATTGCACAAGAGTTGGAAACCGTTGCATGCTTATGACTTCATCGCACGTTGCACATAATTGCGTGCTAGAAGACGAAGTTATTATGGCAAACCTCGCTACAATCGGCGGACACTGCCGTATAGGGAAAGGGGCGTTTATAGGCGGAATGAGCGTTTTTCACCAAAATGTAAGAATTGGCGAAATGTGCATAATAAGCGGTTTTTCCGCATCAAGAAAAGATATTCCACCTTACTGCAAAGCTGATGGACGTCCAGCAACAATCCACGGCATAAATGCAATTGGACTAAGACGTAGAGGATTTAGCCTTGAAGAAAGAACAAACTTAAAACATGCTTTCAAAATTCTTAACTCCTGCGACAAAACAACTACTCAGGCACTCGAGATAATTGAATCGACATTGCCCCAAGATGAGCATGTCAAAAAGCTTGTCGAGTTCATAAAAGCATCTAAGCGCGGGGTTTCACTCCATTCCGCTGGAAAAACGACAATTTCCGTTGAGGACGAAGAATAAAATGACAAATATTTGGGAAAAATACGCAAAGGTCTTGGTCGAATATTCAACAAATGTGCAAAAAGGCGACCTCACAATTATTAAAACTGACAGCAGCCAATCTGCTCCATTAATAAAAGAAATATATAAAGCAGTGCTTAGGCGCGGTGCACACCCGATTATACGTTGCGGCATGGATGGAATAACAGAAACGTTCCTTAAAAACGCAAACGACGAGCAGCTTGAATTTGTTGACGAAATGTCGAAACTGGAATACCAAACCGCTAAAAATTTTATTTCAATTTCTGCGCCATCGAACGTAAAGCAGCTTGCACGCATATCGCCAGAACAACAAGCTAAACGTTCAAAGGCTACTCATGTATTGTCAGAAACACTGATGAACCGCTCTGCAAATGGAGACGCAAATTGGGTTATTGCAGATTTTCCCACACAAGCACTCGCACAAGAAGCAAAAATGTCGCTTGAGGACTACACACAATTTATAATTAATTCTTGCTACCTTGATTGCGAAAACCCAGTTGAAAAGTGGAAAGAAATTGAAAGAAATCAACAAGGCAAAACAGACTATCTTAATACAACGACAAAAATCCGCTTTGTTGGCGAAAAAACAGATATAACATTTTCTACAGAAGGGCGAAAATGGATAAACTGTTGTGGCATAAACAATTTTCCAGATGGAGAAATCTTCACTTCTCCTGTTGAAAACAGCGCAAACGGTCAAATTTACTTTGATTTCCCCGCAATTTATAGAGGAAACGAAGTTAATAAAATCCTTTTAACGTTAAAAGATGGCAAAGTTATTGATTATCAAGTTGAACAAGGTGAAGATTTCTTCAGCGCAATGATAAACCAGGACGAAGGCGCACGGTTTGTTGGAGAAATCGCAATTGGCACAAACGATAGAATACAAGAAATAACTGGAAATATTTTATTCGATGAAAAAATCGGTGGCTCAATACACATGGCGCTGGGCGCGTCATACCCAGAAACTGGTGGCAAAAATGTTTCAGGGCTGCATTGGGATTTAATTAAAAACATGAAAAATGGCGGCAAAATATACGCAGATGACAAGCTCATCTACGAAAATGGCGAGTTTTTAATTTAGAAAATTGTCCTTGAAATGCATGTCGTTTTTTGATAAAATAGTATAGTTATAATTTAAAAAGCAATACACGAGGTCAGAATATGCAATACCAAAATTTTACTTTTAAAGACGCAAAAAATGTTTTTAGCTCGCTTTTAATTGCCCCCCCCCCTACTGCCACAAGGGTTTCCAGGTTTTTAACTAAAAATAAAAAGCATGGTTGGACTCTTGCTGAGACGTTAATTACTTTAACAATTATTGGAGTAATTGCGGCTTTAACGTTGCCGAATTTAACTCAAAAATGGAAAAAACAAGAAAGGATTTCTCAACTTCAAGTTGCTTATTCTATTCTGCAAAACGCAACAAAATTGGCAGTCGCTGAGCATGGAGCCCCCAGCACATGGGATTTTAAACGAGAAAAAGATGAAGAATTAGGCTTGACCTTCCAGCAAAACACAGCTAAAACTTATATGGAAAAATATTTTATCCCATACGTCAAAACAAGCAAAGTAACAGCATACTCAGAATTAAAGTTAAAAAACGGCAGTAAATACAAGGTTTATTGCATTAATAGCGTGCGCAGCTGCCAGGGTGCCCGCTATAGTATACTTCTAGAAAACGGTATACTTGTTCATATTGGCTCCCCATCCGACGAAATCAAACATTATATGGTTGACCTAAATGGTCTTAATGGACCTAACATGTATGGTAATGATGTCTTTTGGTTCTATATTATTAGCCCTAGTAACAACATTATCCCTAATAACACGAATGATTGCAACACAACTAGACCAGGTACAGAGCGTAGCCCAGGCGCTGGTTGCGCTAAAAAAATTATCACCAACGGCTGGAAAATACCAGACGACTACCCGATTAAGAAGTTCTAAAAAATGCCACAAAATTATTTTTACATTTTTGAACAAAAAATTAACTAACTTATAGACTATATTTATTTATTAGATATAATAATGATGTAAATAATAATGGTGGATTTATGGTAGATAATAATACTAAAAATATTGATTTTAACTGCGATTTAGCGCAAAGCTTTGGTGTTTACAAGAATGAAAACGAATACGAACTTTTACCCTACGTGTCATCTGTAAATATTTCTTGTGGATTTCACGCCGGAGACCCGCTTACACTGCGCGACTCTCTTTTAAAAGCCAAAGAACATAATGTGGCAATCGGCGCCCATATCGGCTTTGATGATATTCAAGGTTTTGGGCTAAAAAATATGGATTTGTCGCCAGACGAAATTGAATCCATTGTAATTTATCAAATTGGAGCACTTAGTGCACTTGCAAGCTCATACGGCATGGAAATTGAACATGTTCGCCCGCACGGAGCAATGTATAGGCGCGCCGCAAGTGATTTTGAGTTTTCACTAGCAATTGCAAATGCAATTAAAAAATTTGACAAATGGCTTATATACTACGGAGCCGCAGGCGAAACGCTTGATAAAGTTTGCGAAACAGCAGAAATTCGCGTAGCTCACGAAATTCAACTTAACAGAATTTACAACGAAGATGGCTCAATCGACTATGCCTCAAATAGCGTTAGCAACACTGATTTTGCGACTAACAGATTAACAAATATTTTAAAATATTCATCAATAAGAAACAAAGAAGGAAAGTTGACAGAAATTAAATGTGACTCTATCCATTTTTCCACAACATCATCAAATATCTTAGAAATTATCCAAAAATCAAATGAAATTATATCACCAGTTCCGGTAAACTACAAAAAAGCCGCAATGTCTGGCTGGGTGTAAATTCTAAATTCAAATTAGCTGGAGTTAAA
This sequence comes from uncultured Muribaculaceae bacterium, assembly GCA_964626145.1. Lineage (GTDB taxonomy): Bacteria > Cyanobacteriota > Vampirovibrionia > Gastranaerophilales > Gastranaerophilaceae > RGIG2134. Next base: position 55,313 of record CAZVBZ010000005.1, on the reverse strand, counting down.
AATGTTAAAATTATTCAATAAAAATGTAAAAATTCCTAAAGATGCTACTTGGCTCATTCCTGGAATGCAAATAAAAAGATGGTTACTGGCAATTTTCGGAGGCGTAACGCTCGCAGGTTTAGGAGTGCTTATTTTGCTCGATTTAAGACCAGTTTTATCCATAATGGAATGGATAAAATCGTTTGCCAGCGCAGTTCCGTCCGAGATTTTTGCGTGGATTTTCGTACTCTTAGGCGCTTTAATGTTCTTTGTCGGCTGGAAAAACGCAAATTACTCAATTCTCGACATACATGAAAGTAGAGACAAAAACGCGCTTATAGACAGCCTTTACAGAAGAAGAAAATTAAATTATGGACCCAAAATAGTTGCAATCGGCGGCGGAACAGGGCTTTCCACCTTGCTGAGAGGGATAAAACACATTACAAACAACATTACAGCTATTGTGACCGTTGGTGATGACGGCGGTTCCTCCGGCAGATTGCGCGAAGAAATGGGCGTTTTACCCCCAGGCGACATCCGCAACTGCATAGCAGCGCTTGCTGACGACGCAGATTTGGTAACAAAACTTTTTCAATATCGCTTTAAAACAGGTGAAGGACTTGAAGGACACAGTTTTGGCAACCTTTTTCTTACCGCTTTATGCGCGTTAACGGGCAATATGGTTAACGCTGTTAAAGAATCCTCAAAAGTTCTCTCTATCCGCGGACAAGTCTTGCCATCAACGCTTGATGATATGCGACTTGCGGCTGAACTCGAAGATGGAACAATTGTAAATGGAGAATCAAATATTCCTGAAACGCCGGGAAAAGTTAAGAGACTGTTTACCATCCCTGAAAACTGCAAACCACTTAACGAAGCTATTTCGGCAATAAAAGACGCAGACTTGATTATATTAGGACCTGGAAGCCTTTATACAAGCGTTATTCCAAACCTTTTGATTAAAGAAATAGCAAAAGAAGTAGCGCAATCAAAAGCTAAAAAATTATATGTATGCAACATAATGACTCAACCTGGCGAAACTGATAATTACACGGCATCTGAGCACTTGAAGGCAATTATGGAACACGCAGGCTCAAACAAAATTGTAGAAGCAATCCTTGTTAACGACTCTTTGCCTGAAAAATTAGCTGAAAAATACCTTGCAGCAAACTCGTTCCCGGTAAAAATTGATGAAAATAAAATTAAAGCACTTGGTGTAAATATAGTTTCTCGAAAACTAATAGAAGACAGCAAAGAAGGCTTTGTAAGACACAGCTCAAACCGACTTTCTCGCGCAATTTATTACTGGTACAAAAAAACGACAAAGGACGAAAAGCACAAAGCTGATAAAAACTAAGGATAATTTTTATGGCAAAAGTTGTTACCACTGAAACGCTGAGAAATTTCTATAATTCTGGTAAAAAAATTACAATGCTTACCTGTTATGATTATTCAACCGCGCAAATGCTTGATGAGGCTGGCGTTGATAGCATTCTTATCGGAGATTCGCTGGCAATGGTTGCGCTGGGCTATGATACTACACATCAAATAAGCACAAACGAAATGGAAATTTTCACAAAAGCCGTTGCCAAAGGCACTAAAAGAGCTTTTGTAATTGCAGACATGCCATTTATGAGTTACCACACTAGCGTTGAGGCTGCCACAAAAAATGCTGGAACACTCATAAAAGCTGGAGCAAAAGCTGTAAAAATTGAAGGCGGAAACGAATATATTATCACAGTTGTAAAACACCTCACAAACGTAGGAATCCCCGTAGTTGCGCATTTGGGCTTTACCCCTCAATTTATGCACGCACTCGGGGGATACAAAATTCAAGGTAAAAATATAGACAAAACGCTGTCTATACTTTCTCAAGCAAAAAAACTTGAAGCCGCAGGAGCTTTTATGCTTGTATTGGAAATGGTTCCGGACGAAGCCGCAGAATTTATTACAAAAAATATATCCATCCCAACAATCGGCATTGGCGCTGGGGCAAAGACATCTGGGCAAGTTCTTGTTCTTGATGATATTCTAGGCAAATATTCCACCTTTACACCAAAATTTGCAAGAAAATACGCAAACGTTCATTCTCTAACATTAGATGCCGTTAAAAAATATGTAGAAGACGTGGAAACTGGCTCTTTCCCAAGTGATAGCGAAACTTTCAACCTAGACGAAACGGAAAAAGGAAAACTCAATGATTACAACAGTTCACAAAATAAATGATTTACGCAAACTTATAAAAGATTTTAAAAATACAAACCCAACGGCTAAAGTGGGGCTTGTTCCTACAATGGGAGCGCTGCATAATGGGCACGCCAGCCTTATAAAAGCATCCGCTCAAAACTGCGACCTGACGGTTGTTAGCGTGTTTGTCAATCCTACTCAATTTGGAATAAACGAAGATTTCTCAAAATATCCACGGACGCTTGAAAATGATATTAAAGTTGCAGAAACCGCTGGCGCTACAATTGTATTTGCGCCATCCGCAGAAGAAATGTACGGCAATGAATACAACAAAGACTTGCTAACGCTAGTTTGCCCGCCTTACGATTTAGTAAATAAACTGTGCGGCAAAACAAGAACAGGGCATTTTGACGGCGTTGCATCGGTAGTAACAAAGCTTTTTAATATTGTACAACCGGATTTTGCCTTTTTTGGACAAAAAGACGCCCAGCAACTTTACATAATACAAAAAATGGTAAAAGACCTTAATTTCAACGTAAAAATTGTACCTTGCCCAATTGTACGCGAAGGTAACGGATTGGCTATAAGCTCAAGAAATCAATATCTGAGTGCAACAGAAAAAGAACAAGCATTAACTCTTTCTAAAGCCTTATTTACAATAGAAAAATACTATAAACAGGGAATAAAAGAAGCAAAAGCATTATTTGACACTGGTATGTCGGTTTTAGATAAAAACGCAGAATTGGAATACCTCGACTTTATAGACTATGACAGTTTTGAAAAAACTGATATAATAAAAGGTAGGACACTAGTTGCTATCTGCGCTAGAATAGGCACAACAAGATTAATAGATAATGTGGTTTTAGAATAATGAAAAAACAAGCACAACAAACTGTTAAAAAAATATTTCAAACCTTAAAAAATATTTTGGGCTTAGTACAAGTTGTATCATTCATTTACGCTTTTTCTTGCGTCTTGTATTGGTTTTTGGACCTAGCGCAATTTCCGATTGCAAAATCAGTAAGCTGGTTGTTTGAGCCTGTATTTTCAATTGTAAATATTTTCTATGTTTCGACTACAAAGGTTGACTTCACTGATATAATAACCAGTCTTGTTTTTATTGCAATAGCAATACTTGCAGGCGTTGCCAACAATATTGTTGTAGCAAAAGAAGAACTTTTTGACATTAGAGTGCGTGAAGAAAAAAGAAAAGATGATATTCGAGCACAAATACAGGTTGAACAGGAATACATTGCAGAACTGCGTAAATATAACAGATTCATAATTTTGGTTAATATTACTATAAATCAAATAAAAAGTTATCTTGTTGAAAGTAACGTTGACGAAACTGAACTAGAATCACTCCAGCGTAACCTCATTATAGAACTATTTAATCAAATTAAAGGGAATTATATTTTACATAAATCAATGTATGAAAACAACGGTTTTTATGTTCTTGGAAATATTGAAAAAACGCATGAATGCATAAAAATTATCACTGATTCACTTTTAGAATTGTCAAAAAAATACAGCGATATGGATATATCAATTGCACATGACTTGTCTTTTGATGCGATATCAAATAAAACAGATATAAATGAAAAACTTGATTTTCTTAAAAAGGTTATCCAGCTTAATTTTAAAGACGGCATTCTTACAACCTCACTTTTTAAGACCTGTTATGAACTTATATCAAAAACAAAAATGAGGTTTTCTGAACTTGGCAATTATCAATTCTTGGTTAAGGGAAAATCAAACAACTACAACCTATACAGCGTAAAGCTTGTAAACACAAACACCTATTGATTTTTGAGAAAATACTTTATTATGTCAGCATCAAGCTTGCCAATTGCGTTCAACCCGGCTTGCGCCGCCTCAGACGCCGGATTAAGTTTCAATGCCAATTGATAATGAATCTTAGCATTATTCGTATCGCCCAATTTTTCATAAATAGAAGCAAGCTTTAAATTAGTTTCATAATCTTCTGAAAAGCCATTCTCATAAGCTTTTTTATAAAATTTTAATGCCTTTATAAAATCCTCGTTTTCGTATGAAAACTTCCCGAGATAATAACTGGAAACGGGATCATTTTCATCAAGACAATACGCTTTATACAAATATTTTTTGGCTTGCGAATTCATTTTCTTTTCAATAAAAACCATTCCCATCCCAAGATAGCTTGAAGCTGACGGTTCCAGTTTTGCAGCCTTGTAATAATTTAAATATGCGGCGTCCAGCAACTCTTTATTACCAGTATTAATGTAATCTTGGTAAAATTTGTTACCGCTCACCAGATAAGGCTCACTTTCACCAGCGCTGGCAACAATCGCCATTGCACCTAAAGCTGCTATAAAAATTAAAAAACGATGTATTTTCAACGAACTCTCCGATTAATCGAGTACGCCACGCAGAGCCTTAAGTTCTTCATAACTTGCTCCGGCTTCAGACAACTCCTCTGCTGACAATCCAAACATGGTAATCATGTCACGAGTTTTTGCATCAAAGTTGTTATATTTTAAATTTCTGACAACACCAAATATTGCATCCTCGCGACGCAACGACATTTGATATAAATACTTACACTTATTAAAAATTCTTCGTTTTGCTTTTCCCATTTTGTGACAAATCCCATTCTCTATAATAACGTTCCTGACTGTTATTACAGTGTCTTACAAAAAAATAATGATGTAAATACAATGTAAAACTTTTGAGAAATTTGTTACAGTTTTATTTAAAATATTCAACAAAATGATGTATTAAAAAATATAAAGATATGTGCTATAATAGTAGTAGAATGTTTAACTGCAAGGAAATAATATGTCTTTTAGTTTTAATGGACCAGAATTTAGACCAATGATACAAGAATCGCAGTCAATGAAAAATAATGGTGGCGGCGGTAATACTGGCTATTACCAAAGAGGTAAAAAGAAAAAAGAAAAAGAAAAACAAATAAACGTATTTCCAGAAATTGATGAAGCAGATACATTTTTATCAGAGCAAAATGAAACTATCCCAGAAGAAAAAAGCGAAAAGCTTATAAATAAACTTATCGAGAAAACGAAAAACTTTGTAAAAACAAGACACAATGCTCCCGCACCAGGAAAAAACAATCCATTTAAGCAAATGGACGAAAATGCCGAGTGAAATTACATGTCAAGCCCTATGTCTAGCGTTCCTGCTTTGGCAACAATTGCGCTTGAAGAAATTATATCAACACCAACCGATGCAATTTCATTTACCGTTGAAAGATTAACATTTCCACTTGCCTCAACAATTGCACGCCCCGCAATGTATTCAACGCATTTTTTCATTTGCTCAGGCGTCATATTATCAAGCATAATTATATCAACGCCAGCACTTACGCAGTCTTTTACTTGCTCAAATGTATCACACTCGACCTCGATTTTATGCGCATGAGATACATTTTCGCGAACTTTTGCCACCGCAGTTTCTATTGAACCAGCAAGCTTTATGTGATTATCTTTCAACATAACACAATCACACAAATTAAAGCGATGCAATGCTCCTCCACCAACTTTAACAGAATATTTCTCAAACATTCTAAAATTAGGCGTCGTCTTGCGAGTATCAACGATTTTGGCAGAATACGGTACAATTGCTTTTTGATATTTGTTTGTTTCGGTTGCAATTCCGCTCATACGCTGAATGTAATTTAGCGCCGTCCTTTCACCAATCAGCACATAACGCGCTTTCCCTTTTATATCTGCAATTTTATCGCCTTTTTTAATTGCATCACCATCATTAAAATACGTTTTAATTTCTATGTTTGAATCTAAAACTCTAAACACTGTTCTCAAAACATCCAACCCGCAAAGAATACCGTCTTGACGCGTATTTAACTCCGCCTCAATATAATCATCATCACCAGCTAAATAATCTGTTGAAATATCGCCAAAACCTATATCTTCTTTGAGTGCAGCCTTAACGTGTTCTTCTATCATAAAATCATGCAATAAAAATTTTGTCATATATTTTTTCTTCCTTATTTAATTCCAATGTACTGTGCTGCGCAGTTTCTAGCGGTTTTGGATAATCCGTTCTATAATGTCCACCACGAGATTCTTTGCGTTCTAGTGCAAGCATTGTAATAATTTTTGCCACGCACAATAAATTCCTTAATTCATATTCATCAAAAGTAGAACATTTATCATTATATTTAAACTCTTTTTGCAACTCAACTATTTTATCGTAAGCTTTTCGCATATCAGTTTCACAACGTTCTACGCCAACCAAGTCCCACATTGTTTGCTGAAGCTCAGCTTTTATTTGAGGCACATTGATTTCATAATATTCTTCGCTTTGCTCATACTTGCGAATTGTCGCCAAACTACTATCATCAATCATATCCGTAACTTCAAGATTTGCAAAACTCAAATAATCCGCCAATTCGTACGCAGAAACCACGCACTCAAGCAACGAATTACTAGCAAGTCTATTTGCACCATGAAGCCCAGTACACGCAACCTCACCAATCGCATAAAGCCCATCAAGTGAAGTTTTTGCGTTTGTAATGCTTGTTTTAATTCCACCCATAAGGTAATGGCAAGCTGGCGAAACCGGTATCAACTCTTTTGTAATATCAATGCCCTTAGACAAACATAGTTTGTAAATATTAGGGAACCGCTTAAGAATTTTTTCCTTACCAATAACCGTTGCATCAAGGTAAGCAGTTTTTTCCCCAGAACACTTTAACTCTGCAAAAATTGAACGCGTAACAATATCACGAGGCGCCAAGTCTTTAAGTTCGTGGTATTTTTGCATAAATGGCTCGCCTTTAGAGTTTACAAGCTTTGCGCCTTCGCCGCGCACTGCTTCTGAAATAAGAAATCGGCTTTCATCTCCTGAAACACTAAGCGCAGTAGGATGAAACTGAACAAATTCCATATCCGAGATAATCGCACCGGCTCTATAGGCAAGCGCCATGCCATCACCTGTTGCGACTTCTGGGTTTGTTGTATATTTATACACTCGACCCAATCCACCTGTTGCCAAAACCGTCGCCGCAGAATAAACCGCTTCATATTCATCAAGGGCTGATTTATAACAAATAAGTCCTTTAACTTTATTGCTTTCATCCTTTATCAGCTCCACTGCCAAAGCTTGTTCATAAACTGTAATATCAGGATTTTCCTTAACTTTTTTAAGCAAAGCTTTTTCTATATTTGCGCCAGTTGAATCGCCCCCCGCATGAAGAATACGTTTCACACTATGCGCGCCTTCTAACGTAAAATTAAGCTCATTTTTTTCATTTCGGTCAAATTCAACACCGTATTCCAGCAAATCTTTAATTACAGCATTAGAGTTTTCCGAGATAAAAGTTACAACCTTTTCATCAGACAACCCAGCGCCCGCTTTAAGCGTATCTTGCACGTGGATTTTTACGGAATCCGCAGAATTTTCTGGCAAAACACCAACAATTCCACCTTGTGCATGGCTAGAATTACAATCCGACAAGCTGGCTTTTGTTAGCACCAGCAGCCCATCTGGCAATTTCATTTGCTCCGACAGCTTTAACGCCGCATACAAACCGGCAATTCCGCTGCCTACAATTATTACAGAATATTTTGAATGTTTCACAGTGATAACCTCTGACTCTTTGCAACACAAAGATTTCCTCGTCAATATTTTAGTACAAAAGAACTTTTTTTTCATCAAGTTTAAAAAATCCACTTAAAACCTGATGAGTTTTTAAATATTTAGTTTAAAATAATAATTAAGGAGACCAAAGTTCAATGCTCGATTGGGAGCCTTCAGAAGAAGACAAAGAACTAAAAAAAGTAGGGATGGAACTTATGTTCCTCACACCCGAAAAATACGCAAACAATGACGGAATCACAGCTGTTGAACTCGCCAAACTTGTTGAGTTGCCTCTTGATACGGTTAAGAAAAAACTAAAAATTCTCGCTGACGCGGAAATCGCGCGCTCCCGCGGAATAAACCCCAAATACTGGACATTTGACGAATACAAGTTCCAACGCATGCACGAAGACGACCCTGTTTATAGGCATTTATGCAGTTTTGATGATGTTGACTTTGACCGCTATTTCAGCTACTAAACAATTTTTTACAACAGCAAAAGGCTCAGCCCTATAACAAACATCCCAGCTATTATTCCAGTAATAACATGGTGGTTTTCGCCGTATTCTCTAGCCATTGGGAGCAAAGTATCAAACGAAATATAAACCATAATACCCGCAACTGCCGCAAACATTGCCCCGACAAACCATTCAGGCATAAAAGTTTTTAAGAAAAGCATGCCAAGCAACCCACCAATTGGTTCAGAAATTCCTGACAAGAAAGAATACCAGATTGCTTGCCGTTTTTTACCGCTGGCATGGTAAATCGGGAGCGCAACCGCTATGCCTTCTGGGATATTGTGAATAGCAATTGCTATTGCAACCGGAATTCCCAGGCTCAAATCCTCTGTCGAAACCAAAAAAGTCGCAAGCCCTTCTGGAAAATTATGAACCGCGATTGCAACCGCGGTAATTAACCCAACACGTTTAATTCTATGTTTATGATTACAGTGCTCGCAATCATCAAGAAAATCACTTTCAATGTGGTCTGGAATAAAGTAGTCTATCATTATAGCGATAAAGATACCCGCAAAAAACGATACGAAAGTAATTGCGTTTGCAATATTTGAGCCAAAGGTAGACGCCAACATAATTTCAGAGGAATGAAAAATCTCTGTAAGACTAACATAAACCATAACTCCGGCAGAAAACCCAAGCCCGATTGAAAGAGCTTTCATATTATCACGCTTAACAAAAAATGTCATAAACCCGCCGAGAACTGTGGACATTCCAGCGAGCAACGTAAGTATCATGGGTAGGACAAAACTAGTGTTCATAAAATAATTTTATCACGCGAAAAAAATAACGCGCAAGACTTTTATTTTTATTTTTTACCACACTCATTGACAAATTCAGCAGTCATCAGACAAGCTTTTTCGTACGCATCAGGCTCATTTTTTGCACTAAGCTGCGCATACGCTTTATCAAAAAATTTGTCCGAAAGTGCAACTAATTGAGGATTTTGCCCCAAAACTTTTATATCATTTTGGATGTTATCAACTTTCCCAACTTGAGATTTGCCCACAATCGCGCTTTGTCCTACCGGAACCGAGTCAATTTTAGGTGCTACAATTTCTTCCACCGGCGCAGCCATTGGCTCTTTAACTTCTTCTGGATGTTTTACAGCTTTTTGATTTGTAACTGTTCCAAGATTCAAATTACTATTAAATTCTGTTGACATATTTATATCTCCGATTTTTATACCATTCGTGCCACATGTTTTAAAACACGTAATGAAATTTTTTTGCTAGCAAATCTCAATAATTATATATTATTTTTAAAACAATTTATTAAAACTTGCCTCAAATGTAATAATATCAGGAAAATTTATTATATAAAACTTGTTAACATTTTGTAATATTTGTCTTTAAAATAGCATTTTAAAAATAAATTATCAAAACTCATTGAATAACCCAATATAGACATACATTCACATATATGTTTTAATTTATTATTATGAAAAGAGCTTTAAGTTTTCTATTAACATCGGTATTAGTTTGTACGGCTGTTTATGCGCAGACAAATGATTACAATGTTTATAATCCAAACGAATATACAAACGAACAAACGCAAAGCGGTATTGAGTACGGTGGCATCATTGAATTTGTTATAGATTATTCCGGCAGCATGGCTGGGATAGTCGAAAAAACAAAAAAAACCGTTCATCGATTATATCCCCACATTCCCAAAGGAACCAAGGTTGGATTGAGAGTATTCGGACAAGGCGGCGAAAATATATATCAATTAGACGATTATAGTTTCTATTCTGTTTATAATACTCTTAACAACAATACAAAACAGTTTCATGGCATTTATACTGGTTGCCTCGGCAAGCCTAGCGGTTGTGGAGGGTCTTTGCAAGTATTACCAGTCAATAAATTATATGACCAAAACACATTTTCGCAAGCAATGGATAAATACCCTCCTGGAGGGGGAACCCCTTTAGTTTATGGATTATACCTTTCAGCTACTCAAGATTTAGCGAAATTCCCAGCCTCATCAAAGAAAAAATTATATTACTAACCGATGGGGATGAATCCTGTGGCGGAGACCCGTGCGCATTCATACGAAAGCTAACAATGTCACGCTCCGATATTATTATTGATGTACTTATGTTTAACAACAACACCAACAAATTTAAATGTTTAACAGACGCAACCGAAGGGAAATATTATTCATTAAAAAATTATGGTAAGTCGTGGGAAAAAGCATTTGAGGCAGTGATACTCGACTCAATAAAAAACACACCGCAAGTTCCAAACTATGAAACATCCTCCTCTCAGGAAACTAAAACCAGCAACGACTTTGAACACCTGCTTTATTAGAATTTAGTCGTGGTTTTACATTTGTGGTAATATTTAACGCTGGAGCGCTTAGGATATTCTCTCAGATTAATCTCTTAAAATATTAATCTTTCGTCAAAGAAAAAAATCTTTACATTTAAATTAAATTAACCCATTCCATATTTTTATTTGATATAATATAAATCGTCTTGAAAGGGGAATAGAATGGCAATATTAAGTAAAATTACCTACAAAATGAAAGAACACGGTGGCAAATGTTATCTTTCAACATTATACGATGAGCTTGAGCCATACTGTGATAGGCAAAGCATTCGCCAATGCTTAAACCAATATTGCTCAACTTCTGACGAGTACAGAGGCGCCGCTGATATCTTCTGCTGTCTCAACAACAAGGCGAGAAACGGCGGCATTTGGGGACTAAAAAAAAGAAAAACCTGCACGTATCGCGCACTTATAAACGAATACCTCATTCTAAATAATTCCGCAACAATAGAAGAATTATATGAATATGTACAGTCCTTTTTGCAAACAAACCAGTCTGGGAAACGATATCTTAGAGAATTTATTGCAAACAAATGTATTGATACAATTTCTTTTAATTACACAACAAATACTGTAACGCTAAAATCATCAACAAAAGAATTTCCGCTAAATGAATATTTTGACAATTTAGCCTCAAATACTCATTTTTACACATATTCGTTTAAGCTTCAAAAAAGGACAAAATCAGGACTTATTTCACTGCCAGAAGCCAGAGCGGGAGAAATTTTAGAGCGAAAAATTCTTACAGAAAAAATCAACCGATTGACAACCGATATCGCAAAATTACGAGACAATTATACCTGTCAAGCCTGCGGTTTCCATTTCGGCAAATTAATTGTTGAGCCACACATAATAAACCCACTTATAGAAAGTGACGACGAAAAAACCGACACATCAAACTTGATTACACTTTGCCCCAATTGCCACATGCTTGCTCACATTTTAATACAATATGATACAATGTACACAGACAAAAATCTTTTAATAGAAAAAATAAAAGAGCTTTTAGCCGAAAACAAATAAACTAATCTACCCGCCAGCTCATAGGTCCGAATATTGCCCTTGGATTTATCAAACAAGTCAGACAAATTTGCAATATTTTTTATAATTATTGGGAAAAAATTTTCAAGATAACAGAAACTTTACAACATTTTCTGTATAATAACTATCTTTCGCCGAAAACGGCAGCACCTCGCAATCCAATTCTTTTTTTAGAGCAGCAATAGTTGGAGCTATTTTGCTTCTAGTAAGGCAATCCACTTTTGTTGCAATCGTTATAACCGGAAGATTTTTAAAAGCCAACCACTCACGCATTTGATAATCATTTGCTTGCACCGGATGTCGCGCATCAATAAATTGGATACAAGAAGTAAGCGAGTCTCGATTTTCGAGATAAAAGGCTAAATCCTTTTCCCACTGGTCTTTCATCTCTTTTTTTACATTTGCAAAACCATACCCGGGCATATCGGCTATAACAAACTGACCATTAAAGTCAAAAAAGTTTATCAATCGCGTTTTCCCGGGCTTATTACTGGTTTTTGCTAATTTACCGTTATTTGCCAACCTGTTTATAAAAGAAGACTTTCCGACATTTGAACGCCCCAACAGCGCAAATTCTGGAATACTGCCAAAATCTGGACACAAAGATAGTCGTGGCGCACTAATTATAAATTTTGCCGGTGTTATTTTTTTCATACATTTGCTTTTTGTACATTACGCTACTAAGTAGCGTATACATCTTGTAATTATTGACGACGTTAATATTTGTACCCTTTTCGTCTACCGAGACATTGAGCGATTTCTCAACATTCTTGTCCTCAGTTTCAACATGAAGAATCTGAATAAGTCCTCTGCGAATAAGGCTCATCGGTAGTGACCAAAATACTTCAAAGGTTTTCAAAATATTATTCATACTGCAATATTACTAAAATTACAGCAAATATGCAACTTACAATTTACTTATGAATAGGATATTTTATTAATTTCTATGTACCAATGTTAAGTTTAAAGTCTTTTTTGATGTTGTTATCAACAAGCTTTTCTACAGATTCCAAGTCAGCAGCAGCAGCCTTTTGTTGTGTTTCTATTGTCTTTTGTTCTGCCTCAAGAGCTTGGTCTTGATATTGAATAGCCAACATATACGGATCATCTTCCAAGCTTCCTGATCCGCCAGCTTCAGCGTACGCAGCAGCATACGCAGATGATTGTAGTGCTAACGCTTGTTTTTGGTTTGAAATACTCATCAATCTGTACTCAAGATCACTCTTGTACAATGTCAAAGTAAGCATTCTCGCTTGTGCAGCAGCCATTGTCATAATGTAGTCTCCTCTAATAAACGGTTAATAAATAGGTAGGTAATAGGTTTTGTAATTTGCTCTCTTAAATTCTTCTAAAATTTAATTTCTCTATATTTATATAAAAACAATACCCATTAAATAATTGTTATTTAATGGGTATATACTTTACATTTTGTAACATGTTTTTTTATTAATAGCTTTGACGTCTTAAAAATTTTCATTAAATTTATAATGCGAATTTATCATCTGCTTAAATGATTTTTATCAAAAAACCTTTATTTGCAGTGAAATTGGCGTTAAAATAATATTAGTATATCAGTTAGTGTCAGGTTATGTACAATTCACTTTATCCGGTTAACGTAAAACCGTACATGATAAATAGGGGGTTTGTTAAACGCAAGGAGGACGAAGAAGGCTCCTCTGGCTCAAAAGCGCAAACACAAGAAGCGCAGGAACAGGCTCAAAGCGAACAAACCAAGCGTCAGAGCGTAGAACGATTTCCACGGCAACAATATCCAAATGGGCAGCCAACGGCAATCGATTACTCGCGTTCGACCGTAAATGTTGCACAAATTGTAACAGATTTTAAAAACACAACAGCTGCAATCGGTGCACCTGACAACATTAAAGCCGAAGTTGAGACCTACCTCGGACTAATTGAAGGAGAATCACTAAAGGAAACGCCAAACGGCAAAATAATTCAAACAAATCTCAAAACAGCATCTCAAGTGCTAGACAACTATATTACTGCCACGCTGAAAAAGCCGTCAGATGTTGTAGAAAAGTGGATTGACGCATTATTTCTACAAAAAATTGATTTTAAATCCGACCCAACTGCTATAAATCCCGATTTTCAAGTACAACTACCGCAAAAAAACGAACCACAAACAGTAGTAGAAACAACTATTCAAGAAGAAACTGCGGTTGCAGATACCAATATCGTACAATTTCCAGCTTTACCCGAAAACAAAGAGGTTAAGAAAGCCTTTATACAAGGGAAAAAATATAGCGCCATAAATGACACGCAAAATGCTCTTTCTGCCTACGAAAACGCCTTAAAGCTAGCAGATGAAAACGAAGATATTTCAGCAAAACCCTTAATATTTCTAGAAGTTGCAAAGATATACGACGGATACGACCTTTTAGCGCAAGCACTAACTCTGTACAACAAAGCTGCGACAAATACTGAAGACCCAAAAATAAAAACAAAAGCCTACTACGCAATGGCAAAAATTTACGACGACGCGGTACAATTTCACCCAGCAATGGAACACTACTTTGCCTCAATTGCATTTGCGGGAGAAAGCGAAAACCTTACGACACAAACGTTTTCGCTTATGGGAATTGCGAACATGTATGCGGAAAAATACAACACACAAAATGCTAACGACTATTACCAAAGCGCGCAACAAATTGCAGAAGCAACAGAAAACGACACATTATCGGCAAAAGTTTACAAACTCTCTGCTAGCAAAATGAGCAGGCTTAACGAGCCAAAAACCGCGCTGGACTATTACAAACAGTCCAGCTATTACTACAACAAAAATCAAGATACTCTTTCTTTAGCCGCCAATTACGAAAAATCATCAGAATTAATGGCACAACTAGGAAATACTAGCAAAGCAAAAACCTTATTAAAGAAGGCGCAAACTATTTATAAACAAAACAACATGCCAGAAGCTGTTTTTAACATAGAACGCGAATTACTGAAATTATAACGTCATTACTCTTGTCCTAAAGAGCTACGAAGCTGTTTGCCCTGAACAATCCTATGTCCTTGTACATAGACCATATCTGGATTTTCTTTTTTCAACACTGCGGAGTAATCTTCGCCTTCTTCAAGGTTAAATACGTTAAAATCAGCGTGCTTGCCTTTTGAGAGAGAACCAATTATTGAATCCAGTCTCAAAATTTTTGCGGGGTATATTGTAAGATGTTTAATTAGTTCCAATGCATCAAGAACACCATTTTGGTTTGCATAATTAGCTTCATTTATAAGGCTGTAATCCTCACCTATATTGAAATAACTTTCCGTGCCAAAGCCAAAATCAGCCCCAAACAAGTCTACAACATCTTTGAAATCTTGTTTACGACCGTGATTTATATCATCATATCGCGGCGAGTAAACAAACTTAACAGAAGTATCTGCCAAGTGCTGAAATTCCGCTTTAGATAAATAATTAGCATTTGCAACGAGTACTTTTTTTGACAAGACATTCAAATCACTAAGATATTCCACCGGTGAAATATTGCGTTTATAAGGTGTAAGTTTTTTCATTCCCAAATACATGTGAAGCATATCTATATCTGAGAATCCATGTTTTAACCAATCCATTTCTTCTTGAGATTCTGCAATGCGAATCAACATAAGTAAGTTATTTTTACGAGCATACTTTGAAATAATTTTCCACAAACGCTTATGCACCATTGACAATGACGATGGCGCAACCCCAATAAATATGTGGTCGGATTTATTTTTGATAAAATACTCAATCTTGTTACTAATTTGCTTAAACTCACGCTTACCGGTATCGCTGGAATCAGCGTAAAGTTCAAAGAAAAGATATGTTTTGATTGGTGCATCATTTAAAATCCGGAAGTACTTATACTCCTTCGAAACTTGTGCAATACAAGTTGTCCCAGAAAGCATAGCTTTCTCCAATCCATGCTTAAAAGATTTAATCTTTTCTGTTCTTTCCCAGCAGAAATACTCTTTGTACATTCTTGCCAGACCGCGAACATAACTATTTTGGGGAATGCCTGCAAAAATATATTTTCTTATTATATTTTTAAATAGCCTTTTTAATGCAGATTTAAGCGTTTTAGACCGGTACTTATTTATATCTGTATACTGCAATTGGGCAAAAAGGTTTACAAACCCGGGTGTAATGACAACATTACCAAAGTCTTTAACCTTAACAAGTTCATCAAAATTCACTTTTTCATACGGCAAAATATCAACGACCTTTCCCTCATCTACAATCATGTAATGATTTTCAAGTGGTTCACCTTCAGAAGTAATTATCCATTTAGCTTTGTATGCACGCATCGTAATATTCCTCAAAATTGTTTAAAATTATAAGTACCTTTTGAGTATTAAACCATTATTTTGAAAATTTTGCAAGACGGTTACAAATCATTTAAAATTAGAAAAAGTTTTATTTTTCTGTTTAAAAGACATTCTCAACAAAGGATTTTCATCAGTCTGAACTTTTGAGTAATTAAGAAAACGCCGCTTATCGTCGAGTTCATTTTGCGCAAGCATATATGCTACTCTCGCGGCTTTACGACTTTGAATTGTTGTATACAATTCAATTGCAATTGCTGGAACCAGCCCCACCACTGTTCCTATAATCGAATAAATCGGCATATGGAATTTTGGAGCCTTTTTGATATGGTGCAACGCCCAGCCAAAAGCACTACCCATAGTCGCCGCAATCAATCCCATCGGCGTAGAAAGCATGGTTGCAAAAATTTCAAAAGCTTCTTCAAATTTTTTCTTATTATTATCAACGACGTTAACAGTCTTAAACAGATTTAAATGATTTAAACGAGCTTCATTAAGCTGCTCTGGGGAAAGTTTTAAGTTCCTTACTGCAAGATTAAATTTCCTATCTTCTACCATTTGTGTTTTCACATAAAGTTCATAATCTTTTCTATCCTGCAAAAACTGCTTTAAAAATCCAAACAAGCCCAATTCTTCTGGGGAATCCACCTTAATATTTTTTTCGTCGATATTTTTCTTTGGAGTTTTTAAAAAGTTTGTCGGATCAGAAAGCAGGTCTTTCATTTGTTTGTGGCGCGAAATCCGAATTGCGCTATTTCTAAACTCCGCTATTTTACTATTAAGCATTACTACGCCCGCAATTGAGGCAATTGCAGAAAATGCACTCTTAAATTTACCGTTAGTAATCTTAAGCATGCTCATTGCTTTTTCCAACGCCCAATACCCAACAACTCCAAAACCGAAAAGACACATAGACGTTACATCAAGAATTTTGAAAACACGCTCTATGTAATCCTGCGCTTCCAAATCTATCTTATTAACTAGACGTTTCGTTATTTCTCGTGTTTCATCAGCTTTAGCATATTCTTCTGCGGTAAAAACCTCATTTTTTGCCGCCGTTATTTTATTTTCGCTTGCAGTTTCAAATCGTTCCTTATCTTTTCTATAAACCGCTCTTTTGGCAACAATATCCATATACGATTTAACTTGTTCAACAATATTCAAACTAGATAATACGCTTTTATCCGTTGTTTTTGGAACTGGAACATCAATCGCCTGCGCTTCTTTTTTTGCCTGGGCAATTTGCTCATCAGTTAATATCGCAAAATCTTTAGTGTTAAACTTTTCCCCTTTAAGCGCCTCAAATCTTGCAATCCTTGGCGTTTGGATTTCAATCGTAACAAGCCCCATCAATACAGGCAAGCTGGAAGTTATAGCAAACAACAATCCCGAAATTCCAGGAATCAAATGCGGCGCAGCTGCCTTAAGAGACCCTAGCTTTGTTTCAAGCCCTTTTGTCCAGCGTTTCCCTGTTTTTGTTGACTGAAAAGCCTTACCCAACCCAACGCCAGCAGTAGTAAGTATCGCCGTAATCTCGCCAAGCGCAGTTTGGGTAACCGATTCCACATCCTCAGTTTTTGTTTGCGAATATTCATCCAGCGTATCTATTGTGCGTTTTAAGACATCGGCTCTTTTTTTAGCAAGGCTAAGCTCCTCCGGCGTCAAAACTTTATCTCTAAATGCAGCCTTGCGCACAGCTTCCTTTACGCGACTTTCGCGACGAAACTGTGAAACTTCATTAATATGGTCTCTATATGTCAAATATGTAGCTAAGTGCTGCAACTATCATAAACCTCCTTGGTTTTACATATTATTTTACGCACGTAAAAGAATTTATATGCTAGAATTTATATAATTTTTTTACAATTATTAATGAAAGGACAACAAAATGACACAAAAAGTATTATTCGACCCCGGATTTGCCCCACTGGTTTATTCTTTTAGCGAAAATTTAAACGCAGTTGAAACGGTCATGCGAAATATAAAACTTCCTAATCAACGACGTTTCAGATTTCTAAGTTTTCAGCCTCAATTAATCGCACTTACTAAAAATACCCTTGCTTTTTACTTGGGCTGTCTTATGTGGGCAAAATACATTAAAGAAGTGCATCCAGAAGCAGAAATTGAAAATAATCCATTTTTCGGTGTTGACTTAAACACACAAACCCTTCAAGAAGAAGATTTTTACAAAGAAGTAAATTTATTTATTTCTTACTTAAGTAAATATCCAAAAGACTGTAAATTTTACCTAGGAAAAGAACAAAAATTTCCTGAAAATTGGTCAAAAATTGCAAAAACATACAAAGACTTTTTAGAGCTAAACCAATCGTTTATAAAAACAAAATACGCAAAAGATATAAAATTACCGCAAAATATAGCTCAAATTATAAGCAGCACAAACGAACACAACAAAAACTTAATTGACAATGCTATAAAAAATAATCAAATTGATTTACTATTAAACGATTAATAATTATATTTTTGCTCAATATTTTTTTGAAAAGCTTTAAATTTGCGCGAAGGAAGCCAACAAATACCACATTCACCTTCAAACCCTAGTTTTTTGTACCAGTCATTTGCTGTTTTGCTAGGCAGAAGTGTGATGTCTTCTTTGTTTAAAGCTTCCGCTTGCCTGCAAATTCCATACAACATTCCAGACCCTGCGCCAAAAACTTTTTCATCAGGTCTTACTTCTCCAACGGATTGAATGTAATTTATGTAAAGTCCCTTTGGGCTAGCAGAAACCATAGCCAAATTTTTTATTTTATCTATAGCGTTTGTTACCGCGCTTTCTACCATATAAAAAGCGGCTTTCGGTTGGTCATCAAAAGGCTCAACTTGATGTTGTAATTTTTTTATAGCTTGCTCTTTCTTATTATTAATAAAATTAAAGAATCCGTTAATTATATCATTACCATACTTAGTACCAGACCACAAACCATGTATTTTCTCAATCAAAGGAATATCATCTTCAGTCAGCTTTGTAAAATATGCCGGCAAAGTATTTCTTTTATTTTCAGACAAAAATCGCTGTATGTTAATATTATATAATCGGACTCCACCAAAAGCCGGCTTATGGGTTGACTTTTTTTGATAAAATAACGCATTACTTTGATTTATTTGCATCGCTTAACCTTCATAAAATAATTATCTCTATAATACTTTTGGAAATCACAAAAACCTTCAGCAGGCATATAAATATCGAAGTATTCATCAGGAATAGATTGAAAACCTAATTTTTTATACCAGATTTCCGTCCGCATATTTGATGGAGTTAATCTAATATGCGGCGCTTTTAATTTTTCAGCATACTTGCTTAAGCCATATAACATCGCTGTTCCGCCACCAGAAATCCTAGAACTTTGGGGCATATCTTTTAATGGTTTCAATGATTGCAAGTAATCCACATAAAAATCTTTTTTCTTTACGTATACTTCTGCCAACGTGCGCACATTATCAACCTTTTTACCTTTTTCTAAGGTTTCTATCATAAAAAATAGGCATTTCCCATTAAATTCATGCAACTTAAATTTACGTTTAACTGAATCCAAAAAATCTGCAACAATTAAATGAGCATAAGCAGTGTCCTTTTTCCATTTTTGCTCAACTTTAGTTATCAATGGAATATCTTCTGCTGTCAAACGAGTAAAGTATGCAGGAATAATGCTTGTTTTTCCATTTACTTTACGCTTTAAATTAATTTTGCAAAGTCTTCTCCCCAAAAATGAAGGAGAATTATAATTATTTATTACGTTTTGAGAAACTGTATTCATATTTACATTAAGACCAAATATTAATTTTTTTGCTATAATCATTAAGTTTGATTAAGAACTCAAAAATTATTTAGCTACACCATACTTATCAATAACCAGTTTTTGAAAAGCTTTAAATTTTTGCGCCGGCATAAACAAATCTTCTGACTTTGCAGAAATCTCCTCAAACCCCATTTTTTTATACCAGTCATCTAATTCTACAGTAGCTGATTTCAATCGCAAACCCTTTAGTTTTAATTTTTCTGCCAATTTACTTAATCCAAAAATCATAGATATTCCAGCCCCAAAAACAGTTGGCTCTTTTTTCAAACTACTTGCTGATTGCAAGTAACTCAAATAAAACATCTTTTCTCCAAACTGCACTTCCGTCAAGCTTCTAACCTTCTCAACGTTATCAGATAATTTAGGAGCTTCAACCATAAAAAATACTGTGCGCGAAGGCTGAACTAACTTACTCAGCCAATTTTTAGGTTTTTTAGATATACTCGCATTTGCCAAGAAATCATAAGTAATAATCCCCGAAAAACACCCTTCATGCCACGTAGAACGGACTTCGCTTATCAATGGAACGTCGCTTTGTGTCAAGCGCGTAAAATACGCTGGAAGCACTTCTTTTCCAGCGGCGGTTTTCTTTAGCAAATTAAGCGGAAAAAGGCGTTTCCCAGTAAATGCTGGTTGATTATACTTGTTTAATGTATTTTGAGAGCTTATTTTCATATTTATTTTAAATCCAAACACATTTTTTTTTGCTAAACATATTAAGTTTGTTTAAGAAGTGGAAACATGTTTCAAGCATGTATATCATATTAATAAGTTGAGTATTAAAATAATCGAAAGAAAATATAAATGAAATTTAAAAATGCACTGTCGGGACTAATTTTGGCTGTGTTTTGTATAATGATTACAAGCATGCCTGCTTTTTGTGCAATAGCATTCCCCAATATTAACATAGGAATGCAAACAGCAAATACGCCTCAAGAATTTACTCAAGGTGTGCAAATACTGGTGCTTTTAACAATTTTAACCCTAGCACCAAGCATCATAATTATGACAACTGCATTTATTAGAATTGTCATAGTTTTGGCTCTCACGCGGCAAGCTATAGGCACAACAACATTGCCGCCCAATCAGGTTATTGCCGGTCTTGCAATAATTTTGACGTTCTTTGTAATGTCACCTACAATAAATAAAATAAATGAAACCGCAATTCAGCCATATATGAAAAACCAAATTACACAAGAAGTTGCACTTGAAAAAGCAATGATTCCACTAAGAACATTTATGCTAAAACAAACCGGCGAAAAAGAACTCGGATTGTTTATAAATATGGCAAAAATAGAAAAACCGAAAAACGCAAGCCAAGTTGAAAACTACATATTAATTCCAGCCTTTGTTTTAAGTGAATTAAAAACAGCATTTAAAATCGGGTTTGTAATATTTTTACCATTTCTCGTAATAGATGTAGTTGTTGCAAGTATTCTCGTTTCAATGGGGATGTTGTTTTTGCCTCCTGCAACTATCGCAACACCTTTTAAACTCATACTTTTTGTAATGGTTGATGGCTGGTATTTAATTACAAAATCACTCATAGAAGGATTTATAACCTGAAAAAGGATTGAAATATAACAAAATGGAACAAACTGTAATTTTATCTTTAACTCAAAATACCCTAATACTGATGCTGCAAATGATGGCACCAGTGTTGCTCGTTGCAATTGCTGTAGGGCTTGTGATTAGTATTTTTCAAACCGTTACACAAATTCAAGAAGCGACGCTGACGTTCGTACCCAAAATTATTGCTTGCGTATTGACATTAATTATTCTTTTACCCTGGATGGTTAATGTTTTTATAGAAAGAACAAATGAATTTTTTGCACAAATTCCGGCGCTAATACATTGAGCATTGAGGTTTAAGAAATGGCGGCGGATTTATTAACTCTTTTATCTCCAAACAATATAATCATTTTTATAATTGTTTTCACTAGGCTAGCTGGAATGCTTGCTTCTGCGCCGCTTTTTTCAACATACCCAATTCCTACACTAGCAAAAGTCTGGCTTTGCGCAACTGTTGCATTTATAATGTATCCCGTTGTGCTTAAAACCTCCTTGCTTTTAGTTCCGAACAATATGCTTGAACTGACTTTATTTCTTATAAAAGAGTTCTTCGTAGGCTTTTTGATTGGATTTATTGCAAAATTTATTTTCTCGGCAGTACAAATCGCGGGGCAAACACTCGGACTCCAAATGGGGATTACGATGAGTCAAGTTCTAGACCCAACGTCAAACGAACAAACCCCTGTCGTTGGACAAATTTATGTATACATCACAACAATAGTTTTTATTTCACTAAACGCACATTTTTGGCTTTTTACTTCTATTTATAAAAGTTTCTCATCTATTCCGCCAGGACTAGAATTTATTTTTACACCAGAACTAGTTAAACAAGTTATATTACTGTTTTCACACATGTTTGTAATTTCGTTTCAAATTATATTGCCACTATTTTGCGTTTTGTTTGTAAGCGAAGTACTTATGGGTTTTATGGCAAAAATGATGCCACAAATGAACATATTTATGGTCGCGCTGCCACTCAAAATTTCACTTGGTTTAATTTTAATTATAATATTCATAGCTCCAACAATTTCATACCTCGCGTATGCAATTGAAAAGTACATGGCAGGAATATTAAAACTATTTATGGGAGGATAAAGCCAAATGGCTGATGATAACAAAACAGAAGAAGCCACGCCCCGACGACGAGCAAAAGAACGGGAAAGAGGTAACATCTCAAAGAGCCAAGACCTAAACTCCGCAATGACAATCAGTGCGGGCTGCGTTTTAATGTGCATTTTATCTTCTAAAATTATTTCAAACTCAACAACCCTATTATATAATACGTTTTCACACCTTAACCCAAAAGAAATTCCATCAGATGATATAATAGCAATACTTGTTCCGTTTGCAAAAAGTGCGGGAACAATTTTGTTACCATTTTTGCTAGCGCTTGCCGCTATTACTGCAATAACACTCAGAATGCAGGTCGGCTCATTATTTGCAATAAAAAAACTAGCACCAAGTCTCAATAAACTCGCTCCCGCTCAAATTTTAAAGGGCTTAAAGAAAACATTAAACCCTTTTGAACCAAAAAACCTTATGGAATTAGCAAAATCATTTGCAAAAATGTTAGTCGTTGCATATTGCGGATTTTCGGCAATCATGTCAAGAAAAGATGAACTTTTCGGACTTATGGGCGCCGGCATAACGCCTGGCTTTTCCGTTCTTGGGTCGGTTTTAACTCAAATGATAATCAACATTTGCATAGCCATGCTTATTATCGGTTTTATTGACAAAAAATATCAGGACTACGAATACAACAAATCCCTCAAAATGACCAAACAAGAAGTTAAAGATGAATGGAAAAATTCTGAAGGGGATCCGATGATTAAATCAAAAATAAAAGCTGCGCAAATGCAATTTGTTCAACAGAAAATGATGACAGCAATTCCTAAAGCTGACGTTGTCGTAGTAAACCCAACACACTATGCAGTTGCAATAAAATACGATAAGGCAGAAGCACCCGCCCCAAAAGTCGTCGCCAAAGGTGTAGATTTTATGGCATTCAAAATAAGAGAAGTTGCAAAACATAACGATGTGCCAATCGTTGAAAATCCACCACTAGCAAGGGCGTTGTACAAACTTGTAAAACTCGATGCAATAATTCCTGCCGAATTATATGTAGCAGTAGCCGAAATCCTAGCTTTCGTGTACAATAAAAATAAGAGCGGAGTATGAGGTAAAAATTAGCGTTAAATGAATTTGTCAACTTTATCAACATTATTCAAAAATAACGATATAATTCTCGCCGTTGGGCTTGTAATTATCATCTCTATGATGATTTTGCCACTGCCACCACAGCTTTTAGACGTTTTGTTAACACTCAATATTTCACTCTCTGTTATTATCCTTCTAGTTTGCCTTTTTACAAAAGAGCCACTCGAGTATTCGTCTTTCCCTATTATTTTGTTGATTTCTACAATATTTCGACTAGGCTTAAATGTAAGTTCAACTCGATTAATTCTGCTAAAAGCCGAAGCCGGGCAGGTTATCAACTCGTTTGGTGAATTTGTTGTCGGAGGAAACTACGTTGTCGGTTTCATTATATTTGCAATCCTAGTTTTGATTAACTTTATGGTTATCACAGGCGGTGCTGGACGAGTCGCAGAAGTTTCTGCAAGATTTACCTTGGACAGCATGCCCGGAAAACAATTATCTATCGACGCAGATTTAAACTCAGGCTTAATAAACGAAGAACAGGCAAAAGCAAGACGCCGTAAACTCGAACGCGAAGCCGATTTCTACGGTACAATGGATGGTGCTTCAAAGTTCGTAAAAGGAGACGCAACCGCTGGTATTGTAATTACTGTTATCAACATATTTGGTGGCTTGATTATCGGAATATGGCAGTTAAAAATGGACTTGCTGAATGCGCTTAGTACATATACAATCCTGACTGTTGGAGACGGACTTGTTTCTCAAATTCCAGCACTGCTTATTTCTTTCGCAACAGGTTTAATAATAACTCGTGCCAGCGGGCAAGAATCATCCCTTTCTGATGACATCAAAACAGAAATGTTTTCAAATCCGATAGTATTAGGCGTCGTTTCAGGTTTGCTGCTTTTACTTGGAATAGTTCCAGGAATGCCAACGCTACCATTTTTAATCGTCGGGCTTTCAGTCGGCTGGTTTGCTTCTAAAAAGAATAAAGAAAAAAAAGCCGCTCAACTTGCAGAAAAAACAGCAGAAGAAGAAAAAGCCACCGCAGAAAAAACAGGAAAAAAACGGAAAAAAATTACAAAAGAAAGTGTAATGGAGCTTTTAAACGTCGAAACCATAGAAATAGAAATCGGTTATCGGCTTGTACCACTTATTAATGTCGACCAAGGCGGCGATTTGTTAGAAAGAATTGCCCAAATACGGCGTCAAACGGCTATCGATTTAGGTATAGTTCTCCCCTCTATTCGTGTACGCGACAATCTACAGCTTCCACCAAATCAATATCAAATAAACCTCAAAGGTGTACCAATTGAACATGGTGAAGTTTATCCAGACAGAAGTCTCGCAATGAACGCTATTGGCGGTCCTGATGCTCCGGAACTCAAAGGTATAAGCGCCATAGAACCAGCTTTTGGACTTCCTGCTTTATGGATAGAAGAAAAAGATAAAGACTACGCAGAAATGAACAATTACACCGTTGTTAGTCCGTCAGCAGTAATTTCTACACACCTTACAGAAGTTATAAAGAAAAATGCGTCTGAAATACTTTCACGTGCTGATATTACCCAACTTATTGATAATTTGAAAAAAGAATTTTCTGAAGATTACGTAAACGATTTAATGAAAGATATTACAACATCTGATGTCCAACAAGTAATTCAAAACCTCCTTCGGGAACGGATTTCTATTCGCGATTTGAGAACAATTCTCGAAGTTATGAGTTTGCAATCCAAAGTGTCTAAAAATGCAGACTTTCTTACAGAACAAGTTCGTCAGGCTCTGGCAAGAACAATTTGTAAACAAAACCTGTCAGATACTGGTGAACTTTTGGCAATAACGCTGGCACCTGACGTGGAAAACGTTATCGCACAAGGTATAAGTCCAGACGGACAAAGCCTTACACTGGATCCGGATTTTACAAGAAAATTACTTGATGGTTTAAATTATGAACTTGAAAAAGCTATAAAAAATAATGGAACTCAGCCGGTTATACTATGTTCATCACCAATTCGTCTACCATTTAGACGATTAATTGAGCGAACATATCCACAAATTTTTGTTATGTCGTATAATGAAATCAGTAGCAACACTAAAGCTAAGTCTGTTGGCATAATCAAAACCGCGCCAGCTAAAACTGGAATATAAGAGGATAAGAAATGTTATCAACTTTTAAAGAAAATCAAATAATTAAAATAGTTCCCACTGATATTGAAGCAGCTTGCAGCATGCGAGTTCTTGATAGTTGCGATGAATTTTTGTGCGTAACTCCAGAAAAAACTATTGCAAATAAAGATATAACTGGAAAAGTTGAATGCTTTGCCCTAGCAGAAGATGGTATAATTTACTTTAACTCTAAAATCAGCAAAATTGATGACCAACAATACAAATTAACCCTGCCAATAACACAAAAAATTCTCCAACGCAGAGAATATACGCGTGTCGAGTTTAATGCAAACATTGTTTTAAACACACACAATCAACAAGTCGACGTGCTCATAACAGATTTATCTGCCGGCGGAATGCGTGTTGTTTCACAAAAAGAACTTTCTATGAGCGAAGATTACAGTTTTACCCTGCATCTTGACAAAGTTCAAACTATAAACGCTATATTCGCCCCAATTAGACAAGACAAAAACGACAACAATGCATACCTAACTTCTGGAAAATTCAAAATGCTTCCCAATAAAGACCGAATTACGCTTGCGCAGTTCTGTTTTAAAAAGCAAATGGAGAATACAAATAAATAATGGCGGAATTAAATTATTCAAAAAAATTATCAGGACTCTTGGCATCCTTTTCAATCATTATTATGATTGGGGCAAATTTAATACAAACAATGACAATAAACGTAACAACATTAATATTCGTTATTACAAAAGTTATTCCAATTGCGTTTGTAATGGGTTTTCTTGGTTACCATACCGGAAAAATTTTAGACAATCCTAAAATTCAAAAAAAAGAAAAATAAGGACGGAAATTATGACAGAAAAACACGCACTAAAAATAAAACTAAGCACACAATTGGCTCTCGTTTCGTCAATTCTTATCGGAATAATAGCATTATTTATTTCTGCGTATGTTGTTATTTTCCTAAAAGATACAACGCTACGAGTTGATAACCAAAGCAGTTCGATAAACCGCGCACTTTCTGTATCTTTTTTCCAAATTTTAGGTAACGCTGCCGACAAAAAAGATTACGCTAACGTGCAAAAAATTGTAAATAACGCAATGAATAATAATCTCATAGCTTATTTTGTCGTTAAAAACAACAAAACCAACATCATAGAGTACGCCTCTATTCCTTCACTAATAAATAAAACATTTTCTACAGAAGTACTTGACGGAATTAAGGCAAAAGACATAAATAGCTATGCTCTTTTGCACTCCGAAACCAGTACTTATTTTATTCCCGGACCGAAAAAAAACATTACAATGTACATAGGTTTTTATTCTAAAGCCTTGTTAAATCAAAGTATTGAAGACTTTATTGCGCACATGAGCGGGATTGTTTTTCTTGCGATACTGCTTGGACTCTTTTTGTCACACATGCTCACAAAAATTGTTACAAAACCTATAGATAAACTTTCCGAAGGCTCAAAACGTTTTGCAGAAGGTGATTTCACTCATAGAATAGAGTATTTTAACTATGCAGAAATTGATAAGCTCGTTGACTCGTTCAATATCATGGCTCAAAATCTTTACGAAATGTACACTTCACTTGAAAACAAAGTCTCGGAAAGGACTCAGCAGCTAAACAAAGCTTACACGGAACTTCAAAACACTCAAGCAATGATGGTTCATACAGAAAAAATGAAATCATTGGGTGAACTTGTTGCCGGAATTACTCACGAAATTAACAATCCAATAAATTTCATTTATGGAAACCTTATCCACCTTACAAATTACACAAATGACCTCATTATGATTATTGACAAGTACGGTGAATATGAAAATGAACTCCTTGAAGAACACAAAAAAGAAATCGAACAAATAAAGCAAGATATTGACCTCGCATTTTTAAAAGAAGATATCGGAGCACTAATAAATAGTTGCCGCGAAGGAACTGAACGAACAAAAAACATTATACTCGACCTCAAAAACTTCTCTAGGATGGAAGAACGCGTACTCAGCAGTATAAATATTGCAAAAGAAATCGATACCACTTTAAATATTCTTCACTCAAAATACAAAAATCGCATAGAAATTCATAAAGAATACGAAGAAAATCTTCCAACCATAGAAAGCTACGGAGGACAGCTTAACCAAGTATTTATGAATATTTTGGACAATGCTTTTTATGCAATCGAGGACAAGGGCGATGTTTACATAAGAATTAAACAAAACGAAGAAAATGTTATAATAGAATTTGAAGATACCGGAAAAGGCATGTCAAAAGAAACCGCTGAAAAAATATTTAATCCGTTTTTCACAACAAAACCAGTTGGAAAAGGTACTGGGCTAGGCATGTCCATTAGCTATCGCGTAATCAAAAGCCACCACGGCGATATAAAAATAAAAACAGAATTAGGCAAAGGTACGACCTTTATAATTACGTTACCAATAAAATTTAAAAAAGAAGAAAGTGAAAAAGATGAGCAACAAGTATAAAATTTTACTCGTAGATGATGAAGAAAACAACCTCATGCTCTTGTATAGAACGCTTAGGGGTAAGTACGACATTGTGAAAACGACGTCACCGCTTGACGCAATTGAGCTGATGAAAACTCAACAATTTCATCTTGTGTTATCTGACCACAAAATGCCTGAAATGGACGGCGTAGATTTTCTAAAATACGTATACCAAACATACCCGGAAACAGTACGTATTCTGGTTACAGCATATTCTGATATCGCAATTCTTATTGGGGCAATAAATGAAGCAAAAATCTACAGATACATAAAAAAGCCCTTCAACCCAGCTGAATTAGAACTCATTGTGGAAGCGGGGCTTGAATACTTCCAACTTAAAAAAGATAACGAGCTTTTGATTAACGACCTAAAAGAACTTTTCTCTGGAACAATTCGAGCTATTATAGAAGCCCTCGATGCAAAAGACTCCTATACACTTGGCAGAAGCCGCCGTGTTACTTATTATTCACTTAAACTAGCAAAGAAAATTGAACTAAACGACGCAGATTACGGAAGAATTGAACTTGCCGGACTTCTCCACGATATAGGAATGATAGGCGTTTCAGACGATGTCCTACTAAAAACAGAAAAACTTACAGAAGAAGAATTTAAAGAAATTAAATCGCATGTTGACCACGGAGTGAGAATTCTTGAAGACATCAAACAGCTAAAAGACGTTATAACTATCATAAAATATCACCACGAACACTTTGATGGAAATGGCTATCCTTTTGGTATAAAAGGTAACGAAATTCCGCTTGCATCAAGAATAATTGCCATTGCAGACGCGTACGACGGAATGGTTTCAAACCGCGCTTACCGTAAAGCAATGAGTCCAGACGCAGCAATGCAAGTATTGGAAAACCTTGCTGGAAAACAATTTGACCCAGATTTAGTACAAAAATTTAAAGAGATTTTGCCAGAAGTAGTTGCCGAACTTGAAGCGGCGAATGCAACGCAAGTTTAACAACAATTTAAAGCTAAGCACTCACGTACTACTCTTGCTAAAAGGCATTTTAAACTAGTTTTAACTATTGTTTTTCCTCTAGTTGAACGGGTTTCAAAAATAGAAAAGTTATGGTACAATTTTTGTAAAATAAAAATGTACACAATTTATATTTATAAAGGACATGAGAATGGATAGGAAAGTGAAAAAGTTGTTCGCACTGGCAATTATAGCCATTTTAGCGGTAGTTGGTTTGTTTGCGTGTGTTAAAAATATTAAAATAGACGAGTTTACGCCAACATCAATAATGTTTGTCGTTGACGCTTCTGCCTCAAACCAAAGTAAGTTAGAGGGACAAAAAAGTTTTATAAAACAAGTTTGCAAAAGACTTGACCCCGAAGACAAAGTTAAAATCATAAAAGTGTCACAAGATGCATATTTAATTTACGAAGGCTCACCACAAAATTCAAAAAATATTACTGACTCAATGAACGAGTTTACAAAATACGACGCTCAAGATTGGGGCACTGCTTATGGCGAAGGAATAAAGAAAGCGCTAGAATACGCAACAATAATGAACAAAGAAGGTTATAATACATCAATTGTTGTTGTAGGCGACTTAGAGAATGAAGGAGCAACCGAAAAACAAATAGATTGGAATACCTTACCCGCTGACATTCAAGCATTTCAAAGAAATGCCCCCGAGCTTGTAATGTTTTTTGCCTATGCGCACCCGCAAAAATTGGATTTGGTTAAGTCCAAACTTTCACCAATTTTGGGAGAATCAAAACTTATAATTTCAACAGAACAAAGTATTGATAAGTCAATAAACACGTATATGACAGCGATTAACCGTTAGTGTAAAATCGAAAATATTAAATGATGATTTTACACATATAGTAAATAGTAAAGAGGTAAA
This sequence comes from uncultured Muribaculaceae bacterium, assembly GCA_964626145.1. Classification (GTDB taxonomy): domain Bacteria; phylum Cyanobacteriota; class Vampirovibrionia; order Gastranaerophilales; family Gastranaerophilaceae; genus RGIG2134. The sequence goes on along the minus strand of CAZVBZ010000005.1, from coordinate 25,299 downwards.
ATTTATGGCGATATTGGTAGCTACAAGCACGCAAAAAAAAGTTTTAAGCAAAAATTTGATAACAATCGGCTCAACGCCTGATTGCGATTTTGTTGTGAATATTGGAAAAGAGAGGTTGCTGGTACAGTATTCCGTTGCTCGAGGAAAATACATCGTAGCCAACAAATTCAATAACCCCAAAATTTTCTATAACGGCTCTCACTTTAATGGGGCAGTTTTGCTAGAAAATGAAATAAAATTTGATATTGAAGGCTCTAACGATTTTATTGCAATAAAAGTTGTCCAACTTAAGCAAGATGCAGAAGTACAACAACTAGTTCAAAGTCAAAACCAAAATCACACTTACTTAGAACCAGAAATGCCTACAACCGTATATTCTGAACAAGAAATGCGCCAAATGTATGGGCAAAACGTTGATATATCTATGAAAGAAAAGCTTGACAAAAACAAATCAGAATTAGAAGCCAAAAGAGCACCAATTATCAAAGAGGTTGGCTTTGCAATAAACGACATTAAAAACCGATTGCAATTAAATAATAAATCCGTATTATTTATAAATATTGCAATGTTCTTTGCCTCGTTGGTTACAGCGTTTGGGGTGTCCAACTATATCATGGGACTAAAAATTGAAGAAACATTGAATTTTATTAATCTCCCAACAAACATAAAAATACTTGTGCTGTTTACTTTCTTGATTTTTGGAGTTTGCATGGTGCTCAAGCAAGCCTCTTTCTTGTATTTCCAAAATAAAAAGTTTACAGAAACAGGCAGTATACAAGCTCAGACATTCTTGGCTACAATTGCTGCGCTTTTCTTTGTCGGTGTTTATGCAATAAATCTTATTTATTACCTAAGCATTAACCCGGCTTTTGCAATACTTATATCTTTGTTCTTTATTCTTATGCCAGTTGGCTTATCTCTCGCCGCAGGATATTTCAAATGTTCTGGACACTTTTTGGCATACGAGCTTGACAAATATGAGTACAGAGAAGATTTTGAAAACGTGTTAAACAACTACAGAGGCTGGATTGAAAAATTTATCAATACACTAAGTAATAAAAAATTAGAATCGCTAAAAGATAAATTGTTCACCTGCCAATTAAAATCGTATTTTGAAATAATATTGGGCATTGCAACAGCGCCATTTTTGGCTTATGGTGTTTCAAACACATTGGCTATGTGTTTCCCTGAAGCTGCTGGCTGGATAAGAATTTCCGGTTTGCGATTCAGCCCGGTATTTTTGGTTCTCGCCTCACTTATGATTATTTTTGCATTTTTCACTTTTGTTACCGCATTTTTAAACGTAAGAAAAATCCAAGCCTCACAAGTTATTAAGCTAGATGGTTTTGGCGATTACCTAAAACACGGTGTAGAAATTCTTGGACTGCAAGCCGTTAAAAAACTTGAAAGCGAAAAAAATCGCAGCTTGATAATTGCTTGCTCAATTATATGTATTGAATTTACTATGAACATGTCGTATTTTGCTGACGAAATCGGTGGAGATTTACAAGGTCTACTCCTAAGCGTTATAGCCGCTCTTGTACCAACCGCGCTTTTGATAGCAGAAACTTATATGCTAAGTCAAACTAAATTCGATATCTGCGTAATTGAAGATTTACTGGACAAAAAGGACTAACTATTTATAGGTACGGAACAAAATGAAAGCTTTTTTGTTTATAATTACATTTTTAGTTGTATTAACTACTGCTATTATTTGCCTAAAACCGCAAGTACATAAAACTGTAAACATTGTGTACACAGATTTTGCAGTAGTTAATCAAACTAATGAAGAAATACGAAAAGTAAATGTAGTTAATAATAACGTAACGACTAACAAAGCAGTAACAACCGTTAATCCCGTACAAACAAACGTTGAAACAAGAACAATCAACACAATTACACAAACCACGCAACCCAATACGGCTGTACAACACAAAACACAACAAGCAAAAAAAACAACTTCACAACCGGTGAAAACTATAGAAAAGAAAGTTGCACAACAAAAACCAACCAAAACCACGACTGTACAAACAACAAAACCGGCTCAAAAAAATATTCAAATGAGAGAAATTGACTGGGAACCTTGGCGTGTAAAAATCGGAACAACTCTTTTTTCAAACATTTATCAACAGTTAAAATCAACCGTTCCAACCGGCACACAGTACGAGTATAGCTTTAATGTTGACAACAACAAAAAGATTTCCAACATCAAAGTTTCTATAAAATCGACTCCGGATAAAATTATGGCAGAAAAAGGTGTTCATATCATTATTATCGGAATTATGAATTTAAACAGCAAATCTGTCTTAACTTACCCAGCAGGGGCTGACGGCGTTACTACAGCGCCAATGAAAGCAATAATTACGGTAAGGGAAGGATAATAAAAATTGAAAAAGTTTCTAATTACACTGTTTACAATTTTATATTGCACAAACGCCGCTCTTGCCGAGGTGATAATCGAGCATAAAAATAAAGATACATTTACACCCAAAGAGTACGTCCTTACGCTTGAACAGTTGTTAACCCAACAAGAAGATGAAACAGAAGAAGTTGAAGAAGACCTTGCAATCGTTTGGAACCAGTGGCATGCTGACGTCAGAAATGCTATGGACAAAGTCGTTTCAAGCAGAATTAGCAGATTCTTTACGGTATCTGGTTACAACTTTTGGTGCGAATATTATTTTTACGTAGACAAAAACAACAAAATCTCCGATATCGTTGTCTTGTATATATATAAAACCGCTGTAAATATTCCGAAAAACACAGTTCGCAAGGACAAATGTGCTTACGCGTACTACTATTCAACAAACAAATTTTATAAATTAAGAGCACTCTCCGACAATATAACGTTCGGCACAAACAAAGACAAATATCTTTTAAGCAAAATCAAAAATTTTAAAGTTACAACCGTAAACGAAGAATACGTGCCAGAACCAAATGCAATGAAAACCGCGGCAAGAGCAATAAAATCCTTTAATTCCAGCCGCATTTTAACTTATCCGGCAGGCTCAAAAAGGACAAAAGTAAAAGTTCATTATGCTACGCTACCATACTCGTGGAAATGGCGTGCGGTAAGTAAATTTGAAGCACGACACTTTGATGATGTTGAAAAAACAAAGAAAAATAAAAACTAAGAAGGTATATACATTGTGAAAAAACTTATAGCAATCTTTTTATTGACACTGTTTATTAATATGCGATACATCGCCTACGCCCTTCCTGTTATTAAACAAGCAGAGGACGGAACATATTACGTTGAAGAAGTTGAGGACGATGAACTGCCTGGACAGACTACAAATTCTACCCCTAAGTCCACAACCCCGAAACAAAATACGAAACAAAACGAACCTCAATACGAGGAAGATATTTATAATTATGATGATGAAGAAGACGACGCTGCTGATTTAGAGGAATACCAAAAAGAACGTCGAAAATCAATATGGAAAACCGTTGGAATTTACGCGGCGGTGGCGGCTGCAGTTGTTGGATTGATATTTATTACGAAGTCCGACAAAAAGGACTAACATCCCTCACCACCGCAAACTAAAAAACAACAGCAGGTATAAGTAGATAAAAGTGAGAATTAAAAGATGAAAAACATTTTATTAACAATAGCAATTCTAATAATTTTTGTAGCAACAACTGCAGTAATTTTGATAGCTCAGCCCCCACTACACAAAAAAGTTAACCTCGCGCCCGCGACATTAACCTCAGTAACAACGGTTGTAGACGAGCCGGTCGACAACACTATGGATTGACACTTTCTCGTTTACTCAACCAAGATGTCGAACCTGGTCAGTCGAAAGCACCGACGCACAAATCGCCTGGGGAAAATGGCAGTATAAGATTCAAAAACAGATTAAAAATACATTAGAATACAAGACCTATTGCTATCACGGTATGTGTAAATACTCCTTTTATGTAGACAGAGATAAAAATATTTCTAATATTGTTTTCCTTCGCATTGAAAAAAATGCTAATTATGGCAGTGCTGGTAGCATGAATTATGAAGATTGGTTAAAAAAAGACAGTACAGCGGTTGCGTATAGCTACGATACAGAACGCTATTACCGTCTTAAATTCAAATCTGATTTTCCGTTAGGTAAAGTTTTTGATTAGCTTTCTTCTGTCAAAATTTCATTTGTGGATTATATTGATGAAGAAAATCTACCTAAAGAATACAGCGATAAGTCGAAAAAAGGAGCTAAAATTTTAAATAGTCTCAACAGTAATGAAATTTTAACCTTTCCAGCAGAAGCAACAAGAACAAAAGTTAGAGTACATGGTTTAATTTACCACGACGACTGGTTGCAAAAGTATAAGCGCAAGCCCTGAGGAAAAACTGAAAAACAAAAAGAAATAAAAAAGGCTGGTTTAAATAAAACATACTGCACCTCACACTATAACAAAAAAGAGGTCTCAAATTTATTTTGAAACCTCTCTTTTTTAGTTTAACTTATCAAAAGCAGTTTATTTGCTTTCTACCACCGCTTGCGCAGCTGCAAGTTTAGCTTGCGGAATTCTGAACGGCGAACAAGAAACGTAGTTCAAACCAATTTTATGGCAGAACTTAACAGAATCAGGGTCGCCACCGTGTTCACCACAGACACCGCCCACCAGCGCAGGATTAACCTTGTGTCCTTTTTCCATAGACATTTCGATTAACTGTCCAACACCTTTTGTATCAAGTGTTTCAAACGGATTAGAAGGTAGAATTTTTTGTTCAACGTATCTATTGAGGAATTTACCTTCCGCATCATCACGAGAATAGCCAAAAGTCATTTGAGTAAGGTCGTTTGTACCAAATGAGAAGAATTCAGCATACTCAGCGACTTCATCAGCAGTCAGCGCAGCACGCGGGATTTCAATCATAGTACCGAATTTGTACTCAACTTTAATTCCTTTTTCAGCCATAACAAGCTCTGCAACTTTTTCTAAGATTTCTTTTGCAACTTTTAACTCGTTTACGTGACCGATAAGCGGAATCATTACCCAGGGCTTAACCGCATATCCTTCTTTTTTCAAATCACAGCAAGCTTCAAAAATTGCTCTTACTTGCATTTCGTTGATTTCTGGATAAGTTAAGCCAAGACGGCAACCTCTAAGCCCCATCATCGGGTTAGATTCAGAAAGCCCTTCAACAATGTGGAGCATTTCTTCTTTTTCTTTTGAATCTTTTCCAAGAGCTTTCAATGTTGCAACCTCTGCAATCAAATCTTCTTTTGAAGGCAAGAATTCGTGCAACGGCGGGTCAAGAAGTCTGACTGTAAGCGGTTTGTCGCCCAATTCTTTAAACATTGCGTAGAAATCCGCATACTGCATAGGCAAAAGCTTATCAAGCGCTTCTTTTCTCGCATCCTGAGTTCCTGCAATAATCATTTTTTGAACCCAAGGAAGTCTGTCGGGATCCATAAACATGTGTTCCGTTCTGCAAAGTCCAACACCTTCTGCACCAAATTTCAAAGCGTTTGCAATATCTTTTGGAGTATCAGCGTTGGCTTCAACTTTGAGTTCTCTGATTTCGTCAACCCAAGCGAAGAACTTGTTCCAGTTTTCATCAATTTTTGCATCAACAAGTTTAACAGAACCAGCCATTACAAGTCCTTTTCCGCCATCGAGCGAAATAACATCGTCTTTGTGGTAAACAGTGCCATCCGCGCCGGTCAACGTTTCGTTTGTGAGGTCGATTTTCATATCTTCGCAACCTGAAACACAAGGTTTACCCATACCTTTAGCAACTACTGCTGCGTGAGAAGTTGCGCCACCTCTAAGTGTAAGAACACCTTGAGAAACAGCCATACCGTGAATATCGTCCGGACAAGTTTCTACACGAACAAGGATAACTTTTTCACCAGCTTCACCACGTTTTGCTGCTTCTTCCGTATCAAATACGATTTTACCTACAGCCGCACCAGGTGAAGCGTTTACCCCATGAGCGATTTTAACTGCGTCTTGCATCGCTTTTGCATCAAAGCAAGGAAGCAAGATTTGGTTTACACTGTATGGGTCAACGAGCTGAATAGCTCTTTCTTTAGTAATAATGCCTTCTTCGCACATATCAACAGCAATTTTTACCGCAGCGGCTGCAGTTCTTTTACCATTACGAGTTTGAAGAATATATAATTTACCACGTTCAATTGTAAATTCCATATCCTGAACATCTTTGTAACCAAGTTCAAGTTTTTTCGCAATATCAACATATTGCCTGTAAAGGTCTGGCATTTCTGTTTCCAACTCCGCAATCGGTTTCGGAGTTCTAATACCAGCAACAACGTCTTCACCTTGCGCATTTGTAAGATATTCGCCGTAGAATTTGTTTTCGCCAGTAGCTGGGTTGCGGGTGAAAGATACACCGGTTGCACAATCGTCACCCATGTTACCAAATACCATTGATTGAACGTTTACAGCAGTACCAAAATTATGGTCGATTTTATTCATGTTTCTGTAAGCTACTGCACGAGGAATATTCCAAGAGCGGAATACGGCTTCGATAGCTTCTTGAAGCTGAACGTAAGGGTCTTGAGGGAATTCTTTTCCTGTAACTTCTTTGATTAGGTTTTTGTAAACAGGAATAAGTGATTTCAAACCTTCTGCTGAGATTTCGGTATCTTGTTTAACACCTTCGCGTTCTTTAACTTTTTCAAGTTCAGATTCAAAATATTTTTGTCTGTCCATTTCCCAAGCTACAGAACCGAACATTGTCAAGAATCTTCTGTAAGAATCATAGCAGAATCTAGGATTGTTAGTTAATTTAATCATAGCTTCTACTGTTTGGTCGTTCAAACCGAGGTTAAGAATAGTTTCCATCATGCCAGGCATAGAAACTCTAGCGCCGGAACGTACAGAAACTAAAAGCGGATTTGTAGCATCGCCGAACTTTTGTCCTTTTTGTGCTTCAACATCCTTCAACGCTGCTTTAACTTCATCCATCAAACCTTCAGGCATTTTGTTACCAGCATTAATATAATCCATACATGTTTCGGTTGTGATAGTCAACCCCGGAGGAACCGGCAAACCTAAGTTTGTCATTTCTGCCAAGTTGGCACCTTTGCCGCCCAAGAGATTGCGCATTGTAGCATCGCCTTCCCGAAACAGCCAAACTCTTTTTTCTGTCATTCTTTTCTCCTTAATTTTGTTTTTTAATTAATTATTTGGTGACAAAATTATATAACAAATCTGCTTATTTATAAAGACTTATTAAAACAATAGTGACCTCTTGTAACGATTTCGTAACTCAATACAAAATTATTTAATACACTCAAAGTGTAAACTTATGTAACAAAAGTATATATTTCCTGAAAAGAAAGTATATATTTTGTTTTTATTTATATATAAAGAGCTAGATATGAGGTTCACTATGATTAACAATGTTGGCACAGCATCGGCATACTTTACCCGCGACACTGACGGTCGAGTTATCCTTAACTTTAAGCAGAATGCAAAAAATGTAGAAGTAACAAATGCTGGTTTTGCCTCTGGTGAAGCGCAGCTAAAATTTGGTGTAACAAGTGAAGAAGATAATGTAACGCAATATCAATTCAGACATACAGGCGAAAGTGAACACGAAATTACATTGTCAAACACAGACAACAACCATTACAATTTAGTCGGCGACCACATGAACGTCAATTCAGAAATCGGAGAAGCCGCTCGGACCATACAAGTTGATGCGACAGAATCTAAAGTTGATTTAACCAGCGCACGTGGCGACCAATTTGTTTACATAAGTGAAAACAGTACAGACAACAAAACAGAATTTGGCAGTTCCAATAACTACTACGTCGATGGCGGAAAATTCAACCATGCAAAAGCCGACGGCGGTACAAACAAATTTGAAACTCTTAACGGAAGCTGGGGCTCAGTAATAATCGGCGGCTCTGGCAGTGACTCGTTTATGCTCGGCGGAAAATACAGCGTAATTGATGGTGGAAACGGAAGCAACACTTACCAAGCACTCGGAACTTTCGGCGAAACAGACTCCTCAAGCTACAGAAACGTTGTAATCGGCGGCTCCGGCTCAGACACCTTTATCGATAAAGGTGGATACAACCTATTCCTTGCCAAAAACGGAAACAGCATTTACGAAGCTGACGGCGTCGGAGGTATTGCATACCTCGGCTCCTCCGGTACCAATGGCGGTATATTTGGTTCAAATGCTGCTAAAAACTACATCTTTACTGATGATGAAGTAACTTCCAGCTCCGGAGAAACTTATTCAATCTATACAATAATGAAAGATTACAACTGGACACTAAATAAATTTATAAATGTTTATTCTCAAATAAGTCCAAACGACCCTCAATCATTAGGTTCGCATGATGTAATCGATGCCGAAACTATGGCAAAATTAGAAGCTTACTTTGTAAACAACCCTTAATAGTAACAAGAACAAAGATTAATAAGTAAATTATATAATTTTATAAAATAGCCTGACAAGACCACCGTATTGGTAATGATTGTCAGGCTATTTAGCATTAATAATTCTATATGAATATTAGAGATTACTAAGTTTATGGCAAATATGACCTGAGGGAGTTTATAAGGTCTAAATATAATAAACCGGTATATTTCTTACGTAAGGAGGGAAAAATGACTATCAAAAAAATGACATTAGCAGCGGCATTGACTGTCGGTTTGGTTGCCGGCACAATGAATTTAGCGTTTGCCGGTTGCGGGTGCAATTCTCCTGTAGTTACTGGTGGAGCTTGTCCTTTAAGCGACTGCCCGCAAGTAGTTACTCCAGAAAACGCTAAATGCCCAACCTGCAAAAAACACAAAAACAAATGTGGCTGCAAAACCAAAAAAGAAAAGAAATGCGACCCTTGTGAAACCAAGAAAAAGTCTTGTACAGACTGCGATGATGATATCGCAACTTGTAACGGTCCAGACATTGCAGCAGCAGGCGTCTGCCCAAACAACATCTGTGCTGACAAATGCAAACACCAAATCTACGCTTATCCAGCCGGCGTTTATGGACTTGACAATGTTCGAGTAGGCGAAAACGAACAAGGCGTAATGCTTAGCGAAGGCAACCTCAATGCACCAACCATAACAATGGCAAGCGGTGTTCCTGTAGCATTAGCACCTGATTGCGGTTGCGCAACTGGCGCCGCAGCACCAATGCCTTGCCTCAACGATGATTGTTGCGGCAAAATCAACGGAATACCAGTTTCTCGCGACTGCGCAGCCGTTGATGGCGTAAACTGCCCAATTAACGTTGAAACAGAAAGCAGCATGGAAGCAATCAAAAAATCCATGGTTCCATTCACATACTCTCAGGAAAACAACATCACTGGCGCAGCCGCACCAGTTGTAAGCGCATTTGAAGACGTACCAGATGGTTTCTGGGCAAGTTGCGACATCAACAAATTAACCGAAAACAAAGTTATTGCTGGATATCCAGACAGAACTTTCAAACCTAATCTGCCCGTTACCCGCGCAGAGTTTGCAAGTATGACAGTAAAAGGACTAAACCTAAACGAAGATTTTACTTGCCCTCAAGCAAATTTCAAGGATGTTCCTAAAAATCACTGGGCAAACAAAGTTATCAACAAAAGTGTTGCAGAAGGCTTGATGACTGGTTATCCGAACAATACATTCAAACCCGGACACCCAGTAACAAGAGCCGAAGCTTTGACTATCTTGTCTAAAGGTGTAAAATGCGACATGGATAATTGCAAAGCGCAAGAAGTATTAAGCAAATACTGTGACGGAAATGAAGTTCCGGCATGGGCTGCAATCCCTGTAGCAAAATCGCTCAACGTTGGAGCAATTGCTGACTTGCCAAATCCAAACCAAATCAGACCAAACTCAGACGCTAGTCGTGCGGAATTAGCATCAATGCTTGAACAAGTTCGTATCGCTGGCGGCTACTCAAACAGAGACATTGCAACAGCAACTGATTGCGGATGCACAGGCGGCGCAGCTTACATGGAAAAAACAGAAACTGTAACAATTCCAACACTCAAAATCTGTTTTGATGACGAATTAACAGCTCGTACAGCTCACGTCAACGACCGTTTTGCCGCAAAAACAATCGACCCGATGACAATTAACGGCGTTCTTTATCCAGAAGGCTCAATCGTAAGAGGTAAAGTCCTCGAAGTTGAAAGACCTTCAAAATGCAACAACGGTGCGTTGAAACTTTCATTCGACACAATCGAAAATTGCGACTGCAAAGCTGACTTGCCAAATCAAGTTCTGACAGCACAAGTCAACAGAACTCACACTCCTAACCCGATTGCTAGATTTGTACAATGGCCATTCGCAACCGTTGGACAGGTTGTTGGTACAGCTGGACGGGCAGTTGGCGGTGCAGCCATCGGAGTATCAAACGCGTTTGAACAAGTATTCAGCGAATTTGGTACAGGTACAGGCGAAATGTTCCAAGGTAAATTCATGGCAGCAGGAAGAAGCTACCTTGACTCAGGTAAAGCATTGCTCAAATCACCTATTGACCTAACCAGAACAGCCATAAGCGGCGTTTCTGGCATGGTTCAAGTTACAGGCGAAGAAGTTGCGTACCTTGTTGACCCAGATGGAAAGAAAATCTCCGCCATCAATCCAAGAGAAAAAGTTACAATCGCATTTGGCTGCAACTCTTGCAGATAATGTAAATTGTATTTTATCTATACGCGAAAGCGACAAAAAGAGGCTTATTTCAAGCCTCTTTTTGCTTTACCTTTAAAAATCAGCATAACCAACCAGTCAAAATTTTTTATTCGCAATTTGTTTCTACTTAAAAATAGTTCCATTAGCAACTATTTGCAGACGCGTAAACGCAGCATTGGTAAATTTTTGTAAATATTTCGGTACAAACTTCTAATTCTTCTAAAGTGTTTTTTTTTTTGCCGAAATCAATAATAGAAAGTGTTTAACATTTTGAAAAGGAGCATGTCTCATGAATATCAACAATTTATTATTGACGGCGAAAAATCAAAAAATTGAAACAACGACAACGTCAAATGTTGCAGAAGGCGAGGCGGAAAAACGCAATACTGTAGAGACATTGGACTTTAATGAAACATCAAAAGGCGACCTTAAATCTAAAGACACGTTCGACATTTCCTCGTCCGATTTTAACATTGTCTGCGAAAATGGAGCCTGCGAAGTTACGCTCACATCAGGTAATGCAGCCCCAGACGGAAATTATGAGGTTAATACAGCAGATGGGGAAGTTACAGTTAAATGCGAAAATGGGGAATGCGAAGTCGTTCTTAACGACGATAACACCTCAAACACCTCTGCCACTAATAGTTCTGCTACAGCGGTGAGCGCAACTGCAACAACAAGCGCAAATGCACTTAATCAAGTTACAGCAACTGGCTCAGTTCCAACTGATGCAGAAATAGAAGCTATGATTACTCAAAAAGAAGTTAACGAAGAAACAATAAAAAAACTGCAAGACAGAATAAAAAAAATAGTTGAGGAAGTTAAAGCTGAAATTGCAGAAGCGCTTGCAGAGCAAGAAAACATTCAAGAAGAACAGAAAGAAGAAATTCAAAGAATTGTAGATGAAAAACTACAAGAATATCAAGACGCAAATGGGGAAATGACGCTTGAAGATTTTCGTGCCGGAGTTACAACAGCTATTTCAACAAGTAGTTCTACCGCTACGCGGGCACTTGAAAGTACGGTTTCTACTATAATGTCGGCTAATCAAAATCTAAACCTTATTGATTCTTTACTCGTTAATATTAATGAGCTTTTAGACCAGAATGCAACACTTGATAGTCAAATTGCGGCTGCAAAACAGGCTCAAGAAGCAGCAAAAGGAGCAAAGACGACAACCCAAAAAGGCTGTGACCCAATTTCTTTCAATCTTAACGGTGCACAATATGATTTTATTATTGACGATGGCGCCTTTGACTCCGCAAATGACTTTCTCGGGGCAAATAATTACTTTACAGCGATGCAAAATCTTGATACTAATGCCGATGGAAAAGTTACCAAAAACGAATTAGAAGCCGGAAATATAAAATTAGTCAAGACTCAAAACGGAGTACAGAATGTTGTTGATGTTGATACTGTTTTTGACAACGATGACAGCGTTAACCTATCTTCCTATGAAAATCTTACGACGGTAAGTAACGCGCAAAGCCTAATTGCAACAGGTCAAGACAACGTGACACTTGGCACATTCAACCTCACGTTGGGGGGAGATAATCAAACAATCGACGGAGTAAGTACGCTTGATTCCTCCGAGTTTTTAAACGATACTTACGGATTTGACAACATAACCACCGATACCGAATATGCAAGTTTTCTTGAAGAATACAGCGAAATTACAGCAGAACTGAGGACAGAATTAAACAAAGCATCCTCAGGTATTGGAATAACCTCCTCTCAACTTCAAAATATTTCCGCAATCTCTAAAGCGAAAGCAAATGCAGAAGCCGTCAAAATAACTAATGACATTAAGTCTGTAGCTACTAAGGAGGTCGAAGATAAAAAAGCGCAAGAAACTAAAGCAAACGCCCTTACCACAAGCGCAAATAGCACCTCAGGAACAACCGGAGTAAATAAAACGCATTCTATTCAAGAATTAACAAAAGATAATCTTAGTATACTTGATGATGATACCGGCACCTCGTTTATTTACATTTGGAATACAGGTTGCGGCAGATGCAAAAGAACAATAGACTATTGGCAAGAAGCTGCTGCGAACATAGACAATGCGAACTTCTATTCTCTGAATTACAGCGACGTCGGCAATAGACCATTGGATAACCTGCTTGATCAATGTGAAAATCTAAAAAGTAATGCTATAACTTTCCCGGCAATAATTCGTTGTGAAAATGGTAAACCTGTTTACTTTATTTCAACCAAAAAAGTATATGCTAATGAAAATCTTGAGCAACTTTTAAGAGAAGAAATGTCATCTTAGTAGTACAAAATTTGCCAGAAGAAAATATTGATACGTTAAATACCAAAAGAGGCTTATTTCAAGCCTCTTTTTGCTACAGAAAATATCCCAGTCAGTGCCACGATAGCCCATTGCGTCCGGGCATGCCTGTATGTTATAATTTTCGTATGAAAAAAATTCGCTACACTGATTTTGAACAAATAGGTATCACCCTCGACAATATTGTTTCTTCCTCAAATCTTGCCGGAAAAATTAAAAAATATAATCTTTCAAAAGTTTGGGGACAAGTTGTCGGAAAACGTTTTGAATCGCGGTCTTATCCCGATACATTATCTAACAAGGTTTTAAAAGTTGCTTGCGAAAACTCGGTAATAACAAGTGAGCTTGTCATGTCAAAACGCCTGATTATGCAAAAACTAACCCCACTTGCAAAATCACTGGGGCTTGACATTGAGGACATAATGTTTTCACACAAAATTTGGCGCACTACTGAGAATTAAAAACAAACAATTAATTACTAAAATTCGAAAAAGATATAAAAATATTATCTGGTAAAAGCGCCGCTGTATTAATGTATTTCCCATTTATTAATGCTTGAAGTATTCCGTTGATTTCGTCTGGATTATACAAAAAATTTAACAAGCACTGTTCGTTAATATTCATAACCATTCCTTATGTGTTTGAGCCTTGACTTACGCGACTGTGTAATTAAGTATCTCAAATTACAAGAAAAATAAATCACTCAAAAGTTGATTTAAGTTCACATAAATAGAATAAATGGAGGATTAAATGTACTTAAAAATTAAAATTATAAGTAAATATTAAAAATATGCAGAAATAACATCTTTTTTTGAGTTGTTTTTTTGTTAAAATAATTAAAAAAAGAGGATTTAATCATGTTATTAGGTGTAAATATAGACCACATTGCAACTCTAAGAAACGCTCGCGGCGGAGTTGAACCTGATGTTATTAAAGCAGCACAAATATGTGAAGAAGCTGGTTGCCACGGCATTACAACGCACTTGCGAGAAGATAGACGCCATATTAAGGACAATGACGTTTACTCGTTAAAACCAATCCTCAAATCACGTCTAAACCTTGAAATGGCTGCAACGGAAGAAATGCAGAAAATCGCACTCGACCTGCTACCTAATAATTGTTGTATCGTTCCAGAACGCAGACAAGAAGTTACTACAGAAGGCGGGCTTGAAGTTGCGTCAAGAGTTGACGAAATGAAAAATTTTGTCTCCCCGCTTGTCAACGCGGGTATCATTGTAAGCCTTTTTATAAACCCCGATGAAGCACAAGTTTCAGCCGCGGCGCAAACCGGTGCGCAATTTATTGAAATGCACACAGGCGCTTATTCAAACGCGTTTGGAACTAAAAATGAAGAATACGAGTTTGAACGCCTTAAGTCGACAGCAAAACTTGCTCAGGAATTAGGTTTAAAAGTTAACGCCGGGCATGGGTTAAATTACGAAAACGTTCACAGAATGCACGAAATTTCAGGACTATACGAGTTAAATATCGGTCATAGCATAATTTCACGCGCTGTTTTTACAGGTTTAAAACAAGCAGTTGTCGATATGAAAAAACTTATTTCTTAAATTTATGCATAAAAAATGGGCGAGGACGTTATAAAAACGCCTAAAAAATCACGCCCATTCTTGTAAATCTATCGGCTGAGAACCATATCAAACCTGCAACGCGGGTTTATTTCGGCTTGCAATTCCAAACCGGCGTCAAGGTCCTCTTTCGATATAGCATTTAACGACAACAAAATTTGTCCAACGTATTCTGTCCTCGTTTTTTGTAAGTCTAACGCTACATTAAGAGCTTTTTCTGTTACTTTTCCAGCCATAAGCAGAATTTCGCCTATTTTCAGGCATCTTTCAATGTCTGACCAATCATTGATATCATGTAGATTTCTTTCTGTCATTTTCACCTCGTACAAGCTAAACTAACTTTCTATATATAAACTGTTATATATTTATAATTCCCAAATTTTTACATTTATAACACTTTTTCCAAAAAATCTTAACATTTGTAATATTTCAATTGTTTTGGTGGTAAAATTAAAGTAAATATAATATGAAAGTTGGAGGAATAACCGTGCAAGAAACACAACAACAACACTCAACACAAGAAGAAAATATAAGAACTAGCCGCATACAAAAGTTGGCAGAGCTTGCGGATAAAGGCATAAACCCATATCCCTACTCGTTTGACAAAAACGCTTCTGCCGCAATGCTTCAAAAAAAATACGCAGATTTGCAAGCCGGACAAGAAACCGAAGATTGTTACGCTGTAGCCGGAAGAATTATGGCAATGCGTAACTCCGGCATGTTTATCGACTTACTCGATGATTCAGGAAAAATTCAAATATTCTGTCACAAAGAAAATTTACCCGAAGAAAAAGTTAAAATGCTTAAACTACTTGATGTCGGCGACATTGCAGGTTTTATCGGCACAATAAGGAGAACTCCTCGTGGTGAGCTTTCTATAAAAGTTACTGATTACAAATTATTAACAAAATCAATAAAAACACTCCCTGAAAAGTTCCATGGCTTAACAGACGTAGAAACCCGATACCGTCAACGTTACGTCGATTTAATCATGAACGAAAGCACTCGCGACACATTGAGAAAAAGGAGTCTCATAATACAAAAAATTCGTGAATACCTTGTCAACCTCGGATTTTTGGAAGTAGAAACACCCATGCTCCAAACTCAAGCCGGTGGCGCTTCAGCAAGACCATTTATCACTCACCACAACACTCTTGACATGGACATGTACATGAGAATAGCACCAGAGCTGTATTTGAAACGACTTCTTGTTGGCGGAATAAGTGAAAAAGTCTTTGAACTTAACCGAAATTTTAGAAACGAAGGCATCTCACCCAGACACAACCCCGAATTCACTATGGTAGAGATGTATCAGGCTTATGTTGATTACAACGACATGATGGCACTTGTTGAAAACCTCGTAAGCTCAGTTGCAAAAGACGTTTTGGGCACAACAAAGATAACTTTCCAAGGTAAAGAAATTGACCTAACACCACCCTGGGATAGAAAAACCATGCTTGGCGCAGTTAAAGAATATACGGGACTTGATTTTAGCGATGTTTTCTCACAAGAACAAGCACGGGAAATGGCTGAAGAAGCCGGCATCCACGTTGAAGACAATGCAAACTGGGGTCAAGTCGTTGAAACCGTCTTTGAAGAACGCGTCGAACCTCACCTAATCCAGCCAATCCACATCATCGACTACCCGCGCGAAATCTCGCCGCTGGCTAAAGTTCACCGCGATAACCCACGCCTTACAGAACGCTTTGAATCCCGAATAAATGGCTGGGAAATTTGCAACGCATTCTCAGAACTTACCGACCCGCTAGACCAGCGAAATCGCTTTGAAGCACAAGCTAAAGCCAAAGCCGAAGGCGACGAAGAAGCATGCGATATTGATGAAGACTTTATAAACGCACTAGAATATGGCATGCCACCAGCTGGAGGCTTGGGCATGGGAATAGACCGCTTGGTAATGCTTTTAACCGATTCGCCTACAATTCGCGACGTAATTGCATTTCCGACAATGAAACCTTTGAATTCATAAAACCCTTAAAACCCGCGCCCCGTTTGTATGCAGGGGGCGCTTTTTTTTATCACAACGAAAAAATCCTTATAAAACAACCATTTGGGGGATAAAAAATACTTGCCAAATTTTAAAATTCAATTATAATAAGAATGTAGACTAAAAAAGGAGTTTAAAACTACTATGAACAAAGAAGAATTGGTACAAGAAGTTTCAAAAAGAGCTAAAGTTACACAAAAAGATGCTGCTGAAGTTGTTAACGCTTTAATGGATACTATCCAATCAACAGTTGCTAAAGGTGCTAAAGTTACTCTCGTTGGTTTCGGTACTTTCGAACCGAGAAAAAGATCAGCTAGAACTGGACGTAACCCACAAACTGGTAAAGAAATCAAAATCGCTGCAAAAACAGTTCCTGCTTTCTCTGCTGGTAAAAAATTCAAAGAACTCGTTAACAAAAAATAGTTTTGCTAACGGCAAAAAGCACCCCGGCCCTCTGGGGTGCTTTTTTGTGCAAAATCAGCTTTTCGGCAAAACACAATGTCGTTTCACTTAAATATCAACCAAGTATATTATTCACGAAAAACAAATACAGGTTAGAATTATTGCAATAAATTAAACAAACTAAATTATCGCTTACTAGATAAAATAAAAGGATTTTAGCATGAACACAAAACAGCTTACAACCGCACTAATGGCAATAATTTTGCTCGGAGGAACAATTGTTTTTGCCGAAGATTTTGTTGACAAAATAGACAAAACTTACGACACAATGTACAAAATAGACAGAACTGTAAGCACTACAAGTAAGACAGAATACTTCAATCCTGAGACATCGCTACTTTCAAAGCAAATTAGACATTCCAATCGATTGGGAAATATTTTGCACAAAATTGATAACCTTAAACTAAACAACTAAAAATGGAAACAATAAAATCAGACTTTTTTAACCAAAACACCATAGAAGTTGCCAAAGCGCTACTGGGTAAAGTTTTGTGCCGGCGCTATAATAATCACATTTTGCGAGGAATAATTGTCGAAACAGAAGCTTACACCCAAGAAGACCCCTCATGCCACGCCTATCGAGGAATAACAAATCGCTCAAAAATTTTATTTGATAATCCTGGAACGATTTACGTTTATTTCACTTATGGGATGCACCACTGCGTAAATGTTGTAACAGAAGAAAAAGGACGCGGCTGTGCGGTTTTAATCCGCGCTATAGAACCGATTGAACCATTTAACATCAAGCAGCAAACAAATGGACCCGCAAAACTCTGCAAAGCCTTCAACATAACCCGCGAATTAAATGGGCTAGATGGCACAAAAGAAAAATCCGGCATTTGGTTTGAGTATGGAGAAAAAATTCCGCCGCAAAACATTATACAGACAACAAGAATAGGTATAAAAGCCGCCGCAGACTACCCATGGCGCTTTTATATAAAAGATAATAAATTTGTTTCAAAAAAATAATGCCGTTTTAAAATAAAACGGCATTAAAATTATAAATTGAAAGCTACTTGTCGGCTTTTATTCTCATACCGTAGAAAGAACGGTAAACAAAGAATAACGCAACAAAGAAGAATACCGCGCCCACGTATGGAGCAAAAGCTTTAAAGCTTTCAGAGATAGCAATTTCCATTGCAAGCAACCCAAAAAGCGTAGTAAACTTAATGATTGGATTCATTGCAACAGACGACGTATCCTTAAATGGGTCGCCGACTGTATCTCCTACAACTGTAGCCTCATGAAGCGGAGTGCCTTTTTCCGCGAGGTCAACCTCAACGATTTTTTTACCATTATCCCAGCAACCGCCAGCATTTGCCATAAATACAGCCTGGAACAAGCCAAACACAGCAATCGCAATCAAATAGCTTACGAAAAACGCTACCGGTTCATTTGACCCAGCTGGAGCGGAGAAAAACGCAAACGCCAACGCAAACGAGAACAACGCAATAAAGATGTTGAGCATGCCAGATTGCGCATACTGCGTACAGATTTTTACAACCTCTTTAGAGTGCTCAGTTGCCGCCATTGCAGAACGATTATCTTCAAGATTAATGTGTTCCTTAATGTATTTGACAGCTCTGTATGCACCTGTAGTTACTGCCTGCATAGAGCTTCCCGTAAACCAGTAGATTACTGCGCCGCCAAGAATAAATCCAAGAATTGTATACGGATTAAGCAAATTCAAAATTTTTGCTGGCGGAATGTTAAGAGTATCACGGATTACAAGAATTAATGAAAATATCATTGTTGTTGCGCCAACAACGGCTGTTCCAATAAGAACAGGTTTTGACGTAGCCTTAAACGTGTTTCCTGCGCCATCATTAGCTTCTAGGAGTTTTTTAGCTTTGTCAAATTGTGGCTCAAAGCCAAATTCTGTTTTAATCTGATGCTCAACGTTTTCAACACTTTCAATTAAAGAAAGCTCGTAAACTGACTGTGCATTATCGGTTACAGGTCCGTAGCTGTCAACTGCGATTGTAATTGGTCCCATTCCGAGGAAACCAAAAGCAACCAAACCGAAAGCAAAAACGGAGGCATAAGACATTATTCCGGCAGGAATATAAAGACTTGCAAAGTAAGCACCGGCCATCAATGCGGCAATTGTCAAGCCAATCCAGAAAGCTGAGAAGTTTCCGGCAACAAGCCCCGAAAGAATTGTCAACGAAGAACCGCCTTCACGCGAAGCTGTAACAACTTCTTCGGTATGGCGTGCTTTTGTACTTGTAAATACTTTGGTAAATTCCGGTATAAGCGCCGCTCCAAGCGTTCCGCAAGAAATAATTACGGACAAAACAAGCCACAACTTGTCTCCCAAAGCACCCAACTGCCAATAGCTTACGCCAAATGTCATTGCAATTGAAAGGACAGACGTAATCCAAATAAGCGAGGTCAAAGGCGCCTCAAAGTCCATTTCCTCAGCTTTACCATATTGCAACCGTGCAATTATATCGTTAACTTTGTAAGAAATTACAGAAGTTACAATCATTAAAAATCTCATAGTGAAAATCCACGTGAGTAGCGGGATGCGGTATTCTTTCGAAACACCAAGCAAAATAAAGCTAACCAGCGCAACCCCTGTTACACCGTAGGTTTCAAAACCATCCGCAGTCGGTCCAATTGAGTCGCCTGCGTTGTCTCCGGTACAATCTGCGATTACACCTGGGTTTCTGGGGTCATCCTCTTTAATATTAAATTGAACTTTCATCAAGTCTGAGCCAATATCAGCAATTTTGGTAAAAATACCGCCAGCAACACGAAGTGCCGATGCTCCAAGCGATTCACCGATTGCAAAGCCGATAAAGCATGCCCCCGCAAGATGTCCTGGAACAAAAAGCAGAATTGTCAGCATAAGTATAAGTTCAACACTGACAAGAATTACACCAATGCTCATTCCGACTTGAAGTGGAATTCCAAGGATTTCGTAGGGTTTACCTTTTAGGGCAACAAATGCGGTTCTTGAGTTTGCAAGAGTATTCATTCTGATACCATACCAAGCAACTCCGTATGAGCCTAGAATACCGATTACAGACCAGCCCAAAATCATCAAAACACCTTTGGCGTCTAAATGCTGGAGCACCCCAAAATAAAAACCTATACAAACTGCAATCAAAACTTCAAGCAAGACAAGGAATTTGCCTTGTTGAACAAGATATGTTTTGCAGGTTTCAAAAATAAGATTGCCGACGGCAAGCATTGACTGGTGCGCTTTTATACGTTTCACATTAAAATACTGGATAATCCCAATAACAATTCCGAGCGCACTAATTAAAATTCCCGCAAGAAGCAGGTTGTAGCTGGTTTGATGCGCAGAAAACGACGGCACAACAAGATCAGCCTCGCTAGCAAATGTCGGAGCTACTGAGAGCGCAAACGCACTAAGCATAGCGCAAAAAGCACCGACAAAATTTTTCAAATGTTTCATTTAATCCTCCTATAAACTATAAAAACCATATATGATTATACTATATAACACAAAAATGGTCTATTTTATAAGAAAATTAAATCAAATATATGAACTCAAATTTTAAATATTTTTTATTATTTCTAAAATTAAACTTTTAAAAGTCTCTTTAATTGTGTCCGCCTGCACAACAACTTCCTCATGCGAAAGTTGCTTGTTTTCAATTCCAGCCGCCATGTTTGTAATACAACTTATGCCAAGAACATCAATACCGGCGTGATTTGCCGCTATTGCCTCCGGAACAGTCGACATTCCGCAAGCATCTGCGCCGAGAATCCTCAGCATTCTCACTTCTGCTGGGGTTTCGTAACTTGGACCGCTTGAAGCAGCGTAAACACCCTGTTTAAGCTGAATACCGAGTTTTCCTGCTGCAGCCAGTGCTATTTCGCGCAGATTTTTTTTGTAAACCTCGCTCATATCAGGGAATCTAGCCCCAATTGTGTCGTCATTCATTCCTATGAGCGGGTTTGCGCCCATAAGATTCAGGTGATCGGTAATGAGCATAAGGTCTCCAGCGTTAAAAGAAATGTTTACACCACCTGCTGCATTAGTCAGGATAAGGGTTTTGACGCCTAATTGTTTCAGTACGCGGATTGGATAGACAATTTTTTGCAGGGTATGACCTTCGTAAAAATGGTATCGACCCTGCATAAATGCGCATTTTCGTCCATGGACTTCGGCGAAAACCAAGCTGCCCTTGTGTCCTTGAACAGTAGAATTGGCAAAACCCGGGATTTCACAGTATGGTACGCGTATGCCCCCGACTTCATCTGCAAGTTCACCAAGTCCAGACCCTAAAATTAATCCAACTTCCGGCGAAAAATCTTTTATTATGTTTTTCAAAAAGTCAATTGTTTCACTCATTATTCTTCGTCAAGACTTCCAATATATTCTGCAACAATATTAAATTCTTCGTCATCTTCAATAGTTTCGAAAGTAAATTCATCGCCATTTCTAACTAGACGCATTAAAACTGCCTCTGTCTCAAGTTCATCCTCGTCATCGTCGCCATCTTCGACTTCACGCAAAATTGCGTACTCTACGCCCTCAACTTCAACAATATCAAGGAGTTCCAGTTCAACGCTTTTTCCTTCTTCATCAACTGTTTCGATAATTTGTGTTTTAAACACTTCGTTTTCGTTCATTTCGCTCATTTTTACTCACTTTCTATTTATAAACTGCTTTAAAATTATACTCGCACTTTCAATATCAATCAATTCTTTATTTTTTCGAATATTCACACCGCGGTTTTTAAGATTTTCTTCGGCTTCAAAACTTGAACAACGCTCATCTTCGTAAAAAATTTCAAATTTACCTTCCAAAAGGCTGCCAAATTTTTGGCAATCATTTGCTTGCTCGCCAACATCGCCATTAGCGTGAAGTGGCAAGCCTATTACAATTTTTTTTATTCCATACTCATTACAAAGCTGCTCAATCCGTTCAACTGCTTTATTTTCAGGAATCCGAGCTATTACCTCTTTTCCAGAAACAACAATGCCCATATCATCGCCAATTGCTGCCCCAATTCGTTTTGTCCCCACATCAAGTCCAAGTAGCCGTTCCATTAAAAACCTCTATTTTCTTCGATTTTTTTTAGGATTAAATCGATAGTTTTCTTATCAATAACTGCCTTATTTTCAGCATTTCTTCGTGAAAATATATTTGTTGAAATAACAGAATTTTGATGCTTTTCTTTTTCTCTCAAAATAAACTCATAAACACTGACTTTCAGCATGTTTAAGAGCAATTCATTTTTAACATTTTCATTAAACCGAACAGAATAAAGTACATTTGCATAAGAGCTAAAACCATTGATATTAAGGAGATACGCCCCAAGCAAAAGCCGATAATCAACACTCTCAACCTCCTGCTTTGTCCATATTTCGCCCATAGCCTCAGTTATAGCCTTTTTAATTTCATCAAAAGCTAAATCGATATTTGTTTTATCTTGAAGTATGAGGACAACTTTTTTCGTAAGTTCGTTAAAGTTTGAATTGTCCGAATTTTGAAAAAACCATTTATCAAAAACAGCCGAAGTGTCATAAATTTTTTTGAGGTCATCAACAGAAACGCTTGTTTTTTCAAGCTTTTTTGCCAAGACAGTTTCAACATCATCTTGTGTTTTTTTCACATCTTCAATAATTTTTTTCCAGCAAACATATTCATAAGGAACTTTTCCCGCGACTTTTAGTGAAATTATTTCTGCATTATCAAGTAAAAGTTTTGCAACAGAAGGAGAAATACAAATTTTTTCTTGATTCATATAAAATTTGTTAACTATTCGCAAGAATTCAGCTTCAGTAATATCGTTAAACCCAAAACAATCCAAAATTCCACTTTTGTCATTAAAAACAACAGCAAACATTTGGACAGAATTTTTTTCTAAGCGCTTGCGGCTCAACAGTATACCAACATTCCCGCGCCCATCAGGCATACTTATAAACACATCTTCTATTTTGGAGTCCTCAAAAACTTTTTCATAGAATTCATAGGTATTATCATTTCTTGCACCCGAAAGTTTTAGCGCTACAAGAGCTTTTTTCGCCATTTTTTTTATTTCTTCGTCAACAGAATACTCCAATATAAAATTCAAAGGTCGAATAGCAAGCGTAGATTTTGACTCGCCCAGACGTTTTATTGCATATTTACACAACTCAGAGTCGGGATTTGCGTAAATGACCGGAGAAAACAAATTTGCAAGCTCATCCCCGCTGTAATCCTCGCACAAAGAATCAATCAAAATGCTTCTATCATTTTTTGGCAAAGCTTCAATAAAATCTAAAAAATCTATAAGTGCTTCGGGATTAGAAACTGCGCTATGGAGCATTTTTTCGGTATCGGCATCGATAATTGCATCTGGGTTTTCAAAATATTCCGTATATTTTTCATAGTTAATCTGGTTTCCCAAATCCTTCAAAATACTTATAATGTTAGCTTTCACTTCATCGGTCAAATCTGGAAGTGTCAAAAGTTTCCACAATTCACCTTCTAATTTTTCTTTTGGAACTAGGCTTTCAAGCAAATATGCCAATACTAAAAACCGATTATCATTTTTTGCGGCAACTATTTCACGAATCAGGACATCCAGAATAGTGTTTTTATCAGAAATTTCTTTTAACGGAGCTACAGTAGCGTCCAAAAAGCCCTGAGTGTGCTTGTCTCCGGACTCAAGTTGCTTTATTGCATTCAGTATTTCTGCTCGAACTTGAAGTTTGTTAAGATTTCTTACCATTTTGTTACACCATTGTTAAGTATTTTACAACTTACTCCAAAATAAATCGAGAATTTTCTGAGCCTCACCAGACGGCATTCTATCATCCAGTATAAGGTACTGAACAGCAATCATTGTACACTCCGAACAGATGTTCACCCCAGGTCCTTGAACCATTTTTACAACCTGAGTATTAGGACGACCACAGAAACTACAATACACGGGTTCTGCGTTTTTTGAACTATGATGCTCATGTTTTTCATTTGACTTGTCTTTGTGCTTTGCGCCAGCGAGGCTAACGACTTTTCTATCTTCTTTCATTTTTTACCTCTATTTTTTACTTATTTTAACTTAGTTTTAAATATTCCACAAGTTTTTACAATAATGTTTGAATTTTTTAAATAAAGGGATATAATGTTTATAAATACTATTTGAGGAACATGCATTGAATCAAAATCCATACATCAAGCAATATCAAAAGACGCAGCTGGAAACAGCCTCGCCTGAAAAAATACTAATAATGCTTTATAATGGGGCTATTAATTTCTTAAAAAAAGCGCAAGTGGCATTTGCCGCATCAAACAAGATTGAAGCGCACAATAACATTATGGCGGCAGAGCGAATTATTACAGAATTTATGACCACGTTGGATATGGAACTAGGTGGCGAAATGGCAAAAAACCTTTTCGCGCTTTATGATTATTTGTACAATCGTCTTGTTGAAGCAAATATGAAAAACAAACCTGAAATTTTGGAAGAAGTTATCAATCATCTAATAAAGCTTAGAGACACTTGGAATAAGGCAATCGAAATTTCCAACAAAGAAAAAGCACAACAAGAGGATGAGTAAACATGAACACAGGACAACTTGAACTGCTGCTAAATCAGCTGTACAGCTGTTCACTTGCTATTTACGCAGCAATCGAAGCAGACGATTTAAACGAGATAAACAATCTTATTCTGCAAAAAAGCAAAATAATGAAAGTTATTAACACCAACAAAAAATTTTTACAGCAAGAATTTTCATTATTTGATGTAATGGTTGAAAAAATTAAAGAGCAAGAAAACAAAAATTTACAATACTTAAAAGACAAAAAGAACGTATTTTACGCAAAGTACAAAAATACAATAAAAACAGCAAAAATATTAAACAAGTACGCGCCGTCTGAACCTCGTAACGGCTCAATTGTAGACACGAGAGAGTAATCTAACCAGACGCGAGAACGCCGCCAAGATGTTCCTATTTGAATGCCGGCTGGACGCGGGCATGCGTTCTTGCGCTTTTCTGAGGGAATTAGCTTTGGGCTGTGAATCCTAACCTGACGTGATGTCTCCGCCGAGGGGTTCCTGGCAGAAAACCCGCCACTGCGGGTGAATCCTAGCCCGACGGACTTTAATTCTACAGTGTTCCTGGTTGTAAACCCGCTGGATGCGGGTGAATCCTAACCCGACGGACTTTAATTCTACAGTGTTCCTGGTAGAAAGCCCGCCACTGCGGGTGAATCCTAACCCGACGGACTTTAACTCTACAGGTGACCTGGTTGTAAGCCCGCCACTGCGGGCATGGTTTCCCGAGTCATTCTGAGGGAATTAGCTTTAGACGCGGAAATGCAGTCTGGGATTGAACAGCGACCGAAGAATCTCTGTCGCGTGCGAGCAGGAATT
>CAZVBZ010000004.1:0-87234 GCA_964626145.1 uncultured Muribaculaceae bacterium | reverse complement strand
TTGATTACTTTAACAATTATTGGAGTAATTGCGGCGATGACTGTGCCGAATTTAACCCAAAAATGGAAAAAGCAAGAGCGAATTTCTCAACTCCAAGTTGCTTATTCTATTCTACAAAACGCAAACAAAATGGCGATTGCAGAGCACGGAGAGCCAAGTACGTGGGATTATGCCAGCCGCATAACTTACATTAAAAAATATTTTATCCCATACGTTAAAACAAAAGACCAGAACAAATCTCTACAAAAATCAACGGACTATAATAATTACAATCCACAATTTATGAACGGAAGAAAATTGTCAGACGCCCCGTTTTACATTTTGAGCTACAGCATAATGCTAGACAATGGAATGCTAGTTCACATTGGCTCCCGCCCAATACAACGCGTTTATTATTTAGTTGATTTAAATGGGTTTAAAGGTCCAAACATAGTAGGCAATGATATTTTTACATTCTTGCATTATATCCTCACTCCGTCTAAATTCGGTCCATACGGATTTTACGAAACTTCTAACAGCTGCGCGCCAAATACCGAAGGAATGAGTTGCGCACATACTATTATCACCAACGGTTGGAAATTCCCGGACGACTATCCGATAAAGAAATTCTAGGTTAAGCTTTACTTTGAGTAATAGTTGGAGCTTTATGCGTTTCTAAAATAACCATCAAAACAGATATATCCGCGGGTTTGACGCCCCCAATACGCGATGCTTGCGCCAGTGTAACAGGACGAATTTTTTCAAGTTTATCCTTTGTTTCAGTTGAAATCTGCGCAATCGCTCGATAATCAATATCCGCGGGAATTTTTATCTTTTCCAATTTATCTGAAATATCAATTTGTTCTTGCTGACGTTTTAAATAGCCATCGTACTTAATTTCAATCTCTGCTTGCTCATACACCTCTCGGGATAAATTTAAATCTTTCGTTTCTTGGTCAAGTTCTTTTAACGCGTCATAATTTAATGTCGGACGTTTTAGAAGCTCTGCAAGTTTTTTGCCTCTATCAAGACTTTCCCCGTATTTTGCCAAAATCGACAAAACTTCTTCTGTTGGTGAAACTTTTGTGCTTTTTAAGCGCGCAATTTCATTTTCTACGGCAATTTTTTTATCATTAAACAGCTTAAAGCGCAAATCGCTTATTAGCCCAACCTTATGCCCTATTTCAGTAAGTCGCATATCAGCATTATCTTGGCGCAAAATCAATCTGTACTCAGAACGAGAGGTAAGCATTCTGTAAGGTTCATCAATATCTTTTGTAACTAAATCATCAATAAGCGTACCAATATACGACGACATACGTGAAAGCGTTATCATCTCTCGATTATCATTGTACAAAGACGCGTTGATTCCGGCAATCAACCCTTGTGCGGCTGCTTCTTCATAGCCGCTTGTACCATTAATTTGACCGGCGCAAAATAATCCCTGAATTTTTTTCGTCATAAGCGTATGCGAAAGTTGCACCGCGGGCACATAATCATACTCAACGGCATAAGCTGGTTTAATTACATGAACTTTTTCCAATCCGGGCAAGGTATGCAGCATTTCTATTTGTGCCATTGCCGGCAAACTGGTTGAAAAGCCTTGTACATAAACTTCGTAGGTGTCTTTGCCCTCTGGCTCAATAAAAATATGGTGAGACGGGTTCTGGGCAAAGCGTACGATTTTATCTTCGATAGAAGGGCAATAACGAGGACCTTTTCCGTGGATAAGCCCAGTGTACATTGGCGATTTATCAAGGTTTTGGCGAATAACTTCATGCGTTCGTGCGTTAGTTCTTGTTAAGTAACAAGGAATTTGCGGTCGCACAGGGCGATTCGGCAAAAAGGAAAAGAAATTAAGTTCGTCATCGCCTGGCTGAACCGTCATTTTAGAATAATCAATTGTACGACTATCAACTCGCGCCGGGGTTCCAGTTTTAAGCTTTTGAACGTTTAGCCCACACGCTCTCAAACTATCTGACAGCCCAACGGCGGCGGCTTCGCCCAACCGTCCTGCGCAAATAGACTGCAAACCAATCCAAATTTTACCATCGAGAGAAGTACCGGTAGTTAAAATTACAGCATTAGCGCGGTATTCCAACCCTAATTCGTCAACGACTCCACAGACTTTACCATTTTCAACCAGCAAAGCTGTAACCATACATTGTTTAAGGCTCAAATTGCTTTCTGATTCAATTAAATGGCGCATAAAGCGCATGTATTCTTTTTTATCGGACTGAGCGCGCAAAGCGCGAACTGCAGGACCTTTGGAGCGATTAAGCATTTTCATTTGAATATAAGTTGCATCTGCAACAACACCCATAACTCCACCGAGTGCATCAATTTCCCGCACCAGACAAGACTTTGCCGGACCTCCCACGGCAGGATTACACGGCATAAGTGCAATATTTTCTATATTAAGTGTTGTCAAAAGAACCTTTTGACCCAATCTTGCGGCAGATACCGCGGCTTCACAACCGGCATGCCCCGCGCCAACTACAATTACATCATAATTAAACATACATAAATTATAACTCAAAATTTTACACTCGCAATTTGAAACTTTTTTAATGGTTTTTCGTCTAAAAAAACAAACTCCTTAACACTTAAACTCCTAAACCCCACAACTATGGGGTTTTTATTTTAAGTATTGATTTAAAAATTTGTTCTTGATAAAATTTAATCAAGCATTGAAAATTAAATATTTTGCTGTTGTGGTAAACTGTTTGAACTGAACAGAAAAAGCTTGAAATAGGCTTTTGCTACAAGTATTCGCGCCGAAGTGATGAAATTGGTAGACGTGCTAGACTCAAAATCTTGTGTGGGCAACCACGTGCCGGTTCGAGTCCGGCCTTCGGCATTTTTAAAAACCTCCTTTTACGGAGGTTTTTTATTCTTTTTTTGCCAGAACTATGAAACTAGTTAATAACTGTCCTATTTTGTGTTTATCGGTCACCTAATATTGTTAAAAATGAACTCCAACAATTACATTTAAAATTACACTCCGCTTTTAACGACCGGCTGGGCTTCTTTGCCGCTACACAAAATTACAAGCAAATCGTTTATCATTTTGACCTTTTCGGAATTACTCATAGATATGTCATTATTATCTTTCAGCTTTGTCAAAGCCATTTCAACCATGCCCACAGCCCCCTCTACAATAGCTTTTTTCGCATCAATAATTGCAAATGCTTGTTGTCTTTGTAGCATTGCTGCTGCGATTTCTGGCGCATAGGCTAGGTGCGTAATTTTCGCATCGATAATATTAAGCCCTGCAACTTTTACATTGTGTTGAATTTCTTCTTTTAATTTTTGTGAAATTTCACGACTATCTCCCCTTAAAGAAGTTATGCCAGAGTCTTCCTGTGCATCATAAGGATACATTCTAACAATATTTCTTAGCGCAGAATCGCTTTGTGAGGATAGAAATGATTTATAATCTTCAACGTTAAAAATAGCTTTGGCGGTATCTTGAACCTCCCAAATTACAATAATTCCAACTTCTATAGGATTACCCATTTCATCGTTAATTTTTTGTTTGCCATTATCAAGCGTCCTTGCCTTTAACGAAATCGGAGACATCAGCGCAGTAGCACTTCTTGCAAAGGGATTTACATAATAAAAACCTGCGCCTTTCAGGGTGCCAATATATTTTCCAAACACAGTAAGAACCATTGCTTCTTGTGGTTTTAAGAGCTTAAACCCTGGTAGCATAATAGCAAACAAAAATACTCCTATGCAAGATAATGCAGAAAGAGCATCAATAAGAAGAAACAATCCACTAAATAAAAGCACTACAAAAAGTATAAATATCATAAAAAAACCATTTACTGAAATTACTGGTTTTTCTGTCTCTTTGCTTTGAATTTCTATTTCAGGGATATTGTTTGATTTTGTGTGAACACGGGAATTAGAACAATATTTTTGAAGAAATTCAATATTTCCAATAACTCCAGGGTCTTGCCTCATGTAACTCTTAAAAAATTTTGCAAGTTCCCCATTATCAAATAAGATTCCATTACAAAGAGTACATTTATCAAGAATTACCCCTAAATATACTTTGTCTGTTTTTCCGCCGCATTCTGGACAAGGAGCAACCTCCTCTTTAACTCTTACAGCCTCCATTTCAACAGGATTTAATATAGGTGTTTTTAAATCTAAGCTTTCGGATAATTTTTTTAGCATTGGATATTTAATCCAAACAGATTTACACTTTTTACAATAGTTTATTTTTATGTTTCCACACTGATATGTTTCAAAATCCACACCACATTTACTACATTTCATAAAAACTCCTTTTATCAATTAAACCAGCCAAGAGTATAGCATATTTAACACCTGAATGCAAACCACTGGCACTAATTCTTGAAAATAAAGCTTTTACATATTTTCTTTTTACTACTTTGTATTCCATGAATGTAAATAAATATTAAATGCAATTTTTAAATTAATAGCAATTTTTAGTATTTATATGCTTTTATTTACATGTATAAAAACAGAAAGGTTAGTTTGTAATGACAATTAATTTAAATAAAATATGTAAAAACGGTTTAAATTGCATTAAATATTTTTTTAAAAAAGTTGATATTGATACATTTAAGCAAATAGGAACATTCAAAAACGGTAAAGCCCTTATTGATGGTAAAAATGGGTTTACTGGCCGCCTTCAAATTCCAAATGGAGAAATGTTTTACAAAACAGGCAGATTAATAAAATCGAAATTAAATACTGGGGTAACTAAAAAATATTATTA
The DNA here is from genome assembly GCA_964626145.1 of uncultured Muribaculaceae bacterium. Lineage (GTDB taxonomy): Bacteria > Cyanobacteriota > Vampirovibrionia > Gastranaerophilales > Gastranaerophilaceae > RGIG2134. The sequence continues at coordinate 82,502 of CAZVBZ010000004.1, read as the reverse complement.
TTTTGATGGACGTCGCAGTGTTAATATTTATGTAAATGGGAAATTTTCTAATGCTTGCATAGCTTGTAAACCCAGTCGAACCGTTGTACATTACAATAACAATGGTGGTGGTTACAAAGTATCTTTGTAACAAAATACAAATTGGTTTTTGTAAATAAAAACCAATTTGCAACGTCTAATAATTCTCACACCAAAGTTCAAAAAAATCTTGTGGATGTTTGCATGAAGGGCATTTTTGAGGGGCTTCTTTGCTAATTACATGAAAACCGCAGTTTAAGCATATCCATTCGACTTTATTTTCTTTTTTAAAAACCTTGTCTTGTTCAAGATTTTCTAACAATTTTTCAAATCTTTGCTGATGAAATTTTTCTACTTCTGCAACATGTTTGAACGACTCTGCAATATCTGAAAAACCTTCGCTCTCAGCAACTTCTGCAAAATATGGATAAAGCTTTGAATTTTCTTCGTGTTCTCCTTCGATTGCAAATGTCAAATTTTCCTTTGTATCTTTTAAACCTGTCATAAATTTTGCCGTTATAGCTACTGGCTCATTTTCTAGATATTCCAAAAAAACTTTTGCATGAGCCTTTTCGTTTTCTGCTGTTTCTAAAAATATATTAGAGAGTTGCAAATAGCCTTCTTTTTTTGCTTTTGAAGCGTAATATGTATAACGATTTCTAGCTTGAGATTCTCCGGCAAAAGCCATCATAAGGTTTTTTTCTGTTTCACTACCTTGTACTGAATGTTTCATTATTTTCTCCTTTTTCTTTTTATTTTTTATTTGTTAATAAAAACAATCATTACCCATAAGGTCGTTTTAAAGGTTAGAATAATAAATTTGAGGTAATTTTCTGGATTTTTGGACAACATAACAATATAAAAATATTTATTCTTTTATTAAACTTTAGTTTTAAAAAATTTGAACTAATAGCCAATATTAATAAATTAAAAATATTGTTAAAATAGTATTGTAAACAGTAACGTATTATTAATTTGGATTAGGCGATGCTTCATATTAAAGAATATGAAGAAAATTTAATATTTAATTGTATGTTAGAAGAATTTAACATTGAAGATGTTAATAATGTTTTGACACACATAATGCTACGCCCAGAAAAGTCTTTTATTGTCAATCTTTCCGGGGTATCAAAAATTAAAAACACAACTTTAAAATTTTTAAAAAAAATTACAAAAACAAATAAAATTTCATTGTGTAATTTGGAGGCAGAGGTTTTTGCGGCGATTAATTTGCTTAATTATGACAAAAGTTTTAATATTTATCCAAATGAAGAAAGCAGCATTATTAAAACGCTAGAATTCAAAAACCGTAAGTTTAAAGTTGTATAAATTTTTATTTGTTTGTTTTAATATAAACAAGTTATGAAACAAAAATTTATACTTTGTTTGTTATCGTTTTTTTTAGGAACTGCCGCAGCAATAGCAGCTCCTGTCACAACAAATCCGATTATTAGTGTCGGAATTAGCGACAACAGTTTTCAACGGTATTATTATTCTGAAAACGTATTCTACGCAACAAAAAAACTAACTTTAACAGAAAAATCATCCGGCAACATTGTTAAAGAGTTTTCTGCACAAATTCCTGTAAAAATTACAATCAAAGATAATCTCTTTAACGTATATGAAAACGACAAACTTTTAGCTAGCTCCATTAAACCACCATTAGTTTTAAGCACGGAACAAGACGGATTACTTGGAATTTATAACCTTAAACGTGCTGGAAAACCAGCTTTGTACCGAGGGAAAATAGAGCTTGTAAAACCTCAAAATAAAGAAAACATGTTTCTGACAAACAACATACTCAATCTTGAAACATATCTTTTGGGCGTTGTTCCAAATGAAATGCCAGTAAGATTTGGTATAGAAGCATTAAAAGTTCAAGCAATTGCCGCTAGAAACTATACGCTCCGTCCGCGCGAACGAAAATATCACGAGTTTGATGTGTGCGATAGCGTTGCATGTCAGGTTTATTTTGGGGCAAACACCGAGTCTGATTTTGCTACACGAGCAGTGAAAGAAACAAGAGGAATGGTTGGTTTATACGAAAATGATTTGATTTTAGCTCTTTATAGCTCAACCGCCGGCGGATATACAGAAAGTTACGATAATGCTTTTTTGCCCAAAAAATCTGAAATATACCCATATCTAAAAGCTATTCCTGACAACGAAAAAACACCTTCTCTTGAAACGGAGCAAAAAGCACTGAATTTTTATAAATCTACACCTAAAACTTACGACAATGACTCACCATATTTTAGGTGGCAAAAACATTGGACAAAAGAAGAACTTGAGATGGTTTTAAAATCAGGTTTACAGGCAGCTTATAAAACGGGTTATTGCTCACCGGAACTGAAAAATCCAGAAGATTTTGGTTCACTTAAAGAAATAAAAGTTACAAAACGTGGCGATTCTGGAAAAATAGTTTCAATGGAAATTATTACAGATAAAGAAATATTCAAAGTTGAAAAAGAATTAACAATAAGAAGACTTTTTAAAGAAAAAGGCAAAGCACTTCCAAGCGCAAATGCCGTTTTTGAACAAGAATTTGAAAACGGAGAACTTACTAATATAACCGCTTTTGGCGGCGGATATGGACATGGAGTTGGAATGAGCCAGTTTGGTGCCGGCGCAATGGCAAAAGAAGGTAAAACTTTTGATGAAATTTTCCAACATTATTATTCCGGTACAAATATAGTACTTTTACCAATAGCGCTTTCTTGCGAAGCTGATAAAAATGCCGCTTTATTTGATTTTAATCTAACCCAAAAACATGCCAAAATAGTTGTTGAAAATCATTTTGGGTACTCAGAGCTTAAAGTAGTAATAAACGGAAAAGAATTTGATTTAAAAATGCAACCAAGTTTAAGTAAAAAATATTTTGTTGATATTTCACAATACTTAAATTTAGGTGACAACAAGGTATATTTCTTTTATCCTTTAGATAATAATAAGTGTAAACCAGTTAAGGTGTATATCGAATTGTATGGAAGTAAAAATGCAAAATAACTCTGTTGACAAAACAGAAAGTCTTTTAAAATCTGCCTGGATGATAGCAGTAGTTATCGTAATAAGCAAATTAGTAGGTTTTTTAAGAGACATAGTAATCGCAAATTTTTATGGTGCCGGGTTAGTCTCAGACTCTTATTTTTATGCTTATCAAATTCCATCTTTGGCTTTGATTTTGCTAGGTGGAGTCGGTGGTCCTTTTCATAGTGCCGTTGTGAGCGTTTTTTCAAAACTTATTCCACAGGGTAGTAATTGCGCTGATGCACGTTTAAATAAATTGTTTAACACCTTTTTAACAGCAACTTTAATTGTTTTTGTCGCTCTCGGTGTTTTAATTTTCACTTTTTCAGACGTTATTATGCAGGTAATAATTTCCAACGGTTCTCCAGCTCTTGTAAATCTTGCCTCGCAACATTTAAAAATAATGTCACCCGTCTTTATAATCGGTGGAGTTGTCGGAATTTATTATGGAATTCTTGTTTCGTATAAAAAATTCATGATACCAAACATATCTCCAATTTTAATGAGTTTGGCAATAATTATAATTATTGCCCTCGCTAAAAACGACACAAACGGTACAATGCTTGCCGTGGCAACTACGGTTGGCGCATTTTGCCAGTTTTTATTTCAGCTACCCAAAATAAGACGGCTTGGGTTTAGGTTTAGACCAAATTTTGATTTTTTTAATAATCAACAATTTAAAAATATTCTAGAATTACTTTTTCCTGCAATTTTAAGCTCTACAGTAGGACAAATTCATATTTACGTGGATATGTTTTTTGCATCCTCATTAAAAGAAGGCGCCTGGTCCTCTATTGGTTACGCAAATAGAATTTTTCAATTTCCAGTAGGAATACTTGTAACGGCATTCCTCGTTCCCTTGTTTCCTTTATTTTCAAGACTGGTAGCGGAAAAAGATTTTGAGGGAATAAAATATTATTTTAATAAAGGTGTTGGGTTGCTTAATTTTGCAAGTTTTCCAATTTTAATTGCAATTATTCTTCTTGGACATGATGGTATAAAATTTGTCTTTGAACGGGGCGCATTTGGTTCTGACGCAACGTTTATGGTTTCAGAAGCCTTAATCTTTTTATCTGTGTCGCTTCTACCGTATGTTTTTAGAGATTCAATTACAAGAGTTTATTACGCTTTTAATGACTCTAAAACGCCTTTTTACGTTGCCTTTGCTTCAATTGTACTAAAATTTATTTTAAATTGGTTTATGGTTCCACGGCTTGGTATTGGCGGAATTACTCTTTCTACTTCGCTTGTAACATTGTGGAATGCGGCGGTTCTTGGTTATTTTATCCGCAAAAAAATAAATATTGGGTTTAGAAAATATTTTATCGATTTATTAAAAATGTTTGCTATTGCAATTTTGACATATGGAATTTGTTTTGGACTTTACAAAGCTCTTGAACCAGTTAATTTCCCCTTAATAATTAACCTTTTTGTTATGCTTGTGTTCATTAGCTTGGTTTATGGGGGATTAGTTTTATTGTTTAAAATTGAATACGCTTATGAATTATTAAATAGGATTATTGCAAAATGGAAAAAATAAATGAAATCCTTAAAAATAACGGAATTATTTCATTTGTAACAGATACCGTCTGGGGCGTAGGGTGTTTACCAGAAAACAAAACAGCCGTTGACAGAATCTATGAACTAAAAGGTCGAGACCGCGCAAAACCGTTAATCCTTATGTCTAATTCAATAGACAACCTTTTGCCCTACATTGGCGAATTAACATCAGTAGAAAAAAATCTTGTTGCAAAATATTTTCCTGGCGCATTAACATTAGTAACAAAAAAATCGGAAAAAACACCCCTTTTTATAACGTCTGGCATGCCTACAGTTGGTATCAGAGTTCCCAACAACGACGTTTTTGTAAAAATTTGTGAAAACATAGATGGACATGTACTTGCAACAACTAGTGCAAACCTTTCTGGATTACCATCTGCAAAAAATTACAGAGAAGCAGTTAATTTTATTGGCAAATTTGTTGATTATGTCGTTCCTGACGTTTCAAATTCTGCTAAAGGCTTAGAATCAACCGTACTAATGTATATTGACGGTTCACTAAAAATATTAAGACAAGGGGCAATTTCACCAGAAATTTAAATATTTATATAGTTTTGCAAAAATGTAATGAAATCTTTTTGTTTATCCTTCACAATTACATTTATGCAATATGTGAATGTGGGAAAATTTATCAGACGTAAACGGAAAGAAATGAAAATTTCTTTAAACGCTTTTGCGTTGGATTCAGAAGTTGAAGTTTCAACCTTAAGCAGAGTAGAAACAAAGCCCCAAAATGTTAATGTTAGATTTTTGGCAAAAATTGCAAAAAATTTCGGCATGACACTCTCAGCGTTTCTTGAAGAATACGAAAACTCTCAAGAAGCCCAAAAAGAAAAGGATAACCTTGATTAATTTAATTTTGATGTAATTTTAACCAAATTAGCTTTCCTAATTCTAACATTTTCGGGTGTAATTTCTACAAGTTCATCGTCCTCAATATATTCAAGACAATCCTCGAGCGACATAAGCCGAGGAGCTTGCAGTGTTACCATTACATCGGCGGTTGCACTTCTCATGTTGGTTAATTTTTTTGTTTTACATACGTTTATAGCAATATCTTGCAGTCGGTTGCATTCTCCAACAATCATCCCTCTGTATACTTTTGTTTTCGGGGTAATAAAGAATACACCACGGTCCTCAAATTGCGCCAATGCGTAAGGAATTGCCTCACCATCTTCAAAAGCCACAAGGGAACCATTCCTTTGTCGAGGAATATCGCCAGCGTATGGCTTATAATCGTTGTAAGTATGGTACATAATGCCCTCACCACGAGTCATTCTAATAAATTCGCTCCTAAATCCAATTAACCCTCTTGCCGGAATTACAAACGTCATATGAGAGCGATTACCCGAAACCTGCATAGACTGCATTTCGGCTTTTCTTCCCGCTAATCGTTCAATACAACTACCTGCATATTCCTCTGGAACATCCACAACAAGATTTTCAAAAGGTTCGCAATAAACTTCGTCTATTGTTTTAAAAATTACTTGTGGTTTTGAAACTTGAAACTCATATCCCTCACGTCTCATTGTTTCAATAAGAATACTCAAATGGAGTTCACCACGACCACTAACTTTAAAAACATCAGTGCTATCTGTGTCTTCAACACGAAGACTGACATTTTTTTCAAGCTCGTGATAAAGTCTTTTTCTAATTTGACGACTAGTTACAAATTTTCCTTCTGTTCCTGCAAAGGGGCTATTGTTTACAGAAAAATTCATTTGCAATGTTGGTTCATCAACTTTAATCAACGGCAACGCTTTAGGATCATTTAATGTTGAAATCGTTTCTCCTATCTGTATATCTGGGAAACCAGCAATTGCAACAATATCGCCAGCAGACGCCTCTTGAATTTCAACACGCCCTAAATCCTCAAAACCATAAAGTTTTGCAATTTTTCCACGTTCAACCGAACCATCAGTTTTAATAAGAGAAACTTGCTCTTGAGATTTAATTTTACCATTCACAAGTCTACCTGTAACTATTCGTCCAACATATTCATTATAATCAAGCGTTGTTGCCTGAAATTGTAACTGGGCACTTGCATCACCAACCGGTGGCTTAATATATTCAATAATTGCGTCTAAAAGCGGTGTTATGTCTTTTGAGTCATCTTCCAATTCTTTTTTGGCAAAACCATGTAAACTGCTAGCGAATATATATGGAAAATCAAGTAAATATTCATCTGTCGTTAGTTCAGTAAACAAATCAAAAACTTTATCCAACGCTTTGTGAGGTTCTGCAGCAGGTTTGTCAATTTTGTTTACTACAACAAGAACTCTGATGCCGAGTTCAAGTGCTTTTGAAAGCACAAACCGCGTTTGCGGCATAGGACCCTCTGCTGCATCAACAATCAAAAGTGCACCATCAACCATTCCGAGTACGCGTTCGACTTCTCCACCGAAATCCGCGTGCCCAGGGGTATCTACAACATTTATTTTGTAATCTTTGTAATTAATTGCAATATTTTTTGACAAAATTGTTATGCCGCGTTCTTTTTCAAGGTCGTTGCTATCAAGAACACGTTCTTGGACAACTTGATTTTCTCTAAAAACGCCACTCTGTTTAAGCATACAATCAACCATTGTAGTTTTACCGTGGTCTACGTGCGCAATTATTGCTATATTTCTAATTTTTTCGTTATTCATTTTTTTATCCTGTTCGGCGTGGGGTTACGTAAACATAATACAACAAATATTTTCTATAAAACATATTTTATTGCAAAAAAAAAGAGCCATTTTTAATTTTGGCCCTTTGGAATGAAATTTTATTTACATTCCTCGCTGTGTGTGAAGTGTGTGAAGTGTGTGGTGTGTGAAAAAACTCTCTTTTATTCCTCAGAATATTATATTTTGTGGTTCTTAACCGATTTATGTCTTACATTTATATAAAAACAAGAATATATAAAAAATTGATTAATTTTATATAAATACGTGGTATTTTTTAACATTTCTTAATATTCTTCTCCAATAAAAAGCGGAGATTGGCTCTCCGCTTGTATTTTAAAATTTGTAACATTTATTATTTATTTGCCATTGGGCGTTCTCTCAATTTAAGATGCAGCTCTCGAAGTTGTTCTTCTGAAGCATGTCCCGGAGCATCGGTCATCAAACATTTTGCGTTTGAATTTTTGGGGAACGCAATAACATCACGAATGCTGTCTGTTCTTGCAAGTAAAGCAACCAATCTATCGAGACCGATTGCAAGACCGGCATGCGGCGGCGTACCAAATTTGAAAGCGTTTACAAGATATTCAAATTTTTCTTTAACGTCTTGTTCGCTCAAGCCGAGCGCTTTAAAAACACGTTCTTGCAATTCACTGTCATGAATTCTTACACTACCGCCACCAAGTTCGTTTCCGTTATAAATAATATCATAAGCAATTGAGCGGCAACTGCCGGGGTCGGTTTCCATTTTGTCGACATCCTCCAAATTTGGCGATGTAAATGGGTGGTGAACAGACATAAAGCGTTGTTCTTCTTCCGAATATTCAAACATAGGAAAATCGACAACCCACAAAAGGTCATGAGCTGCTTTGTCAATAAAACCAAGTTTTTCACCAAAATGAAGTCTTAATCTTCCAAGTACATCAAAAACAAGTTTTGGCTTGTCTGCAAGTAAAAATACTATATCCCCATCTTTAGCATCTGCTTTCGCTTTAAACTCAGCGATTTGTTCTTCATTAAGGAATTTAAGTATTGGGGATTTAACAGTTCCATCTTCCATAAACGTTACCCAAGCAAGACCTTTTGCGCCAAAAGAAATTGCAAGACTTCTTATATCATCCATCTCTTTTCTTGAGTAATTCGCAATACCTTCAACTTTTAGCGCACGAGCCGTTCCACCAGTTTGAAGAACATCTTTTATTGCGTCAAAACTTGAATTTATAAGGATATCTGATATATCAAAAAGTTCCATACCAAAACGAGTATCAGGCTTGTCAGAACCGTATTTTTCCATTGCTTCTTTGTAAGTTATACGCTTGAATGGAGGCTTAACATCAACTTCTGCTTGCTTAAACGCCTCTACAATAAGTCCTTCAACCATACTGATAATATCATCCTGATTTACAAAAGACATTTCCATATCAACTTGCGTAAATTCAGGTTGTCTGTCTGCTCGAAGATCCTCATCACGGAAACATTTTGCAATTTGATAATATTTTTCAATTCCACCAACCATCAAAAGTTGTTTAAAAATTTGTGGTGATTGTGGCAATGCATAAAATTTGCCTTCATGCACTCTGGATGGAACCAGGTAGTCTCTAGCACCTTCTGGACTTGTATTTATAAGAATAGGTGTTTCAACCTCCATAAAATCTTGATTATTCAAATAATTTCTAATTGCTGAAACTATTTTGTGACGCAATTTAAGTTTACTCAACATTGAATCACGTCTGATGTCTAAATAACGATATTTTAAGCGCACATCTTCTGAAACATTTTCATCCTCCAAAACAAAAGGAAGTGTTTCGGATTTAGAAAGAACAATAACGCTTTCTGGATACATTTCTACTTCACCGGTTGGATATTTAGGGTTAAATGTTTCTTCTGGACGAATTGAAACAATACCTTCAACGGTTATTACGTACTCATTTTTTAATGTTTCAAAAACTTTGTGAACATCTGGATTAATTTGAGGGTCGGCAACTATTTGGAAAAACCCCGAACGGTCTCTAAGTTCAATAAAAATAATTCCACCCAGGTCGCGAATAGTTGAAACCCAGCCAGAAAGTTTAACTTTTTCTTTAACATTTTTTCCTCTTAAATCGCCGCATTTGTGACTTTTCATTGATGTAATTTGCATAATATTTCTCTCTATTTCTACCTTTACAAATAATTTATAATAAAAACGCTGAATAAGCAAAAAAATAGAAAAAAATCCTAATATTTGTTAAAAACTTATTTCATATAAGTTTTAAAATATATTTATAATAAAAAATGTTAAAAATATAGGCAATTCTAAGGATATACATAATTGAAATCAGGTATAGAATAGTAATATGAAAAAAGTATTTAGTACAGTCTTATTTGGTATTTTTTTGCTGTCTAACCAGTTAATGGCAGCGTTTGCGCAAAGTTCTGTACTTGAAAAACAGCCGATAATTGATTCTCAAGAAATTATATACAAAGAAGCCTCAAAAAAAATTAACAAAATTAATCCTACCATTTCTAATAATGCGTCAGGGGCTTTTTATCCAGGACAAAGAGGGGTAAACCAGCTCATTATTTACACAAAAGAATATGGCGACAGAACAAATACAAATGAATTTGGTTCAGAAGCTATTGTACAAAATGGTATAGTCACACAGCTTTATGGCGCCGACTCTATTATTCCAGAAAATGGGTACGTTATTAGCGGACACGGAACAGCGAAAAACTGGATAAACGAAAATATAACCATTGGAACAAAAGTTTTTATTGATACACAAAATATGACACTTAAAACCTACATAACCCCTTATAGTTTCATTTTTGGCGCCGAAGAAAAAATTAAAGAAGTTCTTTCAATAATGCATTATTACGAAATGAACAACCCATGTTATGATAGGCGCGAAGCCGAAAGCTATCTCAAAAAAGCAAAAATAAATCTCAAAAGAGCAGAACACGACAATAAAGACGTTCAAAAATATGCCGCAATAGCAAGCGCAATGGCTAATAAAGCCATTGAAACAGCCCTTCCATATTATCCAAACGAATTTAAAGGTGTATGGATTCGCCCAACCGAAACAAACGAAACACAGATAATAGACACTTTAGAGCGACTTCAAAAATCTGGGATAAATAATGTTTTTCTGGAAACATATTTTCACGGTAAAACCATTTACCCCTCATTTGTACTTAAAAAATATGGACTTACAAATCAAAGAGAAGAATTTATTGGTTTTGACCCATTGTATATTTGGATTAGAGAAGCACACGCAAGAAATATAAAAGTCCACGTTTGGTTTGAATCTTTTTATGTCGGGAATAAATACAACCCAAACAACCCCAAAGATATTCTAAACGCATATCCACAATGGATTAACAAAACAAAGGCAAATTATGACTCAACAGAGCCAGTACCTTCTGTTTCCGAACACAATGGATATTTTATTGACCCCGCAAATCCCGAGGTGCAACAATTTTTAACAGAAATATTAAATGAAATTGTTTACAAATATAAACCAGATGGTATAAATCTTGATTACATCCGCTACCCACAAAGTATTCAGGCAAAATTTAATAATTATGAAAATACTAATTGGGGATATACAGAATACGCCAGAGCGGATTTTGAAAAAATATATGATATTGACCCAATTGACATAAAAAAAGAAACGCCAGAATGGTATCAATGGTCAAAATATCGTCAGGACAAAATCACAAAATTTGTAAGAGAAACAAAAAATCTTGCAAAAGCAAACAAAATCACTTTAACTGCGGTAATTTTTCCTGACCGCCAAAGATGTTTAGAAACAAAAATGCAAGATTGGCGTTCTTGGTCAATTTACGGTTATGTTGATGGATTTACTCCATTAATTTTAACTTGTGATAAACAAACAGCATCTTTGCTTATAAATGACATCAAAAAAAATTCTTCCCATTTAACAAATGTTTACCCTGGGTTGTTTGTTACGTTTATGGGCGGTTCTACCGATGATTTATTGAGACAGGTTCATGAGACAAGAAAACTCTCTATGAGTGGTTTTATTTTATTTGATTATGCTCATTTTGAAGACAAATATGTTAATGTTTTAATGTCTGGGGTTTTTAATACGAGAAGTTATATTGACCCCAAAAATCAAACCCAACAACAAACACAAACAGTAAAAAAAAAGACTAGAAAAAAACACGTAAAGAAAAAATAATATTGTAATTAAGGAAAAAAGAATCAATGAATAACAAATTTATGATTGAAGTAGATGAAGATTTTGTTGAAGCATTCTATGGTTTAGTTGAAGAAATCCCAGTTAATTCCGAAAATCTTAGTGTAGACGATTTAAAAAAAGTAGTCGACAAAATAAAAAAATTATTGCCTGCTACAAATACAAAAAATGAAGCGTTCGGTTCATTCAGCAATGATGAAAAAACTAAAACAGTCCTAATCGTTGACGATTTGGGCACAATTACATATCAAATAAGCACGCTTTTAACAAAAAAAGGGTTTAACACCATCTGCTCAAGAGAAATATACGACGCAATTACAAAATACAAAAAACAACATTTTGATATAGTAATTTTGGACTTATTTATTCCAACTGAACGGGAAGGTTTTATTCTTTTAGATGAAATTCTAAAAATTAACGAACAAAAAACTGAAAAATCCATTGTAGGAATTATGACCGCCTCCAGCAAAAAGGAACACAAACAATTTTGTAGAGAACGCGGCGCCGATTTTTATGTTGAAAAAATTGACGATTGGCAAAAAAATATTATCGAAATGTGTTGTGACCTTTGCAACAAGGTTAACTAAAACTTGTTTGTTATAAGTCCGACAATATCATTAAAAACAATTACTATCATTAATAGTATTAACAAATAGAAACCTGTATTTCCTATTTTTTCCAGCGTTTCTTCATTTAATGCTCGTCCTCGAATTTTTTCAATTAATAAAAACATTAAATGCCCGCCATCAAGTGCCGGAATTGGCAAAAGGTTTACTATAGCAAGGTTTAAACTTATCATTGCCGTCAAAAGAAAGCCCTTAAACAAACCTTGCTGTTCAATTACATCACCGCCAACTTTTGTGATTGCAACTATACCATGGAGGTCTTTTAGTGGAATTTTTCCTGTAAAAATCTGTCCTAAACTCCATAGCATTGTTTCTGTATTAGAATATAAATATTGCCAAGAATTTACTATGCCTGTTTTTACATTTTTTGTATCACTAAAAATTTCTTTATATTCACGTTCAATTCCGATAATTCCATCCTTATTTGGATAGAGTTTATTTAATGTAAGTATTTTCCCTTCACGTTCAACTTCTATTATCATAGGAACTTTTGCATCTGTAGTTGCAATTGCAACATCTTTTAAAGACGTTTTTCCATCCGTTATGTACGTTTTTTTATTCAAAAGATTGTCTCTAAGGAGTTTTTGACTATCTGTTAGTTTTATGTTTGACTTATTATCTTTCGATTTTATTCCCAAAAGTTCTGTTTTTGAAAGACTAATTTTATCCTCATCCGTTGTTGCCGGAAGCAAAAGTGTTTTTCCTGCAGGAATAATTTCTTCCGTTGAAATTTGAGGGTTTAATTTTTGAAGTATTTGCAACTTTTGCTCAAAAGCTTTTTTTGTAATTTGTCCATCAAAAGGCTTGCTTGCTTGTGCAAAGAAATTAACCTGTATAGGGTGAATTATTTTTGTTCCATTAATTGTAACAATTCTATCCCCGGCTTTTAATCCAGAGCTATAAACGGATGCCCCTTTTTCTGCAACAATTTTTGTTACATAAACTTCATACTCGCTTGATGGAAGCTTGCCCCAAACAAACGCAGTAAAAAGAACTAAAACCGCAGCACAAAGAACGTTTGCACAGACACCAGCAGCTGCAACAAAAGCTCGTTGCCCAACAGTTTTATTTTTAAACAACTCAGGAGAGTCCTCTGGTAATCCAGAATCTTTTTCATCATCAGGAAAAGAAACATAACCACCTAACAAAAAGGCATGAATGTAAAACGTTGTATCGCCAATTTTCTTTTCAAATAGCGTTGGTCCAAAAGGGAGTCCAAAACCAAACTTTGAAACCTTTATTCCACAAATTCTAGCTGCGGCGAAGTGTCCTAGCTCATGTACAAGAATTAGTAAGCTTATCAATAAAATCATTAAAATTATATTCATTTTTTCCTCTTTCTACATATAACAAAAATTTTATCATATAATTGATTTATGTTGAAATATTTAATAAAAATTTTGGATTTTGTCTATAAGAAAAAGTGCTATTTTTGTCGCTCAAGTGATGGTAATACCATTATGTGCACTCATTGTTATGATTTAATTGAAGAACTTCCACTGCAACCAATTTTAACAATAAATAATGTTAAGATTTATTCAAGTTGTCATTATGCAAAAGAAATGCAAAAGCTTATTCGTGGTGTAAAATATCACAACCAAAAGGATTTAGCATTTTTTCAGGCAAAATTTATGTACGAATATTTTATAAAAATAGTTGGCACATCGGCACAATTTACAATTGTTCCAGTACCACTACACAAAAAACGTTACAAACAACGTAAATTTAATCATATGGAACTTGTTGCAAATGAATTATCAAAACTTAGCGGCTGGGATATTAAAACAAATTTAATTGAAAGAATAAAAGAAACAAAACCACAATATAAACTTAAAAAATCTGAACGAGAAGAAAATTTAAAAAATGCGTTTAAAGTTTATCCCGAAAACTATAACAACGAAAACCTTTTACTAATTGATGATATTCTAACAACCGGAAGCACGCTTAGAGAAATGATTTCATCATTCCAAAAAACAGGAATAACTAAACTTACTTGTCTTTCAACATCTACAGTCCACGGCGGCTCTGTTAATTTACAATAGTTAAAAACAGCACTAAAAGCTTGATATATTATGAATTTTAAACTAAAATTTCATTAATGGGTTTAGGAGAACAAAATGTCACAAAAAACTTTAATCTTGATAGATGGACACGCACTAGCTTTCAGGAGCTATTTTGCCCTTGAAAGAAGCGGCATGAAAACAACCTATAATCAGCCAACCTGGGCTGTTTATGGTTTTTTTAAAGCAATGATTGATTTGCTCAAAAACCCACGCATTAAACCTGACGCAATCGCTGTTGCGTTTGATGTTGGACGAGAAACCTTCCGGTTAAAAGAATATTCTGAATACAAAGCCAATCGCGAAACCATGCCAGATGCGCTTAGAAGTCAAATTCAACTAATCATTGAAGGATTAGAAGCTTTTAGCATTCCTATTTATACAAAAGAGGGTTTTGAAGCCGATGATGTAATCGGCACAATTGCTCGTGAAGCCAAAGAACTTGGACACAAAACAATTATTCTCACTGGCGACCAAGATGCATTTCAGCTTATTGATAGAGGCGGATATGTTAAAGTGCTTATTCCGTCAAAAGGCGAATTAAAAGAATATGATTGGAACGCTGTATACGAAAAATTGCAAATTTACCCATTTCAAGTTGTAGATTATAAAGCGCTGCGTGGTGATACTTCTGATAACATTCCAGGAATTCGTGGAATTGGAGAAAAAACCACAGTTAAATTGCTCGATAGGTTTGAAAACCTTGAACAAATTTTTGCGAATTCAAATGAAATTAAAGAAAATGCTATTCGAAAAAAAATTCAAGAAGGAGAAGAAATTGCGCGTTTAAGTCAATTTTTGGCTAAAATAAAAACAGATGTTGATATTAATTTTGACTTTGAAAAAACCAAGTTAGAAATGCCCGATATAGAAAAGGTCGGCGCCTATTTTCAACGAGTGCAGTTTTTCAACTTTTTACGCAACATAAAAGATATTTTAAAACCTTTTTCTTCCGAAGAAAACAACAAGTCGCTTTTAAACCTTCCTACGGATGAAGATTTGGTTGCACTACAATCCGGTCAAATGCAGCTTGGTTTATTTACCTCGCAGCAAAAGCCTCGTTGCAATATAAATTTTGACTTTGAAAAACATATTATTCTCACCCAAAACGATTTTGAAAGTTTCATAGCTGAATTAAAACAGCAAACACTTTTTGCAATTGATACAGAAACAAATAATATAAACGCAATAGACTCTGATTTGGTTGGAATATCAATCGCATTTAATCCACAAATTGGAGCCACAAACGGAAAAGTAAAACTAAACTGCGATGCAGAAAACAAAACAAAATCATATTATATACCAGTTGGACACCAAATAGGAGAACAACTAGACGTTGATTATGTTCTTGAATTTCTTTCCCCAATTTTGTCAGATAAAAATATTTACAAAACAACTCAAAACGGTAAATACGACATAAATGTATTTAGAAATTATAATGTTTTTCTCGAAAATATTATTTTTGACACCATGCTTGCAAGTTATGTAAAAGATTCATCACGAAAACATGGACTAAAAAACCAAGCAGGAGAACATTTAAACTATTTAATGAAAGACATAGAAACGCTTATTGGTAAAGGCAAAGATGCTTATACAATGGAAAGCGTTATGATTGAAGACGCAGCCGACTATTCTTGTGATGATGCTTTTGCAACTCTTGAATTAACTCGTTTTTGGACAGAAAATCTCGACGAAAAAGAAAAAGACCTGCTTTATAATATGGAAATCCCATTACTTTATGTTCTTGCAGATATGGAAAGAACAGGCGTTTCTATCGATAAAAATTATTTAAAAGAGTTGTCCAACGAACTCAATTTAGAAATATCAAAACTTGAAGAAAAAATATTTGCTCTTGCGGGAATGAAATTTAATATTAATTCTCCACGCCAAGTTGGAGAAATTTTATTTGAACAACTGCAATATAAAACCAAAACTAAGCACAAAACCAGAACCGGATATTCAACAAATGCAAAGGTTTTGGAGGAACTTGCCGAAAATCATGAAATCGTCCAATTTATTTTAAAACACAGACATTATCAAAAGCTAAAATCAACGTATATCGACACATTGCCACACCTTGTTAATTCTAAAGACAATCGCGTTCACGGTAATTTTAACCAAGCAGCAACGACAACTGGCAGATTGTCATCTTCTAATCCCAATTTACAAAATATTCCAATTCGAACAGAGGTTGGAAGCCGCATACGTAAAGCTTTTGTGCCTGCTGATAAAAACAAAAACGTTATTCTTTCTGCTGATTATTCCCAAGTTGAATTAAGATTTCTTGCACATTGTTCAAGAGATGATGAGTTAATTGAGGCTTTTTGTTCAGACGAAGATATACACACAATGACAGCAGCAAAAATCTTTGAAGTTCCACTTGAAGGAGTTGAAAAAGATATGAGATACAAAGCAAAAGCTGTAAATTTTGGTATAATTTATGGACAATCACGTTATGGACTTGCAAAATCTTTAAATATCTCAATCGCCTCAGCTCAAATTTTTATAGATAAATATTTTGCAACGTACCCAAAAATTAAACAATTTATGGATTCTTCAATACAATATGCACACGAACATGGCTACGTCGAAACAATTTATGGCAGAAAACGCTACCTACAAGATGAACTAACTTCATCTAATAAACAAATAAAAGAATTTGGCGAGCGTGCTGCTATTAATGCACCGTTGCAAGGCTCTGCCGCAGATTTGGTCAAACTTGCTATGATTGAAGTTTATAAACAGCTCAACGAACGGAAGCTAAAATCCAAATTGATTATTCAAGTTCACGATGAACTCGTTTTGGAAGTTGCAAAAGATGAATTAGAAGAAGTTAAAGAAATTGTTAAAACAGCGATGGAACATGGACAACCGTTACTTGTACCATTAAAAATTGATATGGAATCTGGCTCAAGCTGGATGGAGATGAGCAATGAAGAATAAGGCTTTATTTTTGATAGCTTTAATATTTATTAATTTTCCGGCATTTGCAGAAAGTCCGGTTTTACAAAATACTACCCCTGCGCCCAAAATTCAGACCACACAAACCGTGCCACAAAATTCCTCTGCAACCAAATCACCTACAGTGACAACTAATTTTGAAAACTGTGTAAGGTCCTACAAAACAAGCGTCGACAATCTTTTTTACCTTACACTTGCAGCAATAAATGCCAATAATTATAAAATTGATGAAATTCAATCTCGCAGCGGATATATTTCCTTTTGGGCAGGAAACAAAATTTTACTAGCATCAATAACTTCTGTTGATAACAAAACTTCTATGATAAGAATTACGCCAATCCACAATAGTTACGCTTTTTCGCCTATCCTGGTTGAACGAATTTTCTTTTATTTAACCAATAACATTAAATAATTATGAGTAAACTGTAAACCCGATTATCATTGCAATGCCGACCACAAAACAGTAATAGGCAAAAACATTCATGGAAAATTTTGATAAAAATTTTATAAAATATTTAATACAAAAATAACCAACAAATGCAGAAATAACAAAGCCAATAAATATAGACGCCCAGTCAAAACCTACAAAATCTCTGTAATTAATTTCTATTAAAGGATATAGCAAAGATGCTGCAATGATAATTGGCGTGCTTAACAAGAAAGAATACTTTGCACATGTTACTCTGTCTAAACCTGTTGCTAGTCCAGTTGCAATAGTCATGCCTGAGCGAGACAATCCAGGGAAAATAGCAAGCCCCTGCGCAAGCCCAATTAAAATAGACCGTTTGAGAGTTATTTCATCATCTTTTCTGGCAAATCTTTTTGATATCCATTCGCTCAAATACAAAACAATTGCAGTCATAAGCAAAAATATTCCAGTGAAAACCGGTGCGCTTAAAAGTTTTTCTACCACGTCTTTAAGTGGAAAAACAACCATAAGAGTAAAAACCGTACTTAAAATAATAAATAACGGAATTTTTGACTCATTAGAGCTAAAGTTTTTATTTTTACACGCTTCGACAAATTTGCTAATAATTTCTATTATATCTTTTCTAAAATAAATCAAAATTGCAAAAAGCGTTCCCAAATGTAAAATTATGTCAAAAAAAGCTTCTTGCGGTCCTTCATGAATTAATTCAACCCCAGTAAAAACCTTGTATAAACTTGATGTTAAAACCAAATGCCCAGAAGAACTTACGGGCAAAAATTCTGTAAGACCTTGTATAAATCCCATTAAAACAGCTTGTAAAATTGGCATAATTAATCCTCAAAATAACTTGCACAAGAATTTTGTGTCTCCCAAACACAAACTCTAGAAACATTCGGGAACACTTTTCTTGCTTCTTCATAAATAAATTTTGCAATAATTTCGCTACTCGGGCTGATATTTTTGAATTGTTCCAACTCGTTTATATCTTTATGGTCAAGCAACTCCATTATTGCGTTAACTTCTTTTTTTAAAACCTTGAAATCTACTAAAATATTTGATTTATCAAGGCTTTCACCTTTTACATAAACTTCAACTTTCCAGTTGTGCCCATGTTGATTTTCGCAATTACCCTTGTAATTTAAAAGATGATGTGCCGCTGAAAAGCTTGTTTCTATTTTTACTTCGTACATAACGTTAACCTTATTTTTATTAATAATACTACAAAAATTTATTTAGTAATATTTTTTGCAATTACCTCTGGAACTCTGTAATCCAGGGGGTCTGGTATAATTTTTGAAGGGCTTAATTCGTTTTCGCTTACAAGCGAAGCAATCGAAAAAGCGCATTCAAGTTTCATTTCGTCAGTTATTTTACTTAAATTACCCTCAAGAACACCTTTAAATAATCCCGGAAAAGCAAGAGAATTATTAACCTGATTTTCAAAATCACTGCGCCCGGTCGCTACAATATATGCACCCGCCGCCTTTGCAAGATTTGGTTCAATTTCGGGGATAGGGTTGGCTAATGCAAACACAATCGGCTTTTGCGCCATCGTTTTTATCATTTCGGAAGATAATACATTTGGCGCAGAAAGTCCAACAAAAACATCTGCTCCTTTTATTGTTTCTTGCAACGTACCTTTAATGTGTGTAAGGTTTGTGTATTGTGAAATTTTTTCAAGAGACGAGTCGTTTTGTTGCCGCCCGGCATAAACTGCCCCATGAATATCATTCATAATAATATTTTTAAACCCCGCTTTTAAAAATAATTTACACACAGCTTGTGCCGCGGCTCCAGCACCAGAAAAAACGACTTTGACATCTTCAATCTTTTTTTGAACTAAATGTAATGAATTTAAAAGTGCCGCCAGAACAACAATAGCCGTTCCATGCTGGTCATCATGGAAAATTACAATTTTAGACTTTTCTTTTAGCGTATCTTCAACTTCAAAACAACGGGGCGCAGAAATATCTTCTAAATTAACGCCCGAAAAAGAATCTTCTAACAGAAGAACCAGCCTGATTATTTCATCTGGGTTCTGCGTTTTTATGCACAAAGGCATTGCATCAACATCACCCAATGTTTTAAATAAGACAGCCTTTCCCTCCATAACTGGGAGTCCTGCCTCAGCACCAATATTACCAAATCCAAGCACCGCACTTCCATCAGAAATAATAGCAACTGGTTTTTTGACCGTGGTTTCATTAAGCCGTGTTTCTATTACGCCACCAAAAAACTCTCGAATTTTTAGAGATTTTTCTTGCGCCGTACCAGTAAATTTTTCTAAATCCGGCATAAAGGCTGTCCTGGCAATACAACCAAAAAATTCTTTTAAGTTTGTATTTGCGCCTTTTAAAACTGGTATTTTAACATTAAAATTAACATTATCAGTATTTAACTCAACACAACTAATATCAATCGCATTAAAACTCGGCTCAATGTTATTAACTATAAATTCTAGATTTTCCACCGTCATGTCATTTATGCACAAAGGATACGCGTCAATTAACAATGTATTCTTTAAAAAAATAGCTCGATTTAATGCGGTAGTATAGTCTTTTGAGATTACAGCAACTGAATTAATTCTATTTGTATAAATAAAACTTGCCTGCATGTTTTGTTTAATAGCCATACAGCTTGAACCGACACCAGGCGTATAAACATACGACAAAGAGTCTCTATCTTTAACTTGAACTTTAGGTACAATATTAATTCCTTTAAATTGCATTATTTTAATACTCCCAACAAGAAAACACTTACCATACTAAAGTAAATTGCCAAACCAACAACATCGATAGTTGTTGCAATTACAGGACCTGAAGCTACAGCGGGGTCTATTTTTATTGCCTTTAAAAGAAACGGCGTTACTGTTCCAATAATCGTTGCAAGGGTCATGTTAACAGTCATCGCAAGCCCAACAACAGCGCCAAGTTCAATATGATGTTGCCAACCCCAGGTTGATAGTGTTACAAGCAAACCAAAAACAAGTCCAATCATCAGCCCAACAAGCATTTCTCGCCCAATGTGATGAAGTGCAGAACTCATTGTAACTTGTCCAGTTGAAAGTCCGCGCACCATAAGCGTAATACTTTGTGTACCAATGTTTCCCCCCAATCCTGCAAGTAGCGGCATAAATATAGCAATTACCGGCAGAGCATGTATTGCAAATTCAAATCTATCTGCAATATTTACCGCTATAAATTCGCCAATCAATGTTATAAAAAGCCATGGCGCTCTAGCTCTAATTGCCTTAAATATATTTCCAGAAAGAATTTCATCTTCATCAACAACCGCTGTTGTAATACCAGAAGATTGCAAAATTTCTTCGGTTGTTTCTTCTTCAACAATATCTGAAACATCATCCCAAGTAACAATACCTTTTAGCCGATTGTAAAGATCCACAACTGGCAAAGCATTATACTGATATTTCATAAATACATCCGCTACATGGTCTTGTTTATCATCAACATGAAGCTTTACAATATCACTCATCATGATTTCTTCAATTCGAACTTTAGCATGCGAGGTTAACAAATCACGCAAAGAAACAACGCCCAAAAGGTGATTGTGCTTATCAACAACGTAGATGTAGTAAAGTTCCATGTTGTCTTCTTCGGCTTCCTTGCGAATATACGTCAAAACTTCTTCTACGGTCATTTCTTTTCGCACAGTAAGAACAATAGAGTTCATTAAGCCGCCAGCAGTATCTTCTTTGTATGTTAAAAGTTCTCTGATTTCATCTGAAAATTTGTGCGGAAGTTTGTTCAGGTAACTTTCAGACTCATCTTCTTCCATATCACCCAAAATATCCGCAGCAGAGTCATGCGGCATAAGTGTTATTATGCGAGAAGCTTTTTCTTCATCAATTTCACCAAGTAATTCAACTTGATATTGCGGGGTTAAATATTCTAAAAGCTCTGCGGCTTTGTCCTCATCAACATTTTCAAACGCAATGAGCCTTTCCTCGGCATTCAACATTGGAAAAATTTCTGCTAAGTCAGCAGAGTGAAAATTATTCAATTCTTCTTGAAGTTGCGAATAATTTTCATCGTTAATAATTTCACGTATTCTTTCTATAGTTGTTTCAATATTTAACATAAGAAATACTCTAACTCATTACATTTCAGTCAAATTATATATCAAAAAAATTTAAATGTATATCATGATAACCAGTCCGGTTAAAGTATAGACTTTTAACGTAAGGGGTTGTAAAATAGACTAATAAAACAAAGTGAAAGGGAAAATTAATGAATAAAAGTCAAACAGCCGGAATTTGGATTGTAGTAGTTTTACTTGTTCTTGCACTTGCCGCAATGCTTTACACAGGACCAATAACAAGCACGGAAGAAGTTTCTTATACAAAATTTATCGAACAAATTAAAAACCATGAAATTAAATCAGTAGAAATAGAAGGACAAACGGTTATTGCGCTTCCGGTTAAACAACCGAAAGTTAATGAAAAAAATGCGCAAGTTGCTCCACCCAAAATCCTTATTAAAACGCAAATTCCAATGAACGATAGCTCATTGTATCCATTACTTGACGAAAATAAAGTCGATGTTACGGTTAAAAAACCAAATGAAAATACTGGCTTATTCTTTAACATACTATTCCCAATTATAATTTTTGTTATTATTATTGCAGTTATGAGCAAAATTGTTCAAGCCGGCGGCTCTCAGGCTATGTCGTTTGGTAAAAGCAAAGCCAAGCTCATGCTTGACAACAAAGTTAAAGTTACCTTCAAAGACGTAGCTGGCATTGATGAAGAACGCCAAGAGCTTTCCGAAATCGTAGATTTTCTTAAAAATGGTGAAAAATACCTAAAATTAGGTGCCAAAATTCCTAAAGGCGTACTTCTTGTTGGACCTCCAGGTACGGGTAAAACCCTTATGGCAAAAGCCGTTGCTGGAGAAGCCGGCGTTCCATTTTTCTCAATTTCTGGTTCTGATTTTGTAGAAATGTTTGTCGGTGTTGGTGCAAGCCGTGTTCGCGATTTGTTTGAACAAGCTAAAAAACATCAACCGTGTATTATATTTATTGATGAAATCGACGCTGTAGGTAGACAAAGAGGTGCCGGCTGGGGCGGCGGGCATGACGAACGCGAACAAACCCTCAACCAACTTCTTGTTGAAATGGATGGTTTTGATGAAAACACAAATATTATTATAATTGCAGCAACAAACAGACCAGACATTTTGGATAACGCCCTTTTGCGCCCAGGGCGTTTTGACAGGCAAATTTTTATTAATAAACCCGACATTCTAGGCAGAGAACAAATATTAAATGTTCATGCAAAAAATAAACCTCTCGGCAAAACTGTTGACCTTAAAGTTATAGCAAAACGCACGCCCGGTTTTACCGGCGCTGATTTACAAAACTTGCTCAACGAGGCGGCATTGCTAGCGGCTCGCCACAACAAAGACACTATCGAAATGAGCAACATGGAAGAAGCTATTGACAAAGTTATAGCCGGACCAGAAAAGAAAAGTAAAATTATTAACGATGAAGAAAAAGAAAATACCGCATATCATGAAGTTGGGCATGCTCTACTTGCCAAAATCCTTAAATATTGCGACCCGCTCCATAAAGTGTCTATTATTCCGCGTGGAATGGCTTTGGGCGTGACAATGACTTTGCCAGAAAAAGACCATTTAACCTACACGAAAACACAACTTTTAGATAAAATAACCATGATTTTAGGCGGAAGGGTTGCGGAAGAAATTATTTATGGTGCAGATTTTATTACAACCGGCGCTCAAAATGATTTAGAAAAGGTTTCAGAACTTGCCCGTAAAATGGTCATTACCTGGGGCATGTCTGATAAAATGGGAAATTTAGCGTACGGCAAGTCACAAGAACACGTTTTCATGGGTCGTGATTTTGGACACCAGCGGGATTATTCTGAAGAAGTTGCCGCAGAGATTGATAAAGAGGTTAAACGCATTGTAGATGAGCGCTACAATCTCGCCAAACATTTGCTTAGAGAAAATCGAGACATGCTTGAAACTATTGCACACAATCTTCTTGAACATGAAACACTTGACGAAAAAGAATTTGAAGACTTAATGACACAAGTTCGAAATAATCGAGGATAAAAAGAGAAAACCGCCATTTCTGGCGGTTTTTGTTTAATAAAACATCTTAACCAAAAAACCAATAAGAAACAGCGATTGCCGCAACAATTCCGGCGCAATCAGCGAGGATGCCGGTTAAAAGCGCGTAGCGATATTTTTTAATTCCGATTGCGCCAAAATAAACCGCAAGAACATAAAACGTTGTCTCAGAACTTCCTGCCATTACCGCAGCAAGCCTTGTGGTGTAGGAATTCACATCATGACTCGACGCGATGTCACTTATAATACCCAAAACCGCGCTCCCAGAAAGCGAGCGCACAACCATTACCGGCAAAACATCAGCAGGAAGGTGAATTTGGGTTAATGCAGACCCCAAAACCGCGCCAATTGCTTCAATTGCACCGGACGCACGCAACATTGATACAGCAACAATTATCGCAAGCAAGTAGGGAAAAATGTTTACGCCTATTTTGGCACCATCTTTTGCCCCATCAATAAAAAGTTCATAAATCGGCAGTTTTTTTACCAACCCGCAAAAAAGAACAATTAAAATGATTGCAGGAATTAGCCATAATGAAATTGTATCAAAAACCGCTCTAATCACTTATTTCTGCCTCCTGCGGAGTCCAAATTTTCTCAAAAACTTTTGCTATAAATATTGCAAAAGCAAACGCGATTGTTGTAACAATTAAAGTTGGCAAAACAATCACTGTTGGGGTTTTGTCACCATTTGCAGCAAGAATGGCAATTATTGTCGCCGGTATAAGCTGAAATCCGGCAGTATTCATTGCAAGTAGCATACACATTGCGTTTGAAGCGCTTTTCTTATTAGTATTGTGTTTTTGCATTTCTTCTATTGCATTAATCCCCATAGGAGTTGCGGCGTTTGATAGTCCAAACATATTTGCCGCAAAGTTCATTGCAACACAACCAATAGCTTTTTTATCATTTTTTAATTCAGGAAAAAGTTTTTGGGCAACAGGAGAAACTATTTTGGCGACAAAATCAACACAGCCGCTGCTTTCAGCAATTTTCATAATTCCAAGCCAAAAAGACATAATCCCAATTAAGTAAAGTGAAATTTGGATGGTTTTTTCTGCGCCGGAAAGAACAGCGTTTACAACCTCTGAGAGCCGACCATTAATTGCTCCAAAGATTATAGAAATTGTGATAATAAAAAACCAAATGTAATTCATGGGTTTATTTTGGCAGAAAGCGACTATAAAAGCAATATATTAAAATTTTTTAAACTTTACAAATCTCACTCAGCCCGCAGTGGCGGGTTTTCCACCAGGAACACTGTAGAATTAAAGTCCGTCGGGCTAGGATTCTCCTATGTCCACAAATTTTCCGCGTCATTCTGAGGGAATAAGCTTTGAGTGGTAAAATGCAAGCTATAGTTGATTTCCGACCGAAGAATCTCTGCTCAAACTAAAAAATTAAAACTGCACTTGAAATTCTTATCGTTTTTTGATAAAATTGAATAATGTAGAATGTTAGAAAAATTTATGAGGGTGTAGTAATGCATACAAAAAAATTTACTTTTAAAGACGTAAAAAACGTTTTTAGCTCGCTTTTAATGCACCCCCCCTACTGCCACAAGGGTTTCCAGGGTTTTAACTAAAAGCAAAAAACATGGTTGGACTCTTGCAGAAACGTTAATTACTTTAACAATTATTGGAGTAATAGCTGCAATGACAGTGCCCAATTTAATGAGCAATTTTAGAAAATCGCAAACCGAGACAGGAATAAGGGTTGCTTATAAAATTTTAAACGATGCACTGATGATGCCAGTTGTAACAGGCAAAGCGCCTAATATGTCTGCAATGATAATAGCTTCAAACACCGCACCTGATTTAACCGACGATTTTGGCTCAATAATTAACCATTTTGCAACAAATTATCTTGTTCCGTATTTAAAAGTTGCAAAAACATGTGAATATGGAATAAAGGATACTACCTGCGGAATACTCTATCCGAGCAAGACAATTGATGGAACTCGCATCCCCAATATGGGAATGTATAACCCTTATCAAAAATACAGAATTCAACTCACAAATGGTATGGAAATTGGGGTTGGTAAGTATACAAATGGAGCTGATGACGGATTTTCATTTTTAGTAGACATTAATGGTAAAAGTGGTCCAAATAGGCTGGCGTATGACCAATTTTATTTTGTAATATCAGCAGATAAGCCCTCGTGGATGAACGATCCATATTACGATTCTAAACATAATTTTATACAAGGAGGACTTTCTTATCGCTGCAGGACTTCTGAGAACGCTTTTGATGCTAGTATAAATTCCTGCAATAATACCAACAGCGGGGCGGGTTGTGCCGCGGTACTGCAGCAAAACGGCTGGAAGATACCAGACGACTATCCGGTAAAGAAATTCTAATACAAAAAACGCCGGAAACAATTAAGTTTCCGGCGTTTTAATCTTTAGTAAGTTATTTTGCCAACAATTTATTTACAGCAAGAGTCAATCTTGATTTTTTTCTTGCTGCAGTATTTTTGTGCAAAACACCTTTGCCTACGGCTTTATCACACAATTTGTAAACTGTATTTACTGCAAAGGTAACAGCTTCTTCGTTTTTTTCTTGAGCCAAAACTAATGCTCTTTTGATTGCAGTTTTGATTTCTGACTTAACTGCAACATTTCTCAGTCTGTTTCTTTCTGCTACTAATACGCGTTTTTTTGCGGATTTAATGTTTGCCATAATGTTTTCCTTTTCTTTTAACGGCTTTGGGTTAATGACTCCCAAAACGGTCTTTTGTACTCAGAGGAAGTGAGTATAATTATTCTACATGCTTAAAAAGGTTTGTAAAGTCCAAAGTTAAAATTTTACATAACTAAAATTTTCTCATATACTTTTTTTATGAAAAAGAATTCACAAATAGAACTTCTCGCACCTGCAAAAGACAAAGAATGCGCTTTTGCGGCAATAAACTGCGGGGCTGATGCAATTTACATTGGCGCAAACGCTTTCGGTGCACGAAAAAATGCAGGAAATAGTCTCAAAGACATAGCCGAGATAATTAATTACGCGCACAAATTCAATGTGAAAGTCTACGTCACAATAAACACTGTACTTTTCGACAATGAACTGCAATTGGCAAAAGAATTGATAAACAAACTTTACCAAATTGGCACAGACGCGCTTATTATACAGGATTTTGGGCTACTTGAACTCAATTTACCGCCTATTGAACTGCATGCGAGCACGCAATGCCACAATTCAACGCTCGAAAAAGTTAAATTCCTTGAAAAAACAGGGTTTTGCCGCGCCGTTCTAGCGCGCGAGCTTAGCCTTGCAGAAATAAAAAACATTTCACAAAACACCTCAATCGAGCTGGAATGCTTTATTCATGGTGCTCTTTGCGTTTCGTATAGCGGGCAATGCTACATGAGCTATGCAATTGGCGGTCGTTCAGCAAATCGAGGCGAATGCGCCCAAGCTTGCAGAAAAAAATACTCACTCATAGACGCAAACGGCAGTGCTATCGCAGAAAACAGCCATTTGTTATGTTTAAAAGATTTTAACGCAACAAATTATCTCGAAGATTTAGTTGACGCCGGTGTTACATCTTTTAAAATTGAAGGGCGATTAAAAGATGTAAATTACGTAAAAAATGTTGTTGGTTTTTACAGAAAAGAACTTGACAAAATTTTAATCAAAAAAAACAGAGAAAAAGCTTCTTCTGGAAAGGTTTTCACCGATTTTGAATTTGACATAAACAAATCCTTTAACCGCGGTTACTGTGCATATTTTTTAAACGGCAGAAACAAGGATATCACTACGTTTGACACCCCCAAAAATCGCGGAGAATACATAGGAAAAATTATTGAAGTCAACAAACACGGATTTAAGCTTGATAAAAGCGGCTTAAATATTGGTGATGGAATTACGTTTTTCGCCAAAAACCTTACAGGAAAAGAGCTTTGCGGCACAAAGATAGACAAAATAAATGATGGTTGGATTTTTCCAAATTCGATAAAAAATTTAAAAAAAGGAATTGAGATATATAGAAATTTTGACTGCAAATATTTAAAAAAACTTGAAAATGCAAAAATTAAAAGAAAAATTCCTGTACAAATAAAAGTAGAGATAGGCGAAAACTCAATAAGCATAAACATTTCAGACGACAAGGTTTCTCACTGCATAAATTTTGAAAATCATTTTGAACCCGCACAAAACAAAGAAAAAGCAGAAGAAAACTTGAAAAAACAACTAGCAAAGCTTGGTGAAACGGAGTTCTACGCCGAAAAAGTTCAAATAAACGCCCAAATTCTTCCGTTCATAAAAATAAACGAAATAAATGACATAAGGCGCAAATTAATAACAGAATTCCAAACAATTCGAGAAAAAAATTATACTATAAAAAAACAATCCGCAATAAAATACCCAGAACCAGAAAACAAATCATTAAATTATAAATACAACGTAACAAACGAATACGCGAAGCGCTTTTTCGAAAATTGCGGCTGTATCGTAGAAGAATATGGGCTAGAACACCCTACCCACAAGGATTTCAACAAAAAACAAGTGATGGAAACAAAGCACTGTCTAAAATATTCTTTGGGATTTTGTGGTAAACAAAAACCGGCGAAAACACTGACAGAACCACTTTTTTTGGTAGATGAAAAAGGACAAAAATATGAAATCCTATTTGATTGCCAAAATTGTCGTATGAAAATATTTTTTGGTCAAACTTAATAACACGTTGAGCCAAAAGCGGCTAAAGCCACCAAAACGCAGTTCCCAGAGCTTATAGCAAGATACCCGCAATACACGCTGAAACGTACGACGCCAAAGTTCCACATATCAGGGCTTTTACACCGAGTTTAGCCAAATCCTTTCTGCGAGAAGGCGCAAGCTCACCTATGCCTCCAATTTGAATAGCAATTGACCCCAAATTTGCAAATCCACATAGCGCAAACGTTGCTATAATAATGCTTTTGGGGGAAAGTAACGGCTGAACCCGCGCCAAATCCATATATGCGATGAACTCATTGAAAACAAGCTTGGTGCCCATCAAGGAGCCTACTGCGGGTGCTTCATCAAGCGGAACGCCCATCAGAAAAGCAAATACAGAAAAAATTGCGCCCAAAATTTCTTTCATTGAAAGTTGGGTAAAATCTATACCCAGCAAATGTGCCGGTAAATGGCATATATTGACCAAAAACAGCCCGACGTACCCCAAAAACCAGTCCACCATGTGGATTAGGGCTATCAACGCAATCAGCATGGCAATAACATTAATGGAAACCCGCATGCCGTCTGACGCTCCGTGAGCTATCGCGTCAATAATATTGACATAGTTCTGTTTTACCTCTATTGTAACGTCGTTTTTGGTCTGTGACGGCTCTGTTTCCGGAAAAACAATTTTTGAAATAACCAGCGCGCCCGGAGCCGCCATAATACTAGCCGAAAGAAGATACTCAGCCGGAATGCCCAT
Source organism: uncultured Muribaculaceae bacterium (assembly GCA_964626145.1). Classification (GTDB taxonomy): domain Bacteria; phylum Cyanobacteriota; class Vampirovibrionia; order Gastranaerophilales; family Gastranaerophilaceae; genus RGIG2134. The sequence goes on along the minus strand of CAZVBZ010000004.1, from coordinate 53,417 downwards.
GCCTATGTACATTGCCATTACACCGCCGGCAATACACGCCATTGAGCCGGTCATAGACGCCAGCAACTCCGACATCGTCATAGTTGCAAGATATGGCTTAATCATAATTTGAGCCTCAACTTGTCCAACAAATGCACTCGCAGCGTTAGAAAGAGCTTCCGCCCCAGATATGTTCATAATTTTATACATAACTTTTGCACAAACATAAACAATTTTTTGCATTAATCCAATATGATAAAGGATATTTACAATAATAAGAACAAATATTATTGTAGGAATAAGTTTAAGCGCAAAAATAAAGTCTGCGCCTGCGCCAAAAACCTCAACAAATTTTTCTGGTTGTGATGTCAATGCACCAAAGACAAAGTTTCCGCCTTCATTTGCAAAATCAAGTATTTTTTCAACTGCGCGACCAGCTTGAAAGAATATTGCCTTTCCAAGGCTGGTTTTTAGCACAAACAAAGCTAACAAAAGCTGCAATCCAAAGCCAGAAAGCACTGTTTTTAAGCTAATTTTCTTTTTATTATTCGACATAAGAAAACAAATTGCAAAAATTACAATAATGCCGATAATTCCAACAAATCTACTCATTTTCCACCTATTTTAATGTTTATTTTATTTTACAGAAAAATAAACAGAAAATAAAGAAAAAATTTAATCTTTATTTTTATACGCAACCAAAAGTCCGGCGGGCAAATCCAAAATCTCTACCTGATAACGTTTATCGTTTTTTATTGCATCAACAAAGGGTTTCACCTTATCCGGATGTGAGGTAATATTATCTGCCGCAATAATTCCGCCCTTGACAAGATGTTTGTCTATAAGCCTAAAAAACTCGATATACTGGGCTTTATTTGCGTCCAAAAAAGCAAAATCTAAAGGTTGTTCCCATTTTTGCAAAACATCCACACCCGAACCAATAATAGGGGTAATTACGTCGGAAACGCCGCATTTTTCAAAATTCTCACGGGCGATACACTGACGTTTTTCCCAAAACTCAATTGTAGAGAGTGTCCCGCCATTTTCTTTAAACGCTGTACCAAGCCACAAGCCCGAATAACCGTTTGACGTACCAATTTCCAGACCATTTTTGCATTTTGCGATTTTTACAAGCATGTTAAGAAAATTACCAGTTTGTCTTGAAACATTCCAAAATTCGTGTTGTGTTTTTTCAAGCTCACAGAGTGTTTTTTCCAACATTTCATCCATTATAACGTCTCCGTTGGCGTTTCTTCAAATTGCAAATTTTCTTCTGGTTGTGAGTCTTTTATAGGTGTTTTGACATCTTTTACATCTAAATCATCGAATTTTAATTTATTAACAACGGTAAGGGTTGTCATTGGAACATCGATGGGATTTACTTGTAAAACAGCTTGTTTGGCTAAATCAACAACTACATATTTTTTTTCTGCCGCATTTGTTATTATGACAAGATTTGTACCCTTAAGGGGATTAATTTTGTTTGAAAAACCAGGAACTCTAAGTGAAATGTTTTTTTCCATAACATTTTTTAATGGATTAAAAACATCGATTGAGTTTGTAGACGCACTTAAAATGTATAATTTTCCATTATACAAAGTCATATCAACCGGTTTTATAGACGTTTCTATCGACTCGCCATTTTCAACATAATTGAGTTTTTCCAGTTCTTCTTGTTCTTTTTTGCGGAAATTTTTTGTTGCAGAACCAGTTGCAATAAATGCATTTTTTATATAATAAGATTTTTGAGCGCCAAGAACTTCTTTGTCTTCTGCGTTTTTTTCTACAACAAATTGCTGATATGGAAAAACGCGAAGTACATTTTTTGTTCTGCTTAAGGCATATACTTTATCATTAAAAATTGTTATTTTTGAGACATTTGGAACATTACATTGATAAATGTTAACATAGTTGTTATTTAGCTCAACGCTATATATATCACTTGTTGCGGCATCTTGATATACAAGTTTTTTTTCATCTGCCGAAAGATTTAATTTTTCTGGCAGCCCTTTGATTTGAATTTGTTTTGTAAAAGACATTGTTGGAATATCAATTACAAAAATATTTGAGCTTTTATTTGAAACAACATACGCAAGTTTTTCATCTTGTGTTACAACTATTTCATCAGGTTCTGCGCCAATATCAATTTGTTTTGCTATTTCTTCATTTTTAATATCAACAACATCAATGTAAGTTTTGCCATTTGTTGAAACTAACAGATAATTTCCTTGAACTTCTTTTACTACTTTCGGAATACTATCGAGTTTTAGCGTATATTGAACATCGCGCAATTCTGAAGGCAAAATGTAAATAAAATTAGAATTAAAATTTGTTACAAAAAATTGTTTATTTTTTAATGGCGCAATAACATTTACTTTTTCCGGCTTTTTTGGCAAGGTATCTTTTACGGTAAAATCTTGTGGAATTTGTTGTTTTTCAGTAATTTTTAAATTAGAGGTTAATGGAATATTTAAATCCCCCAAAATTCCAACCAAAACATCCGGCAAAACTAGTCCTTTTGGCACAAGCAAATCTTGTGGCAAAATTCCGGTTCTCACTTCCAACGGAAAATCCTGCAAAGAAACAACTGTCAAGCCTTTATTTTTAGTTTTAATAAGTTTAAGCAAGCAATAATTGTTTTCAAAAATCAATATTTCCGGTTTTTTATCCAAAGACTTATTTTCTGGATATGTATATTTTACGCCAAATTCAGCATCTTTAACCGTATATGACGGTAGCAACGGCAAATAAAAAGTTCCATCCGGCAAGGTAATCAAACCATCAAAACGAATTGTTGCTGTTGGAATATTTTGGAGAATATAATTTTTTATATCTGGTGGCAATTGCGTCGCAAAAACAGGCTGCATAGCAGAAATTGTCAAACCGGCAATTAATGATAACAAAAATTTTTTCATCTTTTCTCCTCAATCCATTCAGATTAATTGTGCAACGCTTTTTTAAATCGTTTTAAAATACTTTCATCATTTGCTGCTTTTCCTGTAGAAAGCTCAAACAACCGTGCATAAAGCTTTCTTTCTTCTTCCGAAAGTGTTTGCGGAGTGCGAATTTTCAATACAACATAATGATTTCCACGTCTATTCGGATTATTAAGATAAGGAACGCCAGCATCTTTTAATACTATTATTTTACCACTTTCCGTTCCCGATGGCACGGAAATTTTTCTATCGCCATCCAAGGTTTGAATATTTATTTCATCACCGAGCACTGCCTGAGGAATTTCGACCGGTATTTCAGAATAAATATCAAAATTTTCTCTTTTAAAATATTTATGTTCTTTTACATGCAAGACAATATACAAATCACCGTTTGGTCCGCCATTTTTGCCGGCATCACCCTCTTGAGCTACACGAATTTTAGCTCCGTTATCAACCCCTTTAGGAATCTTTACATTAATTGTTTTTTCTTTTTCTACACGGCCAGAGCCTTTACAAGTTTTGCACGGCGAGGTGATTTTTTGACCACTTCCACCACAATTCGGACAAGTACTAATTTGTGTAAATTGCCCCATAATTGTATTTGTAACTTGTTGTACGCGTCCCGTACCACCACAAGTTGGACATGTTTGAGGCTGAGACCCAGGCTCATTCCCAGTGCCGCCGCAATCTTCACACTTTTCTAGGTGGTCTATTTTTATTTCTTTTTCAACGCCAAATATTGCTTCCTCAAAATCTAACTCAATATCAACCCTAATATCTCCGCCTCGTTGCGGTGCGTTAGGATTTCTTTCATAGCCGGAAGAAAAACCAAAGCCGCCAAAAAAGCTTTCAAAAATATCATTAAGATTGCCAAAACCACCGTCAAATGGACCTTGCGAACTATAACCTGCGTTAGACAAGCCTTCTTCGCCCCAGCGGTCATACACAGAGCGTTTTTCGTCATCCATAAGCGTTTCATACGCCTTACCCAAAGCTTTAAACTTTTCTTCGGCATCGGGCGCTTTATTTACGTCTGGATGGTATTTTCTGGCATTTTTTCTAAATGCGGATTTTATTTCATCTTTTGTTGCTGATTTTGAAACTCCCAGCAATTCGTAGTAATCAGTCGTCATTTTTTCTTCCGTTGTTCTTAATTTGTTGCAACATTAACTAATGCGGGGCGTAACACTTTGTCGCCCAGCTTATAACCTTTTTGCAATTCTGCAATAATTGTTTGGTCTGGATAATCAGTACTTGGCGTTTGCATAACCGCGTCGTGAATATTTGGGTCAAACTCTTTTCCTACAGTTTCAATTGGGGTTAAACCCATTTTTTCTAAAGATTCTGTAATTTGTTTATGTAAAACGTTAAACGCCTCTTTAACACAAGTTACGTCCTCTGTATCTTTAAGCGCTGTTTCAGCTCTATCAAAATTGTCAAGCACTTCCAAAAGTTTAGAAAATGCCTCTGTTTTACCATAATTAATCAAATTTTCACGTTCTTGAGCTTGTCTTTTTCTATAGTTATCAAAATCAGCCGCCAAACGCAAATATTGATTATTAAGATTTTCAAAATCTTTTTTTATTTTATTTACATCTTCATCCGAAACGGTTTCTTGATTTTCTTGTGGTTCTTGTATTTTTTCAGCCGTTTCTGCACCATCTGCATCTAAATTATTATCTTGCGCAAACGGATTATTTTGCGCATTTTCATCTAATTTAATTTCATCATTTTCATTATTTTTCATAACAAATACCTCTTATTATAAAACAGGTGTAATGCCTATCATTTATTATAGCCCAAGCATAGCCATTAACCAATCTTCTTAATGTTTTTTTAAGGATTATGAAAACAATATCTTGTGACCAAATAACAATATTCCTATAGAAATGCTTGTCACAGTGGCAATAAGCACCCCGCCTGCCGCCATATCTTTTGCCATTTTTACAAGGGTGGAATATTTATTTTTATACAATGCATCTAGCGCAAATTCTATTACTGAATTAAACAATTCTGCGCTCATAACCAATCCTATTGCAAAAAACAAAAGACAAAACTCTAAATAATCAAAATGAAACAACAACGCTAAAATTATGACTAAAATCATTGCAAAAACATGTATGCGGAAATTTTTTTGCGACTTAAATGCAACTCTTAGTCCTTTTCTTGCGGTTGCAAAAGATTTAAAAAAATTATTATGTGCGTATTTTGACATTAACCTTCTCCATTGACTTACCTTGTTGGTCAAGCATAAACTCTAATTCGCTTTCGGTTTGATGATCATATCCCAACAAATGCATTATGCCATGTGAAATTAAGAAAAACAATTCTTCGCCAAATGAATGATTTTTATCTTTTGATTGTTCAAATGTTTTATCCAAAGAAATAATAATTTCACCAAGATTTATTTCTTCATCAAAAACAAATCTTTCTTCTGGTAAACTATCGGCAAAAAGGGCAAACGTTATTACATCAGTAGGGCGGTCTTTTTGGCGATATTCTCGGTTTATTTCATGAATTTTGTCATTATTACAAAAAACAATGTCAAAAGATACCGTTTTAAACTTTTCTTCACTCAAACAACTATTTTCAAAAATATATTTATTTTCAAGAAAATATTTGAGAATTTTTTTTGTTCCCAAAAGGACTTTTTTATCATCGATTTCAAAATCAGGATAAATATTTTCAATAAAAATATTTGATTTAATCATTATTTTTACCGTTATCTTTTTGCTCGTTATTTGTTTCTGAGTCTACAAAAAGCTGCGATTGCTTTGTTTTTATTTTGTTTTCGAGTTCCAAAATTGCACTTTGATGATATTTAATACGCTGGTGATGCGCCGCTCTCAAAACTCTTGAAAAAGTTGTTGCAATAATTTTTAAGTCCTTAAGCGTTAATGGAGAGTCCGAAAGTTGCCCGTCATTAAGTCTTTCTCGGAAAAGTTTATCAATCAACGCATCCAAAGATTCTTGTGAATGGTCAGAAAGAGTTCTTGAAGCCGACTCTACCGCATCTGCAAGCATCAATATGGCTGTTTCTTTACTATTTGGCTTTGGTCCTGTATAGCGGAATTGTTCTTCGTTAACGTTTTCAGCACCTTCTTCTTTAAGCGCTTGGTTATAAAAATAACTAGCAAGAGAATCCCCATGGTGCTGAATAATAAAATTTTGAACAATAAGCGGTATTCCATACTCTTTTGCAAGTTCAATACCATCTTTTGGATGTGCGGTTATAACCATTTTGCTAAGTCTAGGATTAAGCTTTGTATGTGGGTTTTCAATACCAAAATATGTTTGATTTTCTACAAAAAACAGCGGGCGTTTTAATTTTCCAATATCATGATAAAAAGCGCCAACTCGTGCAAGAATGGGGTCTGCACCAATTGCCTCTGCTGCTGCCTCACAAAGATGCGACAACCTAAGACTATGGTCATAAGTTCCTGGCGCCTCATAGTTTAAACGCTTTAACAATGGCTGATTTGGGTCTGCAAGTTCAACCAATCCATAAGGCGTAATAATTTTAAATACACTTTCTAACAAGGGCAGCGTTCCTAACGCTACAATTCCACTCAAAATGCCATTAGCCAAACCTGCAAGAGTATCTCTGACCAGTATAGCCCCATTGACATCCACAAGGCATTTTTCCAATAAATAAACGCTTAAAATGAGTAAAACCATAACCAACGAAATTTCAAAACCGGTTTTAACCAAGTCAAAACGCCGTGAGGACTTAACACGTGCAACAGAAACAGTTGAAATTAATGCAACAATGATAAATATTGCCATTGACGCCGCGTCCAGCTTTAACGTAAGTGAAGTCATTGTAATAAGTAATATAGAGGTCAAAAAAGACACTCTAGGGTTTGTAAAAATAGATAAAATTATGGCAAATGCAGGAAACGGAATAAGATAAACTGAAAAATCATCTGGCAACAAAACTGCGCAACCGGTTACAAAAAGTGACATCAACGACATCAACATAATATAGTTTTTGTTAAGAAATGGTTTCTCAAAAAACTGAAGATAATAAACCAGAGAAAGCATTCCAACAACTACAAGACAAAAAATACCGATAAATCCTTGATAATTTAATTCCAAAACATGATATCCGGCTTTAGAAAGCGCGTCTCTTTTAAGCTTTGTAATAAATTCCCCTTGAAATACAATTTTATCACCTTTGTGAAAAACAACTTTGTAGGGTTGAACAGAGTTTATTGCATTTTTGCGAGCAAGTTCTGTAGCATGCTCATCTACTATCATATTAGGCATAATAACTTGCTCCAATAAGGCAGAAATTATGCGAATTTGATTTCTTGTAACGTCATGTCCAGTATTTCTGACAATAACTCGGGCTATATTTTGTTTTTCAAAATCTTTTTCCGTAACACCTTCATTCAAAACTGCATCCAGAGTTTGTTTTGCTTTGAGTTTTATAACTTCTAATCTTTGTGGAGACGCACTTAAAAAATAATTAACAACAAATGCTTTTTGTGTTGAATCACTAAGGTCAAATAAAATGTTCAACTGCTCTTTTTTTACTGCGTTTGAAGCATCGCTTTGCCTTATTTGAGAAATAGCTTCAACAAGATTTGTCAAATTGTTTTTTATATAATTATCTTCCGCAGGCGTCAAAATTGGTTCAATTCTTAGCGCTACTTCTTTTTTTTGCTGTTCTGTTTTAAAAGTATCAATAACTTCAATTGTTTTATTGGCAATAATATCATGTTTACTTGTATTATCAGCTGTAATAAGGTTTTCAAACAAAAAATATTTTGATGAAAGAACCAAAGTAAAAACTAAAGAAAATAAAACAAAAGCTACAATATTTATAATTTTTGAGGATGACATACCGTCATCAAAAACATTTAGAAATTTTAATTTTTTCATATAATAATTTTACCATCAATACAAATTCAGATAATTATATTTTATCTGTATTAAAATATATTGCAACTCAACAAATAATTGAATAAATTTTTGATATAAAATATTTATATGAAAAAACTTAAAGATTACGAAACACAACTAAAAACATGTTCAAAATGCGGACTCTGCCAGTCGGTTTGCCCTGTTTATAAAGCAACCGGTAAAGAAACTATTGTTTCTCGCGGAAAATTTAACTTGTTACTCGGTTTATTAAAAGGAGATTTAAATTATACAAAAAATATGGATAAAGCATTATCAATGTGTTTAAATTGCAAAGCTTGTAATGATTTTTGTCCAAGTTCTATTAAAACAACCGAAATTCTTTGTGCTGCAAAAAATGAGTACAAAAATTATTGTTTTCCTTTCAAGTATGATTCTTTTTTTAAATTACGAATGATTTTGTTAAGTTTAATTTTTAAAACTTATAGATTTTTTCATTTTTCGTCTTTTGTTTTTTTATTTAAAAAAATTATTATTAAATTTGGCTTTTTTGGCGAAATTTTTCTCCTTTTTGATAAAATTTCAAAAATAAATATTAAAAGAAAAAAAACAACAAATAAAAAAAACAAATTAAAAGTAATTTATTTTGAAGGCTGCTTTACAAAATACTTAAACCCTTCCGTAAAAAATGCCCTTTTAAACCAACTTGAAAAAAACGGAGTAGAAGTAATTCAAAAAAGCTTTGACTGCTGCGGCATTTCCGCTCTTTACAATGGAAAATATGACCTTTTTAATAAATTAAAAGAAAAAAATTCAAAACTATTAAGCGAAGATTGCGACTACATCGTTTGCGATTGTGCAAGTTGTCTTAGTACTTTAAAAGACTACAAAAAAGATTTTTCAGAAAAAATTGTTGACATTTACGAATTGCTTTTTAAACTCGAAAACAAAAAAAACAACCACAGCGTAACATATCACCTCCCCTGTCATTTAAGAGAAAAAAAAGAAAAAATATCTAAACAATTAATAGAAAATTTTGTAAATTACAAAGAAATGAAAGATTTTGATGTTTGTTGCGGGTTTTCAGGGGATTTTTCAATAAAATTTCCTAAAATTGCAGAAAAAATCTCTGAACAAAAAATTAAAAATATTACAAAAACAAATGCGGATTATGTTTTAACCTCGTGTCCTGGTTGTGTTATTGGAATAACAAAAGGATTAATTCATTCAAAAGTAAATAAAAATGTATTAAATATTGTAGAATATCTTGAAATTAATTCATAGTTTTTTACAATCTTTATCATGACACTTGATAATAAAAATTTACATGACTATAATGTTTTACAACCATTTTACGAAAGGAACAAAATAATGAAAGAAGGAATTCATCCAGATTATAAAAAAATGAAAATTAAGTGCGTTTGCGGTAACGAAATTGAAACAGGCTCTGTTCTTGATAACATCACTGTTGAAATTTGCAACAAATGCCATCCGTTCTACACCGGTAACCAAAGAATTATGGATACAGAAGGACGTGTTGAAAGATTCAAAAAAAGATACGAAAAGAAATAGTTTTGAGCTATTTTGTGAATTTTTTGGTAAATTATTGCCCTTTTTACTCAAATCGGGCAATAATTTTATTATGGAGGAAAAATTATGTCTGAATTTTCAAATAAACCAGTAGTACAATTAATATCTAAACCGGACAACATGCTACGCACAATTTACACGGCATGCCGCACTTGTTACAGCGCCGATTCGCCGATTAATATTTATGATAAAGCCGAAGATGAAGAAAAAATGTTAAAGCTCATATCAAGGGTTATTTCATCTGGACATTATTCAACAATAGAACATATTCAGGTATCTTTTGCTATTTCAAATGTGTCACGCGCTTGTACTCACCAGCTTGTTAGACACCGCCACATGTCTTTTTCTCAAAAATCTCAAAGATATGTTAAAGAAAAAGGACAATTTGATTATCTTACTCCTCCAACTATTCAAAAAAATTCTGAATTAAAAGAAAAATACGATGAATTTATGAAAAAAGTTGCCGATTTTTACACAGAAATGACAGAAAACGGAATTCCCGCAGAAGATGCAAGATTTATTCTTCCAAACGCGGCTGCTTCCTCTATGGTTGCTAGCCTAAATCTAAGAGAAATGATTCACCTCGCAAATATAAGACTTTGCACACGAGCGCAAGATGAAATAAGACTTCTTGTTCGGTTAATGTGTAATGCCCTAACAGAACAAGAACCTTGGTTAAAACCATATCTCGTTCCAAAATGTGAAAGACTCGGTTTCTGTGACGAAGACAAATCTTGTGGTAGAATGGCTACAAGAGATATTTAAAAGGAAAAAATCAATGAAAGACATGCTTGATAAAATATTACAAATAGAAACAAAATATAATGAACTTGGGTTAATTTTGTCAGACCCTGCTACAGCACAAGATTACAATAAATTTCGAGACCTTTCAAAACAAAGAAAAGCTATGGAAGAAACGGTAGAAGTTTACCACGCTTTTAAAAATGCTGACGAAGCCATAAAAGACGCTCAAGAACTTTTGAAAACAGAAAAAGATGAAGAAATGAAAGGTTTTTTGAAAGCAGAAATTGAAGAAAACGAGAAAAAAATCGAAGAATACTCAGAAAGAATGAAAGTTCTTCTCCTTCCTCGTGACCCAATGGATGACAAAGATATTATGCTTGAAATTCGTGGCGGAGCTGGCGGAGATGAAGCAAACATATTTGCTGGCGATTTAATGAGAATGTACATGCGTTATGCGGACAAAAAAGGTTGGTCAACTCAAATTTTATCAATAAATGATTGTGAGGCTGGCGGCGTTTCAGAAGTTGTTATTTCTATGAAAGGTGATAGCATTTACTCCCAGCTTAAATATGAATCCGGCGTCCACCGTGTTCAACGTGTTCCCGAGACAGAAAGCCAAGGACGAGTTCATACGTCAACCGCAACTGTTGCCGTTATGCCCGAAGTTGATGATGTTGAAATAGATATAAATCCAGTTGATTTAGAAATTTCAACATGCCGTTCGGGAGGGGCTGGGGGACAAAACGTTAACAAAGTTGAAACAGCTGTTCGTGTTGTTCACAAACCAACCGGATTAATGGTTTTTTGTACTGAAGAACGCTCGCAACTTCAAAACAAAGAACGTGCACTTCAAATTCTTAAAGCAAAATTATATGATTTAGAAGTTCAAAAACAAATGCAAGAAATTACTGACCTTAGGCGCTCACAAGTTGGTACTGGTGACCGTTCAGAACGCATAAGAACATATAATTTCCCGCAAGGACGTCTTACAGACCATAGAATTGGACAAAACTTAAACGTTTGGACAGTAATTGACGGAGAATTAGACGACCTTATAGGACTTTTAGTCGAACATGACCAAAAGCTTAAACTTGAAAAACTTGCACAAATAGAAGCTTAATTTTAACTTAAATTTATTCTTCTTTTGCCCATTGAGAATTTTCGTATTCTTTAATGAATTCGGACAGTGTCATGCCAAAAACTGCAGCAATTTTAGCCAACCAGCAAACTTTAATATCTTGCGGTTTTGTTTCAACACGACAAAGTGTTGCTCCTTCAACTGTTGCATTTAATGCACATTCATTAAGAGAAATACCTTGCTCAATGCGTTTTCTTCTTATAAATTTACCCATGTTATTATATTTCATAATAGCAATTATGAGCAATTTACAAATAAAAGTCATTACAGTTGCGTAACTAAGTAAAATTTATTTTTTAACTTAATAACTCTTTTAAAATTGTATTTACTGTTTGAGGATTTGCTCGTCCTTTAGTTTCTTTCATCACTTGTCCAACAAAAAATCCAAACAATTGCTGTTTTCCGCCTTTATAAGCAGCAACTTGATTTGGGTTGGAGTCAACAACTTTTTTACATATTTCTTTAATTGCGCCTTCATCAGAAATAACGCCTAATCCTTGTTTTTCAACTATTTCTTCGGGGTTTCCACCTTCTTTTACAAGAGTCATAACAAGGGTTTTTGCAATATTATTTGAAATTGTTCCTTTTTCAATCAATTCAATTAATTTTGTAAGACTTTCTGGTGTAATTTTTGTTTTATCAATAGTTAAGTGTTCTTCTTTTAGGTAAGCTGTAATTTCACCCATAAGGAAATTAGAAGCTATTCTTGCATTTGCACCCAATTTCAAAACTTTATCGTAGAAAAGGGCTGTTTCCATTTGGTCTACAATAACATTTGCATCATAGGCACTTAGACCGGCTTCTTCATATTTTTTTCGTTTTTGAGCAGGTAATTCTGGCATAGACTTACGGATATTTTCAACCCATTCACGTGAGATTTCTAAAGGCATTAAATCTGGTTCCGGGAAATATCTGTAATCATGTGCATCTTCTTTACCACGCATTGACTTTGTAACGCCTTGATTGTCATCCCAAAGACGAGTTTCTTGAACAACTTTTTCACCCGATTCAACTAATTCTATTTGTCTATCAATTTCGTATTCTATAGCTCTTTGGAGTGCTCTAAATGAGTTTACGTTTTTAATTTCTGCACGAGTACCAAATTCTTTTGAACCTTTTGGCATGATGGAAATATTTGCATCGCAACGCATTGAACCTTCATCAAGGTTTCCATCGCAAACACCAAGATATCTAACTATATTTCTAAGTTCTTCCATATAATCTTTTGCTTCTTCAGAACTTCTCATATCTGGTTCGGAAACTATTTCCAAAAGTGGCGTACCTGCTCTATTTAAGTCAACCAAAGAATAATTTGACCCAGCAAGTCCATCTGCACCTGCATGAACGAGTTTTCCAGCATCTTCTTCCAAGTGTGCTCTAGTTATGCCAATTCTTTTACCTTTAACATCAATATAACCATTTATGCATATAGGTTCATCGTATTGTGATATTTGATAACCTTTTGGTAAATCAGCGTAAAAATACTGTTTTCTATCAAACTTACATCTTTCTGGAATTTCACAATTAAGAGCAAGCCCCAAAATAATACCCATATTAACACATTCTTTATTTAAAACAGGCAAAACTCCAGGCATACCTAAAGTAATAGGACTAATTTGTGTATTTTGTTCTTTACCAAATTCTGTTCCGTCTGGTGCAAATATTTTTGACTTAGTTTTAAGTTGTGCGTGAACTTCTAGTCCTATAACAACTTCATATTTATCTCTTAATTCACTCATGTTTAAACTCCCGCATTATGTTTTGAACAAATTATAACACAAAAATTATGCCGGATTAAATTATTTATTTATAAAGCCAACAAGAAACAAAAGAGTTTTCTTTTTTAATTACCAGAGGTTTTTTTTGAAAACAAATTTCCTTTTTACATTTACATCGCGGATGAAACTGACAACCATAAATTGTTTCATCAATTGATGGTGGATGACCATCAATTGGAATTAGCTTTTCACTATTCATATCCGGTAAAGCCATAAATAATGCTTTTGTATAAGGATGAAGCGGATTTTTAAATAACACGTTTTTTGGTGCATATTCAACAATATTACCAGCATACATAACAGCCACAAAATCTGCATTTTCTGCAACAAGTCCTAAATCATGTGTAATCAATATAATCGCTGTATTTCTTGTTTCTTTTATTTGATTTAAAAGTATCATTATTTGAGATTGAACTGTTACGTCTAATGCAGTTGTCGGCTCATCAGCTATTATTAAATCAGCTTTGCATGCAAGTGCCATTGCAATAATAATACGTTGTTTCATTCCTCCAGAAAGTTCATGCGGATAAGATTTTAATCGTTCAAATGCATTTGGAATTTTTACGTCTTCTAAAGCTTTTAAAGCTATTTGTTGAGGATTTTTTTCATCAGGTTGATGAAGTTTAATAACTTCTAAAAGTTGATTTTCTATAGTATATAAAGGATTTAACGCTGTCATAGGGTCTTGAGGAATAAGTGCAATATTTTTTCCTCTAATTTTTTGCATTTGAAAATCTGTTTTTTGGAGTAAATTTTCATTGTTAAATAAAATTTGACCTGATTTTATTTCTGCATTCTTTGGCAGAAGATTTAAAATACTCATAGCTGTTAGAGTTTTTCCACATCCAGATTCACCAACTATAGCAAGCATTTGCCCTTTTTCTACAGAAAGTGAAACATCATAAATAACCTGTTTAAAGCCACTGGACAGGTTAAAGCCTAAATTTAATTTTTCAATTTGGAGTAAAGTCATTTAATAAACGTTATTTTGAATATTTCCAGCAAAAAAAGAATATATATTTTTTGTTGTAATTTGTCTTATTCTTTCTTTAGCTTCTTCTGTATCATAAGCAATATGAGGTGTAACTATTGCATTATCGAGTTTAGTAATCTCGTGGTTTAATAATATTTGTTTTATAGACTTTTTGTCAAGATAATCCATGTCAAATTTAAAATTTTTATCATTTGTAACATCTTCGCATTCAAGCACATCAAGCCCCGCACCTTTAATAGTACCAAATGAAAGAGCTTTGTATAATGCATTTGTATCAATAATTTCACCTCTTGCTGTATTTATTACAATTGCTGTTTCTTTCATTAGTGCAAATTTTTTTTCATCTATAAGATGATAGTTTTCTTTTGTAAGTGGAGCATGTATTGATATAAAATCAGACTCTGAAAGCAATTTATCTAAAGAAACATATTTAACGTTGTAATTTTCTTTTAAATTTTCATTCTCATAAATATCATAGCCTAGAACATTCATTTGCAAATTGTGAGCTATTTTTGCTACCTCAGAACCTATTGCACCTAGTCCTATAATTCCAATTGTTTTTCCTTTTATTTCTATTCCAGTATAATTACTTTTTTGCTTACTATTATCTACCAAATCGAGGTAAGATTTAGAAACATATCTTGAAACATCAAAAATTAAACCAAACGTAAATTCCGCAACTGTTCTATTACCATAACCTTTTGAGTTTAAAACTTTTATATTATTTTTTTTACAATATTCTATATCAACATTATTAAAGCCAACACAACGCAGAGCAATCATTTCCAAATTAGAAAATTTTTCTAATATTTTTGAACTAAGTTCAGAAGTTGTAAAACATGAAATAACATTAGCATTTTTAATATCTTCTGTAATATGTACAAAATCTTCTAAAGAATGCTTAAAAAATTTTAAATTAAAAGCTTTTCCAAATTCTTTTTCAAAAAAAATTTTATCATCATTATCTATATTAAAAAAAACTATGTTTTTCATTTCTTCTCCTTTATTTTTATTTATTACATGCGAGAAGAAAATTTATTATAGACAAAAGAATAATAAATTATGCCTGAATTACTTTTTTTTCATCATTTCTGGCTCTAAATCTTTTTATAAGCGCTTTTTTCTTTTTTTCACTATTTATAAAATTTTCCATTTTATCATAATCAAAATCTTTTTCCCATTTTGCTATAACAACCGTAGCTACACAATTACCAATCAAATTAACTGTAGTACGCCCCATGTCTAAAATTTGGTCAATTCCAAGCAAAATAGCAACACCTATAATCGGATATCCAAAGGAAGAAAGAGTACCAGCCATAACAACCAGAGCAACTCTTGGAATTCCAGCAATACCTTTAGAAGTAAGCATCAAAGCTATCATTATAAAAATTTGCTGTTGTAATGACAAATCTATGCCAACAATTTGAGTTGAAAACAAAACACCCAAAGCCAAATACAATGTACTTCCATCTAAATTAAAAGTATAACCTGTAGGCATAACAAAACCAACTATATTTTTAGGAACACCAAATTTTTCCATTATTTCCATAGCTTTAGGCAAAGCTGCCTCTGAACTTGCTGTTGAAAAAGCAAGCAGCGCAGGTTCTGATATTGCTCTTAATATTCCTCTAAACGGAACTTTACATATCTTGCAAACTATAATTAATACACAAAAAACAAAAATTATAAGTGCAGCATAAAGTGCAAATATTATTTTTGCATAATTACCAAGAATTTGGAAACCGTTATGCGCTACAGTAGAGGCTATTGCACCGAAAATACCTATTGGTGCAAACCACATAACAAGTTCTGTAAATTTAAACATAATATCTGACAAAGAAGTTAGTATAGATAAAAATGGTTTTGCCTTCTCTTTTATTGCACAAATTGCTAAAGCAAAAAATATTGCAAAAACAACAATTTGCAAAAGATTACCAGTTGCCATTGCATCTACAATACTTGTCGGCACCATTGTTATAAGCATTTCAGAAATTGTTTCATGATGGTGTGAATCAGCCATAGCTTGAACCATATTCATCTGGGCATTACTTATATCTATCACAAAACCTTTACCAGGCTGAAAAATATGACCAGCTGCAAGACCTATAAAAAGCGCAATAGTAGTAACAACTTCAAAGTAAAAAATAGTTTTTATGCCTATTTTTCCTAAATGTTTAACATCACCATGACCTGCAATACCAATAACAAGCGTTGCAAATAACAAAGGAGCAATAATCATTTTAATCATGTTTAAAAAAACAGTCGCTAAAAACTGTGTTTTTACACCTATTTCAGGGTAAAATCCACCAACTAATACGCCAAGTATCAAAGCTATAAAAATATAAAGGGTGAGTCTTTTACTCTTCATCTTTTCCGCTCCTTAATTATATTTTAGTATAAATATTTTTTTGAAAACACACTGATAAATAGTATTGTTTTGTTTTGTAACTTTTTTTTCACATTTATTAAAGTTATTAAATAAAAATGCCGATAAATAAAATGTAGGTTATTAAAAAAAGGGTATGTGTGATGAAAAACTACGAAAATTTTAAACAAGCACTAAACAAAAGCAAAGAAAAAGATTACAGAATGCTAAGAAAAGAAGTTAAAACTATAGAAAAAGCTATTGAAGCATTTCTTGAAAAAGCACTCGAATGCACTGCAGCTATGTCAGAGAAAGATTTTTTAGTTTATCCATTATAAACTAAAAAAAGTTTGATTAAATTTCTTTTCAAATCCTCTTTTGATATAGAAAATCAAATCATCAATTTTTAAACTACTATTTATCTCCTTTACAAAAGTTATTTCATGGATTTTAGCAGATTCGTGAAATAACTTTTTAATAAGATTAAAATCTACATCAATAAGAATTGAACCATGCTGCAAAATATAACCTGATTTTCGAACTTGCGCAGAACCTATAATTTTTTTACCTTTATAACTTAAATCTGCGCCAGTAGAAAGTGACATACAATAATTTGCAGTTGTTTTTATTTTCTTTTCTTCTGGAAAATCAACATTTATACCAAGTTCATTCATCCCAAAAATCAAAGCCTGAGAAATTTCTTTATACGACTTAATAACACTTTCACCAGACTGTAAAAAATTTACAGGACAAACGAAAGAATAAGTAAGTTCTTTGTCATGAAGAAGTGCTCTCCCACCAGTAATTCTTCTTACAACATCAATATTATTTTGATTACAAACTTCATAATCTATTGTATCTCTTTGATTTCTACCAAGAGAAACACATGCCGGACTCCACCCATATAATCTCAAAACAGGCTCTTTATCCTCACTAGTTATACAATCATTAAGCATTTTTTCATCAAAAGACATATTGTATAAGCCAGTATTTACGTTATAATTAAAGAATTTACCCATATTAATTTAAAACAACAGCGCCCTGTTCTTCAACTTTCAAAACCTGTATATCTGATTTTACATTCAAATCAGTCCAGGTATTTTTTACAATATCTTTTATTCTTTCTTGCGAATTTCCTTTGGTTATAACTATTACAGAAGGACCAGCACCGCTCAAAACACATCCTAAAACATCTTGTTCATGTTTTAAATTTTCAATAATTTCACTTAATCCTGGTACAAGTTTCATTCTGTAGGGTTGATGAAGTTTATCTGTTAAAGCAAGCCTCATTAAATCTTCATCTTCTTCATGTACAGCATGTACAAGCATAGCACTTCTTCTTAAGTTAAAAGAAGCGTCTTTTAATGGAACTTCTTTTGGAATAACAGAACGAGCTATATCAGTAGGAAGTTCGTAATCAGGTACACAAACCATTATTTTCCAATCTTGTGGCCAATCTAATTTTCTATAAACAATACTTCCATCTTCTTCTTGGGAAGAAATAACCATACCACCAACTATAGCAGGTGTTACATTATCTGGATGACCTTCAACTTCTGTTGCTATAGACAAAAGAGCTGCTTCATCAGCTGGATGCCCCAAAAGTTCATTTGCAGCAACGAGTCCACCAACAATAACAGATGCCGAACTTCCCAAACCTTTAGCTATAGGAATATCTGATTTTATTGTAATTTTAAGTTCACTTGGAACTTGTCCTATAGAATTATATAAAAGCTCAACTGCTTTATAAACAATATTTTCTTTGTCGGTTGGAATAGACATAATATCAAGTTCTTCCTGATTATTAGAAAGAATTGAAATTTCAATTCCTGTCCCAGGCATTACGGTTTCTTCTATAGTAACTTCGTTATATATCGGCAATGCTAAACCAAAACAATCAAATCCCGGACCTAAATTAGCTGTTGTAGCCGGAACCTTTACTGTAACTTTCATTTTTACCTCTTATCTTATCTGAATAGGCATTATTAAACACAGATAATCATCTTCTGAATCTGGTTTAAATATTGTAGCAGACAAACTGCCACCCAAACCTATTTTTACATTTTTACTTTCCATTATTTTTAATGAATCTAACACATATTTGTAGTTAAAAGCAATAACAAGTTCTTCACTATCTGAAAATTCAATTGAAATAACATCTTCTGAAGCGCCTGTTTCAGGAGTATCTGCTTTAAGAGTCAATGACTCTTTAGCAAAAGTAAATTTAATAATATTTGTTCTTTCATTTACCATTACAGAAACTCGCTCCAAAGCATTTATTAAATCTTCTCTTGCTACGACTGCTTCTTTTGCACAAGATGTAGGTATAAGCTGTTTGTACGGAGGATATTCACCCTCAAGAAGTCTAGAAGAAAGTATTACCGAATTAGTTTTAACTATAATTCTTGACACATCTGCATAAATTTCTAAAACAGTATCGTTAACTAGCGATACAATACGCAAAACTTCTTGAAGTGTTCTTGATGGAATAACAAAAGATTTTGATTTTTGTTCATCATTTTTAATAATTTCAACAATTCTCGTTAATCTATTTCCATCTGTTGCAGCCATTTCTAGTTTTTCTGAATCTATTGAACAAAAAACACCACTAATAATATTTCTATTTTCATAGTTTGCTGCAGCATAAACAGTATGTTTTATACCTTTTACAAACGGTTTTACTTCTATTTCAAAAGATTCTTTATCCGCTAATATTGATTTATCAACAACGTTTGGAAATTCACTTGCTGCTATACCGACAAGTTCAAATTTCGCATTACCGCATGTAATACTTGCAACATTAGTATTTAAATCTATATTAAAAACAACTGGTTTTTCGGGAAGTCTTGAAACAATGTCGCTCAATTTTTTAGCAGGAAGTGTTACTGCTCCATCTGTTTCAACAACTGCTGTTGTAGCAGCTTGAATTGACAAATCTAAATCTGTAGCCGAAAAACGTACTTCGTTATCTTTTGCTTCTATTAAAATATTTGATAAAACAGGTTGAATACCTTTTGACAAACTTGCTTTTTCAACAATTCTTAAATTATTCAGCAAAGATTCTTTTTCTATTGTAAAAATCATGTTTACTCCTTAACTGCATTTCTAATTGATTATTTATATTAATAATAATATATAAAAATAATAATAGTAATAATAGATTAAATTTTATGTAGATAAATTACTAAAAGTATTGTTATTATTGAGTTTTAAATTGTAAAGAATTTGTAGATAAATGTAATAAAAGTTGTAATTTGTTATTATTTTTTTGTATAAAAAATTTTTTATACAAAATTTTAACTAAAAATAAGACAGTTTTATAAAACTTTTCTACAAGTTATCTACATAAAAAATAATACAAATATTTTTTTATTTTATTTTATTATTGTTGTGCAAAAATCTTGAAACATCTACATTTTCGACACTTTTAACATAATTATATAAAGATTGCGTTAAATTTCTTCCTGTTTGTGATTTTGGAATTATTATAAAATCTCCATATTTATTTTTAGCGAACCAGCATTCACTTTGAATAATTCTGTCTACTTTTGTTTTTGCAGGTTTAGATATTCTTTTTTTTAACCATAAAGTAAGTAGTTTTATGTATTTTTTAGAATTTGTTCTTTTTAATATTTTTGAAAAACTTTCTAGTATCATTTTAGTTCTTTTATAATATGTTTAACGTCTTTTTGTAAATCATTAAGTGTTTGGTTTTCATTGATTATAACAAAATCAGATAATTTTTTCTTTTCTTCTTGATTCATTTGAGATTTCATAATTTTTTCTATATATTCGTCACTAAATCCGTTTCTTTTTTTTATTCTTTCAAAACGTATTTTGTCATTTGCGTAAACTAGTAATATTTTGTCAAATAAATATTCAAAATGTCCTTCAAACAAAAGTGGAATATCTACAACAATTACATTTTTATCTTTTTCTTTATTAAAAAAGTTAAAAATTTCTTTAATAACAATAGGGTGAATAATTTTTTCTAACTTCTTTTTTAAATTTGCGTCAGAAAAAACAATTTTACCTAATTTTTTTCTGTCTAATTTTTGTTCTGTCAATACATCATAACCGCTAAATGTTTCTACTATTGATTTTTTAACAGTTTCATTATTGTTAAAAATATTATGTACTATTGAATCTGCGCATATTGTTGGAATTCCTAGTTTTTTGAATATTTTTTCAACTTCTGATTTTCCTGCGGCAATATTTCCTGTTAAACCAAGTTTTATCATTATTTTAAACCTTGTTATATGAATAGACTTTTTTATGATACAATATAAATTAATTAATTAAAATAGAGGACTGGAAATGAAACATACTATATCAGTTTTAGTAAGAAATGAATCAGGAGTTTTGTCAAGAGTTTCGGATTTATTTTCAGGTAGAGGTTATAATATAGAAAGCCTTACCGTTGCACCTACGCTTGATAACGATTACTCTCGCTTGACAGTTATAACTTATGGTGAAGATTCTGTTATTGAACAAATTACAAAACAATTAAATAGGTTAATTCCGACTTTAAAAGTTGTTGATTTAAATTCTTTGGATTATATAGAAAGAGAACTTATTTTGTGTAAAGTTACAGCAAAAGATGAGGCTCGCTCTGAAATATTGAGAATTGCTGAAATTTTTGACGCAAAAATAATAGATGTTACAAATAAAACCTATACAATTCAGGCTTTTGGTGATTCAAGACAAATTAATTCTCTTATTGAGCTTTTAAAACCGATGGGCATAAAAGAGTTAGTGCGTTCTGGTAAAGTTGCTATTTCAAGAGAAAATCAATTTGTTAACATAAAAAATATTTAAGAAAAATTAAGTTTTATTTAAATTTCTTCATGTTTATATTATGCTATTTGTACAAGTTGAAAGTGTACGATAGGCTTTTGCTTAGTTTGTATAAATTTTAACCCGAATTTGTATAAATGGTACTTTTTAGCTTGTGCGTATTAGTTAAAACAAGGAGAAAAACATGCCACAGGCATCATTAATCGAACTTTTAGAAGCCGGAGTACACTTCGGACACCAAACACAACGCTGGAACCCGAAAATGAAACAATATATTTTCGGAGCAAGAAACGGAATTTATGTAATTGATTTAAGAAAAACAGTTGGTCTGCTTGATGAAGCATGCGATGCAATTAGAGATGCTGCTGCTCGCGGAAAGAATATACTTTTCGTTGGTACTAAAAAACAAGCAACAGATGTAATTAAAGAAGAAGCTCAAAGAGCAGGTGTTTATTATATAAACAAAAGATGGCTCGGCGGTATGCTTACTAACTTTGAAACAATTCGTTCACGAGTTAATAAACTCAGAGAATTAGAAGATTTTGTTGAATCAGGACATATAGAAAAATTACCTAAAAAAGAAGTTGCACAAATTACAAGACAACTTTCTAAATTGAGCAAGTCTCTTGGCGGTATTAAAGAAATGAGAGGTTTGCCTGATATTCTTTTTGTTGTTGACCAACAAAAAGAACTTATTGCTATTCAAGAAGCTAACAAACTTAATATTCCAGTTGTTTGTCTAGCTGATACAAACGCTAACCCAGATGGAGTTAAATACGTTATCCCAGGAAATGACGATGCTATTCGTTCAATTAAATTAATTTCTTCTAAATTAGCCGACGCTGCTTTGGAAGGAAAACAATTGAGAGAAGCAAAAGCAGTTAAAAATTCTGCAAAAGTAGAAACTATTAAAGCAGAAGATGCTGGAGTTACAGAAACTGTAGAAGAAACTGCAGAAGTTTAATAATTTATAATTTAGGAAAGCCCTTTTAGAATGGGCTTTCCGTTATTTAAAATAATAAGGAGATAGAAAAATGACATTTAGTGCTGCTCAAGTTAAAGAACTTAGAGAAAAAACCGGTGCCGGCATTATGGATGCTAAAAAAGCATTGGTTGAACACAATGGTGATATGGAAAAAGCTATGGAATATCTTAGACAAAAAGGTATTGCTTCAGCTGATAAAAAAATGAACAGAATTGCTGCAGAAGGAGTTGTTGCTTCTTATGTTACTGATAAAGTAGGTGCAATGGTTGAAATAAACTGCGAAACAGACTTTGTTGCTAAAAATGAAGAATTTAAAGCTCTTGCTAATGAAATTGCTAAAGTTGCCGCAGATGTAAATCCGGCATCTTTGGAAGAATTAAATTCAGCAAAAACTTCAAGCGGTTCAACTGTTGAAGAACTTATTAAAGAAAAAATTGCTACAATTGGTGAAAAAATTACTTTAAGAAGATTTGTTAGATATGAAGGAAATATTGGTACTTATATCCACAATTCAAAAATTGGTGTATTGTTAAACACTTCTGCTAATGAAGAAACAATGATTAAAGATATTTGCCTTCACATTGCTTCTTCTGCTCCAGAATTTGTTTCAAGAGCTGAAATTCCTGCTTCTGTTATTGAAGAAGAAACAAGAATTGAAATGGGTAAAGAAGACCTTGCTAAAAAACCAGAACAAATCAGAGCAAAAATTGTAGAAGGTCGTGTTAACAAACTTATGGCTCAAAGATGTCTTTTAGAACAACCTTTTGTAAAAGATCCCAACCAAACTATAGAACAACTTATTTCTGGCAAAATGGAAATAAAAGAATTTACAAGATTTATGCTGGGTGAAGGTCTTGAAAAAAGACAAGAAAACTTTGCAGAAGAAGTTATGGGTCAAATTAAAGGTTAATAATATAAATCTTTAACATAAAAAAACGGACGAATTTATTTTCGTCCGTTTTTGTTTTTTATTATAAATTTATCTTGAACAAATTGTTCTTGCAGCGTGAACACCTGACGCAGAGGCTTGAATTAATCCTCTCGTTACTCCTGCACCGTCACCGATAGCAAAAAGATTTTTAACACCTTCTGTTTCAAGTTCGTTTGTAAGTTTAACTCTTGCTGAATAGAACTTAACTTCTATACCGTAAAGCAGAGTGTATCTAGAAGCTGTTCCAGGAGCAATTTTGTCAAGTGCGTAAATCATTTCGATTATGCTTAACATTTGTCTATATGGAATAACAAGACTTAAATCTCCAGGAGTTGCGCAAGTTAATGTCGGAGTTATTATGCTGGATTTAATTCTTTCCGGCGTTGAGCGGCGTCCTTCAAGTAAATCACCAAATCTTTGAACAAGAACACCTCCGGCAAGCATGTTTGCAAGACTTGCAACATGTTGACCGTAAGCTATAGGCTCTTTAAACGGTTCTGTAAATTTTTTGCTTACCAAAAGAGCAAAGTTTGTGTTGTTTGTGGTTTTTTCGGCATAACTATGACCGTTTACTGTAGAAATTCCGTTGTAATTTTCTTGAACAACTTCACCATTTGGATTCATACAAAAAGTTCTTACTTCGTCTCCAAATGTTGGTGAATAATATACAAGTTTTGATTCATAAAGCTTTGAAGTTAATGGTTCAAAAACAGGGGCAGGAAGTTCAACCCTTACACCTACGTCGACAGCATTGTTAACAAAACCTATTTTATTTTTGTCAAATTCTTTTGTAAGCCAGTCAGCACCTTCTCTCCCTGGTGCAATTATAGTATATTCTGCGCGAATTGTTTCTCCATTATCAAGAACAATACCTTTTACTTGTTCGCATTCTACGATAAGATGTTCTGCGGCAACATTATTTAAAATTGTAATTTTTTCGTTTAAATAATCTTGCATACCTTTTAAAACATCAAGACTTCTTTCGGTTCCGAGGTGTCTCACTGGAGAATGAATGAGCTTAAGCTCAGCAAGTGCCGCTTCTCTTTCAATTTCTCTAAAAACTTTTTTATCTGTACCAAATACTTCATCAGTTGCGCCAAATTTAAGATATAAACTATCAGAATAACCAATTAAATCTTCAACTTTTTCTCTTGACATATAATCTATCAAATGTCCGCCAACATCTGGTGTAAGAGTCAGTTTTCCATCAGAAAACGCTCCAGCGCCGCCCCAGCCGCATAACAAGCCGCATTTTTTGCAACCTGGACATTTTTCATAACCTTCTCTTAAAAGGCATTTTCTTTTTTCAATCTTTTGTCCTTTTTCAATTAAAATTACTTTCCAGTCTTGTTTTAGCTTTGTTATTTCTAAAGCAGCAAAAATACCAGCAGGACCGGCACCAACTATTGCAACGTTATACATATAATCACATTCCTCTTATATCTATTACTTATTTATTTTACAGGTAAAAAAAAGCATTGTCTATAAAAGTATAAAAATGTTTACGCTTACCACTTTTTCACCGGATAATTATCCGGTATCTTCCAGCCGTTTTGTTGCAGTACCGCGGCACAATCTGCCCCTTTAGTACCCCAGAATTCAATATTATTAATGCACCGATTTATGCTGGTATCAAACATATTATTAGATGTACTACTCCTATAAGGCAATCCCCCCTGTATGAAATTATGTTTGTCGCAATAATATTGATTAGTAGTGTTACATGTCGCTGCGGATATTGCAAAATAAAATTGGTCGTGTGCTAGCCTATTTGGACCGCTTTTACCATTAATGTCTACTAAAAAAGTAAAACCGTCACCACCCTCCTGTGGCGTGTACTTCCCAACCCCAATTTGCATACCATTTGTGAGCTGAATTCTGTATTTGTCCTTTGGATTATACATCATCATATCTGGTGGCGTTGGGCTTCCATCAATTTGCTTGCTGGGATACAGTATACCACAATCTTCAGTGCTTATTCCTGATTTACATGTCTTTGCAACTTTTAAATATGGAACGAGATAGTTTGTTGCAAAGTGGTTAATTATTGAGTCCCATTCGTCGGTTATATCGGGGGCTGTTTGTGAATCTATTATCATTGTAGGCATATCAGGCGCTTCTTCTGTAGCAATTGGCATTTTGAGTGCATCGTTTAAAATTTTATAAGCAACCCTTATTCCTGTCTCGGTTTGCGATTTTCTAAAATTGCTCATTAAATTGGGCACTGTCATTGCAGCTATTACTCCAATAATTGTTAAAGTAATTAACGTTTCTGCAAGAGTCCAACCATGTTTTTTGCTTTTAGTTAAAACCCTGGAAACCCTTGTGGCAGTAGGGGGGGGGGGGCATTAAAAGCGAGCTAAAAACGTTTTTTGCGTCTTTAAAAGTAAAATTATCGTACTTCATTTTCTATCCTTTTTTATTGCATTTGTACTTTTAACTATTACATTTTATCAAAATTTGATAGGGATTTCAAGCGTATGTCCTGGTTCAACAAATATTAGGCTAACTACTAACTTATCTTTTAGCACGCAAAATAAATAAAATATTCAAGGTAATAATGTTTTGTTTTAACTTTCGCGAATAATTAATGCGTTGGAAATTGCTATTCCGCCTTGAATGCTCGGGTTATTTACAATTTTGTTACTTACCAGCATTACGCTTGAACCGCCGCCATCAAGGTTCATCGCCCAGACGCAGCCAAACTCTTTCATTAGGCGCGCGGTTTCTGTGAGAGTCATGCCGACCGATGTTTGTTCTCGTCCGTCAATTGTCATCATTATAAATTCGTTGTCTTTTGTGTATCCTATTGCAGTACGTGGGTTTCGTCCGGTAATGGAAAGAAGTTTTTCTTCTTTTACGTCAACGTAAATATTTCCATCTTTTACAAGGAAGGGTCCGCCGCTCACAATGTGGTTTACATCTTCCCAGTTTTCGTTTTGTTTTATTTCAAGTTCAATTTTTCGACCTTTTGTAAGATTGGCTAGAAAAGGTTGTTTTTCATCGTGCATTTGTGCATTAAAAAACGGTTCTAACTTTGATTTGGGTCCGGATACAACAAATCCGTTTTGGGGTATAGTTAAAGAACCGTTTGAAACTTTTGTAATTTTACCATCCTCAATGGCTATATTTATGCCATAATTTGGGGCGGTTGGGCTATTTTGTCCCCAGTCTTTTGTGTAAACAAGTAAATATGTTGAAAGCATTCGCGGCTGATTTATGTTATCGATTTTTGTTGACATTTTTTTGTATTTTAACACCGCGTTAAGTTGGTATTTGTCCATTATATAGCTGTCATTTTTTATTCCTAGTGCTACTCTGTTGTAAATCGGACCTGTATAAATTTTTTTGTCTATCATTAAAGTGCCGAGAGGAACGCCGGTTTGTGGTTTGAAATAGGTTGCATTAATTGCGGCAATCGCGTTTCCTTTTGCTGCGAGTGTTTTTATATTTGCTTTCCTTGATAAAGTATCAGAAGCCAAAACGGGGGCAACTTCAAGGTTTGGATTGATTTTTTTATTCATCTCTACTACGTTTATTTTCACATTGCCTGCTTGAGAGCGTCGCGTGAGTTTTATATGTTTTACGCCTGGTTTAACTGTTAAAATTAGTCCATTTTTATATCTTGTTTTTGTTGAGTTGTTCCATCTCTCTTTTTCCGCAAGCATTAAATTTTGATTATACATCTCCTCGCCGGCTTTGGTTGTAAATACATCTGTAGATACATGTCCATATTGTACAGGGGTTGCCATGGCGAGGAGGCTGTCCTGATAAAGAATATACCTAGGCGGCGCCACCATAAAGGTTAAAAGCATTGCATAAACCGAATAAAGTATCAGTTTGGTGTAATTTTTATTCTGCTGTAATGCTAGTGTGTACATTTTTCATTCTCCTACTATTATTGTAACACATTTTATATATTTATTCAATATTTTAGCTATTACCATGTTTTTATTATAACAAAATTGTTACAATAAAAGTTCTTGTTTTAATTGAGAAATTAATTTAAAATAAAATAGTAGTTCGTTGCAAATGCAACAGGTGTATTATGGAAAATATCTCATTATTTAATAAGATTAAAGAAGAATTAGTAGAAGAAATTTTAGTAAATATGCACGGAACACCTCACGTTTACGCCAAAGGTGATGTGATTTTGACCCAAGGAGAAAATATTTCTAAAATAGCAGTTGTCCTTGTTGGTGAAGTAAAAATTTATACAAAAAATATTGATGGCTCAGAGACGGTTTTGTCTTATGCTCGGGATGGCGAGACTTTTGGCTTGAATTATATTTGTGCAGGGATAAAAACTTCTCCTGTTACGGTTCAAGCAGAAAAACAAACCGGGATTTTGTTTTTATCTTATGAAAAAATGCTTAAAGCGTGTTTTGACTCAAAAAGTTGGCAAACAAAATTTCTGCGAAATATGTTAGAAACGATAACTATGGAGAATTTAAGACTTTCAGAGCGTTTGGAAATATTAGATAAAAAAACTATACGAGAAAAAATTATGACTTTTTTAAACAAACAAGCATTGAAAGCTAATTCGAACAAGTTCGAAATTTCTTTGAATAGAGAGGAAATGGCTGAATATTTATGCGTAGATAGAAGTGCATTAAGTAGAGAGCTTTCTAATCTTCGTGCAGAAAAAGTTTTAGACTTTAAAAAGAATGAATTTACTATAATTTAGTAATAATAAACTTTAATCGATAAAATTAAATCCTTTTTTTTAATTTATAGGTAAATTGGCTAATGTAAAATTTTCTAATTGTATACAATTATGTAAATTATAAAAAGGAGGAATTTATGAATAAATCTTTAATTATTTCAATGGCGATTAGTACAGTTTTAGCCTTTAATATGAATGGAGTTTTTGCGGAGTGTCCTATTTCTTCAGCAAATAATGCTTGTCCGTCAGCCGCAAGTCAATCTGTTTGTAATGAATATCAGAAAACAGACTGCGAAAGAAAACAGCCATGTGATTGTCAAGAAAAATGCAAAGATGATTGCAATTGCAAAAAGCCATGTGATTGTCCAAAAACTAAATGTAAAGATGATTGCGGCAGTAAAAAGGATTGCAAGTGTAAAGATGATTGTGGTTGCGATAAAAAAATAAAAAAAAGAAAAGATAAATGCTGCAATCCTTGTGATAAATAAATTAACTTAAAACTACGCCCATTGAACATAACCATAAAATGTTCAGCGGGTGTGGTTTTTACAATAATATTAAAAAATGTAAATTTAGTCGAAAAAAAAAGATTACCCAGTTGGGTAATATGAATTGTTTAAAATTTAGTATATTATCTTCACTAATAGAGAAATTAAATGTATGGCAACAGAAATGAGCTTGAATATTATTGCGACACAGATGCGAATAGATTAATTGGTATCAAAAACTTGTCTTTAGACATAAAAAGCGCAATTAATGGATTGTCGGGTTTTGTAAATTTACTTGACAAGTGCATAACTTCCCCCGAACACAAAAAACTTTTAACTCATATAAAACATTCAGAAAGGGTTCTTGCTTATTTAGCGGATTCGTTATTAAAAGAAACAAAAGAAGAAGCTGGTTTATTAAGACAAGAGGCAAGTTGTATTAAACTAAAAGGCTTGATAATAAGCATTCTTGTTTCAGTTAAACATCAAGTAAAAGATAATCTTAAATTTACTTATGATGAATGTATTCCGCAAGGGCTTTATGGCAATGGAGTAAAACTATTTGAGGTACTTAATAATATATTAGAACATTCTTTGCAAGTTGTAGAAAACGGTTTGATTAATGTTAGTGTTTCGCTAAAGAAAAACGAAAATGGTACTGCGGCTGTTAAATTTGTTATAATTAATGATTGCAAGATGCCGCTGGATGTAAAAACAAATGCGGATTTTCAAAGTCAAATATACGACACGATGTTGTTTCAAACAAAAAGGGGAAAAATATCGTTGCCGTTGGCAGTTAGTAACGAATTACTTAAACAGTGTGGAAGTTTTTTAAATTATGAGTCTTTGAGTAAAACGAAAGAAAAATTCTCTTTTGTGATTGAGTTTTCAACTTATTCACCAATAATTGAAAATTATAAATAATTAATTTGTTGAAGAAAAATAATTACAAGCGTACGAATATTCACAGAATTGGCAATTTGTTCCTTTTTTAGTAGTTGTTTCATTTTCAAGACATAAAATAGCGTTTTTTAAAAGCGTATTAAATTCTGTTGCAACTTTATTTTCATCTGTTAGTTGAATGGTTGTATTAAAAGCGTTGCTGCTGAGACTTAATATTTCTGCAGATTTTATATCTAGTTTTTCTGCTTCAAGTGCTTTTTTATACAAATATAATTGTTTGTAGTAATTTAATTTATCTTTTTCTTTAAGATTTATATTAGTTTTGAAATCAATAATTTTATATGTATTGTCTGGATTTTTTATAAGTAGGTCTATATCTCCAGTAAATTCAACTTTTTTATCTTCTAATTCATATTCAAAATTAAAATTTCTTTCTGCAAAGTATTTATTATTTTTTATTTTCGACAAAGAACAACTGCAATCTAAAAAGTTTTTGTAATTTTCAAGTACAGCGTCTTTTGTATCTTTTGTAATGTTGTAGTTTTCAAGTATTTTAAGGATATCAGTTTCAGTAAGTTCTTTTTTGTATACAAGAGTGTTATAAATTAACTTATGTATGATTGTGCCAATTTCTGCCCCTTTATTGCGGCTTTTTAGACTTGTAAAACCATATTTGTATTTCAAAAGAAATTTCTTTGGGCAAGTATGAAAAGTGTTTAATTTACTAAAAGAAAATTTATAATTTTCTTGTTTTGGGTGGCAAATTTCGTTTTGAGTTTGTGCTATTGGTTGGCTTATAATAGGAAGTTCGGGCGGAATAATTGCAGCTTTTGATATTTCGATTTCATCTGGATTTATCTCTTTTTGCGTTATTGAGTTTGGAAAATTTTTTGTATAATATGCGGGTTTACTTTTTCCTGTTTCATCAAAAGTAAGAATGTTTAGGTATTTTTCTGCTCTTGAGGTAGCGACATAAAATACTCGGATTGCCTCGTTTAAATCTCGAGGTTTTTGCCAAACATTTTTGTAAATATGACTTTTGGCGGAGTCTTGTTCGTCAAGTTTAGTTATGAGCAAACCAAAGCCCGGTTTTTTGCCGTATTGTAAATCAAAAATTATATTTCCATCGGTTTTGACCGTTTCATTTGATATGCTGCAAACAAAGGTGTAGGGAAATTCTAGACCTTTTGAAGCGTGGATTGTAAGAATTTGTACCGCATCAATTTCTTTTGAAAGAACGGATGGGAGTTCGAAATTTCTTTCTGTTGATATTTTTTCAAAATAGTCTAAAAAACTGGAAATTGTAACAAAATTTTTCTTTTGTTCAAAGTCAGATATAATTTTTTCAAAAGTTCTTAGATTGTTTTCGTTTTGGAATTTTTCTATTTCAGTTTTGGCGTTGTAAATATTTATTTTGTGTTCAAAGTCTAAAAATAATTGAAAAATAGATGTGCTTGATTTTGCTTTCACACAAAGGGATATGGCGTCGTAAATTGATTGTAATTGGATTATATTTAAACGCTTGTTTTCATAAAGGGTTATTATTTTTTCGCATAAATTTTGGTGTTTTTTTGTGTTTGTTGTGTCTAATTTTGAAAATTCGTTATCTATTTCAGTTTTTATATTAAAAAGTTCTTTGTCACTTAAGTTTATTTTTAAAATTCTTGTGAGTGCAATTTCATCGCGCGGGTTTTTTATTAGGCGTAAAACAGCGATGGCGTTTTTTATTACTGGTGAATCAAAGAAACTTTTGTTTGTTTTTTTTATAGATGGAATTCCGAATGAAGTTAAAACTTTTTCAATAAGTTCTGATTGCGCATGTGATTTTACAAGGATTGCAAAGTCTTTAAAATTAGCGTTTTCGAGGTCTTTTAAAAACTTAATTTCACTCGCAATATATTTTGCTTCGGTGTTTTTTCTTTCAAAAGCGGAATTTGTTCCTACAATTTTTGTATTTTTAACAAAAGCTTCTTTGTAATCTCCTTTATTAACGGGCGCAGGCGCTAAAATTTCATCAAGTTTTAAATCTTCTTTTGTTACGTGATTTACAGCATTTAAAACTTGTTCGGAAGACCGATAGTTGGTTTCAAGTTTAATTTCCGGATACTTTTGTGAATACTTATTTTCAATGTGTTGGTGTAAAACTTCAAGATTTTCCATTTGTGCATAACGAAATCCATATATAGATTGTTTTCTGTCCCCAACAAAAGTGATATTTGGACTGTTTTCATTTAAAAGTAGTTTTATTAGTTCAAGTTGTGAGCCGTTGGTATCTTGAAATTCGTCGATAATTAGATGTTGAAAAAACTTTTGATAGTATGCTTGAACTAATTTGTTATTTTTCAAAATATAAATAGTTTTGTTTATTAGGTCGTCAAAGTCTGCAATGTTTTTTTCTTCAAGCGTAGCTTGGTATATTGCATAAATCAGTGCGGTAACTTTTGTTAGATATGTTTCCATTTTATAAAAGTCCGTAAGATTTTCGTGGTAATTTTCAGGCAGGCTCCATTTTTCTGCTTTTGAACTTCGATTTTTGCAGATTAAAAGTGATTTTTTGCATAAATCATCAAATGCGCATTCTTTTTCAAATATGCAAAAGTCATCAATGTATGGTTTAAGGTGGTTTTGCCAGTTTATAACGTAGTCCTCTGTGGTTGTAGCGCCGAAAGGAAGTGTTGAAACAGTGTCGGTGTAGGTTTTTGTTGCGTTTAAGGTTTTTTCTAGAAATTCTTTTGGCGTAAGTCCTAGTGATTTTATTTTTTTTATAGTTTTAAAAATATCTGTAAATATGTTATCAATACTGTTTATTCGACTAAGTTTATTAAGATTTTTTATATCAAGAAGGTTTGCTTCAAGATTAAGGTTTGAACAAATTTTGTTTAAATTTTTGATTTCTTGGAATTCATTATATTTTAAAGTTTTTATTATATTTTCGTATATTTCTTCCAGTGTGCTTTCTTCCGCAAGTTCAAAATCTGGCGAAAGGTTGGCTTCTATTGCATGTTTTCTAAGAATTTTGCTGCAAAAACCGTGAAAAGTTGAAATCCAAAATTCATCTTCAAAAGAGTTTAAACCATTAACATTTAGTTCATTAACAATACGAGATTTCATTTCGTTTGCTGCTTTGTCTGTAAAAGTAATTACGAGTATTTTAGAAATTGGAGACTCAATATTTTGTTCGATTAAGTCCAAGACAAGTTTTGTAAATCTTTTAGAGATAATTTTTGTTTTTCCTGTTCCTGCGCCAGCAACGATTTTTGTACAAGAATGCAGAGGATTTTCAACAGCTTTTTTTTGCGCAGGGTTTAACTCTTGTATTAATTTTTCTTGCAAATTATTCATTACTGTCCTCCGCGTTTTCACTTGTGTCGCATAGATATTTAAACGAACATTTTTCGCAACTTCTTTCATTGTACTTTGGTGAAAAAGATTGTTGATTGCGAATTTTGGCTATAATTGTATTGTTCAGATTTTTAATTATTTCGGGCAAATATTTTTCTAAAAGTTCGCAGTCAATAAAATCTTTTTTAAAACCGTCGTCTTTATTTTTTGGACGAAGATATAAAAGTCCGAGCGCAGAAATTTTGTCTTTAAGGTCGGATAATTCTGGTGCGTTTTGACACGCTAAATAATATATTGGAATTTGATATTCATACTCATTTTGTTTTGTTTCAATATTTGTTGTTTTTCCTGTTTTTGTTTTAAAAGTTATTCCATTTTCGCTAACAAGATAATTAAGCTCTGGTTTTGTTTGACCAGTTTTAAAATCTACAATTTGGTACTTATCCTTGAAACGATAAATTGCATCAATTCGACCACTAAAGGTAATATTCGGGAGTTGCTGAATTGTAAAATTAAAACTTTTTTCACTAATTACCTCGTCCGGAATATTTTCAAAAAATGCGTGTTTATGAAGTTCATTAATTGCACTAGAAAACTGTGTTTTCATTTCTTCAAGACTTAAAAGGTCAGTGGCGGTGATTTTATCAATAATTCTTTGACTAAATCCAGCCGCAAGGGCTTCTTGTGGGTTTGTCGCGGCAGCAAATAGTTTTTCAGAAAGGGTGTTTAATGTTTCTTTTGAATAAGAATCAAGATATTTGCGGTTAAAAATTTCTATTATTGCGTGTACAATGGTGCCGTAAGTTGCAGCAAAAGTTCCGGTTTCATTTAAACCCAAAAGACAGCTAAAATAGTATTTTCTTGGGCAGGATTGAAAACAAGAAATATCAGAAGGGCTGAGTTTTAAAACATCGTTATCTGTAATAATAACACCATTTTGGGGCAAGGTCAGATTTAGTGAGGATTGTTCGTATTTTGTTGCCTTTTCTTTGTAGTTTTCTGGTTTTAAAACATTTTGTGGAAAGATTGCCTTTAAATATTCAAAAAATATAGATGGTGCAACTTGTTTTTTATCTTCATATTTTTGGGTGGCTAAAGTTACGTTGTTTTTAGCCAAAGTAATTGCGTGCACAAGTTTTTCGGCGCTTTCTTTTATTAGTTCAGAGTCATTTTTAATAATATTTGTAAAATTATTTTCTTTGGTTTTTATTGCATTGGTAATTTTATTTATGGAAATGGTAGATAAAAATTGAGTTGAAAAGGCTTTTGTCGGAAGGTCTTTTTCTGTTAAGTCAACTATGTAAATTTCTTTACACGACACGGTTTTCAGGTTTTTTAAATTTGCAATATTTACTCCATCTAAATTAGTATTAAAGTTTGATGTTTTAGAGTTTATTATATTTGTAATTTCAAAAATGGATAATGGCTTGTTTTCTATAGTGAAAGAAAGTTTTTCTATTATGTTAATTTTTTTTATAAGATTTGCGAGATTTTTTTGAAAGTCGGTAGATTTTTCATTAAAAAATTTTGCTGCATAAATAATAAAGTCCGTGTTTTTACCATTATTGAATAGTTCTGATAAATCTTTGATTTTTTTTAGTTCTGATTGAATTTTTTGATATTCATTTGTATTTAGTATATTCAAGTTATTTTCAACGCATTTTATAAGGGATGTTTCTTTTGAATTTTGTTGTATTGCAATAAATTTGTCTTTAATAAATTGATTTTCAAGTGTTTCTGAAATAATATTTTCGAAATTTAAGTTTATTTCATCATAAATTTGTTCATAATTGGCTTTTAATAAAATAGAATGTTCAAGCTCTTTTAATCCATTGCAAATATTAAAATATTGCAATAATTTCGTTAGAAAATTTTGATAATTTTTATCTGTTTCTGTAAAATTTGTGGGAATATTTGCGAAACAAAAAACGTCATTAATCGTTTTTGCCGTGTTTGGCGAGCTTGTAACGATGGTAAAATCTTTATATTTTAAGTTTTCGTTTTCAACTTTTTTTATAATTTCTTTGGCTATAAAAACGGCTTCATCTCGTATGTCGTTAAATTCTATTAAGCGATTTTTACTGACGTTGTTATTTGTTGTTATTGTTTTTTGTAAATATTTTTTTGAAATAGCTGTAGCAAAATCATTATTCGCAATGGTGCTAGTTTCAATGTTATAAAAAGTTGTATTGATAGTTTGAAAAAGTGCATTTTGAGCAAAAGTTTTCTTTTCTGTTTTGTCAAAGATAATATTAGGAAAAAGTTGTCTGATTTTTTCAAGATATTGCGGCTGTTGTTTAAGCATATTTTTTGAATATCTACACAAATCACGTCTATCTATGTAATCAATTTCAACTAATTTAGATAAGTATTTTTGAAATGTTTCAATAATAAGTTTAAATCTTTCGTTATCTTCTGCGTTGATTTCAATTTCGTTTAATAAATCATTTAGAAGCTCTGGAGTTATTTCAGAATCTAAAAATTTTCCAAAAAGCCGGTACAATTCTTGTGAAAATGCATTTGATTTTGTTAAGTTAAAAAGCGCCGAATTCTTTTTGAAAATGTTTTTTATCAGGGAGTTTATGATAAAAATACCAGCGGTTTCGGATAATGTTTGTGGATAAAAAAGTAGCGGCGATTTTCGAAGAATAAATTCACAAAATTCGTATATTGAAAAGACCTCGTAATTTTCAATATATTTTTTTTCGTAAAAATTATTTGAAATTACTATCGCATTTGTTGGCAATAATTCGTTAAAATTATTATAAGTGTTGATTTTCTCTGAATTTAAAATTTCCAATTTTTCCCCCATACACAATAATTATATAAGATTGAGTTATAAATTTCAAATTACTTTATATAGATTGACTCAAAGTTTACAAAAATTCTTCTGAATGCTATGCTATTTTTATTAATGGAAACAATTTAACTGGAGATGAATAAATGAAAAAATTATTGTCTGTTTTATTCGCTATATTTATGATTGCGGGTAACGCGATGGCGGCAGTTATTACTGATGTGCCAAAAAATCATTGGGCAGCTACAGAAATTGCCTACTGTATTAAAGAGGGAATTATTAAACCTTATAGCGATAATAGTTTTAGACCGGAAATTCCTGTAAAGCGTTCAGAGTTTAACTCTATGTTGTTAAGAGCGCTTGGACACCTTCCGGTAGAAATTAATGATAAAAATAATTTTAAAGATTTGAATAATAATCACTGGGCATACAGTGATATTTTGAAGTCAGAACAGCTAGGACTTTTATATGGATATCCGGATAAAACTTTTAAGCCAGAAGTTCAAATTACAAAAGCAGAAGTTGCTTCAATTATTAGCCATATTACAAAACAGTCTGTAGAAAATGTTGGAATTCTTAGTCAGTTTGCAGATGGTGACAAAGTTCCCTCTTGGGGTAGAAACCAGTACGCTAAATCAATTGAACTCGGTATTTATGTAAATTATCCAGAAGCTGCATATTTGCTCCCTAATAAAATTCTTAATAGGGCAGAAGCCGCAGTACTTCTTTATAGATTGAGAAAAGCAATGGGCGCTGTTCAAGAAAAATATGTGGCAAAATCTATGAATAATGGCGCTAATGGGCAATCAAATATTGGTAATAATAATTTAAACACGGGCGCTATGGGTACAAACTTTAGAAAAATAGTGCTAGAAGGAAACGTTCTTCGTGCAAATATTTCAGAAAATTTTGGAACTAGAAGGTCTGATATTGGTGAGTTTTTAAACTTTACTTTTGTAAATGATGTTTATACAGAAGAAGGTGCGCTGATTATTCCAAAAGGTTCAATATTAAGCTCGGTTGTTGAGTCTTTAGACGCACAAAAAACCTTAAATAAAAATTCAAAAGTTTCAGTTACATTTAACTCAATTACTTTCCCATCAGGAAAAACCGCCCCGATACAAGGACGTATCTTTGATAGTAAAGGTGCATTAACAGCAAGCAAATTGGCAACTTTTGGTAAAATTGCAGGTTATACACTTGGTTCTGCTGCTGTTGGGGTTGCTTCGGGAATTGGTATTTCGGCAATGCCTAATCCACAAAGAGTTTCTGAAAAAAGTTCAGATGAGCCAAGCAATGCAGAGCTTGTGACTGGACTTGTTACTCCTGGTTTTACGGTAAAGGCGGATGTAGACGCATCTTTATTTGTTGAATTAATTCAAGATTTTAATATTTACAATGATGAAAAATTGTAATTGAGAAATAAAATAAATAAAAGCCGCAAAACTTATTGCGGCTTTTATTTGTCTAAATTTTTTATTTGTTCGCAATAACATTGGCAATCTATCGCGGCGAATGTTGCGGATATAATTGCGCATAAACCAATAAAAGCGTATATAAACCTACAAATAAAACTTTCTGCGCCTAGAAAAAAGCTTATTATTTCAAAGTTAAGTATGCCAACGATGCCCCAGTTGAGCGCACCAATCATTGCCACAGCAAAAACTAAATGTTTAAAAAATATTATTAAATTTTTTTTAGTCATAATTAAATATTTTACTAAGTTAGCTATTTTGCATTAGCTTTTTGGTTGCAAAGTGGTGGATTTTAAAATAAAAAGTTATTCAATAGTGTAAGCTTTTTTATAATACATAATTGCTCCCCAGAGAGTAATTATAATATTGGGCGTCCATGCTGCCAAAAATGCTGGTATTGCTTGTGATTCACCGAAAGAAATTGCTAGTGCTCGAATTAAATAATATACAAATATAATCAAAATACAGAATAAAAATCCTCGATTATACCTTACCCTAGGTGGTGTAATTGCCAAAGGTACGCCAATTAAGACAAAAACAAACGTTGTAATAGGGAGTGCAAGTTTGTCATATAATTGGATTTTTGCCTTTGCAAGTTCTTTTTGGTCGTCATATTTATTTTTGCTTAAATACTTCATTAACGCAATAAAATTGTACTGTTGCGCTTCGTCTTTGGACATTTCGTCTTTAAGATTTAATCCAAAATCAACTACCGTATCCCCAAACCATGTTGTGTTTAAAACTTTGCCTTCGTTAGAAATAGTATAAACTGCACCTTTGTTAAATTCCCAGCCTTCTGGCGAGGCTCCACCGGTTTTGGATTGAATTATTTGTATAGTTTTTGGATTAGACATGTCTAAAACGGTTACATTATAAAGAGTATTGTCTTTGCAATGTTGAACATAAAAAAGTCTTTTCAATAATTGTCCGTCTTGAAGTTCTTTGAAAGTAAAATTTGTCTTGTCTTCTGGAATATTTTTTTGCCCTAAAGACCATAGCGCCAACGTTTTTGACTGTTGCGTTGTTATAGGCACTATAGTTTCATTAATAATAAAACTAGTAAGCGCCATTACTAGCCCAAAGATAAATATTGGTTTTGCAATT
Source organism: uncultured Muribaculaceae bacterium (assembly GCA_964626145.1). Lineage (GTDB taxonomy): Bacteria > Cyanobacteriota > Vampirovibrionia > Gastranaerophilales > Gastranaerophilaceae > RGIG2134. The sequence continues at coordinate 15,539 of CAZVBZ010000004.1, read as the reverse complement.
CTGTTTATTGAAACGCCACAAGCCCGCATTACTGTTAATTCAGAAGCGAGACTAAGTCTGTTTAGTGTCATAACCGTGGCAAAAAGTGTTCCCATTGGAATGGTCATAACGATTACTGATGGTAAATTGAGAACAATAATCATAAGAGCAATATGGAAAGGAATTCCATACAACGATATTTGCTTAATCAGTGTAATAAAAGTATCAGACGCAAAGACAATTGATGTAAATATTACAATTCCCATTATGAATATTTCAATTACTTGCTTTAGTATGTAACGGTCAAGCGCCGATAATTTTGTATAAAAATTCTTAATTCTTTCCATGTGTACTATTTTAAAACAAAAATGTTAGAAGTTGTATGATTATCGTTTAATTTTTCTTAAAATTCCGTTATTGTCATTTAATAGTTTTTCCGCTGTTTCTAAATTTGTATTAAACCAAAGCATCACGACTGCTTTTTTTACATCAAAATTAGTTTTTCTAAGTGTTTCTAGCGCTTCGTTTTTTTCGGCGCCGCTGAGTTCGCACACTATATTTATTGCGCGGTTTTTTAATTTGTCATTTGTGGCTTTGACATCAATCATATAGTTTTTATAAGTTTTACCAATTTTTATCATTGCGCCAGTTGTAAGCATATTTAGAACCATTTTTTGGGCAGTGCCGCTTTTTAGTCTTGTTGAGCCGGAAATGGCTTCTTCTTTTACAATTGGGCAGATAAAAATGTCTGCAAAATCTTTCATTTTGGCGTTTTTGTTACAACAGATTGCAATTGTTTTGATTTTCTTTGCTCTGGCGTTTTTTAATACGGAAACAACATAGTTTGCGTTGCCGCTTGCAGAAATTGCCGCAACAACATCGTTTGAAGTCGCTTTGGACTTTGTAAGGTCTTGTTCACCCAGTTCAAAACTATCCTCTGCGCCTTCAATAGCGTTTCTAAGTGCAGCGTCTCCGCCAGCAATAAAGCCTTGTACCATTGTGTTTTCAACCCCAAAGGTTGGTGGGCATTCAGAGGCATCTAGTACGCCTAAACGTCCGGAGGTTCCAGCTCCAAAATAAAAAAGCTTGCCGCCATTTGAAAACTTTGTTGAAATTAAATCAATTGCGGCTGCGATTTTCTTTTTTTCTTTTCCTACAGCTTTTGCAACATACTTATCCTCGTTGTTAATCATTTCAACAAGTTTTATGGTAGGAACAATATCAATATTTGTTGTTTTTTTGTTTAACCCTTCAGTTATGCTCTTTCGAGTCATTTTTATCTCCTACAATGAAGTAATATTTTATTTTATTATACAAAAATAGTAACCTTGTGCCTAATGGCGATATTGATTATGATTTGTTACTTTTTCTTAAGTGCTGATTATGCTTGTATAGTGTGGGTTTTAGAAAGTGGGTATTTTATATTAAAATTTGTAAAATTGATATTTTTTTGTGTAAAACTCATGTGGCACATGCCTTTTGCCCGAAATTGTTTTTTAAAGGTAAAAATTAAGGCTGGACGCCAACATATGCCGATACTATTATAATATATAAGGGGATTTGAGATAAACAAATGATAAATTCTAGCGAAATAAAAAATACAGGTTTTATATCAGATGTTCGCGCCGAAAGACTGTTTCGTTCGGCAGAGGATGATTTGTATTATCTTGACAACCCTAGCGCGGCCAAAATGAAAATTATGGACGCGTTAAACTATAGCCCGCAGATGGTTAAAGCGATTGTTATGCTAGCTAATATTTATATATTAGAGGGCAATTTAGACCACGCTTTAAATCTTTATGTGCGAGCAGAAAAAATTCTTCCGCATGATGATAAAATCCTTGCGGGTTTAGCAAATATTTATGAATTGCAAGGAAATAATATTAAAGCTTTTGATTATATCATTAAAGCTTTGATGTCAACAACGTGTCGGAATTCTTCATTTTTTGTGTCGATGTTAGAACTCAAATCTACAATTTTAATAAAACTTAACAAATATGAAGAAATAAAAAAATTGGTAAGGGAAACTAAATATTATTTGCCGGAGGCGCTAAAAGTATTACAATCAGACAGTTTTGAGGCATTTAGGCGCAAACAAGAATTAAAGAAAAAAATGCGTCAACAACCAATGAAGCTAGTCTAATTTTAATAAAAATAACGCTTAACGACAAAAAAAGTGTTAAAAATATGACATAAAACGTCATATTTTTTAATATTTTGTAAAAATCTGATGTTTAGAGACCTTAAAATACTTATTACAACTGTATTAAGTTAATATTAAGGAGAAAAACATGGCAACTTTAAAAGAGGCTTTTGGCGCTAGAGTAAAAGAACTAAGAAGATTACGTGGCATGACACAAGAACAGTTGGCGGAATATCTTGAAGTAAATCCTCGCCAATTATCACGACTTGAGTCTGGAGAAAATTTTGCGTCGGCGGAAACGCTTGCAAGACTTTCTAAAGCATTGAGTATTGACCTTTCAGATTTATTTGATTTTCAATGGAGCGAAAATCTTACGCTATTGGCGACGGGTACGGATTGTGTGCCTGTAGTGAGGCTTGTTCAAAAAGATGAAAAAGTTAAGGTAATGGCGCCTTATAATACAATCAAGGAAATGAACATGCCAAAACAAATAGATGCCGCGGTTACGGAATCTGTTATGATAAATCTGGCTAAAAAAACTAAAAAATCGCTTACGGTCGAATATTTTAATGACAAAACAAGAAAGTATGTAAAAACATTCTATCCAGATGGAAAAGTTGAAGTAAATATTTCAGAAAAAAGCGTTCAGGCAGAAGATATTCAAATTTATATTAGAGAAAAAATGAGAAAATTTTCTGCTGAAACTGAAAAACTTGAATTTATTAAGTTGGCGGTGGATGCAATAACGGATAACAATGCACTGCAAGAATTGAAAATACTTCTAAAAGGCATGGAACTTAATAAATAGTTGATTTTAGTACACATAAAAAGCCTGCTTTTGTTGCAGGCTTTTATGTTGTTCTTGTATATTTTTGCTTTAAGCGCTAAAACTATTTGTAACCGTGTACATGTACTCTAAGAATTGTTTGTAATAAATTAAATGAGATTCTCCATTTATTACAACATCGCATTCATTTTTTTGTGGTTGAACGTATTTTTCGGATGCGATTTGTACGTATTCCCAATGTTTTAGGGCGTTTTCATCGTCTTGATTGCGTTCTGCTGCGCGATTTAAAAACCAACGTTTTTGAAGTTTTTTGTCAATATCGACAAATATTTTTATGTCAAAAATGTCTTTAACGTCTTTATAAACAGACGCCATGCCTTCTACAACAATAATTTTTTTAGATTTTTTTAGAATTGCATTTGGAACGCTTATTCCTGTACCATTTACAAGATATTGTGGAATTTTTACATCTTCACCGTGTTTTAATTTTGTCAAATCTTCTTTTAAGAGATTAAGTTGAAAACTTTCTGGTGAATCTACGTCATATCCGTGGTCGCGGAGGGCATCGAAACTACCGTATTTTTTTATAAGTTCAGATATGTCGTTAAAATAATTATCTGCGCTGATAATTTCAATCGGCATATTAAAACGGTCAATTGCTTCTTGAATTGTTTTACAAATTGTTGTTTTTCCGCTGGCGCTTTCTCCCGTGATTGCAATCATAATCCGTTGGTTTGGATAGTCAATCAATCTTCTTGAAAAGCCAGAAATAAAATCTGGTTGAACTTCTTTAAAGATAGGAATTTCATTTTTTTTGTCATGCGCAACAATTTTTTTAAGTTTTGACTGTAGATAAAATGCCAGAAACTCGCGCCCTGTTTTGGTTGAAAAATCAGGTTTTGACAGTTTTAAATTTTCGGTTTGTTTTTCTTTTTCAATTAAACTTAACATATACTACTAATAATAGCCCTAAATTTTTTTATTTGCTATTCATGTTCAAAAACTTTTACAATTGTTTTGAGAATGTAATAAAGGATGTTTTTTGCTAAACACATGTAACAAAATGTAAAAAAATCTGAAAACTGTACAAAGGCGCGTTATAATCCCCTAATAAAATAGAATAGAATAGCAATAATTATTTTGTTTAGGTTTTTACATGTATGTAAGGTTTTTTATAGGAAAAAAATGGGATTTTTTAATTCATTAGGCGCAATATATAAAAATAAAAGCAATTTTGAGTTGTGGGAAAAACAAGAAGCAGATAACGACGCTAAGCGAAAAGCTTTGTATGAAAAATACCCACTGTCTCAAGCCGAGTTGGCGCAAAAGAAAAAATTTGCAGATACCATTATAGATACAATTACTATTATGGACCAACATTCAGAAGATGTAGCAGAGGATGTTGAAACTGCGCTTGAGCCTATAGCGCAAACGTCTTCGGTTGTTGGTCTTGGTGTTTCAGCCTGGTTAATGGGATTGCATGGAATAAAAAAGGGTCGTAAGTGTTTTGCTAATGCAAATAATATTTTAGAAAAACTAACAGAGGATGACTTAAAGGCAATTTGTGAAGCAAATAAAAATATTAAAAATCTTAATAAAAAGGCGATTGTTTCACCATCTAAAAAACTGATGAAAAAGATGGTTATTCCAAGTAATCTTACTTCAACTGTAAAAAATTTACGCAATGATTATAGCAAGGCTTTAGCCCCAATGAAAAAATTGGCGTGGCTTACACCTGTTGTTGTGATTGCTTCAATGGTGGTAACATACTTTACTGCAGTTTTTGCCACAACAAAAATGCAGATTGAAAGCTCTCGCGTTGCTCGCTATCAAGCACGAAATGAGCTTAAAGACCCTAAAAATTTCGTTGTTTACACAGATGAGCAAATTGCGCAGGCAAAAGAAAATCTTAAAAACAAAAAGCCTAAAACAGAAAAGAAAACTTTCTTTTCAAAATTTAAAAGTGAGGACGATGAAAAAACAGGTCTAATTGCAACTTATAAAAACTTGAAAAAGCTTATTGCTGATAATAAAAAATATAAAGCTTGGAAAAAAGCAAATCAAAAACGCGACCCACGCGTTATGAGGCAGCTTACGCCTGAAGAAATTGCTGAAGCTAAACGAGATAAAGACGTTATCCAACGACTTACTAAAAAAATCAACAACAAAGCGGAAGAATATTCTGAAAACATGGAAACCGCGGCAACCGTTGTTGTAAACAGTTCTTTTATAGGTGGTGCTGTTCTTGGTGGCGGCATGAGTTGGATTATGAATAAGCTGAGTCTTGGCGAAAAATTTGCAACATTTACAATTCGTAAGTTGGCTGGAGAAGAAGTAGTTAAAGAATTTAATAATATAAAAAATATAAAATTAAAAGACTTAAAATCGTTGCAAGCAATACAAAAGTTTAAGACGGTTGCCGAGCAATCGGTATCTGGTTTAAAAAAAGGTCTAGTAATGCTTGCGGCAACTCCTTGGGGAAGAAATAAGCTCATTGGTTTTACTGCAGGGTTTGTTTCCTCAATTGTTGGCAGTTTAATAGTTCTTAAAATGCAAAAGCAAGCTTCTCGCGCAGGTAGATATATTGCAAAAGAAGAATTTAAAAATAATCCGCAAGAGTTCATTTCTTACTCTGATGAAAAAATGAACGAGGTCAAGGACGTTAAAGCAAAAGAAAAAACGCTTGGTCAAAAGTTTAAGGAGTATATATCATTTGTTCCTCGCGCATTTAAACATCATAACCAGTACATGAAATATAAAAAAGGACAGTACAAAAAAGATAAAGCCCTTAGAGAAGAACTGGTTAAACTGAATGTTTCTGCTGAACAATTGCGCGAAGGCAAAAACTTGCAAAGAAAACTCTTTAATACTTTCGAAAAAATAGATGACAAATCTCAAGAGTATTCAGAACACATGGAAGCCGCAACAGAGATTGCAACACAAGTGTCCTATTGGGTTTCATATTCCGCATTATGGGCGCCTATTCTAATTCCAGTTATTGCCGTTGCGTCGGGTAAAACCTCTGTATCTAAAATGATTGGAAATATTGTAGATTTTCTTTCAAGATTTACCTTTATTGGAAAAACAAAATTTACTAAAAAATACATTGCAGATGTTGCAGAAAATATTGGTTCAAAAATTAAAAACCAATCAGTTAATGAGGTTGTTTCTGAAAATGCCTTTATAAAAATACTGCTCAACGGAATAGATTCCTTTAAATTACGAGGATATAACGGCTTTGAAAGAGCTGCGCTGTTCAGTGCGGTTAAAGCTCCACTTCAAAAAGTAAGTGAAGCCGGTGTAGAATTGTCAAAAGTATTTGATAAAATTGATAAAAAACAGGTTCAAAAGCTTCTTCGAGTTTGTGAAGAATTAAAAGATGTCGATGTATCTAAGCTTGAGCCATTTTTGAAAAATAAAACATTAAAAGACTTGTCTGATACAAAAATCCTTGGCGAAATGCTTGGTTTGTTGACGAAAAAAGAAACATTTACTCAAAAAGAATTGCAAGCGCTTTCTGAATTAGTGAAGAAACTTTCTAATGTTAAAGACCTTGCGGAAACAAAAGCAACTAATTTACTCGAAACGATAAAACAATTCTGCCTTTCAAAATGTCAAAATGATACTGTTAAAGCAAACTTTGAAAAAATAATTAAAGAAGGTACGGGTCTATATAGCAAGTACAAAGAGAGATTTACAAGTCTATTTAATAATAAATTGACAGAATTCCTGAGCTCTAATTCGGGAGATAAAGAAAAAATTATAACCGAACTTACTGAATTTTCAGCGTCTTTCCTCGAAAACAAAAAATTTACTGCGAAAATGCTCAGATGTTTTGATAGAGTTATAAAAAATGTTCCAGCAGAGGAATTAGATGAGGCATTTAAAAAGATTTTGAATATCGCATGCGCCGAACCAGAAAAATTCATTGCTTTTTGTGCTGAGCCTACAAAATTTAAAGCCAGCTTTATGACGAATTCCCTTAGAAAAGTACTTCGGATTGCTGGTATATCCTATGGCACATTTATTATAGCGATGACATTTGCGGTACAATCGTATTTTGCAAAACTTCAAAAAGAAGCCGGACGGCTTGGTGTAATGAAAGCTATGGAAGAATTGCAGGATGATAGAATTTATGCAGATGTTGAGCCTAAATTACAAATTCCTGCACATCAGAGCACAACGCCAGCGGATATGTCAAAATTGCCTGATAATATTCAAAAACTATTGAAAACATCAGCAAAAAGTTAGATTTATATTTTACGTTGAACCCCGCGTCCTAAGAGGGTATTGGCTTGCCAATAATTTTATCATATTCTTTTTTTATTTCTTGAATGTCTTGCCACATAAGCCATTTGGGGCTACCTTTTTGCCTAGAATCGTTTCTCAAAAGATATGATGGGTGGAAAATTGGCATCATCCGTGAATTATTTGGACCATCAAACCATTTGCCTCTAATTTTTGTTATACCCAATGTTGTGTCTAGCATTGATTGGACGGCAACGCGTCCGCAAAGCAGAATAATTTTAGGTTTTAGGATTTCAAGTTGGGCGTCCAAATATTCGCGACATGCTGCTTTTTCTTCTGGTAGTGGGTCGCGATTGTCTGGTGGTCTGCATTTTAATGTGTTGCAAATGTAAACATCATTTTGGCGAGAAAGACCAACGGATTCAAAAATTTTATCCAAAAGTTGTCCGGCTTTTCCGACAAATGGTTCTCCTTTTTGGTCTTCCCAATATCCAGGTGCCTCGCCGATTAACACCATGTTGCTATTTGGTTTGCCGGAAGAAAATACGAGTTTTGTTCTTGTTTTGCCAAGTGGGCATTTCTGGCATGCCATGCATTTTTCTTTTACTTTCTCAAGTTCTGCGTTTTTGTCTGACTCGTTCATTTTTACCTTTTAGTTAAAATCCGTTTGCTTTTTTATTATACTACGATTTTCTTGCTAGAAAACTTTTAAAATGTTAATATAAAACAATAAAGAACTAATTAAATGGAGAAAAAGTGTTGAAAAAAGTAAACGATAGCTCAAAACGAGGGTTTTCAATTGCCGAAGCAATGATTACATTGTTAATAGTAAGCATTATGCTTGCGGCAATGGCGCCGATAATGTCAAAACGAAGGGTGAGCGGAGGTAGTTCCACCTCGGGTGTGCCTGCTGGCGCGATTATGTTTTTTGATCTTGATTCTTGTCCGCCTACTTGGACTGCGGTTTCAACCCAAGCAAATGATTTAAGCGGAGCTGGATTGGTTGGACTTTCACAGAATGACACTCGTGGCGCTGTAAGTCAAGCACAATATGTTGAGACAAATAATAATGGTGTCGGTATTGCCGTTAAAACCGTTCCGTATTTAGTGTGTAAGAAAAACGCTGAAGAGGAGGAGGGAAATAATTAATCTAAACTTTCTTGTTGAAATGCCCACGCAGAATGATTGTGAATACTTTCAAACGCCTCGCATTCAACCTCAAAGAATTTAACAATTTTATTCGCCTTGAGTTGCAAAATTACATCGCGAATTACGTCTTCAACAAATTTGGGGTTGTCATAAGCTTTTTCAGTTACGTATTTTTCATCCTCGCGTTTTAAAATTGGGTAAAGTTCGCATGAGCCGCAACTTTCAGCTAGTTTTATTAAGTCTTCAAGCCAGATGTGGTCTTTTTCGTCGTACCCGACAATAATTTTTATTAATGCGCGTTGATTGTGAGCGCTATAGTTGGAAATTTCTTTTGAACAGGGGCAAAGTGTTGTTACTGGAACTTTTACCCCAAGTAAAAACTCATAATCTTCGTTGTTTATGTTGCCCTCAAAGGAGCATTCATAGCCCATGACCGATTGAGATTTGCTTATTGGAGCTTCTTTTTTGAGAAAATATTTAAATGTAAAACGCACATGTGCACTTTTTGCATCAAGTTTTTTTTGTAAATCTTTTAAAATACCTTTGATGTCCACGCCCAGAAGGTCTTTTGCCCTCCATTCGTCTAAAACTTCCATAAATCGTGACATGTGCGTGCCTTTGAAGTTTTGCGGCAAAGCGACACTCATCCTGGCTTTTGCCGACACCACTTGATTTGAGTCATTTTTGCGCTGAATAATCAAGGGGATTTCAACATCTTTAATCCCAACTTTTTGAATAGCAATTCCGCGAGTGTCTTTGAGATTTTGTATGTCTTTTAAAATTTTACTCATTTTCTTCCGATTCTTTTGATAAAGCTTCAAGATTTTGCAAAAGTTTTTTTGCCGCAATACGTTGTGTTTGTGGCGGGGCAACGCGTAAAGTTTCCATTGCTCGAAGTAGCACTGGGTCGTTGTCATACCAGCGGTTACCGGTTTTGTGGTATTTGCTAACCATTTCGTAAACTCGCTCTATTACATCTTTTGCAATATCTTCTTGTAATTTTATGATAAAATCAGCCGCTCCAGCTTGTTTGTCAGCGGGTTGGAGTCTAAGTAACTCGAGGGCTTCTTTTAAAATAGGGTCGTTGTCATACCAGCGTTGATGTGCCATTTTGTGTTCCTTATAGTTTTTCGTCTATATATTTTTTTACTTGTTCAAAAACCTTTTCTATCGATAAGTTTGCGTCAATAACTTTTACTCTTTGAGGTTCTTGTTTCGCTATTTCAAGGTAGCCGTTACGAACTCGTTTATGAAACTCATTTCCGGCAGATTCCATGCGGTCTTTTTCGGTGCCGACGCGCTCTTGTGCAATTTTTTCTGAAACGTCAAATACAAAAGTTAAATCGGGCGTAAGACCTTGTGTAGCAATATTGTTAAGATGTTTAATTTGTTCAATATCTTCACCGCGACCGTAACCTTGATACGCTATAGAGGAATCTGTATGCCTGTCACAGAGTACAATTTTGCCTGCGTCTATTGCTGGTTTAACTAGTTTTGCGATATGTTGCGCCCTATCTGCAAGAAACAAGAAGGCTTCGGAGGTTGGAGCAATGTCGCCATCGTAATGCAATATAATTTTTCTCAATTCTAGCCCAAGCCCAATTGAACCAGGTTCGCGAGTAAGAATGACTTTTTTGCCCTTTTCTTCAAAATATTTTGCAACGAGATTAAGCTGTGTTGTTTTGCCGCAGCCGTCTCCACCTTCAAAAGTTATAAAAAGCCCTTTTTGGTTTGGCATTAGATTTTGTCAACTCCCATATAAGGTCTTAAAACTTCCGGAATAACTATAGAACCATCTTTTTGCTGGAAGTTTTCCAGAATTGCTGCAAAGGTTCTTCCTACTGCCAGTCCTGAGCCGTTTAGCGTGTGTACGAACTCTGTTTTGCCCGTTTCTTTGTTGCGATATCTAATATTTGCTCGACGAGCTTGATAATCGCCAAAGTTTGAGCAGCTTGAAATTTCTTTGTAATCGTTGTAGGACGGCATCCAAACTTCGAGGTCATAACATTTTTTTGCCGAAAATCCAATGTCACCACAGCATAATGCAACACGGCGGTATGGAAGTCCGAGAAGTTCAAGTACTCTTTCTGCGTTTTGAGTGAGTTTTTCGTGTTCTTCTGGAGAAGTTTGCGGTGTACAAAGTTTTACAAGTTCAACTTTGTTGAATTGGTGCTGACGAATTAATCCGCGAGTGTCTTTACCGGCAGAACCTGCTTCACGGCGGAAACACGGCGTGTAAGCTGTCATATATTTGGGCAAATCTTCTTCTGAAAGAATTTCGCCGGCGTAAATATTTGTAACCGGAACTTCTGCGGTTGGAATTAGGAATAAATCTTCGTTTTCACACTTGTACATATCTTCGCGAAATTTTGGAAGTTGTCCAGTGCCTTTCATTGCGTCAGAATTAACCAAAACCGGCGGCAAAATTTCTTCGTAACCGTGTTCGGTTGTGTGTGTGTTTAAGAAAAAGTTTATGATTGCGCGTTCAAGTTTTGCGCCCAAACCGCGGTAGAGCGAAAATCTTGATTGGGCGAGTTTTACACCGCGTTCAAAATCAACAAAACCTTTTTCTGTACAAATATCCCAGTGGGCTTTGAGTTCAAAATCAGCTTTTGTTGGTTCGCCAAAGTATTTAATTGCGACATTGTTATCTTCGCTAAGTCCAATTGGCGTGGTTTCATCAGGCGTATTAGGAATGTGAAGAAGAAGATTTGTTTGTTTTTCATTTAGTTCTGCTTCTTTTTCTTCAAGAGCTTTAATTTCTTCTCCTAATTTGCGTACTTCTTCTTGAATTGCGTCAGTATTTTCGCCATTTTTTTTCATCATGCCAATTTTTTGAGAATCAGTTTTTCTTTTTGAGCGCAACTCATCTGCTTCAAATTGAATTTTTCTTCTTTCTGTATCTATCTCTAAAACCCCATCTATAGAAAGCTCGGGGTTACGTCTTTTCAAAAGTTCATTAATTTTTTCTGGATTTTCACGAATAATTTTTATATCAAGCATATTTCGCCTCTTTTCTACTCATAAAAAAATAATACAACAAGTTTTTTCTCTGTTCAACCGTGAATTGTTTTTAAAAGTAATTTCGACCGGTTATTTTTTTGATGCTTTTTTGATTTTGCGGCGCAAATATTTTTTTGCGGTTTCTACAGCGTCAATTTCATTAAAGAAAATGTGATGAACTCCGATTTGTTCCGCTATTTTGTGATTTTCAAGTTGTGTTTTTATGTCCTCGTTTTTGATTACGATAAATAATTTAATATGTTGTGATTTTAGCCTTATTATAATATCTTCAAGCGCGAAAATTGCGGAAATATCAAGTTTTGCGCTTGATTCATAGTTTAAAATTAAATATTTTGTTCCAAGAAGTTCTTCAAATTTAGAGACAATTTGTGTTGCTGAGCCGAAGAAAAATTGTCCGTCAATGTGTACAACGCGAATTTTGTATTTAAAATCTTTGATTAATTTTGTTTCAAGTTTCATAATTTCGCGGTCATAAACTTCTTTGACCTCGATGTTTGTTTGGTCAGCAATTCGTTTTGCATATAAAATGGCTGCAAGTATTATCCCGACGCCGATTGCGAAAATTAAATCGTGGAAAACCGTTAGTAAAAAGACTGCCAGCGCGACAAAAAGGTCGTCTTTTGGCGCATACTTTATAACTTTGAGGAATTTTGTATCAATTATATCGTAACCAATTTTTATTAAAATACCCGCAAGCACTGCCAGTGGTATTTTTTGGGCATAGGGCGCGAGGAAAAGTATTACTGTGACAAGAATTGAGGCATGGACAAAAGTCGCAAACCTTGTTGTAGCGCCATTGTTCACGGCAGCAACACTTCGCATGGTCGCCCCGGCACCAGGAAGTACCCCAAATAGCCCACACAAGACGTTTCCGAACCCATGTGCCATTAAAACCCTTTTAGCATCGTGTTTTTCCTTTAGCAAGGAGTCCAAAACCAGCGTTGTTAATAGTGTTTCAGCGGAACAAATTATTGCAATAACAAGTGCAGTTGGAGAAATTTTCACAAATTCAGTAAATGTTATGCCGGGGATTATAATTTGTGGAAAAGTGATAGATATTTCGCCTATGCGCTCTACCGGAAGTCGAAGAATAACAGAAATTCCCGTGGCAACAACCAGCGCAAGAATTTGTACCGGAATAATTCGATTAAACCATTTTGGCGTGTAAAATATTATTGCGAGAGTTAAAATTCCAAGCGCAAATGTTTCCGCAGAAACATTTGAAAACAATTCAAAAAAGTTTTGGATTGTTGTAATTGGAGATGAGTACATTTTGTGCCCTAGAAGTGGCGCAATTTGAAGAATTATTAATATTGTTCCAACTCCGTTCATAAATCCTGAAATTACTGGATATGGAACGAATTTAACTAGTTCAGAACATTTTGTCATAGACAAAATTAGTTGAAAAATGCCTGCCATGGCGAGTATTGCGACGATAAGCTGCGGTTTTCCGGTGTAAAGTGCAACCGCAGAAGCAATAACAATTGCTGTAGGTCCAGTAGGACCGGATATTAGCGGAAATTTGCAACCTAAAAAGCATACAGCTAATGATAAAATTATTGCACCCCAAAGTCCGGCACTTGCGCCAAGTCCAGTTGCTACGCCAAAGGCTAGTGCTTGTGGTAGTGCGATTACCGCGGCGATAATTCCTCCAAGAATGTCACCTTTCGCTGTGTTTAAAAAGTTTTGTATTTGTGATTTACTAAATATGTTAGACATAACTATAATGGTATCACAGACAATGAATATTTTTGTAACGGGAACGGATACAGATGTTGGGAAAACGTTTATAACGGCTGGCTTGGCGGCGTTAATGCAGTCTTTGGGTTATAAAACTGGCGTTTTTAAGCCATTTCAAAGCGGCGCTGAAGAAAAAAACGGTTTTTTAATTGCGCCAGATTTGGCTTATGTAAAAAAAATTGATGCATTTGTTGAAACTTCTTGTACATATCTTATGAAACCGCCTACTGCACCGGCTTTGGCGGCAGAAATTGAGAATATTCATGTGGATATAAATAACGTAATACGTGATTATAAAACGTTAAATGAAAAGTGTGAACTAGTAATAACAGAAGGTGCTGGTGGCTTGTGTGTTCCGGTTTCGCCGTCACTTTTGACGAGCGATATAGTAAAGCGACTCGATTTGCCGTTGATTATTGTTGCTCGTCCTGATTTGGGTACAATTAATCATGTTCTTTTAACTGTAAATTTTGCCAAAGAGCATGGAATTGATGTTCGAGGGGTGATAATTAACCGTTATCCCAAAGGTACAGAGGATATTGCAATTAGAACCGCTCCCAGATTAATAGAAGAATATTCTGATGCAAAAGTGTTGGGAATTGTCAGAGATATTGAGTCATCTTGTGCCTTAACCCCAGGCGGAATGATTGATATAGTCTTAAATAGCGTTGATGTTGAAAAAATATTTAAAATCAAAATTCCAAAACTCAACGCAGGAATTTAGCTTTAATGTATTACGAAAATTAATTTATTGGAGATTTTTATGCAAAATTACAAAGAAATTTCACCCAAAGAATTGCAAGAAAATGCGTTTAAACTTATAGGTAAAGATTGGACACTTGTTACATCAGAATCCGATGGTATTGTAAATACAATGACCGCTTCTTGGGGCGGGATGGGCGTTATGTGGGCAAAAAATGTTGCTTTTATTGTTTTGCGCCCGCAGCGATATACAAAAGAACTTGTTGATAGTTCTGGAAGATTTTCACTTACCTTTTATGAAGAAGAATATAGAAAAACGCTTAATTACCTTGGAACTGTTTCTGGACGAAATGAAAACAAAATAGATAAATCAGGATTAAGCTTGTCATTTGATAATGGGGTGCCATATTTTAAAGAAGCAAGGCTTGCTATGTTTTGCAAGTGTTTGTATGCTCAAGAATATACATCGGCAAGTTTTATAGACGAAAAGTTAATAGATTTGTGGTATCCAAAATCTGATTTTCATACTATGTATATCGCAGAGATAGAAAAAATTATTTTAAGCAGTAAAAGCTAAAATGACGTAACACGTCTATGAGCTGTTTTTTGTGAAAAGCTCTGTTAATAAAATAAAAAAGAGCAGTGGACTTTATCTGGATGTATGCAACAGTGAATGGTTTCGCGCAGAATTATATGCCCGCGTTACCCGGATACTGCCACTGCTCAATTCTGCGCATTGTGCGGGTACTTTATTAGACAGTTTATTAAGATTACGTTTAACGACATAATTTACATCAACAATAGGACATTTGATGTCGTATGTCAAGATAATTTGACAAAATATGTCGTTTTATGTCCTTATAAAACAAAAATTAAGTTGTAGCATAATTTATATAAACAAGGGGAAGAAACAATGGATACCTTTTTAGAGGCATTTGGGAAAAAATTAAAATCATTAAGAGAAAAAGCTGCTTATACGCAAGAGCAAATGGCAGAGTTAATCGGCGTAGATATGAGACATGTTTGCAGGCTTGAATCTGGGTCGAGTTTTACAAAACATCATGTTTTGCTCAATTATTGCAGAGTTTTAGGCGTGCGCCCTTACGAGCTTTTTGAGTTTGAATATGATGAGGAGTTGTCAATGTTGGCGACAGGCACTTATGGTGCCACCTACCTCAAAGTAGTGAATACAGATGGCGGTGTTTGTGTAAAATCGGCGTCAAAAGATATTGATATTGAGAAATTAGGAGTGCAAGTTTTAACAGAAGAAATGCTTTTTCGGATTGCAAAAGAACTGAAACGGGAAATTGTAATTGATTCTGTGGATAAAAATTTACGTCAATGTGTTTATAAAATTACTCCTGATGGTATGAAAA
Organism: uncultured Muribaculaceae bacterium; assembly: GCA_964626145.1. Lineage (GTDB taxonomy): Bacteria > Cyanobacteriota > Vampirovibrionia > Gastranaerophilales > Gastranaerophilaceae > RGIG2134. Next base: position 391 of record CAZVBZ010000004.1, on the reverse strand, counting down.
TTACTATGTATGCGCCGATTGAGGTTCAGCATGCTCAACTTTTGGCAGAAATTACAGAAAAACTTAAAGACTCTGCTTTTGATATACGCAGACTAAAATATGTGAATTTGGCAATCGAAGCGCTTAGCAGTAAAAACGCAAGAAAAGATTTAAAAAACCTAGTTGAGGGTATGGACATTGTTTCTTAACCTCAATTATAAGCTTTTTATTCGATGAGCGTTTGTTCTTGTTTTTGGAAAAATCCGCATGTTGTGCGTTATTCTGAAAAAACTGTGGAGGATTGCTGTTTATAAAGCTTTTGCCTACCTTAAGTCCGACTTTGCATAACAATATTCAAAATTGTAAAAATATTGTTACAAACCTGTTAACGCAATAGGTATGCGAGGTTTTG
>CAZVBZ010000003.1:0-106877 GCA_964626145.1 uncultured Muribaculaceae bacterium | reverse complement strand
TGTTAAGAAAAAACAATTTCTGTCACCGAATTACGTAACATATACAAGAATGACGTGGGAAATTGTAACGTTTTTCGGTCATTCTGAGGAAATTAGCTTTAGGCGTGGAAACGCAGTCTGGGATTGAACAACGACCGAAGAATCTCGTGAAAGATGAACGCAGGTGAACCCTAGCCAGGCGAACTTTAACTCTACAATGTTCCTGGTTGTAGACCCGCCACTGCGGGGAATCCTAGCCTGATGTGAAATTTTACTTGCCCTGATGTAATTTTCGTTATATATTATGAAAACAAAGTAAACAGGAGGAAAGTATAGAATGAGTTTACCAAATATCGCTGTATTGGGCGCAACCGGAGTTGTTGGACGAGAAATCCTTAGTATTTTAATTGAAAATGATGTTAAGTACAATGAAATAAAATTTTTGGCATCTAAAAAAAGTGCTGGAAAACAAATAGAATTTAAAGGCGAAATGCACACTATTGTTGAAGCGACACCCGAAGCTTTTGATGGCGTAAATATTGTCCTTGCGTCAGCTGGTGGCTCAACAAGCGTTGCCCTGGCTCCAGAAGCTGTAAAGCGCGGTTGCGTTTACATAGACAATTCTTCTGCATTCCGTATGGTAGAAGGTACACCGCTTGTAATTGCTGGGGTCAATGACGAAGATTTGAAACTACACAAAGGAATTGTGGCAAACCCAAACTGCTCTACTTCTCAACTTATGTTGGCATTAAAGCCGTTGCATGATTACGCAAAAATTAAACGAATGATAGTCTCTACTTATCAGGCAGTTTCCGGAGCGGGTCTAGCTGCGATTAATGAATTAACAGAAAATACTAAAGCTACGCTTGCAGGTGAGCCTTTTGAAAACAAAGCGTTTAAGCACGAAATTGGCTTTAATGTAATTCCGCAAATTGATGTTTTTACAGAAAATGGCTACACCAAGGAAGAAATGAAGGTCACAAACGAAACACGCAAGATTTTGCACCTTGCGCCTGATACCCCGATTTCCTGCACAGCAGTTCGCGTTCCGGTTTATCGCGGTCACTCAGAAGCTGTAACCGTTGAGTTTGAAAAACCAATAGATGAAACAAAAGCGCGTGAAATCCTCGAAAACGCTTATGGGGTTGAAGTAATCGACGATAAAGAAAATTATCAGTATCCAACTCCGCGTCACGCTGCATTAAAAGACCCTGTTTATGTTGGTAGAATTCGCAAAAATATTGCGTTTGATAACGCAATTGACTTCTGGTGCGTTGCTGATAACCTCAGAATTGGTGCGGCTTTGAACACTGTTCGTATCGCAGAAAAAATAATTGAAATGAAATTATACTAATAATTTAAGGAGAAAATTATGTTGAGATATGATGCCGGCGAAGTAATCACAGCAATGGTTACGCCGATGGATAAAAACAGAAAAGTTGATTACAACGGAATGGAAGTGCTGGCAAAACACCTCACTGATAACGGTACAGATACAATTCTTGTTGCCGGTACGACTGGCGAATCGCCAACTCTCACGTTTGAGGAGGAGCTAGAACTGTTGAATTCCGTGCGTTCTATTGTTGGGAAATCAGCCAAAATCGTTATGGGCGCAGGCTCAAATTGCACAGAGACAGCAATAACTGCCTCAAAAAAAGCCGCTGCCGCTGGCGCAGATGTACTTCTTTCTGTTGTGCCTTATTATAATAAACCTTCTCAAAAAGGTATGTATGAACACTTTGCCGCAATTGCTAAAGCTGTAAAAGATACACCGATTATACTTTATAACATACCGGGTAGAACTGGCGTTAATATGCAGCCGGATACAGTTGTGAGGTTGGCAAGCGATTTTGACAATATTGTCGCTGTAAAGCAAAGTTTCCCAGATATGGATGTCGTAACTGAGCTTAAAACCAAGCTGCCTGATGATGTCGCAATATACTGTGGTGACGATAGTTTGACTTTGCCAATGTTATCTTTGGGCGCCTACGGCGTAATTTCAGTTGCGTCACACGTTGTGGGTAAGGAAGTTAAAGCAATGGTGCGCGCATTTAAAGAAGGTAGGCTTGAAGATGCGCTAAAATTACATTTGCACTTGTCTCCATTGTTTAAGAAACTTTTTATGGCGCCAAACCCTGTTCCAGTGAAATACGCACTTTCAAAAGTTGACATAATCGGCGATTACGTCAGGAGACCGCTTGTTGAGCTTTCTGAAGATGAAAAAATAGAATTCTTAAAAGTATTTAAAAATTATTTATAAAATTTTGGTCTTGCTTAAATTAAAGAAATTTTATACAATAAGTGTATACTTAAGTGCAGGAGAATTAGTATGCTTGTAAATGACGTACTCGTAATGATTTTAGCCGGAGGCGAAGGTAAGAGACTGTACCCGCTTACTCGTGATAGAGCCAAGCCGGCAGTGCCTTTTGGTGGACGTTACAGAATTATAGACTTTGTAATTAATAATTTTGTTAACTCAGGCTTTTATAAAATAAAAATTTTAACGCAGTATAAATCGGACTCCCTTAACAAGCATATTACTAGGGGTTGGGTTTTGTCGCCATTTTTGAATCAATTTGTAGACCTTGTGCCCGCCCAAATGCGTACTGATGGCGCGTGGTACAAAGGTACGGCTGATGCGATTTACCAAAACCTTAATCAAATTGACGATGAGCATGCTAAATATGTGTGCGTTTTTGGTGGAGACCATGTTTATAAAATGGACGTAAGCCAAATGCTAAAGTATCACAAAAAACGCAAAGCAGACCTCACTATCTCTGCGATACCTGTTCCAGTCGAACTTGCGCATGAATATGGAATTATCGAAGTGGATGAGGATTGGAAGCTTACCGGCTTTGTTGAAAAACCGTCTTATCGCCCTAAAACCATTCCGGGGCGCGATGATTACTGTCTTGCGTCAATGGGGAATTATGTATTCACCTCTGCTGCTTTGAAAAAAGAACTTGTAGATGATAGTCAATGTTCAGAGTCAAGCCATGATTTTGGAAAAAATATTATTCCTAATATGCTTAATAATGGTTCTAAGGTCTATGTATATGACTTTTCAAAAAATGAGTTTGCCGGAATGTCAAAATCAGAAGCCGGCTACTGGCGTGATGTTGGAACAGTTGATGCATACTGGCAAGCAAATATGGATTTGTTAAGTTATTTGCCAGAGTTGAATTTGTACTCTGAAAGCTGGCCGCTTCGGACTTTTAGTTACAACTACCCACCTGCAAAATTTATTTGGGAAGAAGGTGACAGAGTTGGTACTGCTACAAATTCAATGGTTTCCGAAGGGTGCATAATTTCAGGTGGTAGTATTTCTCGTTGTGTTTTGTCGCCTAAAGTTAGAATAAACAGCTTTTCTAATGTTGTGGACTCAATTCTTATGGAAAACGTTAATATTGGGCGTCATTGCGAAATAAGAAAAGCAATTATTGACAAAAACGTTGATATACCGGCTTATGCACGAATAGGTTTTTCGCGCGAAGAAGATGAGGCTCGCGGGTTCTTTGTTTCAGAGGGCGGAATAACTGTTGTTCCAAAAGGCGCAAAACTTTAAATATTTGATTTTTAAGGCTCTGTTTTAACAGAGCCTTTTGTAACATAATTGGCATTGTTAATAAAATTCTTGCATGACATGATTTTAATAGTACAATGGTTTTTGTATCTTCATTGTTACTTAGGGAGAAGAATGCTGAAAACATTTTCCGATAGTGGGAATAGCAAGAGACGTGAAATGTTTGCTTACATTTCGCTTTTTTTCTGCATGATTACTTATGGCGCGTCCTTTCTTGCAATGAAAGTCGTGCTTTTTGAGTATTCGCCATCAACCATGATGATGTTTCGCATGCTAATTGCAAGCATAATGTTTATCCCTTTTATGACAACCGTTTACAAAAATATTCGAATTCAAAAAAAAGATATAGGCTTGTTGTTACTAATGACAATTTGTGAACCATGCCTGTATTTTTTGTTTGAAGCAAATGCCTTGAGCTTTACAACATCCTCCCAGGCTGGAATTGTGTACTCAATGCTACCTCTTTTTATTACATTGGGCGCAATTATTGTACTGCGTGAGAAGGTTCCGCTGGCGGCGTTTGGCGGGTTTTTGATTGCAATAATTGGTTCAATTTTGCTGTCATGTAACTCTGCGGCAACAGAAATAGCCCCAAGACCCTTGCTGGGTAATTCTTTGGAGTTCCTTGCTGTTATAATGACTACAGTCAGCATAATTACAACTAAATATCTTATGGATAAATACCCGCCATTCTTTCTCGCGGGCTTTCAAACCCTTTCTGGTGCTGTATTTTTTACAATTTTAAACTTTGCACAAGGTCATAGTTTTCATTTGAATATGAGCATGACATTATTTGTTATAATTTATCTCGGGATAGTCACTGTGTCAGACTACGCGCTTTACAATTTTGCAATGTGCACACTCTCCGCAAGCAAAGCCTCCGCCTTCTTGTACCTACAGCCAGTGTTTGCAATCTTTTTCGGTGTAGTATTTTTGAATGAATTTTTAACCCCATTGCAAATATTTGCAGTATTTTTAATTTTTACAGGGTTGATATTAAGTCAGAAAAAAATGCTCGTTAAGGCGCGAAGAATTGCGAGAGGCTTGCGCCACAGCATTCGTAATGACATTGGCTCAATAAAAATTAACAAATAGACATTTTTAGCATTTTGTGTTATATGTTATTATAATAACATTGATTAAATTATTTACTAGGCATGGAGAGATATAATGAGTAAAACTAAAAATAAAAAGATATTAATAATTCTGGGAATTATTCTTGTCGTATCAATGCTGTTAAAATGGGGCTATAGAGCCTTTACAGCAAAGCTTTCAGCTGATTCAAATAAACGCCCGCCCGGAGTTGAATTAGTAAATGTTGAAGAAAAAACTATATACGATAAACTTTCATCCACTGGCAGAATTGAGGCAAAATACTCTGTTGATGTTGTAGCTAGGGTTCAAGGTTGGCTTAAAAAATCATATTTTACAGAAGGTGCATTAGTTCAAAAAAATACACAGCTTTTCCTTATAGAGCCAGATAATTATCAAATTGCGGTAAATCAAGCAAAAGCGGACCTGCAAAAGGCTGAAGCCGATTATATTAACGCAGAAAAAGACTTAAAACGTGCCGATGAACTTGTAAAACTCGACTACGTCAGCAAATCATATTATGACCAAGCTCTTTCAAAAAGAGATATGTCAAAAGCAACTGTAGCAGCAGCAAAAGCGGCTCTTTCAAATGCTAATTTGAATTTAAGTTACACAAGAGTTCTGGCTCCAGTTACAGGAAAGGTTGGTAAAATTTTAATAACAGAAGGTAACCTTGTAACACCGACGGCTGGTGCAATTACAAAAATTGTAAGTGTTGACCCAATTTATGCGTATTTTACCGTAAAGAGTGAAGACTATCTTAATTTCCAAAAGCATGAAGAAAAAGAACTGAAAAATAGTCTTGTAGAGTTAACATTGGCTGATGGAAGTGTATATGACCATAAGGGAAAAGTTGAATTTGTGGACAACTCTGTCGACCCTTCAGTAGGGACAATAGGTTTGCGCGCAACATTTAAAAACCCAGATGGAATTCTTGTGCCAAAAGACTACGTGAATGTAACAATAACAGCTCGTAACCCACGCAAAGTCGTGCTCGTTCCACAAGAAGCTGTACAAGAAAGTAAAGACGGCATGCTCGTTTATACCGTAAACGATGAGTCTCAAGCAGTGCCAGTTATAATTGAGGCTGATGGACAAGTTGATGGGCACTGGATTGTCAAAAATGGTCTTAAAGCCGGCGATAGAGTTGTTGGAAAAGGACTGCTAAGTATAAAATATCCTAATCAAAAAGTTAACGTAATTGAACAAGTAGCAGAAAATGCTGGCGAACAGACTAAGAAGTAACTAACGAAACGGAACATCACTATGACAAACGATAAAAAACAAGCAAACGGAAAAGATTGGTATTTGTTTATTACAAAACCTCGTTTTGCGATTGTAATTTCAATATTTATAACTCTTGTGGGTATACTTGCAATGATGAGCTTAAAGCTCGAAAAATACCCAGATATTACCCCTGTACAGGTTGCGATTTCGGCATCTTACCCCGGTGCAAGTGCCGATGTAATTGAATCCTCGGTAGCGTCCTTGATTGAGTCGCAAGTAAACGGTGTTGAAAACATGATTTACATGACTTCAATTTCGCAGGACAACTCTTACAGTGCGACTGTATACTTTGATATTGGTACAAATAAAGATATTGCGCTTGTAAATACACAAAACCGTATTTCTCAGGTGGAACCACGACTCCCAGAGGATGTTAAAAGACTCGGTGTTACTGCTAAAACAAAAGTTTCTGGTGCCGGTTTGATGATTCTGGCAGTTTATTCACCAGATAACTCAATGTCACAACTCGATGTTTCTAACTATGCGTCAATATTCATTAAAGATGAGTTAGCGCGTATTAAAGGTGTTGGGGAAATCACTGTTTTTGGTACAGGTGAATACAGTATCAGAATATGGCTAAATCCACAGAAAATGGCTAATTTAAATATTTCGACAACCGAAATTCAAGCTGCTGTTGCGGCGCAAAACACACAAGTCTCAGCTGGTTCATTCGGTCAATTGCCAATGCTCGACCCACAAAAACTTCAAGTAACGTTGCGTACAAAAGGTCGGCTTGCGGAACCAGCAGAATTTGAAAAAATTATTGTCAGAGAAAATCTTGACGGTTCAAAAATTTATCTTAAAGATGTTGCAAGAGTTGAATTAGGCGCGCAAACTTATGCGTCCATCGGACGTTTTAATGGTGCCCCTACAGCTATGATGCAGATTATTCAAGTACCTGGTGCTAACGCAATTCAGGTTGCAAATAACGTAAAGAAAGAATTGGTAAGAATTAGAAAAGACCTTCCAGATGGTATGGTTGTTGAAGTTGCACGTGATGAAACGCAGTTCGTAATTGAATCTATGGCTGAGGTTACAAAAACAATCTTTGAAGCGTCAGCAATAGTTATTGGCTTAACATACCTGTTTTTGGGGTCAATTACTGCGACATTGGCGCCGTTATTTGCAATTCCTGTATCACTGGTCGGTACATTCTCGTTCCTTCCAATGTTTGGTATGTCGATTAATACTTTGACGCTATTTGCGATGGTTCTTGCAGTTGGTACGGTTGTAGACGACGCAATTGTCGTTGTAGAAAACGTTCAGCGTCACATCGAAGCGGGTATGCCGACAAAAGAAGCTGTCCAATTAACAATGGAAGAAGTTGGTGGGGCACTTGTTGCCATGGCGCTTGTACTTTTGGCAGTATTTGTGCCAGTTGCATTTGTTCCCGGTTTGTCAGGCTTGATGTACAAGCAGTTTGCTGTCTGCATTGCAGTGTCCATTATGCTTTCTGCAATTGTTGCTCTTACATTATCCCCTGCGCTTTGCACAATATTTATGAAACCAGAATCCGAAGACTCAAAACCTCGTTTTGTGCGCGCGTTTGACAGTTGGTTTAGACGTTTTACAGAAGAATCTTACATGAAAGCTGTCCAGGTTTTTGTTTACAATAAAAAGCTTACAGGATGCGTATTTTTAGCACTTTGCGCAATTACGCTTGTATTATTTAAAATTACTCCAACGGGATTTATTCCAAACGAAGACCAAGGGGTGCTGTTAGCTTCTATTAACCTTCCAGCAAGTACTTCATTAAACCTTACAGATGAATATACAAAAAAAGTAGAAGCCGCAGTTGAAGATATTGAGGGCATAGACAGAGTTATGGCATTCGTCGGTATGAACGGTTCAAACACTGCTTTTATGGTATTCCAGCTTAAGGATTTTGAATACCGTGAGTTGAGCGTGTTTGAAAAATTAATTAGACTTGTTCAAGGCAAACCCACAGACCTTTCTGACATGGCAATTCAAAATCGCATTTATAAAGCTATAGCGCCAATTAAAGAAGGTACAGCCTATTTGATTGTTCCGCCAGCCATTTCCGGCTTGAGTATGTATGGTGGGTTTGAATTCCAAATGCTTTCTCGTGGTGAGTATACTCCGCTTGAATTATCGTCAATCGCTAATTCATTTATGATGAAAGCTAATCAAAACCCAAGCTTGAGCAATGTTTTCAACACTTATCAGGCTAACATGCTTCAATATTATGTGGATATTGATACAGAAAAAGCACTTGCGCAAGGTATAAGCCTTACAGATTTATACTCTACTCTTGCGTCTAACTTTGGTACTTATTACATAAACGATTTTAACAAACTTGGACGTGTATTTAGGGTGCAAATGCAAGCTGATTCTATGTTTAGAAGAAATCCCGATGATTTGAGCAAAATATACGTTAAAAATAACAAAGGAACTATGGTGCCAATTTCTACTGTAGTTACCTTGAGAAAAGATATTGGTGCAACAGTAATTAACCGTTACAACCAGTACCGTTCAATCCAGTTTAATGGTAACCCAGCAGAGGGAAAAAGCTCTGGTCAAGCAATGAAAGCTATGGAAGAAGTCGCAGCGAAAGAGTTTCCTAAAGATATCGGCTTTGAGTGGTCTGGTGCGTCTAAACAGGAAATTGAATCTTCCGGTAGCACAGGCTACGTAATAGCTTTATCGCTCTTATTTGTGTACCTTTTCTTGGTTGCTTTGTACGAAAGCTGGATGATACCAGTCGCTGTACTGTTAATCACGCCGGTTGCAACCGTTGGAGCACTATTGTGCGTGTTTATCGCCTCTTTGACAGCTGGGCAGGCGTTTGACCTTTATTCTCAGGTCGGTTTGATTATGTTGATTGGTCTTGCCGCTAAACAGGCAATTTTGATTGTTGAGTTTGCCAAAGTTCAGCACGAAGAAAATGGAAAAAGCATTGAAGAAGCTGCTATTGAAGCTGCTAGACTGCGTTTTAGAGCGGTGTGCATGACGGTTATTGCATTCGTACTCGGCGTATTACCATTGTTGCTGGCGAAGGGGGCAGGCTCTGAATCCCGTGTCTCCGTTGGTGTTACAGTATTTGGCGGAATGCTTGCCGCTGGTACAGCAGGCACATTGCTCGTTCCAGCATTTTACGTAATAGTTCAAGACTTTACTGACAAAGTTATGAATAAATTTAGACAAAGACAGAAAAAAGGGCATACTGTTGATTAGATAGTGTGAGTTGGAAATAATATGAAAAAAAAGCTAATTTTAACATTAATAATGATATTTTCAGTGAATGGAGCACTTCCAGTGTTATCGAGTGAGCCTGTAACAAATGCTCCACAAATAATGGAAGAAATGGTGCAGCCAGAGCCAGTTGGCGCTCAGCCGACTTCGCAAAAAAAATCTTTATGGAAAAAATTTAATTTTGACAAATTAAAAATCACTAAAAAAACTAAAAACCTTCAAAATACTCAAAATGCTGGCACGCCTGCGTCAGAACAATCGTCATCAGGCGTTTTTAGCGCGTCGGGTCAGCAAGAAGATAAAAAACCTGTAGAAATTAAGTCTATCTCTCAAATACAAGAAGAACAAGCTCATAAGAAAAGAAGCGAGCGTAGAGCTGATAAGCGCGCAGAAGCTAATATGACTGTTAAGGAGCGCCAAGAAGCTCTTGCAGACAGGGTCAGCAGTGATATTCTTGATGAAAGTATCACTGCCTCGACAACAACAATTAAAGGCGGGGTCGAAGAAAATGTAATTGTTTCGATAGATGATTGCGTAAAACTCGCCTTGTACAATAATCCGACAATCAGATATGCTATAAGCAATTCTGATATTTATAAATCAAAAATTGCTCAAGCCTGGGCTAATTATTTTCCGCAATTTAGTGTCGGAACAGCGTATTCTAAAAACAAAATGCTGGCTACAAACTTTAAGTTTCCAAGGATGAAATACGATTTATGGAATGCCGCAGCGATAGAAGGCTCACTTCTATTATATGATTTTGGCAAAACACGACAAGTAGCCAACATAGCTAAAAAAGCGCACGAGGCTTCTATTTCCGATATTCAAACAGCTATAAATGATACGGTTTATAACGTTAAAGCTGCATATTTTCAATATCTTTACACGCTTAGACAGCAGCAGGTTTTGCAGTCTACCGTGGATAAGTTCAACAAACACTATCTTGAAGCAAAAGCAGCCTATGAGGTCGGTGTAAAAGCTAAAATTGATGTTGTAACAGCAGAGTATAACCTCAGCAATGCAAAACTTGACCTTATTAAAGCTAAAAACCAAGTAGAAGCGGCGAAAGCTCAACTGAATAATACAATGGGACTGCCGTCTTATTCAAATTACAATGTAACTGATAAAATGGAAATTAGTGAGTATAATTTGGATTTTGACAAACTGATAGAACAGGCATACGAGTTGCGTCCAGAATTACAATCTGTCATAAAAAAAGCAGAAGCGTCAAAAATTGCAATTACATCTTCAAAATTAGCATTTACTCCTGATTTGCGTGGATTCGGAAGTTATACGCTTGGTGGTAAGGAATACGCAGACAATTATGGCTATCAGCTTGGCGTTAGATTATCTTACCCCACATCAAACTTTTTCCTGTTAAAAAAGCAGGTTGATGAGGCTAGAGCTACATACGAACGAGACCAGGCTGATTTGGAAAAGAAACAGAACGATGTTTATCTTGACGTAAAAACGGCGTATATTGACTATGTTAATGCAAGAGACAGCGTGCCCGTTGCTCATCAGGCGATGAATGAGGCAAAATTACAGTATGAAATTGCAGCCGGTCGCTATAAAACTGGTTTAAACACTGCTATAGAGCTTAAGGACGCTGAAATCACATATAGAAATGCGCAGTTAAACTACTACAATGCCCTTATGCAATACAATACCTCTGTAGCAAGCGTTGAAAAAACTGTCGGTGCACCAATTAAACCGAGTGGTTCCGATGGCGAAATCAATGCACCAGTTGACATTAATTTGTAAACAACCAGAGTGTAGCATTAAAAAGTTTATTAGCGAAATGGAATGCTCTAACTTTCCCTTTCGCTAATAATGTGTCCACTTAATTTGGTTTTGAATTCTCTTAATTAATTTTATTGTTAAAAAATGTAAATCGTCAAAGTGCGTCCTAGTGCACGTTTTTTGCGCTATATCATACAAAACAACAATTTTAAATTAAAGTCTGTACAAAAATATGTCGATATAACTAAAAAACGACAAGGAGCAACGCAGATTTGGATATTAATATTTCAGCAAACAACGGTCCAGTAAACTTTTTTATAGGTGGCGGAAAATATATTACCAATAACTTTAATATGCAAATTATTGACACCTCAAACCCTAATGTTTTTGAAGAATTGGCGGCAAATAACTCAACTGCAAAATCTGATGAGTTTACTCTTTCTCAAACAGCGGAAAAATCTCCTAACCAAGCTACTGGTCCAATTAATTTTTTTACACTCTAAAATAACAAAAACAAAGCCCCGTTCGAAAATGAAACGGGGCTTTATTAAAATTTTAATATTAGTTAAAATATCTTTTTAGCAACCCAGCAAAAGCACAGCCGTGTCTTGCTTCGTCCTTGCACATTTCGTGTACAGTATCATGAATTGCATCGTAACCGAGTTCTTTTGCTCGCGCCGCGATAGCTTTTTTAGCAGCGCATGCTCCGCTTTCTGCATCTGCACGCATTTGAAGATTCGTTTTTGTGCACGGAACAACTACTTCACCTAAAAGTTCCGCAAATTTTGCAGCGTGTTCTGCTTCTTCCCACGCAATTCTTTTGTAAGCTTCTGCAACCTCCGGATAACCTTCTCTGTCAGCTTGTCTTGACATAGCGAGATACATACCGACTTCAGTGCATTCACCCATAAAGTGATCTTTTAAACCTTGAACAACTTCGGCATCTAAGTCTTTTGCTACGCCAATTTTGTGCTCATCAGCCCATGTTAACTCAGTGGAAGTTTCTACTTTTGAAAATTTATCGCCAGATACGCCACATTGAGGGCATCTTTCAGGAGCAGTCGCTCCTTCATAAGTGTATCCGCATACACTGCATACAAATTTAGTCATAATTATTTCTCCTTTACATGCTTTCCTTTACTCTTTAATTATAATAACCTAACACTACTCTGTCAATAGCGGACAAATCAGGAATTATTATTATTTTTGAAAAGCCTTGATTTTCGAGAATTTCTTTAATTTTTAAAGATTGATTTATTCCGACCTCGAATGCTAAAATTCCATTTTCTTTTAAATATTTCGGTGCCAGTTGAATAATTTTTTTATAAAAATACAATCCATCATCTTGTGCAAAAAGGGCGCAATGTGGCTCAAATTCTGTTACCTCGGGCTGCATGCCAGATTTTAAATTTTCTGCGATGTATGGTGGATTAGAAATAATTATGTCGAATTTTTCTGCAATATTTTCAAATAAATCAGAGTGAACAAAGTTTATTTTATATTCCGGGCAAAGCCTTTGTGCATTTTTTTTAGCCACTGTTAGTGCACTTAATGAAATATCGCACGTTGTTATGTGGTTATTTTTTAGCAACTGAGCTAGTGAAATAGCTATACAGCCACTACCGGTGCCAATTTCAAGAATTCTCGTATTTGAATTCGCTAGTTTAGCAGTTTCAGTTACAAGAATTTCTGTTTCTGGTCGCGGAATAAGCACATTTTCATCAACATAATACATTTCACCCATAAAACTTGCCTTGTTTAGAATGTATTGCAAAGGTTTTCGCGTTTTTACACGTTCTTTTACGATAGCTTCCAACTCCGATTTGTATTCAAAAATTATATTGGGGTTAATAACAAGGTCTTTTAAACTGACGTTAAAATGTTCTTTAAGCACGAAATTAAGTTCGCTTAAAGCTTCCCCCGCAGGCATGATAGCAGATAAATCAGTCACAAATTTGTGTTTTAATTCGGTTGAATTCATGTTTCCTCTTGTGATTATTTCAAATCTTTACTATAATACATTATTATAAATAAAGGAACAATCATGGATAACACAAAAATTTTAAGTTATGTACCAACGGTCATAGAGGCTTCCTCCAGAGGTGAACGCTCTTTTGATATTTTTTCAAGACTTTTAAGAGAAAGAATTGTCTTTGTTGGTGAAGAAATTGATGATGAAATGTCAAACTCAATAATAGCACAGCTATTACTCCTTGACAGTGAAAATCCGGAAAAAGACATCATGATGTACATAAATAGTCCTGGCGGTGTAATAACAGCTGGTATGGCAATTTATGACACAATGAACCACATTCGCTGTGATGTATCAACTATTTGTATTGGCATGGCGGCAAGCATGGGTGCTTTTTTGCTATCAGGCGGCGCAAAAGGGAAACGTATGGCACTACCTAATTCTACAATTATGATTCACCAGCCATTGGGCGGTGCTCGCGGACAAGCTACAGATATCGAAATTGAAGCAAAGGAAATTTTGCGCATGAAAAGCATGCTAAACGGACTGCTTGCTGAGCACACAGGGCAGCCGCTCGATGTAATTAAAAAAGATACTGAGCGTGATAACTACCTAACTGCGCAAAAAGCTATGGAATATGGGCTTATTGATAAAGTTCTTGGTGCTAATAGTAAAAACTAAATAAATATTTTAATTAACATAACTTAACAATTAGATAAATTTTAGTAATTAATTTTTATCTAATTGTTATTTTATTATTGTAGATTTGTGAAATAAATTATATATAAAGTTTTTTTGTAAAAACCTGAAAAGTGCTACTGATAAAGACTTTTTGCCATGCAATGCTAAAACATGAATTTCTTAACTAGTCGCGCAATTTTTTCAATCAAATTGTTTTTATATAAGTGTAGGTTAGAATAAATCATAGGGGTCGGTAATGTACGCAATTTTCACAATGCGAAAAATGCAATTAATTTCGAGAATTAATGACATTCAGTACAAATTAATTCAATTTTCTCAAAAATTAACAGACCTGGCATTGTTTGGTTCAAATATTCAGGATGGGGTGATAACACCTGATGAACTAGCAAATTCACCAGCCTCGTTGTTCTTGCCACATATGCAGTTTGGTAACGCTGCAATGATGAATGCGTTTCCGCAAGCACAGTTCCAAATGGAAATGTACCAACAATATCAAGCTCATATGAATAATCCGAATGCATTAACACTGCAAGTTCAGAACTTTATGTTTAATGCATTCATGAAACAGTCTCTTGAAGCAGTTGCAAAAGGTACCCTAAAACGTATCGCAGCTGAGGAAAAGAAAATACAGATGGAAAAAACTCGACTTGAAGCACAACTCAAGGCTGCACAATCCGAACTTGAAAGCTGTGATAGAGCCATAGATGACGGCATTAAAAGCTCAACACCTAAATATGCTTAACTCCTTTCTAAAGAAGCAAAAGAAGCCCGCCATAAGGCGGGCTTTTAAATGAGAAAAAATTGCATTAGAAAACGCTATATGCTAAAATAATAAAAATAAAATTGGAGATTATTATGGCAAGAGCAAAATATAAAATTATACCGTGTCCATCAGATGACGCACAACGTCTTGAAAACTTACTAAATGAAATGTCACAAGCCGGCTGGGACTTGTATACCCTGCATGAAGTTGATACGGACGAAGGATACTGCTACAACTGCATTTTTGTGACAGATGCATCAGAAGAAGAAAATACTGCAGAAAATGATGAAATAGCAATTTTCAAAACACGTATGGAAAAAATTCTTGCTGGTGATACAAGCCCTTATCAACGTTGCATTGATGTGCAAAATAAAATTCAAGAAAAACGTAGCAAAATTGAGAAAATTAAGGCAAAGCTAGAAGATGCGTCCTCCTCTGAGCACGAAAAATTAAACAATCAAATGTCACAACTTATAAACGAGCTTAACGAGCTTAAACAAAATCTTAACAAAATTATTTCACCAGACTATGTTTCGGCGTCCATCGGCGAAGATAAGCTTTCCATTTTGCTTTCGGAAGAAACTCTTAATCTTGTAAATCCAGATTTGGGCGCAATTTTACTCTCTGAAACAGTAAAAATTCGTCAAAAAATGGTAGAAGAAACAGGCTTTGTTATTCCAAAAGTAAAATACATAGACGACGACACACTTCAAGCAAACGAGTTTTGCATAAATGTTCGCGGAGTTAAAGCATTTAGCGCTTACGTTTATCCCGGATACCTAATGTTTTATCACGACGACTTGGCTATGGACAGACTTCCAAACAACTCAATACGCGATAACGACCCAATTTCTGGGCGGGAAATTGTTTGGATTGCAGAAGAACATACAAAAAGTTTCTGGATGAAAGGTTTGAGACCAGAAGAATACATTGCAAGCGCGCTGGAGTTCGTTTGCATTAAAAATATTGACGAAATCTTTGATTATGGCGACTTAAATCGTTATGTAGATATAGTGGTGGATAAAAATCCTTACTTGATAGAAAACTGTATTCCAGACTTTATTTCGTTGGCTGAACTTAAATATTTACTTGTAAACCTTATAAAAGAACACGTTTCTATAAAAGACATTATCTATATATTTGAAAAAATTAATGATTATTCGGATGAACAAGTTAAAGATGATTTGCTAGACAAAATAAGAATTTCACTTTCAAAAAAAATATCAGCATCTATTGCTGACGATAGCAATTTAATTTCAGTAATAAAGCTTTCAAATGAAACCATAGACAATATAATAAACCTTATGGATAACGAAGAACAAACAATTGTACGAGTTGATGGAAGCAAATTAAAATTAATAATTGAAAAACTAGTAAAAATATCAAAAGAGTTTGAAATTCCTCGCGATAAAATTATTCTCCTTGCGCCACTTGAGGTTCGGCACATGATTGCAATGATTTTATTGCAGCTTATCCCAAATATTCGAGTTGTTGCGGAAGAAGAAATCTCGCCTGATTATGCACTAGAAATTGCGGCGACAGTCTAATGAATATCAAAATTATTGCAGTCGGTAAAATGCGTGAACAAGGGTTTAAACTCGCCATAGAGGAGTTTGCGAAGCGATTAAGCGCCTATTGCTCGTTTTCAATAGTCGAAATTCCAGCAAGCACAATAAAAGACGACTCTCTGGCTGAAAAATACATGGAAGAAGAAGCTCAAAAATTTTTTGTAGCAATAAAACCTAATTCATACGTAATTACTATGGAAATTGAGGGCAAAAGTCTTTCCTCAGAAGGTTTTGCGGATAAAATTAAAGAAATTTCAAATAATGGAGTAAATGAAATTGTCTTTTTGATAGGTGGGGCAAACGGTTTGGCTAAAAGCATTAGGACTCGTTCTGATTTTAAACTAAGCTTGTCAAAAATGACATTTCCGCACCAGCTTGCGCGAGTCATGCTTGCAGAGCAAATTTATAGAGCAATGAAAATCATGGCAAAAGAGCCATACCACAAGTAATTTTGGCTATTTACTTTTTTATGGAAACTTTTTGTTAAATATTAAGTCTAGATTAAAAGTTATGGTAAAATAGTTGTATCAGAAAATGAGGTATGAAAAGTGAGATTACACTTTAAAAAATTTGGTTATCTATGGGCAATTGCGCTAACAATAATTTTAGCAATTTCATTTGCCGGCGATGTTTTTGCGTTTACTCCGCAACAGCTTTACGACAATGTATGGAAAATTGTTAATACAAAATACGTTGATCAGACAAATAATCAGCAAAATTGGAACAGATGGCGGCATAAATACGACGCACAGATTAGAACTGATGAGGATGCGTACGTTGCAATCGACACTATGCTTGCCAGCTTAAATGACCCGTACACTAAGTTTTTAAACCCAAAAGAATTTGCAGAAGAAACAAGCTCAATTAAAGGTTCTTTGAAAGGCATTGGGGTGCAAATTGGAGTAAAAGACGGTAAATTGCTCGTAATTGCCCCAATTGAGGACACACCAGCAGAAAAAGCCGGCTTAATTGCCGAGGATGAAATTGTAGAAATTAATGGCGAAAACACAAAAGGTATAACCGTAGATAAAGCAGCCGATAAAATCCGTGGCGAAGAAGGAACGACAGTCGTTTTGACAATTAAACGTAAAAATCAGCCACTTAAAAAATACACTATTGCTCGCGCTGAAATAATTATTAAATCAGTTTCTACAAAGATACCAAATAACGTGAAACTTGCGCCACAAGTCGGTTACATAAGATTAAGTTCGTTTATAAGCAAAAACGCAAAAGATGAATTTTTAACCGCTTTAAACAAAATGCAAGACAAACAAGGCTATATTATAGACCTGCGGTCCAATCCGGGTGGACTTCTTAGCAATGCTATTATGATGTCAGATATGTTTATAGATGGCGGCGTAATAGTTTCAACAGTAGACCGCGATGGATACAAGGATACAACCCGCGCAACACGCCGTTATATTACGGATAAACCGTTGATTGTGCTTATTAACAAAGGCTCAGCATCGGCAAGTGAAATATTTTCAGGAGCATTGAAAGACAACCAGCGCGCTCTCATTGTTGGTGAAACGTCCTTCGGCAAAGGGCTTGTACAAGAAGTTAATAAACTTCCTAATGGCTCGGGCATGAACGTCACTATTCAAAAATATTTGACCCCAAATGGTACAGATATAAATAAAAAAGGTATTACTCCAGATGTTGAAGTAAAATTGACCGATAAAAATATTGAAGAAAAAGATGACGTACAACTAAAACGAGCAAACGAATTACTCTTAACAATGATTAAAAATAACGCGCAAAACGTTGCAGCACTGCCACAAAAGATTACAGAATAACATAATAAAAACACAATACAACGCCCCAATCTCGCTTTATATATGAGTTTGGGGCGTTGTATTGAAATTAGCATTGCAAGTACAAAAAACTTTATAATTGGCAATATGTTTATTTTTTTATAAAATATAGTCATGGGTAAATTTATCAAAAAATTAATGCTATATGTTCAAAAATTTGACTTCTACCTTAGGCGTTACGAGCACGCTGCGCGAGTTCCCGCTATCCCGGCAGAAGCGTTTGTAAAAATGGGATTGTACTGGGCAAACCTCGGCGAAGTTGAAAAAGCAAAAATTGAATTCGAAACCGCTGCAGCAATGTCTAATCCATCTCCCGAAGCATACGTAAATCTTGGAATATACTATGCACAAAAAGAATGCTACGAAGATGCAATAAAAGCTTTTAGAAAAGCGCTAAAACTTGATCGCTACAATGCTCGCGCTTACTCATTGTGGGCATCAGTTTTGATTGAAATGAATGATTTTGAAACAGCTGAAAAGTTTTATAAAAAGGCTGTAAAACTTAATTCTAGAGATTCAGAGCTTTATTTGAATTGGGGTATCGCACTCGCAAAACAAAAAAAACGCGACGAAGCCGAAGATAAGTTTAAAAAAGCCTGTTTTTACAACCCTTTAAACTATAATGCGCAATTTCTATGGGGCGTTATTTTGACCGAACAAAAAAAATATGAGGACGCACTAGTGAAATTCAACATTGTGCTGCTTTATGCCCCAAATCACGCTGATGCGTTTTACTACCTCGCAATTTGCAACTCAAAAATTGGGGAGTATGAATTGGCTAAAAAGCTTTGTGCGCGTGCACTTGCACTTAATCCAAAAAAGTGCGAAACATACGTGCTAGCTGCAGAAATTGATTTACAACTTGGTTGTGGTGAAGAACTTTTGTCTTACTATCAAGGTGCGATTGAAAACCAAACTGAAAGCATACTTTTATACGAATCTTGGGTGCAAATGCTACAGCATTTTGAGCGATTTGAGGAAGCCAAAAATAAAAATTTGGAAATTCTGCAAATTGATACGCTAAATGAACAAGCGTTGTACAACCTTTCTCTGTGCGAATTTAAGCTTAATAACGTTCAAGCGGCACTTAATACGCTTGAAAAATTAATAGAATTTTATCCGAATAATTTTGATGCCAAAGCGCTTATGGGTAAAATATATGAGTCTGTTGGTGAATATGAGTTGGCAATTGACATATTTTATTCTGTTGTAAGCAACTCTAATAAACATTATAGCCTGTATTTTGACTTGGCAAATGCATATTGCGCACAAAAAAATTATGAAAGCGCACAAAAATACTACGCAAAAGCTATCGAATATTTCCCCGATATGCTATACGCCTACGTAAATTATGCAAAATTACTTTGTGAAACGGGAGATGTTCAAGCATCATTACGTAAAATAAGAAAAGCATATTCACTCGATAAAAGTTCAATTGTAGTCCTGTTGACTTATGGTGCAATACTGCTTAAAGCAGGCAAATACAAGGACTCTATTGACAAATTCGAAGCTATACTAGAAAACAGTGATAGCCCTGAAGCAAAGCTTGGTTGCGCTGAAGCATATTTCTACTTAAAAAATTATGAAAAATCTAAGGAAATACTTGAACAAATTTCAACTGCATTTGCTGAGACATTGGCATTTCGGCGCTTGATGTTTAATGTTTATTTTAAACTTGCACAAAATTCAAATTCGGCATACAATATTGAGCAGGCACTACATTGGTGCGCCATGGTCGAAGAACTCGACGGAGATGATATTGATATATTCGACAAAAAACTAGCTCTCCGCGAGATGTCGAAACAAAATTAATTAGAGGTAAAATGGGAATAATTGTCCAAAAATACGGCGGTACTTCGGTAGCAGACGCTGAAAAAATTAAAAGAGTAGCTCAATCAGTAATTAGAGAAAAAAATAACGGTAACAGTGTGGTCGTAGTTGTTTCTGCAATGGGACACACAACCGATTATTTGGTAAAACTTGCTAATGAAGTTTCGCCAACACCTTGCAATCGCGAGATGGATATGCTACTTGCTACAGGCGAACAAGTTTCAATCGCCCTTTTGACAATGGCAATTCAAGCAGCAGGACACGACGCTGTCAGCATGAACGCAATGCAGGTTGGCATTATAACAGAAAATGTGCACTCAAAAGCAAGAATTGTAGATGTCAAAACAGAAAAACTTATGAAACACATTAACGACGGTAAAATTATTGTTGTGGCTGGTTTTCAAGGGGTTACGCCAGAAGGTGAAATAACAACCTTAGGTCGTGGCGGCTCCGACACGTCAGCCGTTGCAATTGCCGCAGCGCTAAAAGCAGACAGATGCGATATTTATACCGATGTTGAAGGGGTTTACACAACAGACCCGCGCGTCGTGCCAAATGCGTCAAGGTTAGAACAAGTTTCGTACGACGAAATGCTTGAGTTGGCGTACCTTGGTGCAAATGTGCTTCATCCGCGCTCTGTAGAAACCGCAAAACAGTTTGACGTGCCGTTGCGTGTGCGCAGTACGTTTAAGCTTGACAATATGGGAACACTAATTTTAGGAGTTAAAAATATGGAAATTTACAAACCAGTGACAGGTGTTGCAGAAGATTCGTCACAAGCGCGAATAGTTGTATGCGATGTTCCTGATAAACCGGGCGTTTCGGCTAAAATTTTTAGCGCACTTGCTGCTAAAAATATTAGTGTTGATATGATTATCCAATCGTACGCCAGAAAATCTGACAACACAAACGATATAGCTTTCACCGTTGCTGCAGAAGATGTTGCTCGCACCCTTGAAATCATTGAACCGCTTGTAAAAGAACTAAATGCATCTACAGTTCATGTAAACGATAGCATCGCAAAAGTTTCTATCGTTGGTGCCGGAATGGTTGACAGACCGGGTATCGCAGCAGATATGTTTAAGTCGTTGGCAGACGCTGGAATTAACATAAAAATGATTTCAACCAGCGAAATTAAAATCAGCTGTCTTGTTGACAAAAAAGACGCAAAAGAAGCAGTAAGAAAACTTCATGAAACTTTTAATCTCGGTTGTGATGAAGTAGCAGAAGTTAAAGGAGATTTGCCCAATTTATAAGTCGTACTGTATATTAAAACAACTTCACTATTTGGTGGAGTTGTTTTTTTTAATTTTTGTACAATTTTTCTTAAAATAACTGAAAAAATATGATTTTGATGTTACTATAATAACAAAGTAGTTGGCGAGTAGGGAATATGATTGATAAAATTAAACTGGAAGATTTTGCAAGTGAACACAACGCTGGATTTTATATTACAAAGACCTCGCAGTATTTAAAATTTTCTGCGTTAACAACACTGCGAACATTGGAAATTGATGATGCGTTAACGCTTGACCAGTATGAACTTTTGTATATTTTACTGCATAAAAACGGCTTATACCAACGTCAGCTTGGGCAAGTTATGCTCAAAGATCGTCCAAATACAACTAGATTAATCAATATTTTAGCTGAAAAAAAATATATTGAACGAAGACCCGACCCTGATAACAAGCGTAAGCACCGCATTTATATCACACAGTCTGGCAGAGAAAAGGTCAACGACCTGGCACCATTAAAAGAAAATATGCAAAGTAAGGTTTTTAAAGGGATTTCACAAAACGAATTGACTGCAATGCTCAAAACGCTTGAAAAAATTCGTAATAACCTTGAAGATGACTTTACTATGCAAACGTAAATTAGCACTGGACAAAAAATGCCACAAAAATGGATTTTAAAAGAATTTAATACACCAAATGACGAACTAGTAAAAGCTACAGGTTCGGAATTTCTTGCAAAACTTCTTTTGCAAAGAGGAATTAACACCCCACAAAAGGCAGAAAAGTTTTTAAACCCTGATACGTATGAACCTGTTTCTCCATACGCATACAAAGATATGGAAAAGGCAGTTGCGCGAATAAAACAGGCAATAGAAAAAAAAGAACACATACTTATTTATGGAGACTTTGACGCAGATGGTGTTACATCAACCGCAGTAATGCATAAGACGCTTTCGTTGCTTGGCGCGGTTTTTTCTCATTACATTCCAAACCGACAAACAGAAAGCCATGGATTAAACAGCGCAGTTTTGCTTAAAAAAATTTCTAAGGAAAAAGTAAAACTGGTTGTAACAGTTGACTGCGCAGTTTGCGATGTTGAGGAAATTTCTTTGGCTAAAAATTTGGGGACAGATGTAATTGTGGTTGACCACCACGAGTCAAAAGACATATTACCACCGGCTTTTGCAATTATAAACGCGAAAGTTCCAGGTGCGCTGCAAGAGGATTTAAGCCTTGATGATATCACTTCGCTTGTGTCTATGGCTGGTGTGGGCGCGGCGTTTAAGCTTGCGTGCGCATTGCTTGATGCAAGTGGACAAATTTCTTTTACACAAGAACTACTGCCACTTGTTGCTCTTGGTACAGTGGCAGATATTATGCCACTTTTATATGAAAACAGACTGTTTGTTGTACTTGGGCTTAAGCTTATAAAAGAAGGCAAAAACAAAGGCATGTTAGAGCTTTTGCGTGCAGCTGGTACCAATGTCGATGAAGAATTGACTTCTGAAAAAATTGCATTTACAATTGCGCCCAGAATTAATGCTGCTGGACGTTTGGACAGCGCAGAAACAGCATTTTCGCTTTTGGTGGGTGAAAATCCTGCAGAAAATATTATACACGCGCAAACACTCAATAATTTTAACAAACTCAGACAAGAACTTTGCGACCAAACCTACCTCGAAGCCCTTGATTATATTGAGAAAACAAAAGAAAACTCCGATGCCGTAATAGTTGCATATAACCCTAATTGGCATATCGGAATCATAGGAATAGTTGCGTCAAAATTGGTGGAAAAATTCAACCTGCCTGTTTTTATGTTTACAGATTCTCCTGATGGTGAAAATTTCCGTTCTTCTGCTAGGAGTATTGCAAGTGTGAATATTTTCAATGTCCTAGAAATCAATTCAGATATACTTGCGTCTTATGGCGGGCATTCAATGGCTGCCGGGCTTGCACTTGACAAAAAAGTTACAAGCATTGAACAGTTCAAAAATGCGGTCAACCAAACAATACTAGAACTTACTGATGGAGTTATTCCTCAGAGTGAACTTAAAATTGACCTTGAAATTTCTCTCGACGACTTAAGTTTATCACTTCTTGAAGATATTAAAAAACTTGAGCCTTGCGGAGAAGCCAATAATTACCCACTTTTTGCCATAAAAGATTTGAAACTTCTTTCTGAAAGAACAGTTGGACAAGCTAACAATCACTTAAAATTCACCTGCGAAGATGCAAAATTAAATACAGCTGAATGCGTATTTTGGAATAAAACTTCATTGTATATTGAACCTGGAAAACCGCTGGATATAGCTTTTTATCCAAAACTTAATGTCTTTAATGGCGCAAAAACTTTGCAACTTGATATTCAGGATTATCATTCAAAATTTATAAATACACCGCTGGAAAACGGTTTCAAGGTTATAGACCATAGAAAAAAAACTGATATATTAAATCAAGTTGCGGATTATTTCATGACATCAAAAAAGCGCTTTAAAATTTTTGCTGAAGATAAAGATATAGCTAAAAACCTTTGCAACAGTGATATTCTTAAACAAAATATAATAACAAGACTTAGCGCAGAAGAAGCAGAACAAATAATGTTTTTTGATTATCCGGCAGATAAAGACCTTATGAGCTTTATTTTAAAAGCCGTTAAACCAAATGTTGTGCACCTTATGAACTATCGTACGCCGACTCCGGACATAGATAGTCTTATATCAAAAGTTTCCGGCATGATGAAGTATGCTTCTACGCATTATGACGGCGTTGTCTATTTGCCAAATATATCATCAGCTTTGTCTGTTTCTGATGAGTTAGTAAGATTGATTATTAAGCTTTTAAATCGCACAAATGTACTAAAAGTTAATGATTTTGAAAATGGAAAAGTGTATTTTGACTTTTTGGAGCCAGTTAGTGTTGAAAAAATAAAAACACACGAAGTTTACGAAAAATGCCGCATGGAACTTTTTAAATCAAAAAACTTTAGAGACAGCCTTTCAGAAACCGAAAATCCAGACGTATTCTTTAGTGAGTACAAGTAGACTTGTTTGAAAAATACATTTGTATTAAAATTAGCAAATGAACGATAAAATAGTTATTTGTGATTTTGACGGTACAATTACTAAGCACGACAGCTTGGATTTGTTCTTAAATAAATATGCGGATGAAAGCTGGCATGAGTTTGAAAAACTTTGGATGAACGGCGAAATTGGTTCTCGCGAATGCATAAGAAAACAATTCGACCTTATTAGCCACATGGATAGTAATGAACTATACAGTTTTCTTAGGTCAGTAGAGCTTGATGAATGTTTTTCAGAATTCTACACTAAAGCAAAGGCGCAAAACATTAAAGTAGCTATAGTTAGCGACGGTTTCGATTTGTTTATAGAAAATATTTTAAAAAATTACGGAATAACTGATATTGAAATTCATACAAATCATCTTGAATTTGAAAATGGTGAATTTTTGATGGAATTTCCAAATGTTTCAAATACTTGTAAAAAACATTCAGGAACCTGTAAATGTAAAATAGTCGATGAGTTTAAAAAAAACTATCAAACTGTTTTCTACGTTGGCGATGGCATTTCAGACTTTTGCGTCTGCAGTAAGGCAGATTATTTGTTTGCAAAAAAACGCTTGGCAACTTATTGCAAACAAAATTCTATAGATTTTGCTGAGTACAATACATTTTATGAGGTGATGAACAATGATAGAATTGGACTTAATGTCAGATAATGAAATCAAGGCAATGGACAGTGAATACTGCTCTTTTGGAGATACCGTCCATTACTGCGCAGACCCAAAAGTATTTCATGGCTGTGAAGGGTCTTTTATGTATGATGCAAAGTCTACACCATACTTGGACCTACAAATGTGGTACGCGTCATGCAATTTCGGTTACAAAAATAAACGTATTATGAACGCTGTTCTTGACCAAATGCAAACATTGCCACAAATTGCACCCAAATTTATACATAAATATAAACCTATGCTTGCAAAGAAAATAGCAGATGCGAATTATAAAAGGTTTGGCGAAAAAGGTCGCGTACACTTTAACGTTGGCGGCGCACAAGCCACTGAGGACGCAATAAAACTAGTTCGAAACTACACCCATAGAAACGGTATGTTTGCATTTATGGGCGGGTATCACGGACGAACAATGGCTGCAAGTTGCGTTACTTCAAGTTTTCGCTACCGTGAAAGATATGGACATTTTGGAGACAGAGCGCAATTTGTGCCATTTCCATATTGTTTCCGCTGTCATTACGGCAAAAAGTGTGAAAATTGCGACTTCTACTGCGTAAAACAATTTGCAAAAAATTTTGAAAGCGAGTATAACTCTTTCTACGATAAAGCAACTGGAGAAAGCGAGTACAAAGCCTTTATAGCAGAACCTTGCCTTGGTACTGGCGGTTACATTAACCCACCAAAAGGTTATTTTAAAGAACTAAAAAAAGTTTTGGATGAATTTGGTATAATGCTTATCATAGACGAAATTCAGATGGGGATGTTTAGAACTGGAAAACTTTGGGCAATTGAGCACTATGGCATAACCCCAGATGTTTTAACTTTTGCAAAATCAATTACAAACGGTCTAAACCCGCTTTCTGGCTTTTGGGCAAAAGAAAAATTTATTGCACCAAACGTATTTATTCCGGGAAGTGCACACTCAACTTATGCATCAAACCCTATAGGCATTCGTGCCGGATATGAAGTGATGTCTATTGTTGAAGAACAAGAGTCCGATTTAGAACATGATGTTGCGGAAAAAAGTGCTCGATTTATGGACGGGCTTAAAATGCTTAAGTCAAAACATAAAAATATCGGCGATGTTGGCGGCATTGGTTTTGCGCTACGAATTGAAATTACCGAAACGGATGGTTTTACGCCGAATAAAAAACTTTGCGATGCAATTCAAGAGGAAGGCTTAAAAGGTGATTTAATTTATAACGGTAAAAAATGTGGACTTGTGCTTAACAATGGTGGTTTCTACAAAAATATTATAACGCTCGTTCCATCACTGTACATTACAAACGAAGAAATAAATATGGCAATAGAGCTTTTAGACCAGCTTTTTACAAGGTTTGAATAAAGGATAAGAAATTGTCATTAGACTTTGAACTTAAACACGAAATTAAACCACAAAAAGCCGTACTGCTTTTCCATGGAATGACAGGAAGTCCGTTTGAGTTAAAAAAATACGGTCAGTTTTTGCATTCAAATGGGTATGACGTTTTTGCCTATTGCTTGCCAGGACATGGCGATAAAGTAGCACAAATTATAAGCGCAAAATACACAGATTGGCTTAACGCAGCATTTCAGGATTTTGAACGACTTAAAATGAATTATAATGAGGTGTATTTGTCTGGATTGTGTTTGGGCGCGGTTTTGTGCCTTGCAATTGCAGAAAAATACCCGGAGTCCGTTTCTGGCATAATTTCACTTTCTACAACATTGTTTCTGGATGGCTGGAGAATGCCTTGGTACAGTTTTTTGATGCCAATTGGATTGAGTACAATTGTAAGATTTTATTATACTTACCCAGAGTGCGAGCCTTATGGAATAAAAAACATTAAAACACGCAGAATTATTCAAAAACTGCTCGAAAAAAGCGACGTTGGCATGGATAATTTCCCCATGACTTGCATATATGAGCTGATACAACTATCTCGAGTTACTAGAAAAGAACTAAAAAAAATCAAATGCCCAGTTTTATTGATTCATTCGAACGAGGATGATTTGACAAGCAAAAAAAGTTCGGAACTCGTATACAAAAAAATTTCTTCAGAATGTCGTGAAATAATTATTTTAAATAACAGCTACCACATGGTTCTGTACGACAACGAGAAAGATTTTGTGTATAAAAAGGCATTAGAGTTTATAAACAAGCATTCAGCGCCCTGCAAACAGCCGCATTTTGATTATATAAATACTGGAGAGAATACTGCGCTATGCTAAAAATGTTTTTTGAAATTACAGCAATATTTACGGCTTTCTCAATTTTAATAGGGAAAATCTTTATTTTTGGCAAGCAGAAACCTACATTCGTTGGAAATTATGCTGCATTTGTAGGGGCTTTAATGGGGTTTTACACGATTATGTGTATTGTAATGCTTATAAAGGGGGATTATTTAGATAAGGCGGTAATGCTATTTTTTGCCACGTCACCTTACTTGATAGGTAAAATAACAACATACAAAAATCTTAACTTTTTTACTATTGTGCAAATTTTTACACTGATTTTTAGTGCAATATATTCAATTTATTTTATAGATTAATATTTGTTAATATTTACACTAAAAATAGCAACTCTTAACCTTGACAGACTTAAAATAGTTAAAAAGAGGTAATATGCTAAATATTTCACCATATAAAACACAGCAACAATCGTTTAACAGTACACATACACCTACAACACCGCCAACAATGACATCTATTTTTTATATAAATGATGTACATGGGCAAGTTGGAAAAATGGAAAGTATTGCAACCGCAGCGCAAGCGTTTGATTCTTTTGTGAAGAAAAACCCAAAAATTGATGCGTTAAAACTTTCTGCGGGCGATGTTCTTATTGGAGAAGACCCGCTTACAAACAAAGCGGCAACCGCTTTTTTAAACTTTATCAAGCTTGATGCAACAACTCTTGGCAACCATGAGTTTGATATTTTCGCCTCAAAATTAAATGACATTTTGAAAAACGTCAAATATAAAATTGTTGGTGCAAACATCAACTTCCACAAAGATTTACCCCTAAAAGATAAACTGCTAAATTCATTTATTAAAGAAATTAATGGGCAAAAATACGGCATAATAGGACTCCAACCGCTGGATTTGGTTGAATCTATGCGTGTTCCTGAATGTGTTGACGGAATAACAGTTGCTACGCCGAACAAAACACTGGTGCAAATTCAGGACGAAGTGCACAAACTCAAAACAAAAGGAGTTAATAAAATTATCGTACTTTCGCATACAGGTCACGAGTTCGAAAAACAGATTGCACAACGAGTTAGCGGAGTTGATGTTATCATTGGTGGACACACACACGAACTTCTTGATAGTGTAAAAACAGGAGAAAACCTATTCTATTCACCAGCTGGAGAACCTGTTGTTATTACTCAAGCCGGCAAAGACGGAAACCACTTTGGAGTATTGAATCTGGAATTTGACAAACAAGGAAAAATTGTCCGAGTTCAAAACAACATTGGTAACACAAAAAATTACGCAAGAAACTTGGCAATGCAAACTATAAACAATTCTATTTTAGGTGCAAGCGAGGTCGTTGGCACGCTAAAATCCTCCCAAGAACCGCCAGCAAATTTAGCTTGCGAAAACCCTTACGCAGATTTCACTGCCGACGCAATGCGCGCAGAATTGGAAACAGATATTGCGGTTTTGCAAGGTGGAAACATGCGCGGTGGCGTCGCTCCAGGCAAAATTACTGCAAGAGATTTGCATAGTATTACACCGTTTAGAAACAGAATGGTAAAATATGAATTATCAGAAGATAAGCTAGTTGAGGCGCTTCGTTGGGGCGCAGAATCCTTAAACATAAATGAGGGTAAGCCAGGCTACTTACAGGTTTCGGGGCTTAGATATACAGTTACAAAAAGCGGTAAACTTGTCGAAGCAACGTTTATAGACAAAAAAGGTAAAGCTCACAA
Source organism: uncultured Muribaculaceae bacterium (assembly GCA_964626145.1). Lineage (GTDB taxonomy): Bacteria > Cyanobacteriota > Vampirovibrionia > Gastranaerophilales > Gastranaerophilaceae > RGIG2134. The sequence goes on along the minus strand of CAZVBZ010000003.1, from coordinate 78,435 downwards.
AATTAACATAAAAAATCCAGACCAAAATAAAAAATACACAGTGGCTCTTGATGATTTCTGCGCCACAAACGTTTTGTATCCATCTTTGAGACAACCAAAAGATAAATTCCTCGCTTACTATGATTTTGACAAAGACAAGTTAATGGTAAATTATGTCAAAAAGATGAATGGTAAACCATTTGAAATAAAACCAGACGGTAGAATTAAAATTATAGAAGGGTAACTTTATTCTTTTTATACTTTTTAAGCTTTTTAAGGGGTATTTTTTATCTGCTTATTAACTTTTAGTCAACATTAAATAAACCCGGAGCGCTGTACGTAAAAACCGATTTTTAGAGGTTTACAGAAAATTATTTTACCCTTTTCCCAATTAAGTATGCAAGCGCTTTTTGTACGGGGTTTTTACTTTCTTGCTGTTTCTGCTCAATTTCAAGCAATTCGTCATGCGTTTTTCGCCTAATTGGTACACCGACAACAAATCTGGCTAAGGAATCACTAGTACTTGATGTCAAGAAACAAGTTCCAAATGCGCCCAAGAGGCTTCCGTTGTAGATTTTAGACATTATACTATGCGCAAACGCCATAATATATGCCGACGATGCTATGCGTGAAACCTCTTGCACTGCACGGCTTTTCGCTGTTTTAACAGCTTCGTTCTTGTCATCATACGAATATTGCATTGTAAGGTTGTAGGAGTCTGTAACGAGGAAAATTGTTGAAATTGCGCGCGCTAAATTGATATTAAGCTGTGAAAATGTATTAGCGTCATATTCTGCGTGATTTGCGCCATCAGTCTGCGTCATGATGTCGTTCAAAAGCTTTTTAGCCTTCATGAGCGGCTCTGCTTCTAGCGTTCCCGGCTTAATTCCAAGAATTTTCATCCTCTTTTCAAGCGTTAGGATAAGGTTTTTTACTCCATTAACTTCAAACTTTTGATTGGCTTGGCGTGATAAGAACTCTTGGTAAATTTTAATTTCTTTGTCTTCAGGCAGGAGCGGTGACGTTTTCCATACTTCTAGTTTTAGACGTTGCTCAAGATATTCTACAAAATCTTTTTGCTTTAGCATTTCTGGCGTAATTTCATTTTTCTTTCCTACTGCAGCTTTTGCTCCATTGAAAAGAGAGCTAGCAGTTCTTTTTACGAAAAATATTGGAGAAAGTATACCATTTGCAAATCGTTTGGCAAAGCTTAAAGTATCACCAACCGGAATAGATGTAATAGCAGCATTATTTAATATTTCGTCTAGGGTTTTGTTTTCTATATTAACATTACCAATTTTTTTTAGTTTCTTCAGAGAAGTTTCTATAATTTGCGAGAACATTTCGCCCTGCTTGGAATCCAATATTTTTATATAATCAAGAATTTCCTTTAAATGTGCTCGTTCAAACATATATGGCGTTTTACCCAAACCTTTAAACGTTGGTTGCAAAAGCTTATGGTTAAATTTGTTAAAAGCAGTTTTTTCACCATTTATGCCGGTAATAGAATGCTCAAAAAAGTCATTTTGGACAATAGCTAGCGGTTCTGGGGCAGAAAAATCATAAGATGTTTTGCCGCGTTTATCTCCAGCAATCAGCCGCCCGATACAAGCAAGAATACCGTTGTTATTTTGCACTTTTTCTTCCATTTTATCAAGCGTATCTTTGTTTGATGGGAAAATAGGTCTACCAACAAGCATACGACCGATAACTTCAGCCGCAGCAACTGTCACCCCTGACGCCAAAAGCGCATTTGTCATGCTTCTATTAATCTGGTTCTCAAACATGCCCAAAAGTAGATTTTGAATATATATATTCATACCAATCTTGGCAAATTCTTGTTTTGCACGAGAAGCGCGCTGTTCCTGAGAGGCATCTTCATTGTTAGAATAACGCATAGTAGTGTTATACGCGTCATTTGAGAGGAATCCTGCATAAACAGCGCCTGACACAAACCTATTGCCAAGCATCATGTGTTTTGTTGAATACTGTCCTTTTGTCGGGTCAACCGCTTTAAACCGAAGTTTATTTATTTTTTCTTGCAAAATATCAGCAGGAATAAGGAATGAGTCGTTACGCTGAATTGGCGGCAAACCAGCATTCATACGATAAAGATTTTCCTGAATGCGTATGTAATTTGATAATCCTATAATGTTCTTATAATTTTTAACTATAGCGTCATTTTTTTTACGTTTCTGAATATAATTGTAAAATGACGGTAGAATTTTTTTCCCAAGTTTATTGTCACCAGCCCATAAAGCCAAATCTTTAAACATTGTAATTGGCGCGACTAATACTTCTAAACATTTTCTAACCAACGGCTTTTGCGGTAGCTTAATAAGATTTTCAGCGTTTAATTCCTTTGCAATATCCGAGGAAAGCCCTATATATTTACGAAAACCTTCGTCATTTTTTGCGGCTGAAACAAAATCAGAAATAAATCTTGAGTACAGCGTTTGTTGCTCCTCAGATATATTTTTAACTGATTTAAGCATGAATTTCGACAAATTTGCAGGTATAGTTTCAACTTTAAAACCCTTGAAAGATACTCTGGTAGTGCGGTTATCTTGCAAGGGTTTTAATCTGATTTGGTTATAGTTATGGTTATTCTGAATATAGTTTGCCGAAATGAGAGGCGGCTTGCCTAGAGAATGTGCTTTAAATACTGCGACATTGTCTTTTGCGTCTCGCCTTCTGTAATTACTTATATACAGCATGTGGTGGTCAATTTTTTTCAGCATTTCCAATTTTCCTGGTGGATTGGAGAACCTTTATCATATATTAAACAAAACCAAAAATAAAGCTATGTTTGAGTTTTGTAACAAATAATCAGAGTCCTTACTTTTATTTTAAAAACCCTCAAAAAATAATTTGCCAGCTATTTAAGCCTGGCGAAACAATTATTTACACAATAACAAAACCACTATAAAAATTAGTTTTATTTGTTTTATAATTAGTAAAAACACGAGGTTATCATGCTTAAAAAATTAATTTTAGAAGAAGTTTCAAAAGCTATATACAAGGCGATTTCCGACGAAAAACTTGGTGCAATGTCAAAAGACGATACATTTAAACTCGTTACAGAAACGCCCAAAAACACGGAATACGGCGATTTTGCGGTTAACGTTGCGTCACTGGCAAGAAGTGCAAAACTCGCACCACCAGTTATTGCGGAAACCTTAAAAAACTATATAAAACTTGATGACGTTGAAATTACGACAGTTGCAGGTTTTATAAATTTCAAGCTTGGTGCTTCATATTTGGCCGGCATTTTGAAAGATATTATTACTCGTGGCAAAAATTACGGAAAACGTGACAAAAAGAAAGAAAACATATTACTAGAATACGTCTCTGCAAACCCAACCGGACCTTTCCACATTGGGCATGGCCGCTGGGCAGCAATGGGCAGCGCTCTAGCAAATCTTCTAAAGTTTGCTGGTTATGACGTTTTTCAAGAATTTTATGTAAACGACGCAGGTTCTCAGATTGATAACATGGCGCGCTCAATTTACCTTCGACTTCGCCAGCAATACGGTGTCAAAGCCGAATTTCCAACAGATGAAGTTGAAATAAAAAAATACTATCCAGGCGAATATTTAATTCCGGTGGCAAAAGCTATAAGCGAAAAATATCCTGATTATTTTGAGAGAAATGCACAAATTGATAGTTATGAGCAACTTTCCCAAAAAGACCAGAAACTTTTGAAAGATTTTGGCAAAAAATACATGCTTGGTTTGCAAAAACAACTGCTCACAAAGCTTAACGTGCATTTTGATAACTACTTTAGCGAAACTTCTTTGTATGAAAACCACCTTGTTGAAAAAACATTAGAGCGCATGACTCAAAAAGACTTGACGCACGAAGAAGATGGCGCATTATGGTTTAAATCAACAAAATTTGGTGATGAAAAAGATCGTGTTTTGATTAAAAACGACGGCAAATACACATATCTTTCACCAGATATTGCTTATCACATAAACAAACTAGAACGCGGCTACTCAAAACTTATAAACATCTGGGGGGCTGACCACCACGGCTATATTTGCCGAATGAAAGCCGCACTCAGCGGGTTGGGCTATACTGCTGACGCGCTAGAAGTCCTCTTGGGGCAGCTAGTTAACCTTAAAATTGACGGCGAAGCTGTGCGCATGGGCAAACGCAAAAAAATGATTACACTTGAAGAACTTGTTGATGAAGTTGGCACCGATGCGACGCGCTACTGGATGATTTACCGCGATATAAATACAACACTTGATTTTGATGTTGAGCTTGCGAAATCCAAATGCGATGAAAATCCAGTGTTTTACGTTCAATACGCGCATGCACGTGCGTGCTCAATCTTGCGTAATGCTTTCGGTGAAGTGCCAGATACAGTTAACAAAACTGTTAAAGAACCTGCCATTTCAGAAAATGAAATTATGTTATATCGCTCACTGCTTGAAGTTTCACCACAAGAAGCTTTTGAGCCGATTACAACCGCTGATGAGGCATCTTTCGCAGCAACAAGACGCTTACTGTTCAAGCTTGAGGAGTTTAAATCCTTGATAGAAACCGCAAGCGCCGCAAACGCACCTTATATGCTCTGTAAATATATGCAAGAGCTAGCTGCGCAGTTCCACTCGTTCTACAATGTTTCGCGAGTTATTTCGGATGACAAACAACTCACCAAGGCAAGACTTGCTATTGTTACAGCATTTAAAACTGTTTTAGCGTCAGGGTTGACTATACTAGGCATAGAACCTGTCGAAAGAATGTAACAAAGCCCGCAAGTACTTATATTACCTCGCGTATATGCTTTGCAACCGCTTCACCCATGGAAAAGCAGGTTGGCTGTATTCTAACAGCTGCTTGTGCGTAGAAATCAGCCCCCAAGCACCTTCCGATGACAAATAAGTTCTCAAATTCATCTGCAATAAGGCTTTCAAGCGGTATTGAGTACATTTTTTGCACATATTCAAGAGTGTAATCATCTTTTTTGACAGAATGAACGTCTATCGGATAATCCGAAAATGCCACCGGATTTTTAAAGCTTTTAGCCTCGTAAATATCCTCTTTAGTAAGAGTATACTTGCATTTTACTCGTCTTGATTCACGCACTCCTAATTCATCAGCTATTTTATAAACAAACGCATTTTCAAACCCTTTCAAATATAGCCTACAAAAGCGTTCTAGGCGCTTTATTGTTTGAATTCCATCCCTGCGGGCAAACTCATAATCATCCTTATTAAGAGGGTCTAAATCCCTATCAGACACAATTCTTGGACAATTAAACGCGATTTTATCCGGCTCGCCAGCTATAGAAAAAACCTGAAAATAAGCCCTATCAGGGTCTTTTAGTATTTTTGCCGCAACCGCGTGGTCAAAAAGTGGTTTCAATGCCCAATTGGGCGCCAAATCCCAGGTGCACGCTGTAGAAAGGTGGACGTCTCCATCTATTTCAAAAGCAGTAGTCACGTTTCGGTTTGTATCCAACGCCAAAACCCAGTCCGCAAAAGCTTTTTTGTCGACACCCCCCATTATAAAACGCAACGACATCGCCTGAGACTTTTCCTGCGGAAGAAAGTTTGCACAGGCAAGCGCAGAAAAATTTGCGTCACCAGTTGCATCAACAAAAAATTTTGCAGAAAGTTTTTGGAATTTCTTCTCCGATACATTATCGATATATTTCTTATCGGTATAACTTTCGGTACTTTGATTATCATTATAATTCGTATCGATATGTATTGATAATATTTCAGTGCTCTTTTGGGATGTGTTATTGCTATATTGCGACTCGATATACTTTTTTTCTACCCTCGCAACTACCGAGTTGCACAAAACATGACAATTAACCTCATAAAGCATATTTTTAAGCACAGACGGTAGGCTTAACGGATTGAACCAGCCTGGGTTGCTGTCTTTATATGTAATTTGAGCATTGCAAGCATGCGATTTCTCAATTAATTCATTAAAAAAATCGATATTTAAATTATTATGCTGGGTTTTCATAGCCGGAACAACAAGCTGCGCGGTTATCGCCCCGCCTAAATAAGATTTTCTTTCAATAAGCAGCGTTTTTAGTCCAAGTTTTGCAGCCGTCCAAGCACATGCACAACCAGAAGTTCCACCACCAACAACAATTACGTCATAATTTTTTTGCATATTCTTTTTTATACCTGCTAGATGTTATCCTGCTTGAGTTTTGAACCTCTAATTCTCTACGAGCCGTCAGAACGTCCGCAGAGGCGTTTAAATTTTCGTCACGATAAAATATACCTGCGCGAGTTTTTATAAGCCCTAAATCGAATTCTGAGAGGTCATGTTTTATAAGTTCTTTTTTCTTTGCAGCAATTGTGCCTATAGTTTTTCCGTTTTCGTCGAGAGACGTTCCCACAAAAAATCCAGCTTCCAACATTGCCCCTCTAATAGCGGCAGACGAAGAATACGTAACTAAAACACCACTGCTGTCAAGCAACCTGTACAGTTCTTTGAAAAATTCGTAAGACCAAAGCGTAGGGAGTTTTTTGGGCGTAAATGCATCTAAAAATATAAAGTCATATTTGTCCTGAAGCGCTAAAACACTCTGTCTCGCGTCGCTAAAATGGAACTCAAGCGATGTATTCTGTAATTTTGCACTTTTTGACCCATTATTCATTCTAAACGGAATGTAATTATAATATATATTATGTAAAAAGTCAACTAAAAATTTATCACCATCATTTTTACTATGAAACAATTTTAATCGTCCTTCTAATCGTGCTGAACGTGCCAGGCTTTCACGTTTTTTCTCTTCGTCGAAAACATAAGTTAAAAAATGCAAATACCTTCGCTCCTTAACTTCTTTATACAACGTTTCGTTTATTTGTTCAAGTTTCTTAATAAAGTAACGAGGTATAGCAAAAGTAAAACCACCAAAAACGATTTTATCTGAAGCAATAACACTTAGATAATTTCGTTTAAACCAATCTAAACCGAAACCGGAAGAACAGACAAGCTTTTCTCTAGAAATTTTATTTTTTTCTTGCAAACGTTTATCACCTTGTGTAACAAATTTTTTACAGCAATACTGGGCAACATAACGGCAAGTCTGATGATTAACCAGACCAACATCAACAAAACCTTTAGACCAAAGATTATTAATAAATTTAGACTTAAAAAGCTGACTACCTTTAGACGTAATCTTATAAGGACGAAGCTTTCCACCATAAAAAGGAACGTCAGGCGGAAAATAGCCGAATATTACAATATGATAATGCGGGCGCAAGTGTTTTTTTCCATACTCACAAGCACACAAATACTTAATATTAGGATTCTGACCAGTATGTTTCTTCAAATGCCAACGCAAGCGCTTAATAAAGTCCTGAACATCCTTATAGCGGAGCACGGCGTTTTCTGGAAGGTCTTTCTCCCGATAAGTCAAAGTAAGACAACAAGCCTGCTTATATTTTTGAAGTTCCAGAGAACTTCTAATCGTCCAGGACTGGGCACGAGAATGTAGGCACTGAATACACTTGCCACAGGGGAGCCAGACAAACTGAAAATGCTCAAATTTCTGGGCAAGCTTAAAATTTTTATCACTAGGGAAGAGGATATAATCTTTATTATACTGTACGACCTCGTGGTAATTCTTTGTATAGACTGTAAAGTTGCCAAACCACTTTTTTGGATGGCGGACAAGAAAACATTTCGTTGGGTTATCACACATATTAAAATCTCCTTTATTGCGGTTCATGCCCTAAAGGGCATAATTGCGCTGCGCGCTCTGCGGTTCAGCGGGATAAAAAAAGGGAGCACAATAAGCAGGGGTAAGGAATGCTCCCAAGAAATTAATATGTGCTAAAGTCGAATTCCTCCACGCATAAATGAACCTGACAAGTTTTTAGGGTGAATTTTATATGCTAATCTAGAAAACTTTCCATTAGCTCTATTTGGTATATTGTAAAATCTTTGCATTTGACTTTTCTCCTTTACTAATGTATTAATTAAATATGAAAATACTAACGGGAAACAAATATGAACGTTATAAAAAATATATTTAAATTTTCGTGGTATACAGTTGGGATACTATTGGCAATAAAATTAATATTAATATTAATTTTTGGAGTTGAAATACCAACTACTTAAAACGAACTGGAAACTTTTTAAAAAACTTAGCCTTATTCGCACCGAAAGCGCCAAGTCCTAAACCACCTATAATACCACTCGCAAAAGCGCTACCAATATTAGTTTTTGAATTAGTTCTATTTGCCTCTGCAGTAATACGATTACTAACTGCGTTATAAAGAGCACTACTAGCATTTGCCTTAGCAAGTCCTATTTCTGCCAACATAGTCTGTTTCTGATATTCCAGCATTTTTATATCAGCTTCTACCTTCTTTCTACTAGAACGGCTCAAATCAGTATCAGCAAGCAATTTCTGCTTATTAGCTAGAGTCTCCGTTATTTTTTCAAACTCGTGTCGGGTCTCAACACTCTGCTTACTAGTATTTTGCCTAATATTTTCAGTTTCAGCCTTTGTCTTATCTAACACCGCACTATTATTCATTAAGTTCAAAATTTGCTCCGGAGCTGACATGTTACCAAAACCTAGAGACGAATTAGCACCAACAGAACCAGTAGACGCGCCAGAGCCGCCCATAGCAGTTAATATTGGATTTATACCAGCGGCACGCAAATCAGCAACTTCACGTTGATGAGCAGTATTTGACATGCGCTCCTGCCAATTCTGGGCGTCATGTTGCAAAGATAAATTATCTTTATAAGATAAAAAAGGTTGCAACAAAGAGCTAGCACCACCGAGTAAAGAACCTACACCGGATAACCCTTTTCCTATTCCTTGTATCATTTTATCAGACAATGCCATATTTAAATCCTTCCTAATAAGAATGACGGCACTGAATACAATGGCATTTCACGCGTACATCTCAAACTAAAGAAATTATCACTAAAAAATTGCGGCTCATTCTGGATAGCAATAACACGATTTACAGGCGTAGTAGAGTCTATAAAATCCTGATTTAAAGGAATACCCAAATTTTCACCATTATCAATAGTTGGCGCTAGTTGCTGAGCAAGGTGCCAAACATCAAGAGAACCAGTAACTTGAGAACGCATTTTACCTGTAATCATATTAGGCTTATATCTCAAATCTGCCCAGGCTTCCTGATATCCAAAAGTAATCTCATTGACAATCACGCCAGAACTATTAGTAAGAGTTCCGTCTTGTGCAAGAATTTCCTTCATTTTTATGCTTTGCTCAGAAATATTAGCCAACAAAGGGTCGTAAAAATCATACTTATTTTTACGAGACCAGAAACGTTGCAAACCTTGCTGATAAGAGTTAACTGAGCGAACACAACCAAGACCGATTACGAAACCGTGTTCTTCAAAAGCTTTACTGAAAGCATGATACTCTCCATTAGCAACCGCAAAAGCCGCCAAGTTGCCTTGAGGGTCAGTATCATTACCGGAAGTATTTGCTACTGGTATGACATTAAACGGAACCGAATAACCACCAAGATACTCAGGTCTATCAAGTGTAGCGTCTGAGACAGTAACGTTAAAATGACCTTTAATAATCTCTTTATATCTAGTACCACATCTAGCGTCCAGTTCCTTCAAAGCCTGTAACTGAATAGAAACACGCAAATCAGAAATAGTAAAGCCAGTAACATTTTGAAGGTCTGCAATAATACCGGATTTATCCGGGTCAGTAGTCAATCCAATTGCATACCTATCGCGCGGCTCAGTACCAACACCACATCTAGTATTTAAAGCAGCACCATAAGCAGATACACCAGCGGCGATAGCGTCAGCATTATCAGAAAGATAAACAGCACCAAAATTTCTTGCTCCATCAGTTAAACCAATTGACATATTACCACTGCCAATAACAGGTGCAGTTTTACCAATACTTAAAGACTGCGGCGTGCCTTTTTGTTGCCAAGGTAAAGCACTAGTAAAATAATCATGTTTTTTTGCTCTTTTAAAAAGTTTATAATTGTCGATATCGTCTGAATCTCCAAACTCAGTATCGGGGTCATAATCATCGTTTACATCTTTAGAACCACCAACAGGTAACCAAGTAGCTAAATTCTCATCTCTCAACCACTCATTATAACAAAGATTCATAGCTCTAAAAGGAAGCGCGGAAAACTCAATGTTAGGAACTTCTGGAGGAATACCGGCATAATCAAAAATACTACCTACGGCTACACCAGCAGAACCAGAGTTAAGCATTGGAACTTGATATTCTTTATTAAATGAATCATCATCATTACGACGACGCTCTCCCATAAAAGCTTTCCAATTATTCCAAATTAATCGGTCAGGAACATAAAAATAAAGCATGTCAAGACTCAAAGTATCCATAAATGGATGGACAGGCGTTAAAAGACGTGTCAAGTGACGGGCAGTACATTGAAATATATCACCAGGATAAACTTCATCAATATACATAGGTATACAAACATCACTATCAAACGCACTAAGATACCTATGACTACGGTCAAAAGTACTATATTCAATAGCGTCATTACTTGGCGTACGGGAAAACAAATGGTCTTGCTTATATGGAACAATCGAAGCATTATTCATTAATTTTAATCTCCTTAATATACTCTAAACAGTTGCAGGACAAGCAACTGTCAGTTGGCAAAAATGTAACAAGGGGAACATAGCCAACTGACCACTCGCACTATCCTCGGGTTTTTTTCCAATTCTCAAATTGCTGCTCTTCAAACTCAGCTCTTAATTTTTGCTGTTCTAATTGAAATTTATACTCATCAGAAGCTAGATACTTAGCATATTCCTCTTTAGCCTTTTCTTCTTTATGATAGTTATCAAAAGCCTCTAACTCTGCACCAGTTAACAAGGTCCTAACATCAAAACCAGGACTTGTTACCGCATTTGTAAACTTAACAATTGAATGGTCAAACTTAGACCTTATCTCTACCGGCAAAGAAGCAAATTTTCTTTCAGCCTCAATTTTTTGGTTCATAATGGATTGCAAACCGTCAAAAGAAGCAACATCCATGTAAATTTTCTGCGGCTCTGTTTTATAAATGCTAGGGTCACGATACATTCCATGATACTCAAGAACTTCTTGAGGACTTCTTGCGTCAAGTGGAGACTCCTGAACTTTACTAGGTTTGTCACTAACTTGTACAACCTTTCGCGGTGGATTCAAACGGGTATGATAATGACAAACTTGCACTTCGGAAACCGAAGCATCGAAAGCTGGAAGTCCAACATCACTAATTAATGTCTCATCTGCTACGGCCTCCAAAGCGCCTTTTTCTTTTTTATCAGTCATTAATAATTCTCCTTAACAAGATAATCAATATAGGACGTACATTCTTGAACACGAGTCAATAACGTAACTAAAAGAGAAATACTTTTTTTGGCTTTCTCAAAATCGCTATAATCAAGTTCAGAAATTAACTCTCTAAACGACGCAAATGTCTCATCTGCGCACCTTTGCATAACTTCTTTTAATTTTTCAACTTTTTCTGATTGTGACATTTTTCTTTGTATCCTTTCAACATATATCTACTTAAATAATCGCTAATCTTCTCAAAATAATGAGAAGAAAGAACTTTCAATTTCCACAAAAGTTTTGTTTCAAAATCAACTCGTTTAGGAAACAAATAGGGTTGAATATCTTGAATAACATCAAAAATCACACGGCAAGTACCAATCAAATGCAATTCGGGTAATGGACATACACCAGGTCTATTACTTAAAAAATCAAGATATCTTGTTACACCTTCCGAGATAGTTTTGCCAATAAAAGGAAAATACGGGTAATCTTCAAGTTCACGAGAATAAACCGAAAAAACAAACCGCTTATTTTTATCTTTAGCCATTAGCACCTCTGACATCCTTAATAAGAACAATCAGCTCACTAACAACATCAAATACGCGCGGAACCAAATTCACAACAAAAGAAAGTAAGTCTTTTATTGCGCTAACCTTTTCTGATACACTCATTTTAAAACCTCATGATGTCTACTGCATTCGAACATGTTTTTATTTCGAATCATGAGATTAAATTACTATATATTATGTAACATATCATAAATTGCAATGAATAATTTTGCAAAAGGGGAATTGCGTTTTGCTTTTAGTCTCACTAAATTTATGAAATTTACGTGCAACAGCCCCCTGGTTTTGTAAAAATAAGCCAAAATCTGCAAGCAAGTCATATTACTATCAAAATTTGATTTATTAATTATAAATTTATTAATTAAATTGTCTATTTTTTGGTGTTTCAAAAATGGTGAAATATTAACAAGTTCCTTATCGTACTCAAGGGCGTCAATTTTAACCCTCAGCGGCTTATCGAGTTTTAAAATCTCATCCAGCGCAGTTTTTGTATTGTACCCAATCCCATAACAAATATCCAAAATTTTAACGCTGTCATTTTGTTTTATGTAGTCTAAAAAACCGCTCGCTTTTAGAAATTTTGCGTAACTCTCACTGTACGCGCCATATGTTGAGTGATAAATATCGCCTACAGCTTCGTTGTATAATCCCGCGCTGCCATCATTGGTTTCGCAGAAAATAACCTCTCCCATTATAATTGCCTTATTTGTGTATTTGTGTTTTAATTATAGCATACATGGGGAATTTGAGAAAATGTATATTAATCAGGAGATTTATTAATGGAAAGAACATTTATCGCGGTTAAACCCGACGGAGTAAAACGAGGACTAATTGGCAACATTGTTGAGCGTTTTGAGCGGAAAGGCTACAAAATCATCGCAATGAAGATGTTGCAGCCTACGCAAGAAATTGCGGCAAAACACTACGCAGAACACGTCGGAAAACCTTTTTATAACCGTTTGATTAACTACATAACAAGCGGTCCAATCGTTGCAATGGTCGTTGAGGGCGCCAATGTAGTTAAAGGTGCTAGACATATTATGGGTTCAACAAAACCTGATGAAGCCGAAGTTGGCACTATTCGTGCTGATTTTGCGCAAACAATGGAATATAACGTAGTTCACGGTTCAGACAGCGTTGAAAGTGCTGAACGCGAAATCGCTATATATTTTAAGCCAGAAGAAATTTGTAGAGACTGGAAAACCACGCTTGATTTAATTACAGAAAATGGAAAATAAATATTTTAATTACGAACTTATTCATACTTGCAAAAAGACCGGAGCACGCGCCGGTCTTTTGCACACACCGCATGGCGATATAGAAACGCCTATTTTTATGCCGGTTGGCACGCATTCAAGCGTCAAAATGCTTACAAATGAGCAAATTAAGGCAACCGGGGCACAAATTATTTTATCGAATTCTTACCACTTGTATCTTCGTCCAGGACACAAGCTCATTGAGGAATTTGGTGGTATCCATGGCTGGATGAACTGGGATAAGCCTGTGCTCACTGATAGCGGCGGTTTTCAGGTTTTTAGCCTTGCGAAAAATCGAAAAATTACAGAAGAAGGCGTGGAATTTCGCGATACAAAAGACGGCACAAAACACTTTATTTCGCCTGAAAAATCGATGGAAATCCAGCAAAGCATAGGCGCAGACATCATTATGGCGTTTGACGTTTGTTCTCCTTATCCTTGCGACTACAAAACGGCGTTGATGGCAATGGAGAAAACGCACCGCTGGCTCAAAAGATGTATCGCGGCGAAATATAACGATAAACAAGCACTGTTTCCAATTGTCCAAGGCGCTTTTTTTGAAGATTTAAGAAAAGAAAGCGCGAATTTTGTTAAACAGTTTGATGCTACGGGCTATGCAATTGGCGGATTAAGCGTTGGGGAGCCGCATGACATCATGAACAAGTTTGTAGAACTAACAGCAGCGCTGCTTCCGCAAAACAAACCGCGCTATCTTATGGGCGTAGGAACAACCGAGGACCTTTTAGATGGCATTTTGCGCGGTGTAGATATGTTTGACTGTGTTCTTCCCACCAGAAACGCGCGCCACGGCTCATTTTTTACCCATGAAGGGCGCAAAATCATTAAAAATAAAGAGTTTGAGCGTGATTCATTGCCGCTAGACCCGCAATGCGATTGTTATACCTGTAGAAACCACTCCAGAGCATATTTGAGACATTTATTCCGTCAAAACGAAGGCACCGCCTTAACTTTGCTCTCAATTCATAATATTCAATTCTTACTAAACCTTGTCAAACGCGCGCGTACAGCAATTTTAAACGACGCATACGATGAATTTTACAATGAAATCTATAAATTTCTAAAATAAATTTGATAAAATGCTTTACTGTCAACCCTTTTGACTACACTTTAGGCGAAAATAGACACCCTGAGCGCTGTTGTTTATTTAATTCATGGAAACTCATTGAACTACGCTATGTTTAGCGTGATTTTACATTGTTGAAATATTTTTAAAATGTTGGAGTTTTGGACTTGCAATTGCATCAATTGCAATTACATCAATTCTGTAATCTTTATATTTGACATTTGTTTGATTAAGGTACGCAAGTGCAGACTGATAAATTTTTTCTAACTTTTTGGGGGTAATAGCTTCGATTGCGTTACCGAAACGATTTGAGCGCCGAAACTTAACTTCAACAAAAACCAAAGAGGCTTTATCTAGCGCTATTAGGTCAATTTCGCCTATCCGAGAGTATTTCCAATTTTTTTCAAGAATTTTCATTCCGAGTTTTTTCAAATAATCTTCGGCAAGTTTTTCACCTGAGTCTCCGATTTTTTTTGTGCTTAAAAACGCCATTGGCTTGTTTATTCGTAACCTTTCAAAAACTTTTAAAAAACAGACAGCCCTTTAAAATAGTTTAAAATAAGGCTGTCTGAACGAAATTTAAATTATTAGGCTTTTGTTTCAGATTTTTTTTGTTCAATCATATCTTGAATTTTGCCGATAATTTCATCACCTTTTGCTTGAACATCAGAAACAATGTCATCTGCTTTTGATTGAATTTCCTTTACAGTAGATTGCGCCTTGTCGTAGAGGTCTTTTGAAGTTTGCGCGATTTTTTCACGAGTTTCTTCACCGGACTGAGGGGCGAGCAATATACCGATTATGCTGCCTACAACGCCACCTACTATAAAACCTGTTAAAAATTTTCCTGTTGACATAATTTTATCTCCTTTTATTTTTTAGTGAATAACTTTAATGCAGAAAAGAAGCCCTTAAAGAAGCTACCAGAGAGCGTTTTCATCCCGCCAATCGCAACTCCTGCAACACCGAGTACACGAGCGAAAAGTTTTTTGACATTAGCCACCTGGGCATCTGCGCTATCTGCAATTTTATTTACGTTTGTTAGTACTTGATTAAGTTCTTTTATTGTCGGCTCAAGCTCTGTATTCAGAACATCAGCAGTTTTGTTGAGATTTTCAGTGAGTTTTGCGGCATTAATAAGGACTCTTACTGCAAAAACCGTTAAAATCACCAGCACAACAATTGATGTAAAAACGAGTATTATCAAGCCTTGTTCTAAAGTTGTTGACATAATTATTTACTCCTAGTTTAGCTCATCGGAGCCATATTCTTTTTCTTTGGCTTTTTGAAGATTTTTTGCTTTGATTGCATCGGTTAACTTGTTGCACTCGCGTTCAATCTTATATTTAACAAGGTCAATTGACTCAAGCGCCTGTTTTTTAGCTTTTTCGATATTTGGAGCATGCTTTTGCGCAAAACTTCTTGCACATTCTTTAATATCTTCTCTGGTTTCTTTGCCGGATTTGGGTGCAAACAGCACACCAGCAACGATTCCACCGAGGATACCGCCCAAAATACCCATTGCAAAACTAATTGAATTATCTTTTTTTGACATAATGCCTCCATTACTACTTGACAGTAGTATAGCATTTTTTTTACAAAAAACAAAGCCTCTAAATGAATTATTTAAAAGTTTAATCTTCTAATCCTGACGGAAACAACGTGTAACCACCGCCGTAGGTCGTTTTGATATATTTTTTGCCGCCAGAAATTTTGTCTATTTTCGAGCGAATATGTCTAATATGCACTCTTATTGTTTCTATGTCGTCATCTTCGCTATAGCCCCATATATCTTTTAAAATTTTTCCTGAGGAAACCATGTTGCCATAATTTTGCACCAAAAGATTAAAAATCTCAAACTCAATAGGTGTCAGGGTTGCGGTTTTTTCTTCGATTTTAACACCATATTCTTCAGGCAGGAGCGTAATATCTCCAATGGTTAGTAGTTCTTTTGTTGCTAAAGATTTTGGAATTGCGTTTGTGCGTTTTAATAGCGCTCTAGTTCTAACTTTCAGTTCTTCAATCTCAAAAGGTTTTACCAAATAATCATCTACACCAATATCAAACCCTTTAATCTTGTCATTAAGCTGTGAAAGTGCTGTCAACATCAAAATTGGGGTATCTTGTATCTGCGAGCATTCTCTTACTCGTTTAGCAACCGTAAACCCATCCACCTCGGGCATCATGACGTCGAGTATTATTAAATCCGGATGTTCTTGCTTTGCAAGGGCAAAACCGGTGACGCCATCAAGCGCCGAAAAAACAGTGTAGCCTTGAAGTTCAAGGTTAATCTGAATAAGCTCATTTATTGTTACATCGTCATCAATTACAAGTATTTTGTTCATACGAGTATTTTAAACAAAAAAAACTTGTTTTAAAAGTATTTAGCGAAAAATTGCATTTAGAAACCCAAACTGAGTTATTCTAGGGTCGTTTACAGAATCTGGCGCCGCCGATTTAATTTGCCGCATTACCGCGCCAGCCTCAAAAAATTTATTTTCTTCCAAATAACATTTTATTAAATATTTTGCTGCATCGACATTTGCAGGATTATTTTTTAATAACATTTTAAGCTCGTTAAGTGCAAATATCTTATTACCAAGTTTGTACTTAATATAAGCCACCAGCGCGTTTAACTCATCCGTATTTTTAATATTTAACGCCATTTGAGCATAATTGAGCGCATTATCGTAGTCCTGCGCCTCGTAATACACCACAGCAAGATTGTACAGTATTGGATACTTTCCGTTATTATTATGCGTCAAAAGCAAAGCCTTATACAAATTTTGAATAGCTTCTTGCGTGTTACCCAGCTCGTAATACGCCGCCGCCAAGTCAATATAGCCATTTGGCAGATTTGGCGCATTTCTTATATATTTTTGCGCCTGTTCTAATTTTTGATTATTAATTTCATTTGCACTACCCAAAATAACTGGGGCATAAATAAGATTTTTAAGTTCTTCTTGCGAAAAAGAGCCGTTTGTAATATCTGGTTTAATTGCGTACAAAAGTTTTACTGTATTTATATCCTGAATGGTTATTCCGCGAGAACGGTATTTTGAATGAAGCGGGTTTTCCTCAATATTTGAAGGATACATAAGACTTTCTTCATCAAAACTATGCCCCATAAGCCCTACAGCATGCCCGATTTCGTGCATTGAGGCTAGATAAACCTCTTTATATCGAAACATTTTGCTTAAATTATCAGTTCTGGAAAATCTTATATCAAATTTTTTTAATTTGTTGCCAGAAATAGTTGGCTCAGCGTATGCTTGGACATATTTACAGCGCTCGCCTTTACATTGCGAATTGTTTTTGCCTATAAAGCGAAAATCAATATCTGCATTTTGCGGCTCAGTTACAAATTCAAACAACAGATAATTTTTCGTAGCCTTTGTCCAACTCAAAAAAGCTTGCCGAACAGCATCAAAATAGTACGCAGGAATACTAGCGTCAGGCTCAATATACACTTTTAAAGGGAACTTTTTTGCATCCCAGCGCAAAACTTTGCTTTGATAAGGAGTTTGTTTTATGTAATTAGGACTAGCATACGTAAGTATAAAATACCTATATTTTGAAATTTCATGATTAGCTAAGCTTGCAGCTGCGCCGGCTTTGGGGTTTTGAGAAAGTTCAAAAAGCTTTTTTTGAACATCGTAGGACATTTGCATTTTGTCGAGCGCCTTCGCATAGTAATAATAAGCGTCTAAATCCTTTTTGTCCAACATAATAGACAACTCAAAATATGGCAAAGACATTTCATATTTCTCATGCGCCAGCAAATTTTTCCCAATATTACAACTTATTTCAGAAAGATTTCCTAGCATGAGAATCGCTGTCACCAGAAAAACTGACCACAAAATAAATTTTAAAGCTTTTTTGTTGCGTTTTCTCATTCTTTTGCCATTTTTTCTATGTCTAAAATTTTTGAAAGTGCTTTAGCGTCGCCTTTCAGCTTGAAATATTCAGCGAATTTAGGTGTTGTTTTAAGGTTATAAGAACGACCATTTTTATCCTTGTGACGCGATATAAGCCCCTTTTCCAGCAACTCAGCAACGTGCTCGTAGGCAGTAGACCCACGCAACTCTTTCAATTCCGTTTGTCGTATAGGTTCTTTTAGGGCAATAACCGAAAGCGTTTTTAAAACAGGAGCTTTCAATTCAACAGGACAAAGTTTCTCTACAATGTCCATATGCTCCAGCTTAACTTGAATTATATAGCCGTCTGTATCGTCAATTTCAAGTGCCCCATCTCTTGCGGAATAGTCAAACATCAACTCCAGCAAGGCTTCTTCGATAGTTTCCTCAGGCTCGCATAGAATTTCTGCAATTTCTTTTGCGCTAACTGCACGCGCAGTAATGAACAAAACAGCTTCAACTCTTGACTTCAGTGTCATTAGGCGCTCAACCCCCTTGCGATATCTTCTTGCGTTTCTTCTAGCCCCGCTTTTGACGGAATTGTACTTTTTACAACGTACAACTCGCCATAAAATTCGTCTTGCACTAAATCGTAATCAGATTCAGCGGTCAAAAACAACAGCGAAATATACGCGCTGATTTTATCCATACCAAGCAACGTAAGGGTTTTAAGTTCAATTTTTTCTTCATGCTCAAAAATTCTTGCAAGATTTTCTTTAAGCTTCATTACTCCGTTTTCAATATACTCGTCATGCGCAAGATTTATAATATCATCCGCGCTAAGCCTTGCGTAAGAACGTACACGGCGTTTTGCGCGTTCATGTGCATTTTTCAGACTGCGCTTACGCTCCATTTCCTCATAGAATTGCAATTGGCGAATAAGGTCTTTCAACGTAACAACGCGGCTACGATTTAGTTTTACACTCGTACGTCTTTCCAAAACTTCTTCGAGCGAAACGACATTATTTGTGTTTATGTACTCTTGTTCACTTTGTCCAAATTCATCATAGTCATCCGTATAATCAATATCGTCTTCCGGCAGGGCTTCAAAATCGCAAACATCAATCCCTTCAAGGATGTTAGACTTAAGCTTAAGCAAAACCGCTGCGAACAAAAGTGTTCGACCAGTAAGTCTTAAATTTTGAGCTTTCATTTTAAATAATTGCGCAAGATACTTGTCTGTAATATCAACAATATCGATATTCCAAGGGTCAACCTTACCGTGCTTTGCCATATCGACAAGGATTTCAATCCCATCTGCCTCACTGTTTTCGGCATGTGAGGTCGAAACAAACTCTATTTCATTAGCGCCAAACTCGATACTCGATTGCGCCAACTCATCTGGAGTCGCTGTAGTGTAATATTCTGATGTATGCTGTGTTCCTGCCATTAATTTTATTCCGCCCCGCTAGTCTCTGAGTTTCACTCCGGTAACTCTTGTTATACCTTTTTCTTTTTGCGTTACCCCAATAGTCCTGTTAGCTGATTCTATCATGGGTTTCCTATGACTGACAACTATAAATTGCGTATTTTCTGATTGTTTCTGCACTATATGGGCGAGTTTTTCAACATTTATACCATCTAGGTTTGCGTCAACTTCGTCCAATGCGTAGAATGGAGCTGGCATATAGCGCTGAATTGCAAATACAAAAGCCAATGCAGTAAGTGATTTTTCACCTCCAGACATAGCTTCAAGCCGTTGTTTTTTCTTGTCTCGTGGTTGCGCCTCAATTGTCATACCTCCAGAAAATGGTGCTTCTTCATTTTCCAGAACTAAAGTGCCCTCACCATCAGAAAGTTTGTTAAATATATCCTTAAAGTTTTCGTTTATTGCGTTGTACGCTTTTAGGAATGTTTCTTTTTTAAGTTGCTCAAAGCCATTCATTCGCTCAAGTATTTGCAACCGTTCCTGCGAAAGGGTTTCAATCCTTGTTTTAAGTTCTTGTTGTCTAGAGAGAACTTCGTCATAAGCTGTGAGTGCACGCATGTTAACTAATCCGAGTTCCTCCATTTTGCGCTGAATGCGACCAATTTTACTGTTAATTTCATCAACAGAGATTTCTAATGGTTCAAGTTTATTTACATCAACATCTGCGGCTTTGAGTTCGTTTGTTACTTCTTCAAGCTGTGGTTCTAGCTCTCTCCTACGCGCTTTGAAACTTTCTACTTGTTCTCCAAGCCGTTCAATATTGCTTTCGTAAAGATTTTTAAGTTTTTCAAGTTCAAGTAATTCGTTGTTAACCTCGTCACGCTTAGCCTGAAGCTCAATAAGTTTTTCTCCCAGCTGACGAATTTGTTCTTCTAATTCTTGCACTCTAATATCAATCTCTTTTATTTCCAGAGAATAGCGCTCTTTGTCGCTGGAAAGCGTCTCGTTATCCTTGTGAAGTTTTTCTATTTGCTCATGTTTCGTTTTTATAACTTCATCATTAAACGCGATTTCGCGATTAAAATCATTGATATCATTATTAGCTTTAGCAATTTCATTTTCCAAAGATTTTATTTCATTTTCTTTTGCTTCGGTAAGCTCTTTGAGTTTTTGCAACTCATCTTCGGGCATGAGACTTTCAATTCTTGTTATTTCAGCCTGAACGGTAAGCGCTTTTTCGTTGATAACGACCATTTTTTCTTCAATTTTTTCAAGTTTTTTGTCGTAATCTGCTATTTTCGGCTCAATTTCAGCAATTTGTTTTTTTCGTTCATCAATATTTTTGGCAGTATCTTCTTGCGTACGCAAAAGGTTTGAAAGTTCAAGCTTAGACTTGTTAAACTCAGTCATCGCGTTTGAATAATTTACACGAACGCGGTCAAGCTTGCTCTCCAGCTCTGCCCGTTTACTTTCAAGCGCAGCAAGCTTTTTCTCCATTTCTTTAAGACGAGATTTAAAAGTATCAAGTTCGTTATTTTGTGCTTGTGAAAATTTCAACCCCGATTTTGCAGCGGAGCCACCCGTAATTGAACCAGACTTTTCAAAAATTTCACCCTGCAACGTTACAACGCGATATTTGCCAATTAAACGTCTTGCGCTTTCAAAATCTTCCACAACAAGAGTATCGCCTAGCGCATGCCAGAACGCATCAACATATTCATCATCAAAATCTATCAAATTTATAGCATAATCTACTACGCCCTTTTCTTTTGGCAGTTTAAGCGAATTTGGAGCAGGCTTAATTTTGTTAAGAGGTAGAAAAGTTGCGCGTCCGGCTTTTGAAGATTTCAAAATTTCCACACAAACTTTTGCAACATCTTCATCATCGACAACAATTGAGCGCATGCGACTTCCCATGGCTATTTCAAGAGCAAGAGAATATTCTTCCTCAACTTGACCAAGTTGTACCAAAGGAGCGTGAACGCCGTCAATTTTTGCCGCCATAACTGTGTCAACGGGGCGGCCAAGATTCATTTCATCATAAGCCATTTTTTGAGCTTCAAGCGTCGAAATTTTACGATAGGACGTGTTTATGTTGTAACTTAAGTCTGATATTTCATTTTTGGTCGTATCAAGCTCATGGAGCGTGTTTTGCTGAACGGTTTTAAAATCTTCCAGTTCTTTTGCCAGTTCTTGAACCTGTAATTCTAGAGAATCTTTGTTCCCTGCAAAATTTTGCCTAAAATTTTCCAACTCTGAAAGGGCAGATTTTGCAGTATCTAACTCTTTTCTAAGTGAATTAACTTCAGCCTCAAGAGGCGCCTGCTCTTTAATAAGCGCATTTTCTTCTGCCTGAATTGTGTCAAGCTCCTTGCGCAACTCATTACGCTTTTGGACATGCTGATCTGCGGTTTGATTTAAACCAGTTTGCTCTTGAATAATTTTGCTTAATTCATCTTTTTTCAGAAGAATTTGTTTTTCAATTTCTTCTATTTCTGCTTTTTTAACATCAATATTTTCGCGAGCTTTATCATTTTTTTGACCCGAAATTTCTATACCGTTTTTAGCATTTTCAACGGTTCTAAGGTTATCATGTATTTGTTTATCAGCAAAATTTATTGCAGTACTTTTGTTATTAATTTGCCCTTTTAGTTCTTCAACTCTTTTTTTGATTTCAATTTGTTCAGCTTCGCCTTTGGCTTTGACTTCTTCTGAAATTTCGTTATATTTTACGCGCGCTTGAGTGAGTTTGCCATCAAGTTCTTTTAGCTTAAATTCTTCTTCCTTTTTCTTTTTGTTAAAATCCAGAATGCTCTCATGCGCCAGCTCTAAAGCCTTTTTTATATCAAAATATTTAGCAGACGTAAGCTTGCTTTCGTATCCTTTTTTTTCATCTTGTAATTTTTGATACTTGAGCGCTTGCTCTCTTTCTGCAGCAAGTTGCTCAAGCCGCCCATCGATTTCATTAAGAATAATAGTTGAACGCTCAACCCTTGATTCTACGGTGTCAAGCTCGTTTTGGGCTTGTTCTATACGCCTGTCAAAATCAGCGACACCTGCAATTTCATCAATAATTTTACGTCTTTCTCCAGCGCTGCAATTTGTTATTGCCATTACATCGCCTTGCATCATAACGTTGTAGCTGTTTGGGGTAATATTGTATTTTTCAAGTACAGTATGAATATCAGACAACGTAGAAATCTTACCGTTTAAGTAATAAATACTGTTAAAGCCCTGAGACGACTTACGAATACGCCTTGCGACTTCTATCGTTTCATCTGATGTTTCGTCAGGCGCAAAAGCAACTCTCACATACGCTTCATTCTTTTTTGTGTGGGTGCTTATTAGGTGAAAAAGTTTTTCTGCGCGCAAAGAGCGTGACGTTGACAAGCCTAGCGCAAAAAGCACGCTGTCAATGATGTTACTTTTTCCAGAGCCATTTGGACCTGAAATTGTTGTAAAACCTGGTAAAAATGGGATTTCAATTTTGTTAGCAAATGACTTAAAATTGTCAATTTCTAATTCTTTTATGTGCATGTGGTAATATATTCCGTTGTCTAGACAATTATACACTTTTGATTAAACAGCATGATTTGCAATATGTCAAAAAAGTAAAGTTTGTAAATTTTATATTCGTCTCTTGATACAAAATAGAGCACAAAATATTTTTCTTGAAAGTTAGATTGTTTTTTGATAAACTGGTATAGTTATGATTTTAGACAAAATACATGAGGGCAGGATTATGAACCTTAAAAATTTTACTTTTAAAGACGCAAAAAACGTTTTTAGCTCGCTTTTAATTGCCCCCCCCCCTACTGCCACAAGGGTTTCCAGGTTTTTAACTAAGGACAAAAAACATGGGTTTACTCTTGCAGAAACTTTGATTACGTTAACAATTATTGGAATAATTGCAGCAATGACTGTGCCGAATTTGATGCAAAATTGGCAAAAACAGGCACGACTCACACAGCTTAAAATTGCAAAAACAATGCTTGCTCAAGCCGTCGAGCTAGCGACAATAGAACACGGCGACCCTAGAACCTGGGATTTTAGTGATACCGCAACATTTGCTCACACCTACATTTTTCCGTATTTAAAAACTACACGCGTACTGAATACAATTCAGGCTGCTCCTGAGCTACTTAGTCAATTTGGACGAATTACCTGTCCATTTCTGTTAAACGACCTCGGCAATTGCCTGTCACTGAGCGGCGATAATGTTAGCAACAATCTGGCGGTACTTGCAAATGGTACGACTATGGGAATTTTAGTAGAGAACACAAGGGAAGGAATAGAAGAAGGGATTGATAACGTTGGTGCCCGGATTTATGTTGACGTAAACGGACGCAGTGGTGGTCCAACAATGCTAGGAAATGACGTTTTTGTTTTCATAATCCGCCGCAATTCTGGCAAACTAATGTCAGACACTGGCAATATATCGGAAGAGCCTGGGGTAAATTATACAGAATTAAATAATAAAATATTAACAAAATCCCATAATGGGGGATGTAACATTGCTTCAGGAGGTGTAGCGAACAAAGGTCAGAGCTGCGCCAGAGTCATAGAACTAAGCAACTGGCAGTTTCCAGACGACTACCCAATAAAGCGGTTTTAAACAATTCCATGGGCATTCTGAGGAAATTCGCTTTGGGAATGAAAGCCTAAACAAAAGCGAGTCCGCCTAGTGCGCTTTAGCCTGATGAAAAAAGTCGTAAACCTTTTTTGCGCTGCGTTTATCGATAATTGCTTCTAGCTCCTGCAAACTGCGCGTAGAAATCGTATTAACGGATTTAAACTTCTGTAACAAGAGTGCTTTTGCCTCGGTTTTTAGGTACTTAATGCCGTCAAGCTCTGACTTCACGGCAGATTTTGCCCGCAAAGAACGGTGAAAAGTAATAGCAAAGCGGTGCGCCTCATCTCGAATTTGCTGAAAAAAGTGCAAAGCCAAAGACGTCTCAGGAATAATTACAGAGCGCGAACATTTAGGCAAAAAGACTTCTTCAAGGCGCTTTGCAAGCGAAACAATATCTTGATTTTCAACACCTAATTCTTTTAATATTTCTACCGCAGACGAAAGCTGCCCCTTTCCACCATCAATTATAATCAAATCCGGAAATTCAATATTTTGTTCTTTCAGGCGCTTATAACGACGAGTAACGACTTCTGCCATAGATTTAAAATCATCCGGCTTGCCTTCTGCTGTACGGATTTTGAACTTTCTATATTTTGACTTTGCGGGCATGCCGTTTTCAAAAGTAACCATAGACGCAACTGTATTTGTTCCCTGAATATGCGAAATATCAAAGCATTCAACCCTATGAGGGAATTTTTTGAGTTTCAACTTTTCTTTAAGATACGCGCCTATCTCGTTGTAATTCGCGGCGACATCAGCCTTTTGCTCTCTAATTAGTTTATCCAAGAACAAGTCCGAGTTCTTGCGCGCAAGCTCTAGCAACTCTTTTTCTTTGTTGGTTTTAACAACAGAAATAGTAACTTTTTTATCAAATTTTCGATTTAAAAACTCCGAATAAACTTCAACATTTTCAGTTTTAAAAGCTGTTGGCAGGAGAATTTTTTTAGGAATTTCGTTTTCTGTCGCTCGCTGGTAATAATCTTTTAGGAAAAAGTTAATTATTTCTTCTTCGGTGTCCAAAACATTCGCCACATAAGGGAAATCTTTTCGATTAATCAAGCGTCCGCCGCGAATTTGCAAAACGACAACGGCGAAAATACCATTACGCGAAGAAATTGAGACAATATCATTATTGATATTAGTATTTTCAAAGACGACTTTCTGCCGCTCGAGCGTTTTTGTAACATCAAGATAACTATCCCTAAACCTTGCCGCCTTCTCAAACTCTTGGTTTTCGGCATATTTATTCATTTCCGCAAGAAGCTTGTCTGCAAGTTCCTGCTGTTTTCCAGACAGAAACAGCTCTACTGATTTAATAAGCTTTTTGTACTCCGCGCTCGAAACTTTTTTTTGGCAAGGCGCGAGGCAACGCCCTATCTGATAGTACATGCAGGGTCTATCACGAAATTTTGGCGTTTTACACTGCTTAAGCGGAAAGATTTTTTTCATAAGCTCAAGGGTTGTGTACATTGCACGCGAATCGGTATATGGTCCAAAATATTTGCCTTTTTCCATATTAATATTACTCTTGCGCGCAATAATAATCCGCGGATAATCCTCGTTTGTAACAACAAAATAAGGAAACTTTTTGTCATCTTTTAATAGAATATTATAGCGCGGCTTATGCTTTTTTATAAGATGGGATTCAAGTATCAACGCCTCAATCTCGGTATCTGTAACGATGTACTCAATCCGCTCAATTTTAGGAACTAAAACATTAAGCTTCGCTGAGTCATGGTTTTTATTAAAGTAACTAGAAACACGCCGTTTAAGGTTTTTTGCTTTCCCAACATAAATAATTTCATCATTTTTGTCATGATAAAGATAGCAACCACTATTTGTAGGCAAATATGCTAACTGCTCACGAATTTTTTCATTCTTTGCTGATTTCAGCGACATAATTTTTTCCTGTTTGGTTATAAAGTTATTCAAGCAAAATCAAACACTTTTACTGTAACATTATAAAGTAAAATTGCGTTTTTTCCGATATGTTCATAATCCGCAACAATTGTAACTAAATTTTTGGTAATAAAAATGCAAAATAATCAGCAAAAAAGACTGTAAAATTTTTCAATCCAATTCCGCAAAAACGCTTATTCTAGTGAGTTTCAAGGAAAATAAAGTTTTAATTTTTACTCAATAATTTGGAGGATTTAGAATTCAATTATTATTTGATATAATGAAAGAAGTTGTAAAAAAAAATTAAAGTTTTCTCTAATAATGTCGATAATAAAATTGTAGCAAAAAACTGAGGCAAAACCAATGATTCTGGAATATCGTGTAAATGAAGCCGACGTTGAAGCAGCGTGGCTAAAAACTTTATATGATTTGATTGAAGAATTGAATTGTAAGTGCAAAACATACATCGAAGAATCTTACAACAAAACCTTCAAACACCTAGTCCGTACTCGCGTAATCGAAGTGTACGGTTCAATCACAATGCTTGATTGGTTTAAAATTAGGATGGAACGGTATCTACACTTTATTGAAAGTTACAACCAAAAACCAGAAATTATCTCCTCAATGTATAAGCCGGAAGAATAAGAGTAGTTTTGTTATTTTTAAATTTGTGATAGAATTTTAAGAACAATAAGAAACATGCGCAAATACTAAAATATTGAGCTAAACTCATTTTAAAACAAGCGTTTGCAACACACTGAAGGAGAACTTAGAGATGGCTAACAAAGAATGCTGCATAATTGTTGTAACATATAACGCCGAAAACTGGATTGACAAATGCTTTAGCGGATTTTCAAACCTGCCGGAAAACTGGGAAGTCTTGGCAATTGATAACGCATCAAAAGACAACACAATTAAATCTCTTAAAGAAAAATACCCCTTTGTCAAAACAATACAAAATAATAAAAATCTTGGATTTGGTGGTGCAAATAACATTGGTCTGAAATACGCCTTAGACAACAATTTTGAACACATTCTACTGCTAAATCAAGACGCCTGGATTTCTATTGACGGACTTAAAAAATTAATCGACGTACAAAAGCAAAATCCAGAATATTACGTACTTTCACCACTGCACGGTAGCGGTAGCGAAGATTCTTTAGACAATAATTTTGTTAATTATATGAAAAATTCTTCGGAGAAAGCTCTTATAGAAGACGCCCTGCTTGGAAAATACAAAAAAGATATTTACGACTGCAAATTTTGTAACGCTGCAATCTGGCTGATCAGCCATCAATGCCTGAAAGGCATTGGCGGTTTTAGTCCAACTTTTTTTCATTATGGTGAAGATAATAATTATTTGGACAGATTGCTTTTCCATGGCAAAAAATTCGGAATTGTGCCCTCTGTAAAAGGTCATCACGAACGAAACCAGCGAAAACCCTCTAAAATTTTTGGAACGCAAAAAGCAGAACAATATAGGCATTATTTAATCAAACTATCTACGCCTCAAGTTAATGAGTACAAGTACTTATGCAAGCTGTTTTGGGGCACCATCTCATACTTTTGCACATTTAAGCTACAAAAATCTTATATGTATTTTTCCAACTTACTACAAATACTCGCACAAAAACGAGTCATCGATAAAAATCGCAAAATTAGCATGCAACAAGGTGCAAGTTTTTTAAATTAAAATTAATTTTTTAGCGCATCGGCACCCGAAACCACTTCCGAAATTTCGTTTGTAATTGCCGCTTGACGTGCCTTGTTGTAATCAACAGTGAGCATTTGAATCATATCAGCAGCGCTTTGCGTAGCTGCCGACATAGCCGTCATTCTTGACGCCAATTCACTCGCCGCCGCCTCTAAAAGTGCCTGATAGATTATGTTTGAAATATAAAACGGAACAATTTTCTGCAAAATGCTGTTAGCATCCGTATCAAAAGTCATCAAAGGGTCAATTTTGTGCTCTCTTTCATTTTCATCTTTTTTAAGTTGAATAGGCAAAATAGGCCATCTTTCGACTTTATAACTCATCATATTTTTAAAACGCGTCGTTACAATTTCAATTTCATCTATCTCATCATCAACAAGTGCCTGCGCCATATCCTCCGCAACAACAGTCGCCGCTGGACCAGTTATATCTGCAGGAAAATTTTGGTAAAAATTTTTAATTTCAAAACCGTACTTGTCCTCTTGATTTTTAAGAGCGTTATAACCGCGCTGACCAATTATAAAAAGCTTGGATTTTATCCCCTGCTGATTATATTCTTCAACAAGTTTTAACGTATATCTTACCACATTCGCATTGTAGGCACCTGCAAGCCCTTTATTTGAGGTTATAACAAGAAGTCCAGCAGTATCTTTGGGGCGCTTTTTTAGCAAGAGAGGATAATTATCAATACCTTTTTCAACTTTTAAACCCGCAACAGAATACTCATTACCTACGCTATCAAGCAGGCGCAAAAACATATTTGTCATTTCACGAGCAAAAGGACGTGCTGCCTTTACTGCCATTTCAGATTTTTTTACCTTTGCGGCTGCAACCATTTTCATCGCTTTAGTAATCTTTTGAGTACTGGTTATACTATTTATTCTGTCTTTGATATCTTTTAAGTTTGGCATTTTTACCTACATAGTTGATTTAAATTCAATAAATTTTGCTTTCAGCTGTTCTTTGTCCTCGTCGCTCAATGCAGCACCGTCATTAAGCCGCTGTGCGAGGTCTGGCATATTCACTTCAAAGTAGTCAAACCAGTTTGCCTTCAAGCCCGCAATTGCCTTGTTATCCACATCATCAAGCAAGCCTTGGTTAGCCGCAAAAAGTATTGAAACTTGTTCAGCAACTGACAATGGCTGATACTGAGGCTGCTTAAGGATTTCGGTAAGCTTTTCACCGCGCAAAAGTTGGTCTCTTGTTGACTTATCCAAATCAGAGGCAAACTGTGCAAACGCCTCTAATTCACGGTACTGCGCCAAATCCAATCTAAGCTTACCAGCAACCTGTTTAATAGCCTTCGTTTGCGCCGACCCGCCAACACGAGAAACAGAAATCCCCGCGTTCATAGCCGGTCTTACACCAGAGTTAAACAAGTTCGTTTCAAGGAAAATTTGTCCGTCTGTAATAGAAATTACGTTTGTCGGAATGTATGCAGAAACGTCACCAGCTTGCGTTTCAATGATAGGCAAGGCAGTAATACTACCACCGCCAAGCTCATCGGTAAGCTTACAAGCCCGCTCTAGCAATCTTGAGTGAAGATAGAAAACATCACCCGGATAAGCTTCACGTCCTGGCGGCCGTCTCAAAAGCAAACTCATCGCACGATACGCCTGAGCATGCTTTGTCAAGTCATCGTAGATAATCAAAACATGCTTGCCTTGCTCCATAAATTCTTCACCCATTGCACATCCTGCAAACGGTGCAATATACTGCAACGGCGCCGAATCGTTTGCCGTTGCTGAAACAATAATTGTGTACTCTAAGGCTCCTCTATCTTCCAGAATTTTAGCAAGTTGCGCAACAGTAGAGGTTTTTTGCCCAATGGCAACATAAATACAAATAACATCCTTGCCTTTTTGGTTTAGTATTGTGTCAATAGCAATGGCTGTTTTACCCGTCTGCCTGTCTCCAATAATCAACTCACGTTGACCGCGACCAATCGGAGTGAGTGCATCAATAGTAGTCAAACCTGTTTGCAGTGGCTGGTGTACAGACTTTCTCGTAATAATCCCAGGGGCAACACGCTCAATAGGTCTTACTTTGTCAGTATGAATATCGCCTTTTCCATCAATAGGCTGCCCATTTGGGTTTACAATCCTTCCAATTAGGGCATCACCAACAGGAACAGAAGCAATACGCCCAGTAGTTTTTACAGTCATGCCTTCTTTAATGTGCTTGTAGTCACCAAGAATTACTACCCCGACGTTATCTTCCTCGAGGTTTTGAATAATTCCGAGGGTTCCATGCCCATCGTCAAATTCGACAAGCTCGCTCGACATTGCTGAAGATAGACCATAAATTCTGGCAATACCATCACCTACTTCCAGAACTTGTCCGTTATTTGACACTTCAACAGAGGCTTGATAATTTGCTATTTTGTTTTTAATTAGTGAACTAATTTCATCTGGTCTGATTGCACTCATAGTTTTATCCTTATTTATATTAATTGTCGTTTCATGCTCTCAATTCTTGTTTTTAGGCTATTGTCAATAACTTTATCACCGATTTTTATAATCAATCCAGCGACTATTGACTCATCTATCCGGTAGACTGGAGCAACATCACAGCTCAATTTGCGCTGCAATTTATCCTTAACTCTATATTTTTCATCTTCGTTTAACTCAACAGCCGAAACAATTTCAACACGCTTAACATTATTTATTTCATCAAGTTCATGCCCAAACTGCTCAAAAATAGAGTCAAAATAACCAATTCTGTTTTTATCAGCAAGCAGAAAAAGGAAATTCATTGTATTTGAGGATAGATTTTCAAAAACTTTTGCAATAATTTCTTTCTTATCATCAACAGAAACTATTGGATTAATAAGGAACTGCCGCAAATCATCAGAATTTGAAATTACTGACGAAACCTCTTTTAACTCATCAAAAATTTCCGCTCTTTCCTCAAACGCACATAGCGCAGAAGCGTATCTTTTTGCTATTTTAATTTGTTTTGGATTAAAAGCTGACATTAGATTTCCAATTCCTCAATTTTATTAATAGCTTCATCTATAAACTTTCTGTGCAAATCCGCATTCGTCGAAAGTTTATCCAGCGTTTTTTTATGCACCGCTGCTATAGCGCTGATAGCTGTTTCTCTTTGCAACTCAGAGTTAATTCTTTGAACTTCATTTTCGATAGACTTTTGCGCGTTACTCTCCAGCCTTTCGGCAGTTTGCGCTATTTCTTGCTGTGTTGCTTTACGAAAAGACTCAACAGTATTTTGCGCCTCTTGTTTTATTTGCTCAAGTTTTGCGGGAAGTTTTTCTACTTCTTGTTTAGCGGACTCTAGTACACTTTCAGACTCAGATTTTTCTTCATCTGACTTCTTCAAAATTTCCTCAACGTTCTTTTGCGACTGGTTAATAACATTTTTCACATTAAATTTAACGAGCACAAAAACTAACACCCCCAATAGGAGAAGAAAGTTAAAGAAATTACCTTCAAGAAGTCCTTTCAGTGATAAATCTACAGTTGGCATCAAATTTCACCTCCTGTGAGTTTTGAAATAATAGAGTCAGAAAGCTCGTTCAAACGTTCAGAAAGCATATTCTCGGCATTGGCTTTTTCATCTGCTAAGACTTGTTTTTGTGCCACAATTTTATCTACCAATTCGGCTTTCTTTTCTTTTTCTTTTTGAGACTTTTGTTCTTTAGAATTTGCAACTTCTTCCGAAATCATTTTTTTAACCTCGCTACGAACAACGGAAATTTTTTGCTCTTTATCCGCATTCATAGACTCAGCTTTATCAAGATTTCCTTTTGCCGCAACAGAATTTTCGTCAAGATATGCCTGACGCTTTGCAATAATGGCACTAATCGGCTGATAAAGAAGTTTATTCATAATCAGCGTAAAAATGATAAAACTGACTGCTGAGACTAAAAAAGTTGCATTAAATTCCATTTTTCACCTATTTGCTAAGAAGCATAAATGCTACAACGAATGCATACAATGCACATGCTTCAGCAAGTGCGGCACCTAGCATAAAGAAACCAACTGCTTTACCTGCGATTTCCGGCTGACGCGAAATTGCTTCCATCAAACCCTTTGTTGCAATACCAATACCAAGACCAGCACCTACTGCGCCAAATCCGATTGCAATCCCCGCTCCGAGGTGAGCTAAATTTGCTGTTTGTTCAATTGTCATATTTTTCTCCTTTTTTATAATTTTAGTGTTGTTCGTTTACTGATGACGATATATAAGCCAAAGTCAACATCATAAAGACAAATGCCTGAATAAATGCAACCAAAACTTCAAATAGCATAACAGGAATTGGCGCAATTAGAGCCGCTGCACCCAAAACCATTGAAACCAAGATTTCGCCGGCAAGAATATTTGCAAAAAGCCGGATTGAAAGGCTCAACGGTCTTGTAAACATCTCTAGAATATCTACAAGCGTGAGGATTATTCCGTTGAAATTAAAACCGTGATAAATAAATTTTACGCCTTTAGACTTTATTCCAACTGCAATGTAGTAAACTAGCACTATAACAGCCATTGCAGCAGTTAAATTTATGTCATTTGTTGGAGACGCAAACTCTCCTTCTTTTAAATGAAACAATCTAAGTGGCAACTGCCCACTGAGGTTTGCAATCAAAATAAAGATAAACAACGACGCTGCCAGCGGAACATGGTTTCTGCCTTTGGGTCCGACCATTGAGTCTGTCAATCCCCAAAAAAAACCAAGAATTTTTTCACCTACAAGTTGCATTTTACCAGGAATTAGTGACAACTTTCTAGTCGTAAAATAAGCCAAAACAATCAAAACCAACATACATGCCCACATCGTAATCAATGTGTCCATATTAAGGCTGATATTGCTGAATTGTACAACCCAATGATGCATGCTCTATCCTTTTTTGTTTTTATTATAACTTAATAGTAACATTAAGAAAGAAATGTACAAGTGTGATACATTTCTTAACTTAAAAAATATCATACAAATAGATTAAAAATGGAAACAGTTGCGTGTAAACACTTTCCATTCAAAATTTCTGTACTATAATAAGCATATTAGATTGTGGGGAAAAAGCATGAATAACATTTTTAATGGGAAAATCGCATCTTGCGAACTTGAAAAATCACTTTTTGAATCAGTTGACTCAAAGACACCTGATTATATAAAAAATAATCCTTTAATTGACGTCAATGACAAGGGCGAGCTTGTTTTTAGGCTAAAAAGAGAACATCTTGCGCCATATTCTGAACAAAACCCAGAAGGGCTGGATTTGGCTGATTGGTTTAAAAATTACGCAAAAGAGGCAGAAGTATCAACTGCTGGTATTCGCGGTCCTCAAAACATTCTATACCCGCACGATACGCGTTTTCCTATTAATCTCATTGGAATAATGCTCGCAACACATGCCAAAGCGCTTGCGGCTAAAGAAAACTACCCCTCATCTAATCTGGTAAAATTAGCAGGGTGTGAAGTTAGATACAACTCGGATAAATTTCTTGATGTAATTGCGCGCGTTCAAGCGGCAGAAGGTATTCGAACACTGACTCCGTATCAAAGAAAAACAATTCCAATCTGGCTTGCATCTTTTCTTGCCTTTAAACTTGATTTGCTTGGCGGTGAATATATAACCTCAAGCCACGGTATAAGCGTAAAAAATGCAACAAAAGACCTCAACTCACAAGGTAGCCAGTACCTTCCCGAAGAATCAATGCAATTTGTTGAAAAAATTAGAGAAATTTTTGCTATTGCACAAAATGAAGGACACTATGACATAAAACTCGCTGCATCAGACAACGAGTTAATTGACGACTCTTTCATGAAATCTATTGACGACGGTATAGAACTTTATAAAGAATACCTCGAAAGCGGAGTCGCAAATGCACAGAACTTAGAATTGATAAAAAATTTAAAAAATAAAATTGTTATTGAAAATGTTGGAGGAAGTGCGTATCGAACACTTTCCAAATTACTTAAAAAACTAAATATTTCAGACAAATTTGACTGGTTCAACATTGAAGAAGACCCATTTTTCCACTCAATTGGAAAGTATGACCACGATTCAAAAGGAAACAAATGTTTTTACGACTACTCAGTTGATGCAACGGTAATTGCCAAACATTCTGACGGCACGCCGTGTTTTCCTGTTATAGAAAGCTTGCACTACGATGAAAAACTAAAGAATTATCCCATCGGAACAGTTGTATTTATTACCGACCCAGACCACGATAGACTTACCGTAACGCAAGTTGAAAGTGCTGAAAATGTTGCACAACTGACTTCTCTTGGCATTGACACAGTAGACTTAAAAAATAATCGTGTGCTCGCAGTTTACACCGCAAATCAAGCCTTTTTGATGATAATGGATTTTTGGGCTAAACAACTTAAAAAATCAGGCAGTTTTGAAAAAACGCCTAAGTTTATTATTAAAACTACAGCCTCAGCAAAATCGTGGGATGAATGGGCAAAAAATAACGGAGTGAAAGTTGTTAATGTTCCAGTCGGATTCAAGGAAATTGCTAACATAATGAAAAAAGTAGAAAAACAAATCAACTCAGGTAAAGCCGAAGTTGTTGTTACAGACATTTTTGGTAACGATATAAATCTCGGCACAAATCCAAGAGTAATTTTCGCCGGCGAAGAATCCGGTGGCATGATTATCGGTTCCGAAGGAATAATTGACTCAAAAGCCGGTAGAAAAGCTATAGCAATGCGTGAAAAAAGCGCAACAGAAGCAATTATTGTCGCATCAGCACTTGCCAGCACGCTTGAAAACTCTGGTAAAACCCTTTCACAAAATCTTTTACAAGTTTTTGAGGACAATAAAATAGTTGCCAGATATGACATTCGAGAAGATATTGCTTACTACAATGAAAGCGAGCCGGACATTGGCAAGCTTAAAGCCTCAAAAGTTGCAGGTGAAGCACTACGTACCCAAAACGACCTATTCTACCTAACTCTAGCAGTCATGTTTAAAGAAAATAAAATTACGCTTGACGCAATCAAAGAAATATTCAATAAAACCTTTAAAGAACTTGATTTTTCTAACCTAATTGATGTCAAATTCGTTGGTGACGGCACATACCTGCTATTTACAGATAAATTCATTGAAATTCGCCCCTCTGGAACCGACGCTAAAACAAAAGCTTACGGTGCCGGAAACTCAAAAGAAAATATACACAAATTTACACAAATACTAGGCAACTACTCTGGTGAACTCAATGAGGTTTATAACAAATATGTTTCAAAAACTGATTATGAGTCCGCAAAGCTCAAATCAGCAGAAGATTACAGAGTATTTACCGACAAAGACGCCAACAATGAAAAATTTGTTATTCCAGACTACAAAACAACGCTTGGATTAGAAATTTAACCAACAATCCAACCATAAATAAGCAAATTATGGCTGAATAAAAAAGATTTTGCCTATGATTTTACTGCGCATTTAATCTCGTGATAAATTTTTCCGGTTATTTCGCTAATATATTCAGCACTAACCACGCCATTGAGCACAATGTCAGAGATTTCTAGCGCCGGACGAATATAGGTTTGAGCGGTTTCATTTACATTTGCAAATTGCATATCCGCCGCTTTACCACTTTTCCCGCGAGTTGCAGCTCTTTTATACCATCTATCTTTTATTACCTCAAACGGCGTAAATACATACACTTTTACGTCCATGATTTCGCGCAAACCTTCATTGAGAACATACAACCCTTCATTCAACAGAATTTTAGTCGGTTTTTTCAATTCACCATCAGGATTGCTTGCGCAAGTCACAAAATCATAATCAGGACAAACAATTTCTTCTCCATTTTTAAGCTTTAAAAGATGCTCTTTCATAAGCTCCAAGTTAATAGCGTCAGGAGTGTCAAAACTAAACCCGGTAGCAAACAGCGCGTCATAACCGCCTAAATCCTTGAGTTGCTGCGCCATGTCATAGTAGTAATTATCGCAAGGTAATATCGTATAAACACCTTCTCTATCCTTTGGCACAAGCGCGTTTACGGTATTTTGCACAAATGTTGTTTTACCAGACGCAGATTCACCAGCTATTCCAATAACAAGCGGGCGATGCATCATTTCAACAGCCTTTCGCGCCATGTTAAATAAAAAATCATCTTTTATTTTTAAAAACAAAGGCTGTTTTTGTTTTTTATCTTCTGCAAGAATTTTTTTCAGGCTTTCAACTATTTTTACAGTCTTTTGAAGCCCTCTACTTGTGGTTTCGTTTTGCACGGTTGCTTCTCTACTCATAAATTTTCCAAACTTTGTACAAAAATATAGTATATTAAAATAACTCGTTAAGCACTAAATTTTTTTCAAATGTAAAAAAATTTTTACTTCAAAAATTTAAAATGCTATTTTTTTTGTTTTGTTTTTAGTATTCTATTCTTGTATTGGAATACTTAAGAGAGATTATAAAATGGGATTAAATACTTATCTTGGAATAGATGTCGGTTCAGTTACAACCAAGTTAGCGCTTGTTGACGAAAAAGGGCAACACGTTGACAGTTGCATGCTTCGCACAGCCGGCAAACCAGTAATCGCGGTGCAAAAAGGGTTACAAATCCTTAAGCAACAAGCAAAAACAGAATATAACGTCTGCGGAGTCGGAACGACAGGAAGCGGCAGAAATCTTGCCGGCGCACTTGTTGGCGCTGATGTAATTAAAAATGAAATTACCGCGCACGCAGTTGCGGCAAGCACCTATGTCAATGGCGTTCAAACAATTCTTGAAATCGGCGGTCAAGATAGCAAAATTATTATTTTGCGAGATGGCATAGTTACAGACTTTGCAATGAATACCGTTTGCGCCGCAGGAACAGGCAGTTTTCTTGACCAACAAGCCTCAAGACTAAATGTTCCGATTGAAGAATTCGGTCCAACTGCACTAAAATCAACATCTCCAGCACGAATCGCAGGACGCTGCGGGGTTTTTGCAGAAAGTGACTTAATTCACAAACAGCAACTCGGCTACCCGGTAGAAGATTTACTCTATGGGCTTTGCCAAGCACTTGTACGCAACTATTTGAGCAATTTGGCACTAGGGAAAGAACTTTTGCCAATTGTTTCATTCCAAGGTGGGGTAGCAACAAATGTCGGCATGGTAAAAGCTTTTGAAGAAGCGCTAGGCTGCGAAGTTGTGGTACCAGAAAACCACCAAACTATGGGCGCACTAGGCGCCGCGCTTTTGGGCATGGAAAACCACCAATATACACAAAAAGCCACATCTTTTAAAGGCTTTGAAGTTGGGGAAATGCATTTTAACTCTATAACTCATCAGTGCACCGGCTGTTCAAACAATTGTGAAGTTATTACTATTGTTGAAGGCGATTTACCAACTCCTCACCCAGAAAAAATTAGCGATGTAAAAGGCAACATTATTGCTCGCTGGGGCGGCACATGCGGAAGATGGGATATTTCGTAGGTAACTACAGACACAATAATTTTATTTTAAGACTTAAAGGCGCATAAAATGCGCTTTTAACGTTTTTACAGCTTATATAACGCCTGAAAATATTTTCCAGTAGATAAACAATGAAATAAATACAAGAATAAATCCACTGATTTTCATAAGCACGCCAGAAAAACAACTAAAAGCCTTTAATCCCTTCAATATTGAAGTAAACACACCTGCAAGAACAATTACCATGCCTTGCCCAATTGAAAATAAAAACAGCATAAGTCCCGCCATGATTAAATTTGCACTAAGCGACGCAAAGCCCATTATACCCGCAAGAATTGGCGTAGAACATGGCGTAGACGCAAGCGCAAAAACTGCACCAACAATTAGAGGGTATAAAATCAAGTCATGACCATTGTTCTGCGGCATTTGCTTTATAAAAACCGGCATTTGAAACTCAAGAACACCAATAAGATTAAGCCCCATTAACAATATTACGCTATTAACAACAAGCCCAAAAATCGCTGCATACTTGTTAATCAGGATTTTTCCACCAATTGCACAAAGTAACCCCAAAGACGTCAATACAAATGCCATTCCCAAAATAAAAAACATCATTTGTATAAACGTTTTAAGCCCGCTTTTCTTGCTATAGCCCGCAATATAGCCGATTATAATCGGCAAAATACCAAGCGTACACGGAGAAAGCGACGACACAACTCCGCCAAGAAAAGATATAAGCAGGAGCCACCAAGAAAAACTCGCGCTCGCCGCTTCCTGATTAAAAATAGTAATTAAATTATCCATGAATTAACTCTTTTATATATTCTTCTAGCTGAGCTTTTGGCTTAAAACCTTCAATTTTTCTGACTTTTTTGTTTGCGTCGTCAACAAAAATTATTGTTGGAACCACAGTTACACCATATTCTTCAATTTTCTGTTGCGTTTTTTTGTCGTTTGACGTCGCATCTATTTCTATAAATACAACCTCGTCTTGATAAACTGGTTTGAGCGGCTCTAGCTCTCCTTTAATTTTTTTACAATCAGTACAAAGCGGCGACGAAAATTTTATCACACTAGGTTTGTCCGCAGCCTGCGCTGCAATAGAAGCTTGCATGTCTTTGTTGTTTTTCAACGCTAAGTAGGCAACAACTGGTACAACAAGAACCAATAATCCAATAATCAAATTTTTCATATAAAAAACCTCTTTTTTACTTTTATTATACATATTACCGCATAATAAAAAAATTATATTACTCTTATGATGATTTGTTCGGATAATTAAAATTCTGTAACATGCCCGAAATTCGCTCTTGTATTAAAAAAATGTTTATTATAATATCATTGTAATACCTTATGCAAGGTGTAGTGCATTTAAGTAAAAAGGAGAAAACAATGCCTAAAATGAAAACTCACCGTGCGGGAGCAAAAAGATACAAGCTTACTGGCACAGGTAAAATTTTAAGAAGACAAGCAGGCACAAAGCACTTATTGCAGCACAAATCAAATGCTCGTAAGAATAGATTGTCTTCTATGGTAGAGGTTTCTGATTCACACAAGAAATTAGTGTTGAAACAGCTTCCATACGCTAAAAAACACAAATAGTTGAGTAGTAAAGACAATCAAAGGAGAAAAAAATGAGAGTCAAACGCGGAAACGTTTTACGCAAACGTCATAAAAAAATATTGAAACTTGCTAAAGGCTTTAAAGGCGCAAGAAGCAGAATATTCAAAGTTGCTAACTGTGCAGTAATGAAAGCACTCAAATATTCTTACAGAGATAGACGCAATCTAAAAAGAAACATGCGCAGACTCTGGATTATCAGAATCAACGCAGCTGTTAGACAATATGGCTTGAGTTATTCAAAATTTATGAATGCGCTTAAAAAGTCTGAAATCGAAGTTAACAGAAAAATGCTCGCAGAACTCGCTGTAAACGAAAAAGAAGCATTTGAAGTTATCGTAGAAACAGCTAAAAAACAAATTAAGTAACTTCTCTGATTAATAATTAAGTTGTATGCCAAAACCGCACAAAGTTAAAACTTTGTGCGGTTTTGTTTAATGTTTTGTTTAAGTATTGAATGTTAGCAAAGCTCTCTTGGTATCTAATTAGGCAGAATTGCAGAAAAAGCGTGTAAAATTAACTATTTACACTTGTTTTTGTGATGCTTTTAAGCGCGCCATCGCCTTAGCCAGCGCAACTTCAGCTCGTCTACGATCCAGTTCTATGTCTGTATTGCCTAAGCGCGCTTCCGCACGCTCTTTTGCTTCTTTCGCGCGCGCGACATCAATATCTGCGCCTACTTCCGCAACTTCACACAAAATAATTGCATCATTGTCTTTCACTTGAAAAGCTCCGCCCATAATAGCAATGTGTGTGGTTGTATCACCGATTATCACACGAGTAACACCAATTTTTAACGCGGTCATAAAAGGTATGTGACCCGACAAAACACCAAACTCGCCCTTTTCGCCAGTTGAATAAATCGCGTCTACGTCTTTATCAAAAACAATTTTTTCATGAGTTATAACTTTTAAGTGCAGTTTTTTAGCATCCATAGTTATTCCGCCATTTCTTTAGCTTTTTCAATCGCTTCTTCAATAGTACCGACCATATAAAAAGCTTGTTCGGGCAAGTTGTCGTGCTTCCCTTCGATAATCTCCTTGAAGCCTTTTATACTGTCTTCAAGCTTAACATACTTACCTTTAATACCGGTAAATTGTTCGCCTACCGAGAATGGTTGCGACAAGAACTTCTGAATTTTTCTCGCACGATTAACCGTAACCTTATCTTCTTCTGAAAGCTCATCCATACCAAGAATTGCGATAATATCTTGAAGTTCTTTATAGCGTTGCAAAATTTCAAGAACCTGTCTAGCAACTTGATAATGTTCTTCGCCGATAATAATCGGGTCAAGAACACGGCTATTAGAGGCTAACGGGTCAACAGCTGGGTAAATTCCGAGTGACGCAATTTGTCTTGAAAGTACGGTTGACGCATCTAAGTGCGAGAACGTCGTTGCAGGAGCGGGGTCAGTCAAGTCATCTGCTGGAACGTAAATAGCTTGGACAGAGGTAATTGAGCCGTCTTTTGTTGACGTAATTCTTTCTTGCAACGCACCCATTTCATTTGCGAGTGTCGGCTGATATCCAACCGCAGACGGCATCCGTCCAAGAAGCGCAGACACCTCAGAACCAGCTTGAACAAACCTAAAAATGTTATCAATAAACAGCAAAACATCTTGCTTTGAGTAATCGCGATAATATTCCGCTGCAGTCAACGCCGAAAGACCAACTCTCATTCTAGCTCCAGGCGGTTCATTCATTTGCCCATAAATAAGCGCAACTTTATCAATAACCCCTGATTCTTTCATTTCGTTGTAAAGGTCGTTTCCCTCACGCGTTCTTTCTCCAACACCGCCAAAAACAGACACACCAGAGTGTTCAGCCGCTATATTGTGAATAAGCTCCATAATCAAAACGGTTTTACCTACGCCTGCACCACCAAACAGACCAATCTTACCACCTTTTTGATATGGCTGAAGCAGGTCAATAGCTTTGATACCGGTTTCAAGAATTTCAATTTCAGTGTTTTGTTCTGTCAGAAGCGGTGATTCACGGTGAATTGGCAAATACGTATCAGTATCGACATTGCCAGCGTTGTCAACAGGCTCGCCCAAAACATTAAGAATTCTACCCAAAATCGCATTTCCAACAGGAATTTTAATCGGCTCTGCGGTGTTTACAACTTTCATGCCTCTTTTAAGCCCATCAGTTGACGACATTGCGACAGAGCGGACTTTATTTTCGCCCAAAAGTTGCTGTACTTCTGCAGTAACAACAACTCCATCATCGCAGGTAATTTTGAGTGCGTCATAAATTTCTGGCAAATTACCACTTGCAAACTCAACGTCAATAACAGGACCAATGATTTGAGTGATTAAACCTTCGTTTTGATTAAGTGTTATCATATAATTTCCTCTATTACTCTTTATACTTTGATTATACAATTAATATTTTTAACCTCAAATTGTTAAT
Source organism: uncultured Muribaculaceae bacterium (assembly GCA_964626145.1). Classification (GTDB taxonomy): domain Bacteria; phylum Cyanobacteriota; class Vampirovibrionia; order Gastranaerophilales; family Gastranaerophilaceae; genus RGIG2134. Next base: position 37,314 of record CAZVBZ010000003.1, on the reverse strand, counting down.
ATTTCTTTATTAATGCTTAAGCTTATAAAGTATTAATTTAGGAATTGAGGCGTAAATTTGCCGAAGCATCTGATTGTAACTTTTTGTCGAATATATTTTCCTAAGGCTCTTTTTATTCTTCTTAAAAAAGTAAATAACGTCCTTGTATAGATTAACCTGATTTTTAAAGTAGCGAGCTTTAGCCGCATCAGAGTTATAGCGCATATTCCCAATAACATGAGTTCCGACACCGGCATTATGCCCATGCCTACGGTACATGACAAGCGGCTCATAAATTTTTACACTTCCGCCAGTAAGATGCAAAAAGTTAAATAAAAGTTTGTCGGGCGAGGTTCGCCAGTTATCCAACCTATCAAAGTCCAAAAACGGTTCAATTGCGGCTTTTCTAAACACACCACAGCTTGTAGGTGCCCACCACCAACCGCCAAAGAAATTTGACTTGTTATCCAGAATTTTTATGGAGCTTTTCATTTGAATATCGTTAAACTTAATTTTGATATTTTCAATAACTTTTCCACAACCTTCTTGAGGGAGATTGGGTGATTTAATAGCATGCAGCGTCAGATTTTCATCAACCTCTACTAATTCACACACGCTAAGGGCACAAGGAGTCATAAGATGCACACTAATATGCGAAATCGCGTACTCGGGACAAAGTTTGTCATCAGAATCAATGCAGGCAATAAACTCACCATTTGCAGCGCTTATGCCGTCCATAATTGAGGCAAGCTGACCTTTTGTCCGCTTATGCTCTATGAGAGTAATTTTTTTCCCTGTAGTATTTGTTTCTATAATTTCCTTAATAACAGAAACAGACTTGTCCAGCGAATGGTCATCTACAATAATAATTTCAATATTTTGGTACGTTTGTTCTAGAATGCTTTCTATGCACTCCCTAACATATTGCGCGTAGTTATACGACGTAACAACAAAAGATAATTTTGGCATGCTGAATGTTTGTTTCATTACTTAATTATAAACTTGTGTTTTAATTGTGGCAATTGGTAACTGAAAATTCACTAATCAATCCATCTACCAATACAAACCTGCCAAGTTTATTTACCTTAACATATTTTGACAATGAGTCAACAAAGCATTTATTGTCACAAAAGCCACCCGAAAGGTAAATCTCATCAGGTTTTTTGGCGAAAGACCACGCATTGTAAGCAATTCCATGGATAAATTTTGAGATAGCAATATTAGCATGCTCCCCATTTGAAATATCGTCCATAATTTTTTCCAACCCGAAAATGCCGCAAGTTATGTTATAACGCTCATCCACAACTTCTAAATCTTGGACATTTACATCATAAAACTTTAGCAACATTTCCACGGTCGCACCAGTTGCACTAGCGCATGAACTATTCCAGTCCAAATCTTTGAACTTTCCGTTTTTAAATTGCACCCATTTTACATCCCTAGAACCTAAATCCAAAACCAACCCATCGTTTGAAAAACTTGCCAAAAAGCCTTTTGAAAGCGCGATTACCTCGTTAAGGTAATTTTTGTCATACTTAAGATTAATTTTTGACATGTGCCCAGTAGCCGCCACAAATCGCTCAGCGCAAGATTTTAGCTGAGCAGAAGGGATTATGTAATAATTTTTCTTTGAATTTTGTTTGACTAAAAAATCTTTATATTTTTTTGCGAAGTCACTTTGGCACGAATTTTCAGAAAAAAACTCGCAAACTTTCGACCACGTTGTACCAGCATCTACATATAACATCATCTTAACTTTATAAAGGCCTCTATTTTGTACTTAACCGAATTTGTTACTACATCATCAATATCAACGTAAAGCCCGTTGTATTTATCCGCAAGATATTTTGCCAACTGAGTTTTTGCACAAAAAGCCTGCGCATAAAATACTGTAGGCACATTTTCATCCACATACATCTCAAGCTCAATATCTGCAGGAACTCCAGCTTCAACACAGCGCGTCCAACCGTACACATGTGTATTATCAGGGAAAAGCTCAAGTACTCCAAGGTCGTTTGGTGGAACGCCCCAAAAACCGAATTCGGGCATGGATTGCTCAAATACAGGATGTTTTTGTTCAATTATATCTGCTGTTATAAGTTCAAATTTCTTTCGCAATGGCAAGTTTGAAGTTGAAATATAAATTGGATTTCTAGTTGTTGTTTGTTCGTAAACTGTTTCAACGACATTAAATCCCATATCTTTTAAAAGTTTTGCCGCAAACCAGGCGCTATCACATTTTTCTTTGCCAATTGGCGCAAGAACTACGTCAATCTTGTCTTTAAGATAAATTGCATTATACAGCATGTTTTTTACAATTTTACAATATGACTCTGGCAAAACGCCACCCTTGGGATAGCCAAAATCAATATCCAAATCAATCCATTCATGAGTTGGATAAAGTTTTTTGTATTTATCAATTAAATCTAACGCCGGATAACCCCAAAAGCCAATAACTCTTTGCATTTTAGATTACTTCTTTGTAGGATTCTGGATTACTCAACAAATCATAATTAATTTCATTTTCATTATCAGCAATAATTGCCGCAACAACTGCGTCTGAGGTAACATTCACCATTGTGCGCAACATATCGATTATACGTTCAAACGCCATTAAGAAGGCAAATCCGAGAACTAGCTGCTCTGGAGTTAATCCTAAACCATTGAGAACAAGCGCAATTGTAATCAAACCAGCGCCAGGGATTCCGGCAGAAGTACTAGATGCAATTATTGCCAAAAGGGCTATCTGGACTATTTGGAACAGACCTAAATCCACCCCATAAGCTTGCGTAAGAAATATAACTGCAACCGTTTGAAACAACGCAGTGGCATCCATGTTCAAAGTTGCACCGAGCGGCAGGACAAACGAACATACTTTGTGCGAAATACCACGCCTTTCACAGCATGCCATCGTTAAAGGCAACGTAGCTGAAGAACTTGCGGTTCCAAACGCAACCATCATAGCTTCAGCAATTGCAGAATAGAATGTCATTACAGGTACTTTAGAAAATACTTTCATCATTATTGGATAAACAACCAAAAGCTGAATTAAGAATCCAACTACCAATATTGCAAGAAGTTTTGATATAGAACCGAAAATAGACATGCCAAAATCAGCAACAGCAGTAGCACTTAAAGCAAACACACCGGGAACGGCAAAGAACATAATCCAGTCAGTAACTTTCATAGTAGCTGCAAAAACAGACTCAAAGAAAGACACAACCGGACGATTAATATCACCAACTTTTGCAAGAGCAATTGAAAAAATGAGAGTAAACAAAATTATTGGAATCATATCACCTTTTGCAATTGCTTCAAGAGGGTTTTTCGGTATAAACAACAAAAATTGGTTTAAGAAATTAGCTTTCGTGTTAGCAAGTTCATTTGCAACCTGAGCCTGAATATCAGCCGAAGTTTGACTATTTATAAAGGATTGAACCCCAACTCCGGGATGGAATGCGCAAACTAGCACCGCACCAATTGTTACAGCGAGAACGGTTATTATCCCATAATACAAAATCATTTTTGTACCGAATTTACCTAACTGTTTGTTGTCACCAATACTAGCAATACCAATTAAGATTGCCGATATTACAAGTGGAATAACAACCATTTGAATAAGCCTTATGAAAGCTTGTCCAATGAAACTAAGAACAGCCATTATTGCACTAGTAATCTGCGGGTTATGATTATTTGCAATATTTGTGTGCAAAACTGCCCCAACAATCATCCCTGCAACAAGTCCAACAAATATATGTGCATTGCGTTTAATTCCCAATCCCAATGCAATAGCGATTTTCATACCAATTTTCATATCTTTCCTCAATTAAACATAATATTTAAGCTTTACTTATATTACTATTTATTCTGACCGATTACAACTATTTAACAAAAAAATTATTATTTTGTTATAAAATAAAAATACAAAATGAATTAAATCGGGGGAAAATATGAGAAAAGTAGAAGTTTTTGCCGGCGCGTATGCTAGCGGAAAATCAGAAACATCACTAAACAGAGCTTTACAATTTGTAAAACAAGGCAAACAAATAACACTTGTTGATTTAGATACGGTCGAACCTGCATACACTTTGAGACCACTGGAAAAAAAACTTACAGACCGCGGAATTAATGTTATTACACAACCAGAGTATGAAGGGCTTGGCGAAGCTGCAAATTATGTAAATTCAAAACAAATTAATTGCCTTAGCGTTTCTGGAGACATAATTATTGATGTAGGTTATGGCGCCAGCGGTCTCGATTCTCTCGATATAATTAACGATATTGATAATGAAGAAAACATGGAAATTTTTATTGTTATAAATACATCCAAGTTTGAAACATTTTCAAAAGAAAATATTATTGAATATGTTACGTTTGCTGAGGGGCTGGAAAAACGTTCCTGGAAAAAGTTTTCCGGAATAATTTCAAATACACATCTCGGTGACGAAACGACAAAAGATGACGTCTTAAGAGGGTATGAAATAATAAAATCTGCCGCAAAAGAATTAAACCTGCCAATTCGCGCAATAGGTGTTCCTGAAACTTTAAAAGACCAATTTGACAACACGCATGATGGTGTTGACATTTGGTTTTACGAACGAATGATGCCAGACGCGCTCTGGTAATAACTTCGGTTACACCTTATTAATTAATATCTTTACCAACTATCGGAGCAATTAATTTTAAAGTTTTATAAAGCTCGCTAAATTGTTCTGGGTAAAGAGATTGCGCGCCATCACACAATGCGCATTCCGGACAATCATGAACTTCAATCATAAGCCCATCAGTACCTGCTGCAACTGCGGCTTTAGACATAGGAGCAACCTTATCCCTCAATCCTGTTCCGTGGCTAGGGTCAATAATAATCGGCAAGTGACTGAGTTTTTTGACAACCGGAATTGCACAAAGGTCAAGCGTATTCCTAGTTGCGCGCTCAAAAGTTCTTATACCTCTTTCGCAGAGAATAACTTCACGATTTCCACCCGACATCACGTACTCTGCCGACATAAGCCATTCTTCTATAGTCGCAGAGAGACCGCGTTTAATCATTACAGGCTTACTCACATGCCCGAGTTCCTTTAAAAGATTGAAATTTTGCATATTTCTTGCACCAACTTGCAAAATATCAACATATTTTTCAAACAACGGTATTTGTGAAATTTCCATTACCTCTGAAGTTACTGCCATGCCATATTTGTCAGCAACTCGACGAATAATTTTCAACCCTTCTTCGCCTAAACCTTGAAAAGCGTATGGTGAAGTTCTAGGCTTAAAAGCGCCACCACGAAGTATTTTTACACCATAAGATGAAAGTTTTGACGCTGCCGCATCCATTTGTGACTCAGACTCAACCGTACAAGGTCCAGCAATCACACCGGCATGCTCTCCTCCAAACTTAATTCCATTAACTTCAATAACTGTATCAACAGGCTGAAACATGCGGCTACAAAGCTTGTAACTAGACGAAATTTTAATAACTTCTTTTACTCCGTCTAAAAGCTCTATATCTCTAGGGTCAATAACTTTTCCACCGACTGCACCTATTACAGTGTGCAACTCACCATGCGAAATATGGGCTGCAAAACCTTTATTTTCAATAAATTTCTCTACATTTTTAATTTGTTCTTCTGTTGCGCCATGACGCATTACAATAAGCATATTTCTCTCTCCGTTTTGTGTTGTATAAGTAAATTGTAAAATAAAAATACAAAAATAAGTATATTAAAAACTTGTAGTTCTAAAATACATTGTATATTTTTTATTTCCGTAATAATAAATTACCTCATGAAAATTCGCATCCAGCTTTTGCGCTTGTATAAAAGAACTTGGCGGCGCTTGTTTTGAAGAATTTTTAAATATCTTCGACATAAAATTTCCGGCTTTCTTTTTCATCTTTTGAGGTTTCGTCAGCTGAGGCTCAGGCATTTGACGCTTATAAAAATCCTCCAACACAACACCCGTTTCAATCACCGGTACAATGTATTTTACCTTTCCTGCTTCTTTAAAAAAGATATAATCCTTATCTTTTATTGTTCTTGCTGCCAAAAGATAATACCCCGGCGGAATTGTAATTTCTTTAAAATATAAAGTAGTTGCCGTTCTAAACAACGGATACGGCGCCCAGGCGTAATTATAGTAATCTTCATTTTGATATGGGTCAAGGTCATGCATAAGTTTTATTTTAGGGACTTCTGCTGCATTGTATAACTGTTCATAGTCATTCGACGCAAAACAAGGTCTCGCCACTAGCGAAATTAGGCATGCTCCTATTAATATTTTAAAAAAGTTACTCATACTATTTATAATAATAAATTTTAAAAAAATATCAAAAAGTTTGCAATTTGTTTAGAAAGTATTATTATACAAATTATGAAGAAAATTATTTTGGCATTATTTTTATTATTATTTATACCTTTGTCGGCATTTTCATTTGATGATGACTTACCAGAGCTTAGGAATTTTTCGCCATTAGTTTTACAAAAAGGTACATTCATAAAAATTGTTAACCAACGAATGATTTCCACTGCGACTGCAGACGAGGGCGACGAAATAACATTTATTGTTCCAAATGACGTGTGGTGTGGGGAATCAAAAGTTGTTCCAAAAGAAAGCATCTTTTCCGGCTACATTGAAGAATTAAATGAACCTGTTCAAGGTACAAATGCAGCCTTAAAACTCAAAATAACAAAACTTACCCTCCCTAACAAAACAGAATTTCCTGTTGACGCCTACGTTACCTACAAAGGAGAAGTAACGATTGGTGGAGAACTAACACCACCGCTAGAATACGCAAGAATGCCCCATTTTATAACATACCCGCATGTACACAGAGGAGTTCTGCAATACGTTCCTGGACCTAAAAGATTTTTCGGTAATCACCTTGTTATTAAATCAGGTGCAGAGCTTGTTCTAGTACTTAATGAAAATTTTAATGCTATTGTTGTAGAAGATTAGTGCCTAAATTTTTAAATTGTTATATAATATTTTGTATAAATGGGAGGAGCATGAATGCAAAATAAAATATTAAGCGCATTACTCGTCGTTTTAATAGCAGCACCTGCGTTGGCATATCAACCATACCAATCATCAAATTCATACGTAAAACAACAAACGACCTTGCATGGGGCTGTTTTTACAATACCTGCAGGCGCGTCTATCCATGCTGTTACAACTAGTGAACTTAACACTCAAACTTTATTTCTCGGTCAAGCCGTAACTTGCATGCTCACCCAGGATTATTATTATAACAACAAGCTCATCGCGCCAGCGGGTAGCGTTGTTAACGGAACAGTAATAAGTTTGAAAAAAGCTTCTTTTGCAGGTAGAAACGGGCAACTTAAAATCAAATTTACCAGCATTGTGTCACCATACGGACAAATGATACCAATTTCTGGACAAATAAAAACTACCGACGCTACTGGCACACTTAAAGGAGCAACCACAAAAGATACAACCAAAACATACACTAAAGATGCAGCTGCAGGTGCCGCCGCAGGGGCTGTCGGAGGAGTTGTTATGAGCGCAATTTCTGGAGGTAGCATTGGCAAAGGTGCAGCACTAGGTACTGCGATTGGTGGCGGAGTTGGTGTTACGAAGTCAATGCTCGACAAAGGTGGAGACATCGTCATCCCTTCAAATACAAATATTGCAATACAACTTGACCAACCTGTAACTGTTAATTCAACTTCAACTTACAGGTACTAATCCTTTTGGGGGTTAACAATTATTGCACTTTTAAGTATCCTTTAAAAGAATATAAAATCAAAACAGAAGACTTGGGAAAACATGACAACATTAGGAAAAATTTCAAATACAAAAGAAGATGACAAACGGGAACAAATAACAAGCGCAGTTCCCAAAGTTTATTCACAAAAAGAAGACGGTTTGACACTCAAAAAATCGATAATCATTTCCACACTTCTACATCCAGCTACAGCAATCACAGCCTGGATAATAGTTTTTATACTGGCAATTTTGGGGGTAAGCTTTGATTTACTAAAAAAACCAGAAACGCCTCAACGCGACATAGAGTTTGTTTTGGTAAATAATCCAGAAGCAATGCCTATTAACAAAAATACAAAAAATCGTGCGGATAGAAATACCCGTGCTGGAGGAATTCATGACCCCAAAAAGCCACAGGTCGAACCTTCTCCCGCTCCTGGAGCACCAAACCCAGCAGGCACGAAAAAACAGCAGGCAAAAAAACAAGCTAATCCAACTCAGGACTTAGTCAAACAAATGCAAAAGAAACAAGCGCAACAGGCAAAACCCACGGCTAAGCCTCAACCCAAAGCGCAACCGCAAGAACCTGCGCCAAAGCACGTAACACCCCACCCCACTCCGCCAGCACCGAGACCGGCACCGCAGTTATCAACGCCAAAAGTTACGCAAACGCCAAAAAGCACCATGCAAATTCCTGTTCCTAAAACAACAGCACCAAAACTTGCAGGCTCTTACGGTGGTCCAGTAACTGGAACTAGAGCCGGTACGGGCACAACTTCTAGCGGCACAGGCGCTGGTAGACCAGCACCAAGCTTTACACCGTCATCTGGTGGCAGTTCTTCTGGCAGCGGAAGATTTTCGAGCGGACAATATGGTAATGGACAAGCCGGAAATCCTGGTCCAGGGAATCCTAATGGGCGTCCAGGTATTGATGCTATAAAAGAGCCAGATTTTGGACCTTATATGAGAGAATTGCAACGACGTATAAAAATGAACTGGGATCCACCTAAAGGAAACGAATCAAAACGTGTTGTGCTTCTATTTAAAATTGCAAAAGATGGACGGCTGCTTTCCGTAAGGGTAAGCAAATCGTCAGGAATTCAAGCTGCAGACAAAGCCGCTATTTCAGCCGTTGAGTTAACAGCACCATTTAAGCCATTACCGCCAGAGTTTAGAGGCTCTAGCGTGGATATACAATTTACATTTGACTATAATGTATTTGGTGGCTCAAGATACTAAATTAATTAGAAAGATGAGGATAAAACTATGGAATTATTACTACACTCAATCAAATTGGACTGGCCGGTATTGCTCCCAATTTTGATATGCTCGATTCTTGTTGTTGCAGTTGCACTTAACAGATTCGCATTCTATTCAAAAAACAAACGCGACGTCGTTCAATTCATTCCAAAACTCCAAAAAGAGCTTGCTCGCGGCAATTTAGCGACTGCACAAACTTTAAGTGAACAACTCGGCGGTGTTATTGGGGAAGTTTCAGAAGAAGCTGTTAGAATTTTTGCCGAACAAAAAAGCGGCTTTTCACGGTCTTTTGATATCGCAGCAAACTTAGCAACAAGAAAACTCGAAAGCCACCTCACGATACTTGGTACGATTGGCGGGGTTGCTCCATTCTTAGGTTTGTTTGGTACAGTTGTCAGAATTCTTTACACGTTCCAAGATTTGGCAACCCAAGGAAACCAATCAGCCGCAGTTGCAATGGGAATTGGCTCAGCGTTGATAGCTACCGCGTTTGGTTTGGGCGTTGCAATCTGCGCCGTAATCCTTTACAACCTATTTCAATCAACGGTTAAACGCTACGAAGACGACTTTCAACTTATTAAACTCTTATTCTTGAGTTTTGCTGATAGCTCAGACGAACCAACTACCGCATCGCAATCAAATATTGCAATCTAACAACAAATAATAAAATCAGGTAATTTACTATGGCAATGAAAACCAATAAGGGCAAAGACGCCCTGTTTACAGAAATAAATATAACACCGCTTACAGACATTTTTTTGGTGCTTTTAATTATCATGATGGTTGTCGCACCAACCTTTCAATCGGTTGACAACTCCATATCGGTACCAGAAATCAATAGCGGAATTTCTATAGAGCAAAAAAATGCAACAATTGCTATAACCAAGGACGGCTCATTTTATGTAAATGGCAAGCCTATAAATCCGCAAGCACTTGTGAGTGAACTCGAGCAGCTTAAACCAACATTAGAGAAAAAAGAAGTTGTCGTAAAAGCAGACAAAGACACCAAAAGCAAAGAAATTATGAGTGTCATGAATGCTGCGCAAGATGCTGGTTTTGAAAAGCTCATAGTTGCAGGCGAACCCTTATCAAAAAAAGCTCAGGAAGAACTTAGAGAAACAACTGAGGGCGAAAATTATTCTGGAGCTGCGCCCACCATGCCGTCCTTACCTGAAAACAACCATCCACGCGTAAATATTCCGATTGAGGGGTAAAATATGACTTCTAGACAACGAGATTGTTTTAACGAAATAAACATAACACCGCTTACCGATATATTTTTGGTACTTTTGATTATCATGATGGTAATCGCACCACTGCTTGACCAGCAAGGTCTGAACCTTACCGTTCCTGAAAATGTAGAAGCCGAGCAGGTAAAAGACTCTAAAATACTTATAGTCACTGTAAGCGCTGACGGACAGTATATTATAGACGATTCAGTGGTAGCAACACAAGAGATTGGAAAAGTAATAAAAGACGCCATGACCCAATATCCTGACGGACTGATGATTCAATCGGATGCCGAGGCAACCCATGGCGCACTTGTGAAGCTTATGGACGAAGCTCGTAACGCTGGCGTAAAAAATATTTCTGTCGGACAAATTTAATTTTACTTGAAAATATTTTTTTACTATAGTATATTGTTTCTATGGTAAAATAGCAGTCTAGGAGAATGTAATGAACCAAATTATAAAAATTGCTTGGGATTTAAACGAAAAAACTGAAAACAGATATCAACTCGTATATGAAATTGCAGACCTTGCAAAAAGACTTGTAGACGAAAGTGCATCAAGAAAAAACAAAGATGACTTCGGTTTTGACGACTACAATTTTGATGTTTCTGTAAAAAAAGAAAATCCAGTTGAGCATGCCATTATGGTTAAAGCTTCGGAAGAAGATGACGCTGGTTTGGTAGGGTAAAACAACATTAATATTAACAAAATAAAAAGCCCCTGATTTTTCAGGGGCTTTTTATTTTTGCAGTAGTATCAGATTATTTTTGTTGCGAAACTAAATTTGATTGAACGTTTTAAAATGAATTTTTGCGACAGCTTTAAGTTTTTCTTTGCCGTACATTTGCACAAAATTTTTCCCTGCTTGCAAAACAGCATCTGATGCGCCTTTGGGCAACACGATTTCATATTGACGACTAAGCACTTGCATTTTGTTCACATAAGCAGCACGCGCAAGAACAGACGCAGCTGCAACCGCGATATCCTCCTCACCATGCGTCCGTTGGTCCAATGTAATAGTTTTACCTTTTTCTAAAAGTGCATTTTTAATAAGATATTCATTTCCAAATTTGTCTGAGAGCGCGTAGTCACAGTAGCGCTTTTCGAGAACATTTTCTATTACGCGAGCATGCCCCCACGCAAGAAGTTTATTCAAATTTTCAAATTTTGCATAAATTTCGTTATATTTTTCATTGCCGACAACAACAATTGAGTGAACGGAATTCGCCTTAATCAAATTCGCTAGTTTTAAGATTTTTTCATCAGAAAGCTTTTTGCTGTCTTTCACGCCAGCTTCTGTAAATTTTTTAGAATTTTCTTCATCAACCAAAACACCAGCAATAACCAGCGGTCCAAAAAAATCACCCTTTCCGGATTCGTCAACACCGATATGCGGACGAGTAGAAATTTCAGAAAGTGACAGCTCGCTCAATTGAGGTTTTGTAGCCTGCTTTTGAACTGGCTGCTGAAAAGGCAACTCCGATTGCAATTCCGCAGCTACTTCGCTCACGTCTTTACCTTGCAAAACGAACTTTCCACTCTCAAAAAGTATCCCAACACATTGCGGAATTTTTGCACGAAAAACTGCGTACTGTTGCTCTCCAAACTCAGCGTTTCGCTCCTCAAAAAAAGAACGAACCTTATCAAAATCAACTTTCTCAAATTTTGCCGTATACGTACGCATAATCCTCTAATTATACCTCCCAATGAAACATCAACTATTTGTGCGCAACTCGCAAAACTACAAGCTACAACACTTAGAGCATTTATCATAGCACGAACAAAACATATATTTAATAGTGTATTATTTGTACGCGAACCTAGCGGCTTTTTACTGTAATTTTTACAGTTGCAAGTCTTTTTGGCGCAAAAGCACAATTACCATTTTTTAAATTATAAACTTTCTTAGAAGGCTTCACTTCTTCCTTATTGTAATTTAAGAGGAATTTCATCAGTTCAGGACTATACATTTAACACTCCTACTAAAATAATTTTTACACATTATTCACACAATTATAATAAGTATAATTTTACAAAAAAATTGCTAGTTTTAGCAAGTATATGAAAAATTTGTTACAATATGCAACTTTATTAAACTAAAGTTCAACAGAAAACCATCCTAATTACACTGTTCGGTTGATTTCCAGTATTTCTCATTATGATAAATTTAGATAGTTAAGTCACACAGAAAGAGTAGGTAAAGAATATGACAAAAATAAGCTTTAATACCAATGGAGTTGGTGTTTTTAAATTATTGAAATCTGAATCAAAAAACAACACGCAAGGACATTCTTCAAATCCTTTTGGCATAAGCTTTAAAGGCAACATGATTCAGGCAGATGTTTTCCAAACAACAGCAACCAAAGAAAATGCAGGTGTTGGAATTCGTGAAAGAGGCAAAATGTTTATGTCAGCTGTAGTTGGCAACATCAACTCATTTAACAGCGCAATTAAATCAAGATTAAACTCAGTAGTTTCTTTTGGGCGCAGAGTTAGAGACAACGTTTCAAACTGGTGGGAACAAGCTAAAAATACTGAAATCACATTTGATTTAAACGAAATGACAAGATTTGTAAGTGAAAAATTTAACAATAATCAGTACAGTGTAAATAATCTTATGAAACGACCTGTTCATGAGCTAGAAGACATGTTAAAAGCTGAGTTAGCAGGATAGGAGGCGAATATGAATACATCCAGAATTAACAATATTATAGAAGCTTTGTCAAGACACGAAGATGCAGAAAATGCTATTCGAATCCTAAACGAAATTGGAACTAATTCACCAATTGATGAAATTAGAGAAAAAACTGCTCAAGCTTTGATTAGAAGAAACACGCATGACTCATTGAAAATTGCTTTAATTGAAAAAGGCAAAGGTATTCACGATTTGTCAACAAGAGTTGCAATGAGTTCGATTAACGAAGTTCTCGCACTTTCTGATAAAACAGAAGCCATAAGAATTCTTGAAGATACTATGAATTTGCACTCTGATGAAGCTGTTAGAGACACAGCGCGCTCAGTTAGAGCATTAGTAGAATTCTCAAGATAATATTTGAACCAATTTACAATTGATATTATATAAAAAACGAGCTTACAACCTAAGCTCGTTTTTCAGTTTGTGTTCTTGCATATTAAGTTATTTCCGCTTATAATAATTATACTGACAGATTTTAGGGAGATTATTTTTATGATGAACTTGGGAAATATGATGAAACAAGCACAGCAAATGCAAAAGAAATTGCAAGAAGCGCAATCTGAGCTTGCTGCACAAACAATAACAGGTGAATCTGCTGGCGGCGCTGTAAAAGTTACATGCGATGGACAAGGTAAATTTAAAGAAATAAAACTAACAAAAGCAGCGATAAACCCAGAAAATCCAGACGCAGTCGACGATGATACAGTAGAAATGCTTGAAGATATTATCACTACTGCTATCAATAACGCCTCAAATGAAGCGTCAGCGCGAATGGAAGCTAAAATGAAATCTCTTACTGGCGGTATAAAAATCCCCGGATTATTTTAATGTATACAAAACCATTAGCCGCACTGATAGAAAGCTTTCAAAAATTGCCGGGCATAGGTCCAAAGTCTGCCCAGCGGTTAGCTTTGCATGTGCTCAAATTGCCGGATAAAGAGGTCGAAAAATTTATAACATCGATTGCAGAAGCAAAGCGTACAATACATTGCTGCGACGTTTGTTTTAACATGTCCGAGCAAAACCCTTGCGAGATATGCTCCTCACCGCGTCGCGACCGTTCAGTTATTTGCGTAGTAGCGGAAACTAAAGACTTGCTTGCAATAGAGCGCACAAACGAATTTCACGGGCTTTATCACGTTTTGCAAGGGCTGATTTCACCAATGGACGGCATTGGCGCTGAGGACATACGAATAAAAGAACTCCTTACTCGCGCTGCAGCGAGCGAAATCAAAGAAATTATACTTGCAATTCCGCCATCCATTGAAGGCGAAACCACTAGTTTGTACATAAACAAACTGCTTTCGACGTTCGGACTAAAAGTTACCAGAATAGCCTTTGGGCTACCAGTTGGAGCCGACCTAGAATATGCCGATGAAATTACACTTATACGCGCGCTGGAAGGTCGTAGAGAAATTTAATTTTTTATAAGTTCCACCAGGGCACCTACAGAATTATGCAACACGTACAATAACTACGCAAAGTGAACGCTCAACTATCAATAAAAAAACCGCCCGAAGGCGGCTTTTTTATTATATTTTGGTTTACTAAGCATATTTTGGCGTTGAACGATCGATTTGTTTTTCCTCTGCCTGTTCGACTTTTTCCAGTTCCTTTGTCGCTGCGTTTAATTGTGTTTCCAGTCGTTTCATTTCCATTTCAATTTGTTTTTCTTTTTGGTTTACAGAATAAAGACAAGACTGCCCATAAGCTTGCATCTGCTGCGACAGTGCCAAATAATTTTTGAAATCTTCATTATTCTGTAACTGGTTAAACAGGTTACCCATACCAAGCATGTTACCCATGCCGAACATGTTGCCACCCATACCAAACATGTTGCCCATGCCGAACATGTTACCGAACATGTTACCGAACATGCTACCACCCATTGAAGAACCCATCATTTGCTGCATCATAGACGACTGGTCAGCCAATGATTGTTGCTTTTGAGACAGACACATAATCCGGAAATTCAGATTACTTATCCGACTGGTGAGCATTAATTTTCGTGCTGCAAATATTGCGTAGCCCATGATTCTCCTCGTGTGGTACTCTCTCATGTAAATAAAAACAAAAAACTCATGTAAATTGCGCATTTTGGACGTTTTGTAAAGTTATGTTACAAATTTTTTGTAAAAATTTCTGTGCTTCGCTCCAAAATCCCTTTGCAAAAAGCTATTACTACGCCATAATTTGTTATAGCAACATTTTGAGAATTCGCGCGATAAACTCGTGACAAAATTTCACGCCGATTGGTCATGCAGCCGCCGCAATGAATTACAAGTTTATACGGCGCCAAATCACGCGGGAAATCACAGCCACGCACATATTCAAAAACAAAATCTTTGCCCGTTTTTTCGCGTAACATTTTAGGAATTTTTACACGCGCAATATCATCCTCAATCGGATGGTGCGTACAACTTTCGGCAATCAAAATTCGCGACTGCGCGGGCAAAAAATTTAACACATTAACATTATTCACAAACGAATGCAAATCGCCCTTAAGTCGCGCAAAAAGGATAGAAAACGAGGTTAGCCGCACAAATGGTGGAACAACCGCCGCAACTCGGTCAAACACCTGAGAATCCGTAACCACAAGACTTGGCGGGGCATTAAGATTATCCAACGCGCTTTGCAACTGATTTTCTTTAACAACAACGGCTTTTGCATCATTATCCAAAATATCACGCAAAACCTGTACCTGGGGCAGAATTAAGCGCCCCTTAGGTGCCTCTTTGTCAATAGGAGTAACAAGCACGACAGTATCACCCGCCGAAATCAAGTCCCCGACTATGCTTTGGGTGGCAAAAAAATCCTCGGGCAAATATTTTACTAATTGCTCTTTCAAAAGAGTTATTACGGCTTTGTTTTGTTCAGGTTCTTGCGTCAACGCTGTTAAAATCGGCTCAGGACAATACTCTTTGATTTTATTAAAATTCTTCTGCGAAATATATTTAATATCAAGCTTGTTAATTACCGCAACAACCGGGATTTTCGCCGCGTTCAACCTCGCAAACAAATCTGTCTCAAATACGCCCCAGCCACGATAATCACACACCATCACCGCAATATCACACCTAGAAAGAATTTGCAAAGTTTTTTCAACACGTTGACGCCCAAGCTCGGAAGTGTCGTCAAGCCCTGCCGTATCTATAATTGTAACAGGTCCAATTGGTTGCATTTCCATTGATTTTTCGACTGGGTCAGTCGTTGTTCCAGCCTCGGGTGAGGTTATTGCCGTATATTGATTGGTTAAAGCGTTTATCAGCGTTGATTTTCCGACGTTTGTCCGCCCAAAAATCCCGATATGTAGCCTCAACGCCTTTGGTGTCGTCTGCATATTGTCTCTCTGATTGTGTTTACAGTAATTTTACTTAAGATTGTAACTTGCATTTACGTTTGCGTAAACTTTAATTTTTCCCGCCTCGATAGGCACTACAGACGTTTCTTCTGTGCCTGCAGCATCTGCCATCGCTGCTTTTGCATACAATCTATAAGCGGAATTGCTCGCTGGATTTGCATTACAGGATGTATTGATAGATTTTACACCTAAAATAGACGTTCCTAGCGTCTTTGCGATAGAACCCGCCTTATACTGAGTGTCCTTAACCGCATCTTGAATAACTTCTGTACAATACTTGTTTGGGTTATCAAGCGTCAAATTAAAGCTATCAACGCGCGTTGCGCCGGCTTTTAGCGCCAAATCAATTATTTTACCAGAATTTTGAATATTTGAAGTTACAACATAGATAGAATTTGTTGCTACATAAGCGTTTATACTTCTTTTGTTGTCCTTTGTACGGTAATAATCCGGGCGAACTACGAATGCCGAAGTTCTAATTGAATCTGTGCCAGAAATTTCCGGCTTTACAGCTGCAATAACTGCATTTGTTACAGTTTTATTTTTTTCAGAAGCACTTTGCGCAGTTTTTTCAGTGGTTTCGATGTAAAGAGTTACCTCTGCTCGGTTTGGGTCAACTTCTTTTGTCAAAGAGCTGGAAACAGAAACATAACCAGGCTCTGCAACAACCGCTGTAAAACATCCGGCTACAATCGCACACAGCGTTAACGCCGCAAAAAATTTTAATTTTATCATATTATTCTCCTTTACTTTTTAACTCGTCGTTTTCGCTGTTATCCGTTTCTTTTAACTTTTCGCGTATTTTATGCTCAAGTTCTTCCAAAATTTCACGATTAGCCGTGTAATTTGCATAATGAGGATTAACCGATTCTTCTTTTGCCGAAACAAAAGAGACCTTTAATTTTCCGAACAAAGTAACATACGAAATAAGCGCAATAATTAGCCACAAAAGCGCCCCATGCTTAAGCTCCATAAGCGGCATGCCGTCAACGAAAGCAGCCACAAAGTTCCAGCCATGCTGACACAACCATGCTGGGAAAATAATAAATCCAGCAAGCGAGCACATAATGATAAATCCTAAGATTAGCATGCCACGCAATCCATCAATATGTATAACGGTACATTTATTTTTCATTTATTTAATCCTGCCTTCCCTTATCACTACTGCTCCGGCGTTTCCAGAGTTGAGATTAGAACAAAAAATTCATCCTCAGTTAAAATTTTAACATTTAATTTCTCAGCTTTCAAGAGCTTTGACCCTGGGCTATCTCCAGCAAGCACAAAGGATGTATTTTTTGACACCGAGGACGAAGTCTTTCCGCCCATGCTTTTAATTATTTTTTCAAACTCAGCCCGAGGACGCGAAAGCGTGCCTGTTATAACAAAAGTCTTTCCTGCGAATTTGTCAGAGACAGTTGTTTTTTCAGGCTTTTTAGGCTCAACGCCAAGCTCTTTAAACTTATCAAGCAGGTTCAAATTTGCGGGGTCATTAAACCAATCCACAATCGCAAGCGCAATCTTGTTTCCAAGCCCATCAATTGCACTTAACTCCTCTTGTGATGCGTTTTTCAACCTATCTAACGAATCAAAATACCCAACAATTAATTCTGCAGTTTCTTTCCCGACATGCTTTATATTTAATCCGGTCAAAAACCGTGCCAATGAAGGGCTTTTACTAGATTGAATAGCATTAATAATATTAGCTGCCGATTTCTGCTGAAATCCTTCCAGGGAAAGTAAATCCTCTTTTGTTAGCGCAAAAAGGTCGGCGGAATCTTTTATTAATCCAGTTTCAAGGAGCGTTTTAACAAGCTGGGAGCCAACTCCATCAATATCCAAAGCGCTTTTTGAAACAAAAAATTCAATCTTTGACTCGATTTGAGCCTCACAATTTTCACGGTTTGGACAATACAAGTTAACCTCACCTTTTGGCACAAAAAGCTTTGAGTGACAGATAGGACAGACCTCTGGCGGCTCAACTGGAGTTTGAGAGCCATCACGCTTTTCCGTCTCGACCTGAATAACCTTAGGAATAATCTCTGCCGCTTTTTTAATACGCACGTAATCGCCAATCATCACGCCCAAGCGCTTTACCTCGTCATAATTGTGCAAAGACGCCCGCTTTACAACACTTCCAGCGAGATTAACCGGCTCCAGCACTGCCACCGGTGTAATTGCACCGGTTTTACCGACACCATTTTCTATTTTTAGCAGGCGCGTAGTCATTTCTTCGGGTGGAAACTTAAATGCAGTAGCCCATTTGGGCGATTTAGCAGTAAACCCCAATGCGTTTTGAATTGCCAACTCATTAACTTTTACGACAACACCGTCAGTTGCATAATTCAGCTCAAAACGCCTTGTTTCAAACTCACGACAAAAATCTATAACATCCTCAACAGACTTACAAAGTCTTGTATTCGGATTAGTAACTAATCCATATTCTGCAAGCTTTTTGAGGGTATCATAATGAGTTTTAGGCTGAAAAGCAGCATCGTCAAAAATTGCAGCATAAGAAAACATAGAAAGCCCGCGGCTGGCAACGATTTTAGAATCAAGTTGTCTTAGCGTTCCTGCGGCTGCGTTACGAGGATTTGCAAATATCTTCTGCCCAGTGGCTCTTGCTGTTTCATTTAGTGTCTCAAACGAGGTATACGGCATGTAAACCTCGCCGCGCACATCTACTGAAACTTTTTTATCGCTAAGCGAAAGCGGGATTGCGTTTATCGCGCGAATATTCGAGGTAATATTTTCACCAACTACGCCATTTCCCCTTGTAGAACCAATTTTTAAAAGCCCATTTTCATAGACAAGCGAAACTGCCAACCCATCTATCTTTAGCTCTGCAACTAGCTCGATGTCCTCTTTTTGGAATTCGTCACAAATTTTTTTATACCACTGGCGCAATTCGTCGTAAGAATAAGTATTATCAAGGCTATACAACCTATTTTTGTGGGTATATTGAGCAAATGAGTCCAGAGTTTCATCTCCAACGCGCTTTGTGGGGCTATCTTCGCGCACCAAGTTCGGATATTTCTGCTCTAAAGTTTTTAATTCAGAATAAAGCGTGTCATACTCAAAATCAGAAACCGCCGAAACATCCTGCGTGTAATACAATCGGCTGTATTTATTCAAGAGTTGAATTAATTCATCTATACGATTTTTTGCTGTATTTTCGTCCATAAACATCCATTTTGTGTATAATAAAATTGAGACATAAACATTATACATAAAAATGAAATTTTTAAAAAAAATATTACAACTAAAAAAGAAAAAAATATTATATTTTACAACACCATCACATGCCCAAAAGCCACTATTTAAAAGCGTGTTAGGGGAAAAATATTATGGATTAGATTTATCCGAAGTCGATGGTTTAGACAATTTAAATGAGCCCGAGAGCTGTATTTTGGAGTTGGAAAACGAACTAAGCGAAATATACAATTCTGAGTTTACGCACATGCTGACAAATGGCGCAACTCAAGGCATTTTAGCTCTAATGCTTGCCACTCTTAAAAAAGGTGATAAAGTGATATGCGCCGTAAATTGCCATAAATCCGTGCACAATGGGCTTATTCTCACCGGCGCAGACCCTGTTTGGATTTACCCGAACTTTAACAAAGAATTTGGAATTTATACATCAATTACGGCGGCTGAAATTGAAAAAGCTATAGAAACCGAACCAAACGCGAAATGCTTAATCATAACCTCACCGACATACGATGGCGCAATCTCAAATGTAGAAAAGATTTCCGCTATATGCAAAGAACACAACATGATTTTTATCGTTGACGAAGCGCATGGCGGATTATGCAATTTCGATAAGACAATTGGGATACCGGCAATACAGCTTGGCGCAGACGCTTCAGTGCAATCCTTGCACAAAACATGCGGAGCGGTTAACCCTGCTGCTCTCGTGCATCTCGCAAAAAATTCAAAAATTGCGCAAAACCGGTTGCTGGAAGCGCTAAACGTAATTTCCACAACATCTCCATCTTTTGCGTTAATGGCAAATATTGAAGAAACGGTTAAATTTTTGGAGTCCGAAAAGGGACGTAAAACCTTACAAAAGCTTATAGACAACATCTCTACAATAATTCACAAAGCAAAACAATTTGAGCACATAAAACTTTTTACTGAAAATAACGACATCACCAAAATTCTCGTTAAACCTTGCCGAATTTCAGCAGAAGAAACTGCTCAAATTTTATACTCAAAATTCAAGCTGGAATGCGAAATTCAGCATAAGATGGCGCTGAATTTTTTATGCGGAATAGGCACAACTGAAAAAAAATTAAAAAAATTGTTTAATGCGCTTAAATATATTGAAAAAATATCTAAAAACCGCGAAATAACTGAACTTGAACACGAAATGCCACCCCCAAAAATTATGAATTCTTCTTTACAACAAGCCTACAACGCGGATTGTATTGAAGTTTCTCTTAAAGACGCCATCGGAAAAACTTGCGCGCAAATTGTTACTCCATATCCGCCAGGAATACCCGTTTTAACTTATGGAGAAAGAATTTGCGAGGAACATCAATCTTTTATTGACCCCGAGCTTAAAATAAGAATTGTAAAATAATACCCCCTGAATGAACAGCATAATATTATTGTGTTAAAATTTTAATATCACGTGTATCGTTAAATTGGCATGAAAAAACTCATAACATATTTAATAATTACAGCGTTATTTTTTATCGGGTCGATAAGTTCGACAGCGATTGAATCTCGCTACAAAAACAACCTGCTGAATGTTGAATTGTCACAAACACCAGACAACCGCGTCAGCGTCCTTCTTGTGTTCGAAAAACCTTACACCGACCCAATTAAAGTTATTTACAAGACCGATAACGAGTACAACATTCTTTTACCCGAAACCTACAACGCACTCTCCTCCGTAAGTTCAATTAATTCGCTTAATGTGCGTAATGCAAATGTCAAGCTCGTACCATATTTTAACCAAGACAACTCTAACGGTTACACTAAAATATCTATAAAAACTACACGCCCTGTAATTTTTAACGCGCACTCCTCTTATATTACAACTCAAATCGCAAAAGATGACTTGATTGACAAACTCGAACGCGATGACTCCTTACAGTTGGCAGAAAACGAGCTTAGACCAAAGCATACGCCAACTTACAAGCGACCTGCTAAATCCACAAAATACCGTACATCCAAAAAATATACAACGGCTAAAAAACCTGTTAATAAACCTACACAAATCGCTTATAACAAGCCAGCTCAGCCAGTTAAAACACAAGAACCGCTAAATCCAGTATTACCAACGGCGCAACAAGCTCAAAAGATACCACCGCTTGTTACTGAACCAATGCCTGATGTTAAACCAATTAGCACAGACAACAATGCAGTACAACAACCTATTAGCGCAGAAACAGCAACAACAAAACCTGTTTCAGAAAACATAACTGAGAAAAAACATTCTATCAAAAACATCTCAAAACAAGCTATCAAACGCAAAGTTCTAAACACTGCAAGAGCAGTTAAAAACAACAAATACACACCACTATTAGCGTTAATCGCTCTAATAATCATGCTCGGCGCGTTATTGAACAGACTCCTAAAAACAGCCGCAAAAAGATACCAAAAACAAACTTCACATAAAATACACCTGTATGATGAGGATAAATCAGTGATTCCAGAAGAAATTAAAGACCTTTCATGGCAAGAAAAATACAAATATATGAAAGACCAAGAAGAAGCTCAACGAATTGCGGATAAACAAAGAGAAGAATCGTTGCGCAAACAAAATATAGAAAATCTTTACGGCATATCAAACGACGCACAAGCCGGTACCGCGCCGCAAAATCAAGTCTCGTCCGCACAAACAGAACAATTTACCGAACCCGACCCGAACACGTATGATATATACGCAACGAGCCAGCCCAACGGTACCCCCGAGCCTGAAACACTTGCACCACAAGCGTACAACTTTAACGATATTTCAGACATAGAACCAGCGGTAGATGAAATGTACTCGTTTGCACCGGACAAAGAAAACCTTGAAGCAAGTATTGAGTCTGACATCGAAATTAATGAATCATACGCCACAAAACCAATTGAACCAACTCTCATCAATCAAGCCAAAATATCCAAAACAAAAGGTTTTTACCTCATACGCTACGAAAACGAAGTTGCACTTGTCGGTTATATAAAAGACGAAATCTTCTTCATCCACTCGTTTAGCAACATGGACCAATCATTTGTCCACACACGATTAACAGAAAAGAAAAAAGGCGCAGATATTTACCTTGTTCGTTCTGACAATTATAAAGCGCTTGTCAGCGTTTCTAAAGACAAAATGCAGCCACTGATAAATCTATAATAATATGAAAAGATTTTTAGTTTTTTTTATTACAATACTTTGTCTTTGCGCATTAACAACCGGTTGCACGCAAAAACACTATACGCCTGAAATAACATACTCAACCTGGGGTTCGCAGTCAGAAATGCAGATTTTACAGCCCCTAATTGCAGATTTTGAGCGGCAAAATAATGTTCACGTAAAGTTAATTCACACCCCACAGAATTATTTTCAAAAATTACACCTGCTTTTTGCCTCAAAACAAGCTCCTGACGTTATTTTTATAAATAATTATTATTTACCTGTATACGTAAAAGCTGAATTGCTAGAGGATTTAAGCCCATATTTTAAAGATGATTTTGAAAACAATATCTTTTTTCAAAATGCAGTAGAGGCTCTTAGCGTAAATGGCGTCAGATACGGAATTCCGCGAGATATTTCAAATGTAGTCATTTATTACAACAAAGACATTTTCGATGCAAAAAAAATCAATTATCCTGATAAAAATTGGAATTATTTTGACTTGCTCACAATAGCCAAAAATCTTACCGGAAATGGAACTTGGGGAATAGGATTGGACGAAAATCCAATTTTTTGGACACCAATTTTATGGTCAAACGGTGGAGGAATTTTTTCTCAAAATGGTGAATTTATCCTGAATTCACCGCAAAGTAAAGCTGCACTAAAATATTACATTGAATTAAGAACACAACACAATGCAGCGCCGACTTTAAGGCAAAGCGCAAACCGCACACAAGCACAAATGTTTTTGGATAAAAAAATTGCAATGATGATTTCTGGGCGCTGGCTTGTTCCGAAATACAGAGCGGAAGCGCATTTTGACTGGGATATAGTTAATCTTCCGGCAGGGCATAACGGGGTAATATCTGGCTCGGACTGCTCAGGGTGGGCAATGCCGAAAGCATCAAAAAACAAGGAACTTGCAGCCAAATTTATCAAACACATGTCCTCAAAAAGCTCAATAAATGCAATTACGCAAAGTGGGCTAATTACGCCCGCACGCAAAGACTCCGCGTTTTCATCAGCATTTCTCGACGGACAAAAACCACAAAATGCAAAAGTGTTTTTAGACTTGAACAAAAATGCAATTAAAACCCCCGTTTGCGAAGATTACAACCGAAAAATCGAACAATTGTCTAAAATTCTGGAACCATATTTTTTGGGTGAGAAAAAAATTACGCCAACTACAAAGTTTGAGTTATAATTATACATTATGAACATGAATAAAGAAGAAATTTACAATTTACTGGAAACTTGCGAAGAACAAGTTAGCGCACAATTTAAAAAAATAGACAAAATTAAAGAACTTAACCAAGAAAAAGTTTTGAAAGCCTTTCAGAATAACAAGATTGGCGCTGAGCACTTTTTCACGGTAAGTGGATATGGACATGACGATATTGGCAGAGAAGCAATTGACAAAGTATTTGCTGACGCGTTCCATGCAGAAAAAGCTATAGTCCGAAACCATTTTGTCTCTGGTACTCATACCTTGGCATGCGCATTATTTGGCAACCTTAGGTACGGAGAAAACTTAATTTCAGTTGCCGGAACACCATACGACACAATGGAAGAAGTCATTGGAACTCGCGGAGACAAGCGCGCCTCCCTCATCGGACACGGCGTAAACTATCAAGAAATTCCATTAAAAAATGATTACGAGCTTGATTTTGACCTGATTTCAAAAACATTAAACGAAAAAACAAACATGATTTTAATTCAACGCTCGCGCGGATATTCGCTTAGAAAATCCATTTGCATTGATGAAATAAAAGAAGTTGTAAAAATAGCAAAAAAAGCAAACCCCAACTGCATTTGCTTTGTAGACAACTGCTACGGAGAATTTGTCGAAGAACTTGAACCAACCGATGTTGGAGCAGATATAATAGCTGGCTCGCTAATCAAAAACCCAGGCGGAGGTATTGTTGAAGCTGGCGGCTACATTGCCGGCAAAGAATCCTTTGTAGAGCAAGCCGCAATGCGTCTAACTGCACCAGGAATTGGTTCCAAAGGCGGCGCAATGCTAAATCAATCACGATTAATTCTACAAGGCTTTTTTATGGCACCGTCAGTCGTTTCAGAAGCGCATAAAGGGGCAGTGCTCGCCGCAAAAGTGTTTGAAGCTGTCGGATTTAAATCCACACCAAAATTTGACGCACACAGAACAGACATAATTCAAACCGTTGCATTTGGCGAAAAGCAGCCATTACTGGATTTTTGTAAAGCTTTACAATTCAATTCGCCTGTTGAATCTTACCTAACCCCAATTCCTGACGAAGTTCCCGGCTATGATGATAAATTAATTATGGCAGGCGGCAGTTTTATCGAAGGTTCAACAATCGAACTTTCTGCTGACGGTCCTGTTCGCCCGCCATACGCAGTATATATGCAAGGCGGGCTAAATTACGCCCACGTAAAAATTGCGCTTAAGGGTGTTTTAAACGAAATTTTCAATCCGGAGGTAAAAAATGAGCAAATACCTGGATAAATCAAATCAATTAATCCAAGAAAAAAAATTTGAAGAAGCAAAAGTTTTACTCGAAACACATCTGAATAAAGATGCCGAAAACGCAGAGGCATTAAAACTTTTGGGACTTTGTTTGGTCAATCTTAACAACATTGACCAGGCAATTGACACCTTTGAAAAAGTTACGCAACGTAAACCAGAGGATGCAACCTCATGGTATTATCTTGCAACGCTTTACGACCAAAAAAACGCATTCTCAAAATCCGAAAATGCCTATAAACAAGTTATTTCACTACGTCCGGAATACGTTGATGCGCTCAAAAGTTTTGCTATCCTATATTTGCGTCGCAAACAACCTGACAATGCCAAAATTTATGCCCAAAAAGCCGCAGAGCTTGACCCGCTGGACTACCAACCGTATTACATGCTTGGAACTATCGCCATTTCGCATAAAGATTTTAAAACCGCTGCAATCAATTACGAAAAGGCTATTTCGCTAAATCAATCAAGCCCATCCATGTTTAACAGCCTCGGAGCGGCTTATTTTGCGCTAAACCGGCTTGATGACGCCGTTAAAATGTTCAACAACGCATTGTTGCTCGATGAGGAAAACGCGCTTTCTCACTACCATCTGGGAAATATTGCACAAATTAAAAAGCTATACAATGAGGCTTTTGAACACTTCAAAAAAGCCTACGCAAAGGAACCAACGACGCTGAACTTAAATGCACTTGCATATAGCGCTCTAAAAGCCCAAAAATACGAGGATGCTGCGACATTATATAAAACCTTGAGTGTAATATATCCAGAAAAGCAAAATTTTCAATACAATCTAGCTTGCGCACAAGTTGAACTAAAAAAATACAAAGACGCCATACCTATACTAAAAAAGCTCGTCACCGAAAACCCAAAATCAGCAACAATGGCGGAAAAACTTGCAGAAGTATATGCACAGCTCGGAGAACTGCAAGATGCCAAAAATGTTTACGAGCGGCTTATTAAAAAAGGCAAAATTTCTGCCGAAACATATTATAGATTTGCGCTAATATGCATTAAAGCCGGCAGTTTAGACAGAGCGACCAAAATATTTAAAAAAGCGCTGGAACTTAACCCCGAAAATGCCGAAATCCATAAAAATTTAGGCGTTATATATCTCAAACAGCGGCTTTTTGATTACGCGCAAGACGAATTTGAAACCGCGCTAAAACTTGCACCAAATGATATGCAGATAAATTTTGAATTTGCAAACTATCTTTACGCCACAGCCGATTATATTGCGGCAAAAGCCTTGTACGAGCGAGTAACAGCGAATGTAACAGACAACGCGTCCTATTACTTCTATCAAGGTCTAAATTATCTAGCGCTAAATGAACTTGAAAATGCCAAAACAGTATTTGAAAAGTCTCGGAATTTAGAGCGAAACGACCTAAACACGTATCATCTGGCTAGGACAAATTATTACACACACAATTTTAGCCAAGCAAAAGCACTGCTCGACGAACTAGAGACACAAGACATCGACGCACAAAACCTTATGGCGCTTACGCTTTACGAATTGGGTAAATATCAAGATGCAATTGCAATATACAACAAAATTCTTGAAAAATTCCACGAAAATATAAACATAATGCTTTCTCTCGCAAAATGTTACATAAAAGTTAACAATAAAAAAGACGCGCTAAAGGCTATAAACGCTACGCTTGAGCGTTATCCCGACCACGAAGAAGCACTATCGTTGCTAAAAGAAGCGAAAGCACTATAATAAAATTATGAGAATTATTGGGATAGACCCTGGCATGGCAATTGTCGGGTACAGCATTTTGGACATTGACAAACAAGGCGCGCTAACACTTGTTTCTTCTGGCTCTATTCAAACATCAAGCAAAGAACCAGAGTCAAAGAGACTTTTGGAAATTTACAACGACTTAAAAACCATAATTAACAAGTTTAAACCCGATGCCGCAAGCGTAGAAAAACTTTTTTTCTTTAAAAACCAAAAAACCGTTATGCCAGTTTCTCAAGCAAGAGGGGTAATTGTAATGGCGCTGGAGCAAGCAGGACTAGCCATATACGAATTCACCCCAATAGAAATCAAGCAATCTCTGACAGGCTACGGACGAGCAACAAAAGACGAGGTGGCAAAACTTGTCAAAGTGTGTTTAAATAATTGCAAGCTACCAAAGCTTGACGACACAGTCGATTCTATAGCAATAGCGATATGCTGCGCGCGCAGTACAAACCTAAAAACCATGCAACAACTGCAGGAGGAAAAATGAACTTAAGACTACTCAAACAAATATCAATACTCAGCGCAATTTTGGGCGCAATATTAGGCATAATTACCCTAATACCATACATCGGCGTTTTGTCATTTTTGGTATGCGTCTTTGCGGCTGGCAGTTTGGTTTTATTTTACCTGCAAAAACTTGAACTCATCGGTCAACTCGATACAAAATTTTGGTCGATATACGGTGCAGCAGGCGGATTTATGGCATTTATAGGTTTTGCGGTAACTTTCGTTCCTCTCGCAACTATAATCGGAATGATTGTCAAAACCTCGTACTATCTTGGTGTTTCACTAATGTTTAGACTAGGTTTTTTCATAACAATTTTAATGATATTATTTGTAGCCGTAATTGCCGCGCTAATGAACGGTTTTGGCGCAATGACAACAGCTTACGTAATTTCTCTATGCAAATCTCAACAAGCAGAACAACCGCAAAATAACGAACGAAGGTAAAAAAATGGAATTCACATCAAAAATAAAAACAATAGAATGGGTCGGAAATATATCCAGAATGATTGACCAAACCAAACTCCCACACCAATTTGTGACGGTTGATATTGTAACATGCGATGAAATGTTTAACGCAATAAAAGATATGATTGTCAGAGGCGCGCCGGCAATCGGCATTGCCGGCGCACACGGAATCTCTCTCGCAGCGCTGGAATTAGCCAAAATTACTAATAACGTAAATGAATTTTTAAAACTTTTACAACAAAAAGCCGACTACCTAAAATCAGCGAGACCAACCGCTGTAAATCTTACGTGGGCGATAGATAAGCAAATGGAAATTGCCAAAACGACAGTTGCGACAGTCTCGGGGCTTGTTGGAACAATAGTTCAAAACGGAAAAAAAATGGAACTGGACGACATTGCAATAAACAAACGGCTTGGTGATTTTGGCGCAAAAATTGTTCCCAAAGGCGCAACTATCCTCACTCACTGCAATGCCGGCGCTCTTGCAACAGTCGGCTACGGAACAGCGCTTGGCGTTGTACGTTCTGCGTACGCAAAAGACCCAACTATAAAGGTTTTTGCCGACGAAACTCGCCCACGCCAGCAAGGAGCACGCCTAACAACATTTGAACTATCCGCTGACGGAATCGATACAACGCTTATCACAGACGGAATGTGCTCGTATTTTATGAAAAAGGGGATGATAGATGTTATAATCGTTGGGGCGGACAGAATTGCAGCAAACGGAGATACCGCAAATAAAATCGGCACATATACAGTTGCAATAGCGGCGAAACATCACGGCGTGCCATTTTACATTGCGGCGCCGCTCTCAACCATTGACCCAACAATAAAAACCGGCGACGAAATTGTTATAGAAGAACGTTCCCACGACGAGGTTACAACCATAAATGGCGAGCGCATTTGCCCAAAAGAAGTAAAAATAATCAACCCTGGGTTTGATGTAACGCCAAACGAGCTAATTTCTGGTATAATCACCGAGGCTGGCATTTTGCGCCCGGATTACAAAACTTCCATCAAAACCGCACTAAACCTTAATAAACCTAACACAAAGTAAACACGACATAATTTAGAAAGGTGTGCAATTACTTGCACGCCTTTTGTTGTATTCCACCCCCAAAGAACTTCATACTGGCAAAATTTCACAAAACAAAAGCGGGAATAATCCCGCTTTAAAATTTTGATAATTTACACACAACTACCTATACTCAACCTCGCTTCCTTCGATTTTCATCCGCAGGAGCGCGCTATGACGCATATTCCGACAGCAAACCTTCGTGCTCTACGAGCATTCTAATTTTTTTAATCGCTCTTAACTCAGTTTGGCGAATACACTCTTTTGTCACCCCATAAATATTTCCAATTTCTTCAAGGGTACGACGATTAATTTCATCCAAGCCAAAGCGCATACGCACAACGTCCGCCTCGCGCGCTTTTAACTTTCCAACTACAAGCTGAATCTCATTTTTTAGCGCTTCAAATTCTACATCCTTTGACACAGAAGCATTTTCGTCCACCAGAATATCAGCCATAGAAACCTCTTTGCCGGATGCAATTTCAAACTCGCCCTCGATAGAAAGTGATTTATTATACGCGTTCAAAAAAGTATCTATTTTGTTCGGCGCAATGTTCATCTCACGCGCAACTTCTTCGTTTTTTACACTGCAATTATATTTTTGCTCCATTTGTGCTTTTACTTTCGAAAATTTTGAAAGCGTTTCTTGCACGTAAACAGGAATTTTCATGCAATAAGCTTGCTCAGAAATAGCCTTGAACATTGACTGCTTAATCCACCAACCCGCGTAAGTTGAAAACTTAAATCCCAACTTATAATTGAATTTTTCAGCCGCAATCATCAGCCCCAAATTGCCCTCCTGGATTAGGTCAATCATTGGCAACTTAGCAACATGAATTACTTTTTTGGCAATGGTTAAAACCAGCTTGAGGTTTGCAGTTACTAGCATTTTTTTTGCAGAATTGTCGCCCTCATAAGCTTTTTTCGCAATCGCTTTTTCTTCTGACGCACTAAGTTGCGGAATCTTGGAAATTTCTTTAATATAATTTTTGAAAGCGTCATCTTCGCACGGCGGAACGTTTTGATTTTTTGACGGATTTGTTAGCGAATTTTTGTTTAACAAAATTGTTTCAGACATAAACACAGCTCCTATTTAATTTTTTACACACACCTAATGTAACTTTACTTTTTATTAACAACCAACCTGATGATTTTAATATATCATATCGTATATACTTTTTCAATACCAATGTGAACTTTTATTACAAAAATTTGATAATTTCTCCTTAATATTTACAAAACTTAATTTAATTTTATAGTCCAGCTTAAAGAAAAAACATCAACAATTTTAAAAACGTCAGCGTTCAAAACTCAACTATAATGAGCAATTTCAGTATTAGAAAAAATAAGCGTTTTTCTTAGATTGAAACAAATTAAAGAACAATTAAAAAATTTTTTATATTATGTTAAGTAAATCGAGAAAAGTTAAAGATGTTAATATATCTTAACAAAACAACTTAACAATGCGAAACATTTGACAATAGAACATGCAATAAAAAAATAAAAAGAGCAGCTAAAAAAGCCGCTCTTTTGACACTTTATTGTTATTTTTTGCCCCCATCAAGCATTTGCTTAATTCCATCAACAGAAGAAAGAATGCCTGTAGCTTCATAAGGCATGTAAACTACCTTGTTGTCTTTACCTTCTACCATATTTTTCAACGTATCAAGGTAACGAACGGCGATAAGATACTTGTCCGGGTCGCCATGACCTTCTATGGCTGCGATTGTACGCTTTATTGCTTCCGCTTCTGCGTCCGCCTGCATAATTCTTGCTTCTGCAAAACCTTGTGCTTTCAAAACGGCGGCTTGCTTTTGACCTTCTGCGTTTGCAATTTCGGATTCTCTTTGACCTTCTGCTTTAAGAATTGCAGAACGCTTTTGCCCCTCAGCCTCCAAAATAACCGCACGTCTTTCACGTTCAGCCTTCATTTGTTTTTCCATTGCCGCTTGAATATCTGCCGGCGGGATAATATCTTGAAGTTCAACTCGGTTAACTTTTACACCCCATTTATGAGACGCTTCGTCAAGAATTGTTCTAAGTTTATTGTTAATCGTATCGCGAGAAACGAAGGTTTCGTCCAAATCCATTTCCCCAATAATGTTTCTCAAAGTTGTTTGAGTAAGTTTTTCAATAGCTTCTGGCAGATTTTGAATTTCATACACAGCACTTTTAGGGTCAACAATTTGGAAATAAATCAACGCATTAATACCTATAGAAACGTTGTCTTTTGTGATAACATTTTGACGCGGAAAATCGTATACCGACTCTCTCAGGTCAATTTTATGTTTTACTTGAATTGTGGAATAAACGCGTCCATCCAACGCTGATTTTACTTGCGTTTTCCATTGAACGCCACGCGGGGTGTCAATTATTGGAATAATCAAATTCGGACCTGAGGTCAAAATCTTGTGAAACTTTCCAAGCCGCTCAATAACCATAACTTCTGCCTGTTGTACGATTTTGAAAGCACTTACAAAATACCAGACAACTAAAAATAAAATAACGATTAATAAAATACTCATATTTTCTCCTATATTTTTTCTACAAACATTGTTAACCCATCTCTGGATATAATCTTCACAGTTTCGTTTTCGTTAATTTCATCGCCGTTTGCACTTCTTGCATCCCAAGCTTCGCCAAAAATTGCAATACGACCGGACTCAGCAGTTATTTTTTGTGTAACCTTAGCTTCTTGCCCAAGATAAGTGTTCATCCCTGTTTTATCAGGAGCATCTACGAATTTCAACAATATTGGACGAAAAAAACACACCAAAAGCGTTGCCGAAACAGCAAATAACACTACTTGTAACGCTGGGCTTAGCGGTAAATAAAGAGTTGCAGCGCCTGTAAGGATTGCAGCAAGTGCTAAATTAAGAAAAAACAAAACAGGGGTAAACATTTCAACTATTATAAGCAACAAGCCTACAACTCCCCAAATTTGCCAAACTTCCATATCTTCTCCTCTTTTACTTTTTTATAATCATAACAATTTTAATAAATCATGGCAATAAAAAATTCGGATTTCACCTTAATAAACGAGATTAAACTAAAATCCGAATAATTCTGCTACATTTCATCGTCGTAACCAATACGATTTATAGGAATACTGAGCAATGACAACAAAAGTGACCCCAAAAGCGCGTTTAAGAACCCATTAACCGTAAAACCAGGCGCAACATAACCTGCGAGCATAAGCAATAACGCATTCAACACAAAGGTAAAAAGCCCTAATGTTAAAAAATTAATAGGCAAAGTAATAAACGTCAAAATCGGGCGCACAAACATATTTATAAGCCCCATTATAACAACCACAAGCAGCGCCGCCCAAAAGCTTGAAACACTTATCCCGGGAATAATCCAGGCTATCAGCATAATTGCCAGCGAATACGCAATCCATCGTAAAATCATAGTCATATTTGCAATCTCCTTTCTCTATAACATAATTCGCCGTAATGATACGCCATTCATCACTCTAAAAAAAGGAAAAAGAATTATTCTTAATTGTATATAAATCGGATAATCAATCCAGAAATTATACTGCAAGCCAGCAAGAGCAAAATTATAAAAATCGAATCTTTTTTGTCTTTATTATTCTTTAGCAAAACAAGCAGCCCCAATCCTGCACTAGAACACAACCCCGAAATAACTGACCCAAAACCGATTGCACCTTTTACATACATTAAAGTAATTGCAATTGACATCGCACAATTTGGCACAAGCCCGAAAAACGCCATTATCACCGGCTGTAGTGGTGAATCGCTAATCAAATATTTGCCGAGATTTTCTTCCCCACCAATACTCATAACAACATAATTTATAATTAAAGTTACAGCTAATATAAAAATAAAAATATTTGCTGTATGTTTCAACGGATGAACCCACAAAACAGAGCGCTGTGCGTTTGTAACCTTGTGATTACAACAGCCTTCATTCGCAACGGTTTGAGTCTGCAGAGCTTGAACTTCAGCAGTTTTCAAATGAGTCCTGGATTTAAACAAAGCATCAATCAAATACCCTGCAATCAACGCTATAACTATTTTTACGCCAATTAGCGGAATAACCATGTTTATCTTTTCCGGCTCCGCTAGCAATATCGGAATTGCCTCGTCTGAAGTTGCCAAATAAACGGCTATAAGCGTTCCGCGAGTTATAAGCTTTTTGGTGTAAAGCGTGCTTGCGATAACAGAAAAGCCACATTGCGGAAAAGACGCCAGCAAACTACCAAACAAAGGACCTGATTTTGCTGACTTTGAGGCGAGAGACTGCGTTTTTTCTGCTCCAAAATATTCAATAAAACCTATTACAAAAAAAATAAACAACAAAAATGGCAACATGTGAAAACTGTCTATAAGTGCATCTTTGACCCACTCCGCAACACTCAGCGCATTAATCATTCTATCAAACGGCGAAAAAATCCATTCATTAAACAAATTTAATTTTTGAATTAGGTTAACAAACATTTTGCCTCCATACTACGAGTTATTATAACACACAAGACTAAATTGGGCTAAATCTCAGCCAGTATTGATTTTTTAGCGTCAAAACGAACTGTTATTCCAACTGGAACAGTAATTTTATCTTTCACATGCCCTATTTTCAATCCCGAAACTACAGGAATATCAAGCTTTTTACCCAATTCATAAAAAATATTATCAAAAAAATTCGGATTATCAATCCCGCTAAATTCACCCAAAACAATTCCAGACAAATTTGATAGAAAATTTTTATCAAACATTAACTGGGTCAAATACCTGTCAACCTTGTACGCAGGCTCGTTTACGTCCTCTAAAAACAAAATAAACTTTTCTCTTGGACAAAACTTAGTACCGACCATAGAAGCAAGCGTAGCAAGGTTTCCACCCCAAAGTAGCCCATTTTCACACCCGGAGTGATAAATATTTCCGCACAAATCAGCCTCAAATGGTTTACCAGAAAGCGTTTCAAAAAAAGAAGTTTCAGTAAATTGCGAAACTTCATCACAGCCAAAATCCGGATATGGCATTGGCGAATGATAAGTCACAATGCGGCTATTAGTACTAATTGTGGTCAAAAAAGCGGTCGCATCAGAAAAACCAGCAAAAATTTTCGCATTCTTTTTTATAAGTTCATAATCAAGGCGTTCCAGTAGGCGAATTGCGCCATATCCACCACGCGTACAAAGAATTGCATCAATGCTAGGTTCCGCAAAAAAATCATGCAATTGCGCAAGCCGCACCTCATCGTCTGCAGCCAGAAAGCCTTTATGGGTATAAGTTGTGTCTGAAATTACAACCTCATACCCCTTTTGTTCAAAATATTTTTTCGCTTTATCTACTCGTTCAATCTCCTCAACTGGACCTGAAGCGGTTAAAAAGCCTATTGTAGCGCCATTTTTCAATGTTTTTGGTTTAATTATGTTCATAATTCGCCTTATTTCACATTTTTCATATATAATTATATTATCAGAGTGAGATTAGGGCAAAATATTGAGCAAAACATACGTACCATTATACCGAAAATACAGACCACAAACCTTTCTTGACCTTATTGGACAAGAAAACATTACGCAAGCTTTATCTAATGCAATAAAACTTAACAAAGTTGCTCATGCATATCTTTTTTGCGGACCACGAGGCACAGGAAAAACCTCGTCCGCAAGAATTTTAGCGAAATCACTCAACTGCGTCAACGGACCAACAATTGAACCATGCGGAAAATGTCCTAGCTGCGTTGACATCACAAACTCAACCCCAGTTGACGTTGTAGAAATCGACGCTGCCAGCAATCGTTCTGTTGAAGATGCACAAAATATTCTTGAAAAAATTCAGTACGTGCCAATCCACGGCAAATACAAGATTTACATAATTGACGAAGTGCACATGCTCTCTACGACTGCGTTTAACGCTCTTTTGAAAACGCTTGAAGAACCACCTGAAAACGTTGTTTTCATTCTTGCAACAACAGAAGCTCACAAAGTGCTTGAAACCATTGTCAGCCGCTGTCAACGCTTTGATTTTAGACGAATCACAGTTGACGATATCGTAAAACGCCTCGAATACATTTCCGAAAAAGAGAACATAAATATTTCAAAAGATGCACTCTATGCTATTGCAAAATCAGCACAAGGCGGAATGCGTGACGCACTGGCGCTTTTAGACCAATTAAGTATTCTGGATATACAAAAACAAATTGACGTTGAAGATGTTGAAAATTTACTGGGCAAAATTTCTATAAATGTACTTTTTGATTTAACCGAAAAACTTATCTCAAACAGCCCTCAGGAAGCCGTTTTGGAGATTAACAAGGTTTATGCAAAAGGTAATGAACCACTTCAAATTCTTTCAAACTTAATTGAATATTTCAGAAATCTGCTGATAATTAAGACCTGCAGTGATTTTGATACCATTTTAAACTTAACCCAACTAAATGACGATTTAGTCAAAAAGCTTTCCCCACAAGCACAAGCGCTTGAAACGCCTGTTATAAACTACGTAATAGACCGGCTTGCAACATATTTAAGGGAAATCAAAAATGCTACTGACCGTTATTTGTGGTTAGAAGTTTGCATAATCGAACTTTCTAACAAACTTTCTTCGGTTGGTTTTTCCGATTTAGTTGGAAGAATTGAAGCGCTGGAAAAGGCGATTTCAGGCGGAGTACAGCTTTCTCAAACGCCAAGACCGCCTGTACGACAAGCTATTCAACCTAGACCCACCCTACAAAGCATACCACACACGGTTTCTGCAGCAACTCCGGCACCGCCGCAAGCGGCAGTCAATCACCCAATGGATCAGCCATCAATGCCGCAACCAGCTACAGCAGCGGATTTACAGGCACATAGCGCTGAGCCATCAACCGTTCAACCCGCCCAAGTCAGCACTACTACAAGCGTTGACGCCGTTCAAAATATTCCGGCGGAAAATCCAAACGCGCAAAGCGCCTCAAACACTGCACAAAGCGCGCCTGCGCCCGCTCACGTTAGTGAAAATGGGCTTGAACTATGGGAAGCACTGCTCTCTAACTTCACAAGTTTACCGAGCAAGATGTTTTTTGCGAATTTATCTTGCCCAGTTATGATTACGCCAAATAAAGTCGTAATAGGTTTTACTAAAGACATTTTTGTAAGCCAATCGCGCGAATCGGGCAGAATGACACCGCTAAAAACCGCTATAGAAGGGTTGTTTGGCAATTCCGAGATGCCTATTGAAATAAGGTTGATTTCAGAAGATGAAGCGAATGAACTCAAATCTGGCGTAAAAAAAAAATCTAACATAACCCCATCCCCAGCGAAAAATCCGGAAACGCCAGCTACGCAACCAGTTTCAGCCACAAATACCGAGGATGAAGAATTTTACGAACAACAATTAGCGCAAAAGCAAGAACAAAAAACTAAAGCGCCCAAAATGTACTCAGACCAAGCAAAAATGATACTTGACCTTTTTAACGGTAAATATATGGATTAGGTAAACCCAAAAACGGATTTACCACCGTTGCCACAGCCCCAGTAGTGCGCAAGCGGATTTTGCTTTGAATGTGCGCCTGCAATTGGACGACTGCCAAATGCGCCGACATCAAAACCTCGAACAGGTCCACCGCAAAAACCGCCAGGTCGCATCATTCCACCATGCGGAGTGTGGAACCCACCAAATACCCCAGGACGAGGAGCGAAATGCCCGCCGCCAAATAATGGCGGACAAGGTCCAAAACCGCCAAACGGAGGCGCAGGCGGTGCAGGCGGGCAGCCATGATGCCCAGCTAATCCAAAGCCAAGCCCGAATCCAAGCCCAACGCCCAATCCGCCAGCTAAAGATTTAAATAAGCCGGATAAAAAGCCGCCGTTGTTGTTTTGTTGCATTACAACTGGCGCTTGAACCACTGCAACCGGCGCATTAAGAGTCGTCGTAGTTGTTGTAATTTGTGTCATACTAGGCGTAGTAAACATAACATTAGTAGTTGAACCAAACATTAAACTTTCCTCTATTAATCTCTCCTCTAAGTATATAAAAACAACATCAATAATATTATTGCCTTTTATTTACAAAAATTAATAATTGAGCAAAATAATGCCACGGCTGGGGAATCCTAGCCAGGCGTGAGGTCTTTGCCGTGATGTTCCTGGTTGTAAGCCCGCTGGATGCGGGGAAACGCAGTCTGGGATTGGACTGCGACCGAAGAATCTCAGCCGCGAGTAAGCAAGAATTTTTCGGACTTATTCAATTTACAAATTTTTGCTGAGGCGTCATGTAGATTCTTCGGTCGGTCAAAACCCTTGTATATAGCACCATTTGGCGCTTTCCCTCAGCCCGCAGTGGCGGGTCTACAACCAGGAACATCTCGGCGGAGACCTCACGCCTGACTAGGATTCACCTATGTCCATAAATTTTTCCGTCATTCTTGTATATGTTACGTAATTCGATGACAGAAATTGTTACAAAAT
>CAZVBZ010000002.1:0-115699 GCA_964626145.1 uncultured Muribaculaceae bacterium | reverse complement strand
TTTCTTCGTCAGTCAAAACAGTTCTATATTCATCTACTTTAGAATATTTGTACTGAGGTAAAAGCCTGGTGTAATCTTCTGTCTTATTTAACATCGTAGACCAACGATGCAAACTACCGCGAGATATTTTACCTAGAATCTCAAATAGATGAGAATTTGAAGCATTATGTAATTTCACGAAATCATAATCAGCTTGAAGTTTATTATTTGACTTCTTTCTGAACTCAAGCCATTTGTGAATTAAGTCTAATCTTGCAAGTGCTATTTGTTTGGATTTTTCTGGGGTGAAGTTTATCATATAAAATTACCTCACACACATTAATCGCTCGTTTTGGAGGAAACATCAAGTCCTG
Organism: uncultured Muribaculaceae bacterium; assembly: GCA_964626145.1. Lineage (GTDB taxonomy): Bacteria > Cyanobacteriota > Vampirovibrionia > Gastranaerophilales > Gastranaerophilaceae > RGIG2134. The sequence continues at coordinate 115,346 of CAZVBZ010000002.1, read as the reverse complement.
AATCTCGATCTCAGAGACATTTCGACACATATCAAATTAAAAAATAATTCAAAACGGACAAGTTTTGCACTAAAAGTATCATGGCTAAAATTCAAAAGCCAAGCAGGATAGAAGCCAAAACAAGTTCAAAATAAAAGAAAATCAGTGCAATTTAGTGCAAATTTAAGGACAAAAGTGCAAGAAAAGACCATCAAATCTCAACACTATAAATCAGCCTCATTCGCCCTAAAGTTGGCACATTTTCTACAAAACTCCCATCACAAAAGTCCTGTTAGGTTATAGACATATAGGCTACATAAAAAATTAAAAGAGGGAGTAAATGGGGCGGGTAGTGGGATTCGAACCCACGTATATCGGAACCACAATCCGAGGTCTTAACCACTTGACGATACCCGCCATTCGTTTACTACCTTTAATATAATATAAACCATTTTCTTTTTCAAGTCCGTGGTTGAATAACAAGAATTATTCACATTGGCAGCTTTATTTCGACGATAACCGTCTGTTCTTGCAATATGTATATTTTCGCATTCTAGACTAAATATTATAAAGACATGTTACAATTTTAATTTTTAACACTATATTTTTTTACAAATAAGCCGTAACATGACAATATGCGTATCGTTAAAAAAATATCGGATTTCACATTAAGCGATGGTCAAAAAGTTTTTGCTGAGTTTATTGAGCAAAAAATTGACACTCCGTCTTGCTCGCAAAAAATTCTTAATCCAGATTTTTTAAGTGAATATATTAGACCCCAAAACGATTTTTTGATATATACAAACGCAAAACCAGGAACTGACGCAAAAAGAATTATTCGCTAGTTATCTTACTTTGAGTCGCTCTATTAATTTCAAGAGAGAGTTTTTTAAAGAATAAAAATCATTATCAATGGCGCCCGCTCTTGCTGTAATTATTAAAGACTGAAAATTTTGAGAATTAGGCACGCTGTTGTCTTTAAGCGCCGTTCTATAAGCTTCTCTCATCAACCGCTTTGCTCGATTCCTTTTCACTGCGCGCTTGTGATTCTTTTTCGAAACGACAAATCCCACCTTTGTTGGGAACTCACTATTTTTTTTCTGCTTTCCTGCAAAAATTATCATATTGGCATCTGATACAGAATTTTTCACACTGTACGTTGCCTTAAAAGCACTCTGTTTTTTTAATCTTAAATTTTTAGGTAGCATGTTTCATATCTTTTTAATTAAAATAAAAAAACCCCCAATACTGGGGGTTTTGTTTGTTAGTTTTAAAGTTTTAAGCACGTTTTTTTGCGGTAATTGCAAGCTTATGACGACCTTTTGCGCGTCTTCTATTAAGAACAGTTCTTCCACCTGGAGTAGCCATTCTAGCTCTGAACCCACTAACGTTTTGTCTTTTTCTTTTAGTTCCTTCTAATGTGCGTCTCATTGTTATATTCTCCTGAAATATTTTGTCAAAATCTACTACGTTGTATTATAATAAATAACACATGGGCTAAAGTCAATGATAAAAATAAAAAAGGTTAAATAATATGAATAAAAATTTTAAAAAAATAGGGTTTATTGGCGCAGGAAAAATGGCGCAAGCAATTATTAAGGGGATTTTAAAACAAAATTTTTTTAGTGTAGAAAATATTTTTGCTTCAGAACCGAATCAAGAAAATGCGACAAAAGTCGCAACTGAACTTGGGATTAAAGTTTTTCAAAGCAACAAAGAGCTTGTACAAAACTGTGATATAATAGTTTTTTCCGTAAAACCTTTTATAGTTAAAGACATACTCGACGAAATTAAAAATATCGTAACCCCAGAACAACTTATTATTTCAATTCTTGCAGGAATTTCTACGGAATTTATTCAATCACAGCTTGGAAACCGACTCCCGGTTATCAGGATTATGCCCAATACACCTGCGCTTGTAAATGAAGGAATGAGCGCAGTTTGCAAAGGCTCGTTAGCAACAAGTTCGCACCTTGAGTTTGCAAAAGAGTTGTTTAATTGTCTCGGTAAAGTTATTCAGGTTGATGAAACTCAAATTGATATAGTGACAGCAATTAGCGGAAGTTCGCCGGCATTTTACTATTACTTTATTAATGAAATTGCAAAATCTGCACAAAAGCTGGGATTTGATTATAAACTAGCACTTCTTGCCGCTGCGCAATCAGCGTTAGGCTCCGCTAAAATGATTTTAGAAACAGGCGTCGTGCCAGAAGTTTTAATTGATAATGTAACAACTAAAGGTGGTACAACCGAAGTTGGAATGAATATTTTAAAATCTCGTGATGTTGCAGCAATTATTGATGAGGCAATAGTTGGCACTACACAAAAATCAGCTCAATTGGGGAAATAAATGAAAAGAGTAATTTTAATAGTTATTGATTCTATGGGATGCGGCGCAATGCCGGATTATGCCGATTATTCGGACATAAAGGAATGCAATACACTCGGAAATGTTGCGCATGCTGTTGGAGGATTGAATATTCCAAATCTTTCAAAACTTGGACTAGGCAATATAATTCCTGTAGAAGGCGCAGCGCATGTAGAAAAACCCATTGGACAGTATGCAAAGCTTTCTGAAAAGTCAAAGGGGAAAGACACCACAACTGGACATTGGGAAATAGCAGGACTTGTACTTGACAAACCGTTTAGGACTTATCCCAAAGGCTTTCCACAAGAACTAATTGATAAATTTATAAAAGAGACCGGCTGTGGCGGTATTCTTGCAAATTGTCCAGCGTCAGGAACGGCAATAATAGAACAACTCTACCAAGAGCACCAACGAATGCACTACCCAATTGTTTACACAAGTGCTGATAGTGTATTTCAAATTGCGGTAGATATTGATGTCGTACAGCTTGAAACTTTATATAAATGGTGCAAAATAGCTAGAGAGCTTTTAAATGGCGACTACAACACTTCTCGAGTAATTGCTCGCCCATTTTGGATGGTAAGCGGAAAACCAGTTCGAATATCAAAAGACCGTAGAGACTTTTCTGTGCCTCCACCATCAAAAACTCTTTTAAACAAAATTGAAGATATAGGCGGAATTGTTCTTGGAATAGGCAAAATTGAGGATATATTTGTAAAGTCAGGCATAACACACGCTATTCATACCGGCTCAAATACAGAAGGACTTGAGCTTACTATTAAAGCAACCCAAAACAAACTTAAACTTAACGAATTAAAAATATCTCAAAGAAATTTTGCACTGAGCAATAAAACGCTGATTTTTACAAATCTTGTGGATACGGACATGCTTTATGGGCACAGAAACGATGCCCGTGGTTATGCAAACGCTATAGAGGAAATAGACCGTAAGCTACCAGAAATTATGAATGCAATGACGGATGATGATTTGCTTATTATAACCGCTGATCACGGATGTGATCCAACTGTTCCTGGTACCGACCATACGAGAGAGCATGTTCCCCTTGTTATGTACCATAAAGGCATAGAAGCAAAGGATTTAGGGTTAATTAATGGCTTTGATTTTATTAGCGAGCAAATTCAAAATTGGTTAAAAATATAAAATCAAATAGATGCCGCTAATAAATCAAGAACTGTAATTTAGCAAAAATATCTTGCTAGAGGCTAGCAATCGATATGAAACGTATCTATTGGGTTTAGGGAAAACTCTGTAAAACAAGCACGACGTTAAATTTGCTTATACAGGTTTGATTAAATGTTCTGAATGGTCAATATGATTATCCTGTGTATCACCTACTATATGAGCTAATATATAAATCAGAGCATAATTGATGTGTTCTTCCTGTGGAATCAATCTCCAATTATTTGGTTCATACCTGTCAACACCATATTGAAGAACCTTAGCAATTTTGATTATTTGTTCATCTTCTTCAGCTAAATAATCCATTGCGTTAAAGATATAGAAACCAGCTCCGGTAAGTCGTCTTTTTTACTGCAATACCAAGGTTTCAAAAATTCGATAAAATTTTTGAGCCTAAGTTTGTATATAAACTTCCACGCTCACTTGCTCAAATACTTCGTGTCAGTTACTCAATTTCAAACAACCTTTATCCATCAAAATGCTCGTAGAGCAGAAAGAGCTGCTACTATCTTTCCCATATAAAAACACCCTGTTTGTAAACAGGGTGACAAACTCTTTCTTCAAAACTCCGTATATTTATATCAAAACAACGCTGTTTTCTTTCAACGTTTCTTTGACATTTATTACACGCTGGTTGGTACTTCCAACCCATTTAATATTATTATCATTCAATTCTTGAACGAATTCGCCTTCTGCGATAACGTCGATATCAGAAATGCCATCCAAGTCTTTTATTTCTTCCCAAGTATAGCCAGTATAAAGCCATATTGTCTTTTCAGGCAAGAGTTCACGGCATTTTTTAATAAGACGGAACACTTCACTTCTACTAGCTGGATACAAAGGATCTCCGCCACTAAAAGTAATACCATCAATAAAAGGCTTGTCGAGAGCTTCAAAAAGTTCGTCCTCAGCCTCTTTATCGAACGGAAGTCCACCGTTTGGGTCCCAAGTGATAGGATTTTGACAGTTATGACAGTGATGGTTACAGCCAGCGAGCCATAAAACTACCCGCAAACCTTCACCATTAAGCATATCCTGTTTTGTAATATTATGGTAATTCATTACATACTCACTCTATCTTTAATTTCTTCCATTTTGGCTTCGTTCAAACGCGTGTCGCCTTTAACTCTTGAATACGAAAGGTATCCGTTCATTCTGTCAATTTTAGTAAGATTTTTGCTGCCGCATTTTGGACAAACATCCATGCTTAACTCCTGGTGTCCGCAATCATCGCAGTACGCGAGTGAAAGATTTACGCCTTCGTAAAAACCTTTTTCCATTGCACGTTTAACAAGGGTTTCAACAGCCTTTGTGTTATAAGAAACTGGATATTTCACGTACTGAATTTTTCCACCGTTTAAAAGTTCCCAGAAACGACCTTCCAAATCTTGTTTATCTATCGGTCCTATATCTTCTGAAACATGACAGTGGAAACTGTTTGTAACATATCCTCTGTCTGAGACCTTATCAACAACTCCAAACTTTTTGCGGAATTGTTTTACTTGCAAACCGCAAAGACTTTCTGCCGGCGTACCGTAAATTGCATAAAGGTTTCCATCAGCTTCTTTAAACTCAATAACTTTCTTGTTTATGTACTGCATAACTTCAAGCGCAAACTCGCCATCCTCAACAAGCGACTTGTGATTGTGAAGTTCTTGCAATTCGTTCAACGCAGTTATGCCAAACGATGCTGTCGCCGTTTTTAATAACGGTTTAATTTTGTCGTGCAAGCCAAGATGTCCGCCGTAAAAACCGCCTTCACAAAAAGCCAACGGATTGATAGACGCTCTCATTTCGCCAAGGTATTCATAAGTCCGCTTATGAAGATTTCTAATCATTTCCATATAATAATCAAGTACTTCGTAGAAATCCTTACCTTCTTTTTTGGCTTTTGCATAAATCATAGGCAAGTGCAGGCTAATAGCACCAATGTTAAACCGGCCTACAAAAACTGGTTTGTCGTTTTCATCCGCTGGTTTCATGCCACCACGCTCATACCAAGGAGAGAGAAACGCTCTGCAACCCATTGGAGAGATAACTCGTTTATATTTTTTGTACATGCTTGCGATGTAACCTTCTCCAGACATTGAAAGCCAATCTGGATACATAGCTTTTTTAGAGCATTCAACGCCAGCGTTAAATAAATCTTCTGAAACACCACCTTTGCCGTGAATAGCTTCATCATACAAGAACACAACTTTAGGGAACAAGACAGGCTTTTTGTTTCCTTTTTTGCCTTGACCTTCTTGTCTAACTTCAAGCATTTTCTTTGTAGCTAGTTTTTCAAATTTTTCTGTTCCCAAACCAGTTGTTACTGTAATAAAGGGGTAATCGCCACGGCTGGATGCAACAGTGTTAAATTTGTATTCCCAACCTTGAAATCCATCGTGGAAATCTTTTTCTACATCTTTAAAAGCTTCTTCTGAGGCTTTTTCTGCATTTACACCCATATCAAGGTATCTTTGATATTTTTTATCAAATGTTTTTTGCGCATACGGAGCAAGGATTTTGTCGACTTCTGGAACGGTAAAACCGCCATACTGTTGACTTGCCGCCGCCATAACAATATCACCAATAACATCAAATGCAACTTCTAGGGTTCTTGGTTCGTTGTACCAAAGGTTTCCCATTTCAAACCCGCCTTTTAAGACATTTGCAACATCAAAAAGGCAGCAATTCATCGTATCACGTCTTGCCGACATATCGTGTATGTATATGTAACCATCACGAGTAGCTTGAAGTTCCGGCACAGTCAAAAAGAATTTTTTGTACAACTCTTTATTCAACTGATTAAAAATCAAAGAACGTTTTGTAGAAACAAGCGCCGAATCAGCGTTTGAATTTTCCTTGTCACCGATGTACATAATTTTTTGACTTTCTTGATAAACTTTATCTAACATAGTTACAAAATCAATCTTATAATCTCTATAATTTCTGTAGCTTTTCGCAACTTTTGGGTTAATATTTTCTAGCGCATTTTCAACAATACAATGCATTTTAAAAATTTCGATTTCGTTTTGTCTTGTTTCCAAAACGCTTGCATTTACGAAATTGCAAATGTTTTCAATTTCCTTATCCGAAAACTCAACAAGCATTCTTGCAGCAGATTTTTTGATAGCGGCAACAACTTTCTGAATATCATAATCTTCTGAAGTACCGTCTTTTTTTATTATTTTGACTTTATCCAGGCTTAGTTTTGCACCAATACCAATTACTTTGCTCATTGGGCTAACAACTTCAAGTGATTTAGGTTTTGTTACGTTTGAGGTTTCTTCTGAGTTTTGTGTATTGATGTTTACAACTTTCCCGTTACATGAATTTTGCATTTTTATCTCCTTTTTTCCCAAAAAAGGCAGAAACGTTGATTATTTATATTTTCCCCAACTTCCTGTCTCAGGGTTCTCCCAAATTAAGCATTCCTGCTACTCTTTGATGTTGAGTATTTTTTCGAGCATGCTCATTTTTTATACCGTTGTGCAGTTTCGGACTGATTAATTATTTTTTCATCACTTTCCTTAAATTGCTTAGAAATATTTTACTACAAATTTGAATGGCATGGAATATTTATTAACAAAAATTAAACCTTTTAGTTGATTTTATTTACAAAGGTATTAATGTCCAATTTTAATATCTCCGTAATCTCGCTCATAGAGGTTGTTTCGCCGAATATAATTGCAAACAAAGGTTTCTCTAAATAGTCAATTTTTCTAAATGCTAGTACTTTGTTAAAAAACTGCCGTAAAGCCACGTAATCAAAGGTTATTTGAGCTTTATTTATATTCGCTGGCGTTTCTGCCATTGCAAAGTAATAAATCTTATCATTTTTGTCTTTCAGAATTTCGTTCCAATCTGGTTTTAAATTATTCTCAAAATACTCATAAATATTAATTCCGTAAGCATAGAACGCCAAATCGGTTGTACACCAACCTGCAAATCTCATCGGATTAATTTCCACCGGAACTATTGCGCCATCAGCCTTTCTGCGAATCATCTCAATATGTATTGGAAAATTTTTCATGCCCAAAATGTTTCCGATTTTTTCAAGAATTATTTCAAATTGTTTCAAATTATCTCGAATTATTTTGCTAGAGGAGATATACGCTCTATCGCTAACATCTTCTTCGCTCACAAAAGGATGTTGAAATATATTCAGGACAACGGGTTTGCCACAATTATCAAAATACGCATCAACTGCAAACTCATCACCCTCAATAATTTCTTCAACTATAAAACTTGAAGAATCGAGAACATCTTTTGGAAAATTTTCGGCAAAAGTTTTAATTTCGGCTTGCAACTTTGCTACAACGGCATTCCAAGACTCGTGCGAAACAACCTTATGCACGCCCATGCTCAAAAAACCAACTGATGGTTTTATAATAAATTGCTTGGGAAAATCCGAAATATCAACAGAGTCAATCTCATTCAACAAAATTTCTTTGAAGTAAAAATCTGGATAAAGAGGTGCGATATTTTTCCTGAATTCGCATTTATTTTTGCAAATTTTTATGTAACTTGAAATGTTTGATTTTGGAGCATTTTTTAACATCAAATTGACTGAATTTTCGGAATTTGAATACACCTTCAAATCCTTATCCGGAGTGTCATTTGCCAATAAAAAGTCATTTGATATTAAATTCAATTTATACTCTTTTGCATACTCAGTTGATATATCATTTTTAAGCACTTGATACTGATTTTTTTGAAGTGTTTCAAGCATCAATTTTGAAACGTACGGATTTTCCAATATAAACATTTATCTCTCTCTTTCTAACAAAAGGTCAGAATTTAAAAATTCTGACCTTTTGATGTTGTAATAACTTTACAATTAGCAGCAGCCGCAGCAGCATTTTTCAGAAGATTTTTGTCCACTGAAAGCTTTTAAGCCGATGTACTTAGCTGCATCGCCAAGTTCTTGTTCAATTCTGATTAATTGGTTATATTTTGCAATTCTGTCAGATCTTGACGCTGAACCTGTTTTGATTTGTCCACAGTTTGTTGCAACTGCCAAATCAGCGATAAATGTATCTTCTGTTTCACCAGAACGGTGCGAAGAAATTGCAGTATAGCCTGCTTCGTGAGCCATGTTGATAGCTGCTAAAGTTTCTGTCAAAGAACCAATTTGGTTAACTTTGATGAGGATTGAGTTAGCAACGCCTTTTTCAATACCTGTAGCAAGTCTTGAAGTGTTTGTTACAAACAAATCGTCGCCAACGAGTTGACATTTGTGACCGATTTTATCAGTAAGGATTTTCCAACCTTCCCAATCTTCTTCAGCCATGCCGTCTTCGATAGAGATGATAGGATATTTGTTAACCCAACCTTCAAGGAATTCAGCCATTTCTGCGCTAGTGAAAGATTTTCCGCCTTCGCCAGCGAGAGTATATTTGCCGTTTTCATAGAATTCTGAAGAAGCAACGTCTAAGCAGATTTTAACTTGTTCAGTTGTATAGCCTGCTTTTTGGATAGCTTCGAGGATAACTTGAATACCTTCTTCGTTTGAGCCGAGGTTAGGAGCGAAACCGCCTTCGTCACCTACAGAAGTAGCCAAACCTTTGTCGTGAAGAACTTTTTTAAGGTTATGGAATACTTCAGCGCCCATTCTGATAGCTTCTTGGAAGTTAGTTGCACCAACTGGAGCAATCATAAATTCTTGGAAGTCGATGTTGTTATCTGCGTGAGCACCGCCGTTGATAATGTTCATCATAGGAACAGGCAGTGTTACAGCGTTGATACCGCCGAGGTATCTGTATAAAGGCATTTCATAAGCCAAAGATGCAGCTTTTGCAACAGCAAGAGACACACCCAAAATAGCGTTAGCGCCCAATTTTGATTTGTTCGGAGTACCATCCAAAGCGAGCATGATTCTGTCAATTTCTTGTTGGTTAGAAGCGTCTTCGCCAATAAGTTCTGGAGCGATGATTGAGTTAACGTTGTCAACTGCTTGCAAAACGCCTTTGCCAAGGTACATAGATTTGTCACCGTCTCTAAGTTCAAGAGCTTCAAAAATACCTGTAGAAGCACCTGATGGAACAGCAGCGCGTCCAACAACGCCACAAGAAAGTGTTACATCAACTTCAACCGTCGGATTACCGCGTGAATCTAGAATTTGTCTAGCTTTTACATCTTCAATAAATGTAGCCATGTGTTTATCTCCTTTTATTTGCGGCGGACATTCCGCCTTTACATTAATTAATTCCGATTACTCAAAATTATTATGTAACGCTCAAAAACATTTTTCAACTACATTTTACAAGAATTTATACAAAAACAATGGGAGAAATTTATTCCCATTGTTTTTGCTAATTTTCGGTTGTTGAGAAACGATAAAGGAGTTAACCGAAATTTATCTAATTAAAAAGGCTGGCAAATTTACGAAAAGGTGCGCCGACTGCGTTAAAAACCGAACCTACAGCGCCAAACGCTTCTTCCACCATATTTCCCAATGGGTTGAATATGCTGTTAAAAAAGCCTGGTTGTGCATTATTCATTTGCATAAATTGCGGAGCTGTCGTAAACATGGGGGTCGAAATTAGTGGTTGAGCAAATGTGGTTTGGCTTGTGGTTAATGGAGATTGTCCCCAAACAATTGTTGGTTGTTGAAACATAAAAGGTGTAAATGGAGTTTCAAATGCCGGATTTTGCCATGCGTTTAAAAATGGATTCATGAAATTTGGATTAACTGTAGGCTGTGGAAACCAATTTTTAGGAGCAAACCAATTTCTCATGTTATTAAACATTGCATTTTGCGCAATTACAGCGTCAGTGTACCTCAACCAAGCGCCTCTGAGTGCATTTTTGAATCTTTCCATATCAGCATCGTCAACATTTTGAGCAGATTTAACTGATTTTGCATTTTTAGGAGTTGCTGCTGGTACAGATACAATTTTTGACGATTTTACAGAACTTGACGCTGCTGAACGAAGAGATGATGTTTTAGAGTCATTTTTAGTACCCTTCGCAGCGCTAGCCGTTCCATTTGGGCTAACTTTAGTTGTAGTAGTTGTTGTTGCAGTTGATTTTTTTGTTGCGTTAGCTCTTTTAGCTTGTTCAGCAGTTGCAGCGTGTACGGCATTTGATGCTCCACTTGCAACGACAACGGCTTTTAATTCTTTTTTTGCGGTTTCTGATTTTCTATTACCTTTTTCTACTTTGCCTTTTAATATTTCATTTTCTTTTGTAAGTTGAGCGATATTTTCGCGAGCAGCTTTAATCTCTGCCTCCATTCCAACTTTTTCTTTTAAAGCTTTTTCCAGTTGAGGTTTAAGTGAGTCTAGTTGTTTTTGGACTTCTGCAATTTTAGTTTCCGCATTACGGTTTGCAGTTTCGACATCTTTTTTTGCTTTTGCTTCTACCTCACGACATTGTTTCTGCGCGTCGTTGGCTTTTTTAGCAGCCCGTTGAGTCTTTTTATATAATTCTGCCGCGTATTCTTCACTAACATTTTTTTGGTATCTTTTGTATTCTTCCTCGTACGCCTTCCGAGCGTTAGTCCTATCCGTGTTAGCTTTTTCTACTCGTTCAGCCGCCTCGCGTACAACTCTTGCATTTTCATTTTTCAGTTCTTGAATTTTTGCTTCTAATGCATTTTTCTCGTTCGTTAAACCTGTAAATTTTTCATTTAATTCATCTGACAATCTTTGTATTTCAGTTCTTGAATTTTTAAGTTGTTGTGCGTAAATAGACTCATTAGTAGCTTTTTCAGCCGTTAGAATTTCCAATTGACGCTTAAGGGCGTCTACCTTACCCTGAAGTTCACCATTCTGTTTACGTAGAATTCTTTCCCGGTGTTCAAGTTTTTTTATTGTTTTAGCAGAAGATTCTTTTAACTTAGCCAATTCAGCCGCTCTGGTGTCAGCTTCTGCTTTTCTCTTACGAGTAAGTTCGCGTTCTTTTACTAATTCTTCCGCGGTCATTTTTCCTTCTTGTACTAAAACATCATACCTTTGTTCTTGTCTAGCTTGAGCCTCACGGGCTTGCCTCAATTCAGTGTTTTTAGCTTCTATTATACCTTTTTGACTATCAATGGCTGTCTGTACCTCGTCTAATTTTTGTCTAAGTTTATCATAAGTTTTCTCTGCTTTAGTTATGTCCTCGCTCAACTTCTTATTTTCTTTTTCTAGTTTTTCGCAAGCTTTTTTACTTTTAGCAAGTTCTTCTCCTGAAACTTTATACTCAGCTTCAAGTTCAGCCTTATCGGCTAGGGCTTGTTCATTCTGCGTTCTTGCCTTTTGCAAATCTTTTTCTAATTTACTTTTTTCTGCGCTCCATTGTTCTTCTTTTGATTTTAATTGTGTTTCGTAATTTTGTTTTGCCTGTTCGGCTACCGCTTTTGCTGCTTCTGCCTCAGATTTTGCTTGTTGAGTCTTTGTATTTGCAGTTTCTAGCGCTTTTTGAGTTTGTTCGAGTTTTGCTTTTGCAGCTTCTTCATTTGCTTTTGCAGTTGCGGCATTCTGTTCTGACTTTTGTGCCTCCGCTTTTGCTGCGTTAGCCTTTTCATTTGCAACGCGAGCTTCTTGTTGTGCCTGTTCGGCTGCGTTTTTTGCTGTTTCCGCCTCAGATTTTGCTTGTAGTGCTCTTTCATTTGCGGCACTAGCTTCTTGTTTTGCCTGATTGGCTGCCTCTTTTGCAGTTTGAGCTGCTGTTTTTGCAGCCTCGATTTCTGCTTGAGCTTTTTGTGCTCTTTCGTTTGCGGCGCTAACTTCTTTTTCTGCGCGTTGAACCCTTTCTTTTGCTTCTTTTAGTTTACCGGCTTGTAGTTCTTCTGCTTTATGTGACCATTTAAGCGTATCCTGAGCAGTTTTTAGTTGTGTATTAGAGGGGTTTAATTTCGAGCGCCTAGTGCGCAACAAGATATCAATGCCTTCTGCGTCTCGTTCCAATTTCTTTATTTTGCGATCACAATCCCTTCTTAACGACTCATAGTCAAACTTTTTTCTCGAGACTTCAAACTCTTTTTCCCACTTGCGCTTGCATATTTGAATTTTTTGTTGAGGACTGTTTTCCGTTTTAAAGCTTTGTTCTAGCTCAGCTAGCTCCTCCTGAGCCTTACGCAACTCAGTAGCTTTTTGACTTAATTGTTCATTAATGCCATCCTTTATCTTTCCTGATTTTTCAGAATGTGCGATATATTGTCTCTCTAGCTCAGCTATGTCAGCACGCAACTCACTATTTTCTTTTGTTAATCGTTCTACGCGCTCCCTCCTGGAACTAGATCGCAATTGTTTTATTTCGCACTCCGCTTCGGCTTTAATACACTGTTTGTTTAATTCTTTTAGCTCTCCGTTCAATCTTTGCACATCTGCTTTCGCAGTCTCAGCTTCTGCTTGAGCTTTTTGCGCTTTTTCATTTGCGCTTTTTTCAGCGGCTTTTGCAGCTTCTTCATTTGCTTTTGCAGTTGCGGCATTCTGTTCTGACTTTTGTGCCTCCGCTTTTGCTGCGTTAGCCTTTTCATTTGCAACGCGAGCTTCTTGTTGTGCCTGTTCGGCTGCGTTTTTTGCTGTTTCCGCCTCAGATTTTGCTTGTAATGCTCTTTCATTTGCGGAACTAGCTTCTTGTTTTGCCTGTTCAGCCGCATCTTTTGCAGCCTTGGCTTCTGCTTTCGCCGCGTCAGTTTCTGTTTTTGCAGCTTCTTCTCTTGCTTTTGCAGCATTTTCAGCAGCTTTTGCCTCCTGCGCTAATCTATTAGCTTCGGCGATTTTTTGTTCAGCATTTTGTGCTTTACTTTCAGCATTTTCTCTTAATTTGTTTAAGCTAATTTCTTTCTGATTAAAGTCCTCAATACGACCTTCAAGTTTTTTGATTTCTGCCGCTCTTTGAGCGCTTATTTTTTCAGCGGCATCCAGTTGTTGCTTTTTTCTTTGAGCATCTTCAGTAAAGGTTTTTAAGGTGCGTTCGTAAATTTGTTTGTCAATAGCTGCTTGTTGTTTTGCAACATCAAGTTGTTCCGACAATTTCATAGATTCTGCGTACTGTGCGGCTTCATCAGCAGTTTTTTTCGCAACTTTTTGCTCTAATTTTTCTACTTTTGTTTCCAGCGCTTTTATTTTACGGGCACTGACAGTTCCAGATTCCTTTGCCTCAGAAAGTTCTTGCTTAGCTCTTTCCAATTTTCCTCTAGTTTCGGCAAGTTTAGTTGTCATATCGTCTGCTTTCCAGCTTGCACTTTCGTATTGCTCTTTCAGTTCGCTGACTCTTTGGTCTGCTTTTTCCAATGCTTGTTTTGCTGCTTGACTGTCTTGTTGTGAAACTTTCAATTGCTCTTTTAGTTGAACGTTTTCGGCTTGCTGCGTTGCCAATTCTCCACTTGTTTTTTCAAGTTGTTGCGCTAAAGCCTCATTTCGTTCTTTTAACTGAGCCTTTTCTTGTTTTGCGGCAGTACGTTCTGCAACTGCAGTCTCTTTTGCTTTTTCGGCTGTGGCTTTTTCTGCTTTAGCCTTAGCAAGTTCTTCTTGTGTTGCTTTTCCGCTTTTTTCAAGTTCTTCAACTCTTGCAGTTTTTGACTTCAATTCTTTTTCCGCATTTTTTACTTCTTTTTTCGCGGTTTTAAGCCTTTGTGCTGATGCTTTAAGCGCTTCGCCTTGTTCTTTAACTTGACCTTGCAATTCTGCTTGTCTAGAAGTCAATTCATCAATTTTCGCGGTCGACTCAGCAAGTTTGTTTGCGCTTGCTGTTAATTCCGACTGCATTTTGCCTAGATTTTGGATGAGTTCTGTATTTCGTCCAGTTAAAGTTTCTATTTTTGCGTTTGCCTCATCTAATTTACCTTGAATTTTACCTGCAGTTTCTTGCGCAGAAGTTGCTTTTTGGGCTGCTGAGTCGTATTTCTTTTGAAGGAGATCTATTTCACGTTTGTGTTTAGCTGTAATAGCATCGCAACGAGCTTGAGCGGCATCTCTTTGCGCTGTTGCCTCTTTCAACGCTGCGTCGTTTGCTTTTTGTTCGATAACAGCCTGTTCTGCTGCTTGCAATTTCGTTTTTTCTGGAGCCAATTCAATGTCTCTAGCTTCTATTGCACCATCAAGCGCTTCCTTAGCTCTAGTTGCCTTATCTGTTGCTCTTGTTACAGCAGTATCTGCCGTAGCTTTTTTACGTGCTAATTTTTTTACATTTTGTCTTTCAGCACTCAATTGCGCTTCATTTTTAGCAATATTAGTTCCAATTTCGTCCACCGCTTTAAGCTCGCTAGCTGTGTGAGACTCTGGTGCCGCTACTTTAACTTCCGGTTTTGGAACTTCGACGGCTAATTTTTTTGCAGCTCCTTTAAAATCGCCTTTAATAGCGCTTTTTGCAGCGCCTGTCAACGACGGTTTTGGGCAAGCGGCACTGGTTAAACCAATAATCATAGCGCCTTCCATACCTTTACCAAAACCAGAATCTATATCATCTTGGTTTTTCGCAGTAACAATATCAGACGCGCCGCTAACGACCCTTTGAGCACCTACAGCAACACCGGCTGTTTTGAGAGTGGCGGGTGCGTATTGTGCAGTTGTTGCAACTGTTTTTGCTAAAACAGGACTTGATGCTACAACTTTGGTTGCTGCAAGAGCCGTCGTAGCTTTAGCAGCTGCGCCAGAAGCCAGTTTTGCCCCCTTTACAGCGCCACCAAATGCCGCAAGTTCACAAAGTCCTTCGTAGGTTGTAAACATGTGCTCTGTCATACTACCAGCAGATTTAACAACACCATAAGCTTTTTCTGCAGGCGACATTTTGCTATCATCACCATCAGAGACAACTTTATCTTCAAATTCTTGGCTTGTCTTTTTTACCCCATCCACTATTGGTTTTTTAATCGGAGCATAACCATCGTCAACAAAACCGCAACCCCAGCTAAATGCTCGATGAGCTTTTGTTAGTCCATTGGACTTTTCTAACATGTTTTTTCTTTCCATGGCTACATATTGCTCAGCTTTTTCCATCAAGTAATCGTCTGGCTCGTATTCTAAAAATCCACACATAAAATCTGTCAAATAACTTGGTGCCCCCTTTTTAATTACTTCACCGGACTTTAATTGACATTGCGCTGTTTCTGTTGAGGGCTCTGTCTTTTTAGCCCCTTCCGCCGCGGACTTATAAGTATCTTTATCTGCTAAAACTGGTTGCGGTATGTTTTCAGCATCTACATCTGCCGCCCTTTCAACCGCTTTAAATAATTGTTGAAGGCAAGTTACAGCCTTGCCATTTTGTCTGGTCATTTCCAAATTAACAAGCTGTGTATCATCATTATTTTGTTGACCTAAAACTGATTGAGTACGTCCCAGAACTATTTGTGCACCTATATCTGGACAAGCTAAACCTCCATACACCGCTGGCATATAGGGAACTTTTTTGATAGACTCTGGTGAGCATTGGTTTATGCCTTTTAAAAAGGTTGTTAAGCCGCTTCTTGTAAAAGCCGAACAACTTTGCAGAGGATTACCTTTTTCGTCTGTTAAAGACACACCATCAGTTCTGTCAAAAACATTATTGTGTTTGCTACCTTCTGTTACGGTTAATATATATTTACGACCATCGTTACCTGTTGCAATGTACTTTGCATTGTTTTTATCTATATCAACAGTATACGTATAAGACATAAATTTCTCCATAAATTACTATCTATTATATATAAAGTATATGCTATCAAAATAATTGCCCTTTTTGTATATACTTTTGTCACAAAAGTTAACATTCTTAAAATAAATTACTTCACTACTTATTAATGAGTGGAATATTTGCCTAGTATTTAAACGAAAATTAATTCAAAAGAAAAAGTATTTGACATAAAATTTTGTGCATGATAATTTAAGTAAGCAAGCTGAATCAAGGTGCGTGCGTTAAAACGACAATATTGACTCACTTGTTTGGCATTAATAATAATCCGGGCTGCTAGCTCAGGTGGTTAGAGCGCACCCCTGATAAGGGTGAGGTCGGTGGTTCGAGTCCACTGCGGCCCATTTATTTAGGAAAGACCGAGTTTTATCGGTCTTTTTTATTGCTGTGTAAGGGGTTAAGAGCATACTTAATAATTAATTTCCCCAATACATCTCTTTTGTTTTTTACCAACAAATTTAAAGATATTCGACAAAAAACGGCATTATTTTCTCATATTGTTAACATTAATTTGCAATATTTGTCTTAGTTTAATATATTTTCTTCCTTTTAATTTGTTTTTGTCATATAATTTACTCAAACAAAGACGTGTATCACTTAAGAAAAAGAAAGAGAAAAAAGATGAACGAAGTAAAAAAATTCGAAATCGAAATCGGCGGAAAACCGGTTGTCATCGAAACAGGAAAGTATGCAAAATCTGCAACTTCATCTGTAACAGTTCGTTGCGGTGACACAATGCTATTTGTCCACTGCACCGTAGCAGCAGAACCAAGAGTCGGCATAGACTTCTTCCCGCTGCTTATTGATTATGAAGAAAGAATGTCCGCAATCGGCAAAATCCCTGGCGGATATACAAAAACCGAAGGAAAACCATCTGAAAAAGCTGTTTTAATTTCAAGATTAATCGACCGCCCTATCAGACCGCTTTTCCCAAAAGGATATAGAAACGATATTCAAATCGTATCACAACTTTTTAGCTCAGATCAGGAAAATCAACCTGATACATTATCAATCCTCGCAGCCTCAACCGCGTTAATGCTTTCAGGTGCGCCTTTTGAAGAACCCGTAGGAGCTGTAAGAGTCGGTAGAATTAACGGCGAATTCATTGCTAACCCAACTTTCAGACAAGCTGACGAATCCGACATGGATATCGTTATTGCCGGTACTCACGATTCAGTTATCATGGTTGAAGCTGGTTGCAAATTCGTTACAGAAGACGACATTATGAACGCTGTTGAATTTGCTCAAGTTGAAATAAGAAAACAAGTTGAAGCTCAACTTGCATTTGCCAAAGAATGTGGCGTTGAAAGAGCTGAATTCGTAAACCCTTACGATACTACAGAACTTGACAAAATTATTTACGAAACAAGCTACGATGCAATCTTTGACGCATATCACAACTTCGACAGAGATTACAGAAAAGCTAAACTCGACGAAACAAAACAAGCTGTTCGCGACAAAATTGAAGCTCTCGACGACGAACATCCGATTAAATCTATGATGGAAGAAACAGGCATTGACTTTGTTGCAGAACAATTCAAAGCGCTTGAAAAGAAAGTTATGCGCAAAATGATTACCGAAGAAGGCGTTCGCGCTGACGGCAGAAAAGTTGAAGATGTTCGTCCTATTTGGTGCGAAGTCGGCGTTCTCCCGCGTGCACACGGTTCTGCCGTATTCACAAGAGGACAAACTCAGGTTCTTTCTGTAGCAACCCTCGCTGGACCAGGCATGGCTCAGGAATTTGACGGCGTTGACCCGCTTAAATCAAAATCTTACATGCACAAATACATCTTCCCCGGCTTCTCTGTTGGTGAAGTTAAACCGCTTAGAGGTCCTGGCAGACGTGAAGTGGGACACGGAAACCTCGCAGAACGTGCTAACGTTCCGGCACTTCCATCACAAGAAGAATTCGGCTACACTATCCGCGTAACTTCTGACGTTTTGGAATCAAACGGTTCAACCTCAATGGCTTCAACTTGTGGTAGTTCAATGGCATTGATGAACGCTGGTGTTCCTGTTAAATGCATGATTTCCGGTGTTGCAATGGGACTTATCAAAGAAGGTGAAACAGATACCGTTTTGACCGATATTCAAGGTATTGAGGACTTCCTAGGCGATATGGACTTTAAAGTAACCGGTAACGACACTGGCATTACTGCGCTTCAAATGGATATGAAAATCAAAGGAATTTCAAATCCAACACTTAGACGCGCACTAGAACAAGCAAAACGTGGAAGATTGCATATTATGGATGAAATGAAAAAAGCAATCTCCGAACCGGCAAAAGACCTTTCACCGTTTGCTCCGCGTATTTACACAATGACGATTGACCAAAAAGATATCGGAACAGTAATTGGACCTGGCGGTAAAAACATCAGAAACATCATCGACTGCTCAGGTGCTGAAATCGATATTCAAGATTCAGGTCTCGTTACAATCACATCAAACGACAAAGAAGGGCTTGAAATCGCTAAGAAAATGATTGAAGACGCTACTTTCAAGGCAGAACAAGGCATGGTTCGCCGCGGTAAAGTCGTTAGAATTATTCCTATCGGTGCGTTTGTTGAACTAGCGCCAGGAAAAGACGGAATGGTTCACATTTCACAAGTTTGCAACGAAAGAATCGACACGGTCGAAAGCCGCTTAAGCGTTGGAGATGAAGTTATTGTCAAAGTTATCAAAATTGACGACAAAGGCAGAGTAAATCTCACAATCAAAGGCGTAAGCGAAGAAGAAAAAGCAAACGTATAAACGCATTTTTAGCCTGCCTGAAACAAAGGCAGGCTTTTTATAAATTAAAATTGATTATAGTTTAAGAGGACACAAAAATGAAAAAATCAATCAAAGATTTACAAGACATTAAAGGCAAAACAGCTCTCGTCCGCGTTGATATCAACGTACCGTTGGACGCTGACAAAAATGTTACGGATGACACAAGAATCCGTGCAATCCTTCCAACATTGAATTACTTAAAAGAAAAAGGTGCAAAAATCGTTCTTATGGCTCACCTCGGACGTCCGAAAGGCGAAAAGAACCCAGAATTTACACTTGCACCAGTTGCAAAATATATGTCCAAAGTTCTTGGCGAAGAAGTTGTATTCATTCCAAGCGTTGAAGAAGCGGCTCCATACGTTGCAAAACTTAAAGACGGACAAGTTGCACTTCTCGAAAATATCCGTTACTACAAAGCAGAAGAAGCAAAAGACGATGATATGACTTTTGCAAACGAACTCGCCAAACTCGGAGACTTCTACGTAAACGACGCTTTTGGCGCAGCTCACAGAAACCACACCTCAACAGCTAAACTTGCTAAAGTTCTTAAACCGGCAGTTTCGGGCTTGTTGATGGAAAAAGAGCTCAGATGCCTTTCACAAGCTTTGGACAACCCTGTTAGACCATTCACCGCAGTTGTTGGCGGCGCTAAAGTTTCATCCAAAATCGGCGTTCTTGAAAACCTCATTGACAAAGTAGATAACTTGATTATCGGCGGCGGAATGGCTTACACCTTTGTTAAAGCTAATGGCGGCAAAATCGGTAACTCAATCTGCGAAGACGACCAAATGGACGTTGCAAAAGCTATCGAGAAAAAAGCTGCAGAAAAAGGTGTTAAACTAGTTATGGCAACCGATGTTCTCGTAACAGACGACTTCTCCGGCAACGGTACAAACAAATTCGTTAAAATTGACGAAATTCCAGACGGTTTCGAAGGTGTTGACGCTGGTCCAGAATCAAGAAAAGCTTTTGCAGAAGTGCTCAAAGCTTCAAAAACAATCCTTATGAACGGTCCAGTTGGCGCATTTGAAAATCCTGCATTTGCAGAAGGAACAAAAGCTGTATTGGAAGCAATTGTTGAAGCAACTAAAAACGGTGCTGTATCTGTAATCGGCGGTGGCGACTCTGTTAGCGCAGCTAAAAAATTCTGCAAAGCTGAAGACTTTACTCACGTTTCAACCGGCGGCGGAGCAAGCCTCGAATTCATCGAAGGTAAAGTTCTACCTGGCGTTGCAGCTTTGGATGACTAATCTGAATTTTACAATAAAAACCTCCCGAATTTCGGGAGGTTTTTTGCTACGATAATTCTTATTTGCCCCTAATTCTAAATTTTTGTAACAATTTGTTTACTAATTAGCAAAAAACATTAAAGAATTATTGGTTAGTGCCGAATTAAATAATATCAGATTAACGGAGTAACAAAAGTGACCGACGGACTATTCAATATGCCATTTGGCTTAAACGTAAAAGTGCCGACAAGAACACTTAAGGAAGCACAAAAAACACTTGAAAACCAGATTTCAAACCTCTGGACTCCGATGTTTGATTACCTTGAAAAAAACGAACAAGTTTTTAACGGAGACATTTCCGAACAAATAAACCAATACAACAAACAAACATACAACCTCGGTGCAATCATGCGCGATGTAACAGAAACACACAACTTTGACATGAAAATATAAAACAATCCTAATTCTTACTAATTAATACCTCATAGTCCACATTTTTCGCTGTATCACTTCGATACAGCTTTATTTTTCTAAATAGAGTAGATATTTGAGATAGACATTAATCACGCTTAAATCCAACAAAACCTCGTCACGGTTTTATCCGCAAATTTTACTTTTACTTTTGTATTTGTTATATTTATTAAAAACGCGAGTTTAAAATGGAGGGTTACACATGAAAATAAGTAACAAGTTACTATCACTGGCTGTTTTGCTGGGATTAAGTTGTTGTCAAACTATGGCTAATCAGGATTACCTGAAAGCTGATTACGAACTTAAGGTTTTAAATAATATAAATTCACCAGCAGATGTAAAAAAATTGTCAAAATCACAATTGGAACTACTTGCCGATGATTTAAGATTTGGCATAATAAATAGAGCAAATACTATTGGCGGGCACCTAGGTCCAGATTTGGGCTTTGTAGAACCAACCATTGCCTTGCATTATGTATTTAATTCGCCAAAAGATAAAATAGTGTTTGATGTTTCACATCAAATTTATCCGCACAAAATGTTAACTGGACGCAAAGCCGGTTTTATCGAGCCAACAAAGCACCCTGAAATTTCCGGATATTCTAACCAAGATGAAAGCGAGCACGATTTCTTTAAAGTCGGACACACTTCAACCTCCTTAAGCCTTTCTACAGGAATGGCAAAAGCTAGAGATTTAAAAGGCGCAAAATACAACGTTATTGCCGTAATTGGAGATGGCTCGTTGTCTGGTGGAGAAGCCTTAGAAGGACTTAGCAACGCCGCCGTTTTGGGTAGCAACATTATTATTATTGTTAACGATAACGAAATGTCAATTGCAGAAAACCACGGAGGAATCTATTCTGCTCTAAAAGAACTTAGAGATACAAAAGGTCGAACACATAATAATTTCTTTAAAGCTCTAGGATTTGATTACTATTATCTCGAAAATGGTAATAACACAGACGAATTGATTGGAATGTTCAACAGGGTCAAGGACACTAAAAAGCCAACAATAGTGCATATACATACGCTAAAGGGCAAAGGCTTTGAGCCAGCAGAACAAAACAAGGAATACTACCACTGGCAACTTCCAGGCTTTTTAAGCGGCAAAGATAAAAATGCTGGTCAAAATTACAATACTATAACTTCAGACTTTCTTTTAAAGAAACATAATCAAAATAAAATGTTACTCGTAGTAAGCCCCGCAACGCCAAGCGCTACCGGTTTGACGCCAGAAGTAAGAGAAAAATTAGGTAAAAATTACGTAGATGTGGGTATTGCAGAGCAACAAGCCGTCGGTTTTGTGTCTGGAGCAGCTAGAAACGGTGCAACTCCGGTTTTAGAAGTCTTTAGTTCCTTTATCCAAAGAGCTTACGACCAGTTATCGCAAGACTTAGCCTTAAACAGCAATCCTGCAGTAATTCTTGTATTTGGTGGAGGGATTAATTCCTCAGATATGACACATTTGGGCGTGTTTGATATTTCTCTAATCAGCAATATCCCAAACATTGTATATCTTGCACCAACAACAAAAGAGGAACATTTGCGTATGCTTGAATGGGCAACGACACAAAAAGAATACCCGGTTGCAATAAGAGTTCCGTCTGGTAATATTGTTTCAAGCGGAAACGAGGACAACACCGATTATTCCCAATTAAATAAATTCAAATTAGAAGAACAAGGTAATAAAATTGCAATTATAGCGGCTGGCGATTTTTACCAATTAGGAAAAACGCTTAAAGACCAAATCGCAGACCAGTTGGACATAAACGCAACATTGATTAATCCAGTATTTTTGACCGGAGTCGACGACAACATGCTTAACGAACTCAAAAAAGACCACAACCTAGTTATAACGCTCGAAAGTGGTATTCTTGACGGCGGTTTCGGTGAAAAGATTACAAGATTTTATGGAAATTCGGACATGAAAGTGCTAAATTATGGCGCAAAAAAAGAATTTACAGATAGAATTTCAACTGACCAGCTTTATACTCAATTTAGACTAAAACCCGAGTTGATAATTGAAGATATAAAAAATCTTTCACTCAGTTTTGAATAAATAGATATTCAATAGTTAAATATTTTTGCAATGGGCGCGCACAAAACACGCCCATTGCTTTTAATCGTAACTGATACAAATACGCCCAATAAAATTATAACCCCAGCGCATAGGCAAATTTTTCGCCAACCAGATGGTTATACCATCGACCATCTTCGCTTGTAAAGAGCATCTGCCAGTGACTTTGCGGCGTACCATCAATTGAATAAGACGGATTGCACATCATCAAATGATGAGTACTCGTATCATAACGCAAAGGGAACAAGTCCTCCATCTGCATAAAACTAGATAACTTGTCACTTGCATATTCAAAACCAAACAGACAAGAATTTATGCGGTTGAGCCGCTGTTCGTAGCTTCTTCCGCCTACATCATTGTCATTCGAGACTTCTGGTCCCGGAGCGTATTCACGCCAATACTTAAACCTGTTTGACCAAAGCTTTACTTCTTCAATAGAATCAGCGCTAACCAAGGCTGTTCCTGCACTAAATCCCAAATTTTTGTATCTCTCAAAGTCAGTAGAACTTTTTTCTCCAACAAAACTTAAAGTCGTTGAACCCGAACGACTGCGAATTTCGTGTATAATATATTGCATTTGATGATACTCCGGCAAACGCCCAACGCCAGTATAATTCGAGCAATCATAACCGCCTATATGTTTTGCAGAGTCTACAAAAACAGCCTCAAAGCCTAACTTTATAAATTTCACATGCTCGTTTATAAACAACTCAACATGCTGCGGATTGTGCCAACGAAAATTCTCGTCTGCGCTATAAGCTTGCGCAATCTTTATTTGGTCTTCCGAAATTACCGTCCGAAAACCCGTCTTTAGCCCGCGAAAATGTGCCAATTCGTTAAATGCTCGGATTTGTTCCTCTGGGGAAACTTTTTCAGCCACGCCATAATCAATAATATTTCCACTATACCCTGCGTTTAACTTTATTCCATAAATAGAATTTTCCTCCCAAGGAGCTTTGTTGTACCCATCACCAAAAATATTGGGGAAAATTTGAGACAACACAATACAATTAGCCCAACTTCGCGCAGATGGCGGAATTGCAGGCAAAAGTTTTATTGCACTTATTATCCCAGAGGAACAGCGCTCATTCTCCATTTTGGCAATCGCTCTGTCATTAATCTCAATATAGTTGGCACTTCGCCCCCAATTATCGCCATAATTAGGCGTCACTACGTTTTCTGGGAAACTTTTGTAAAAAATGCCGCTCTCACTCAATGTCAAAATAGACTCCACGCTCTTTTTTAGGGTACGAGTAAGTAATTCATAGGGTAAAACCCTCGCCAGCCACTGTTTTTGAGGAGCACCAACTGCGCGATACGCCAAACGCGCACTCCACTTATCAAAATGAAAATTGGCAGCATGTCCATAAGCTTCAATAAGTTTATTAACAGGCGACGACTGGGTTTGCAGTGGAGTGTTAAAAAAATATTTAACAGAAATTTCCCGTAAAACCTCATAAATTTTGTCATCAATTTTGTAAGACATCTTCTCCATAACCCCAATATAATGCTTTTCACCCACTAAATCATTAGAAAAAATATTAAATTTTCTATTAGCCTAAAGTAGGATGACAAAAAATAAAAGGTTTACACCTTAACAATTCATAACAAAATGTTATAAAAATTATTTTCTGGGTATATACATAATATAGGTTTAAGGAAATTGCGATGTCTATAAACGCGATTCTCGGTCTATCGGCAGGCTTCTCTAGCGGAGCGCTCCAGGTAGATACAGAATATGAAGAAATTAAGAAAAAACTTGTAGCTCTGGGGCTTAGCGCGTCAGGGAATAAAGCTATAGACAAGGCAAAGCTGGAACAAGCACAAAGAGAGCGCGAACTCGAAAACGCGCAAAAAACGGCTTCTGAGCAGTCAAAATCAACAAACAACGTATCAACTACAACGGCAACAGAAGAAAATGAGCCTGATGAATTTGTATCGCTACTAACTCAAATCCATGTTACAAAAACTGGAGATGTTGAAAACGACTACAGGAGTGCAATAAACGAACTTCGCAGCAGATTTTTAGAAGAAACAAGCCCAGCTGAACTATCCCAACTAAGAAGTGTAAAAGACAGTCTTGACCGCATAATGGCATCACTTGGATATTCCACCACAAGCATTGCCGCCTCCGAAATGAGCGGAGCTAGCGCAATGGCAGAAATGAATAAAGTCATGATGCTCAGTGCTGGAAGTTTTTCATCGTCTAGGAAATAGAAAACATTCTGCTTGAAATTCTTGTCGTTTTTTGATAAAATATAATAATTAGAATTACAAAAGCAATGAAAAAGGATAGAAAATGAACTACGACAATTCTACTTTTAAAAACGTAAAAAACGTTTTTAGCTCGCTTTTAATTGCCCCCCCCCCCTACTCTAGCAAGGGTTTCCAGGTTTTTAGCTAAAAACAAAAGACATGGTTTTACACTTGCGGAAGTTTTGATTACGCTGGGACTTATTGGAATAATTGCCGCGATGACAGTACCAAACTTAATGCAAAATTGGAGGAAACAAGAAAGAATTTCTCAACTCAAAGTTGCATATTCTATTCTTCAACACGCAACAAAAATGGCAGTTGCAGAACACGGTGACTCAAGCACCTGGGATTACACACGAGAAGGTAATAAAGAAGAATATGAGTATGACCAGCAAGCAACATCTGCGTCCTATGCGGAAACGTATTTTATTCCCTATGTCAAAACAAAAGACAAGGGGATACGATTAACAAAGGTAAATAATGGTAAGTATAAACCTATCAAGGTAAAAGGTGGTGACGCTGGAGCTTATACTGGTTTAAGCCATGTCGTACAGTTGGACAATGGTATGCTTGTTCTTATAAAGGCAGCTATAGAAATTCCACGACTTTTAGTCGACGTAAATGGTCTTAAAGGTCCAAACAGGCTTGGCGACGATATTTTTACTTTTCATCTCATCAATAACAGTATTGCGCCAATTCCGCCTGACGGTAATCCCAAGGATCCTACTAGCTACAACGACTGCACACAAAGCTACGAAAATAACTTATCTGGCTCCAACTGCACATACAACATTATCACCAATGGTTGGCAATTCCCAGATGACTATCCGATAAAGAAATTCTAAAAAATTTCGGGTCATTCTGAGGGAATAAGCTTTGAGTGCGGAAACGCAGTCTGGGATTGAACTACGACCGAAGAATCTCTGTCGCGGGCAAGCAATAATTTGCAAATTTTTGCTGGGGCGTTACGTAGATTCTTCGGTCGGTCGAAATCCTTGTGTATAGCACCATTTGGCGCTTTCCCGCAGAATGACGTGGAAAATCATGACTAATCCATGGGTCATTCTGAGGGAATAAGCTTTAAGCGGGGAAACGCAGTCTGGGATTGAACAGCGACCGAAGAATCTCTGTCGCGGGCAAGCAGGAATTTACAAATTTTTTGCTGAGACCTCACGTAGATTCTTCGGTCGGTCAAAACCCTTGTATATAGCACCATTTGGTGCTTTCCCTCAGAATGACGCGGGAAATGGATGCGAGTTTATTAAAAATACACTTGAAATTCTTATCGTTTTTTGATAAAATTGAATAATACAGGATGATAGAAAATTTATGAGGGTGTAGTAATGCATACAAAAAAATTTACTTTTAAAAACGTAAAAAACGTTTTTAGCTCGCTTTTAATTGCCCCCCCCCCCCTACTCTAGCAAGGGTTTCCGGGTTTTTAGAGGGTTTTGCAATGCGTAAAAAGTTTAGTTTTACGCTTGCAGAAACTTTGATTACTCTAACAATTATTGGAGTAATTGCGGCGATGACAGTGCCAACACTATCCACTAAAATTCAAAAACACATGTGGGAAACAAAAGTAAAACGCGCCTACTCTGTGTTAAGCAATAGAACGAAAATTGTTCTTGCAGAAAAAGGTTGCGAGGATATCTCTTGCGCCTATAGTAGACCAATAAGCACTACCTACAACAACGACAAGAACCAATGGGATATAAACTGGAATCAAGGCAAGGATATTGTCGACAAGTTTATTACTGATTTATTCCCAGATGCTGAAAAAGTACCGACCAGCGTTTTTAGCACAAAATTGTATACATTATCAGGAGAGAAATGTAGACATTATTCATCTTACGCCTATAAATTACCCAAAGAGAACATGCTTATATCTTTTAACAGTCTAGATTTTACCAATTATTGGATCCTCATGCCAAACGCACATATGAATCCTGAATTGAGAACCCTGAAACAAGTCACGCTCTGTGAACTTATTACTGAATTTCCGGCAAAAAAATATATACGAGGAAGAAATGTGTTCACAATAGCTCTTGTTGAGGACGGCAGGTGGATACCTAGCGATTCTTATAAACTGTTTCCATATCGCTGTGATCCAAATGTAAAGGAGACACAGACAGAATCTTGTCTGTCTCGCCTGCAACAAAACAGCTGGAAGATGGATTACTAAAATACTTGAAAAATCAACTTTTTCCCCTCATGACCTTTTAGACTAAAAAGGTAAAAATTTTATACTTTTTAAAACTCCAACTATTATGGTACTATGTAAAAAGATAGTTATAAAATAATTTAACAAGGATATTTTGTAGTGAACAAAAGTCTAAATAAACTTTTTGTCTATAATAAAAACAACATTTTTAACAAATTATTAAAAGAAATAAAAAGACATCTCACACCAAAAATTAATATTAAAAAAATTAAAAATGAAATAAAAAAACAAATTGCCAATCCAAACCTGCAATACGTGAGCTTTGACATATTTGACACACTTCTTGTGCGCCCATGCCTGCATCCAACAGATATTTTTGCACTAATTGCGGAAAAAGTTAACGCAAAATATCAAATAGACTTTTATGCTATGCGAATAACTGCAGAAAATGACCTTAAAAATGCAAATATTTACGAAATTTACAAAGCCATGGCGGCTCGCCACAACTTGTCTGAATCCCTAACGAACATATTGCTTAATGAAGAAATAAACGCAGAGGCACAATTTTTAACGCCGAGAGAAGATGTTAAAGAATTCTACAATCTGGCATTATCAAACAATAAAAAAATTATCGCAATATCTGACATGTATTTGCCCTCTAGTATTTTAGAAAAAATATTAAAAACTAAAGGGTTTAATAAAATTGAAAAAATATACGTTTCAAACGAATACAAAGCAAGAAAAGACAACGGAAAGCTTTTTGATATAGTTTCAGAAGAACTCAAAACTAAAAACATTTTACACATTGGAGACGACAAGCTTTCTGATTACCGAATCCCCAAAAATAAAAAACTCCAAGCTATTTATTATCCCAAAGTAATTGATATTTTATCCAGTAATTATATTCAACTCTGTAAATTAATCCAAACCACTTGCGCCTTTGACAGAGACGCCGCATTAAATAGAAATGTGTTTATTGGGTTTGTTTTGAACAATTACTGGTTTAATAAAACCCGCAAAAGCTCGCCCAACATACTTACCTCGATAGAAGATTTTGTTAATTTATTTCTTACGCCTTATTTGTGCTTTATTTCGTTATCTTTGCAAAAAAATACGCTCTTACAAAATTTATACAAAAAAATATTTTTTGTTGCGCGAGACGGTTATTTACCAAACAAAATTTACAATCTTTTAAACACCGGGAAACATCTCCCCTCAGAGTATCTTTATGCATCTAGGCTCGCCTACTGGACGGGCATATACTCCTCAATTCAGGAATTGTTAATTAAACAAAAAAATTATTTTTCTAAAGATTACACATTTGAAGATTTTATTAATGCTTACATTATTGATATCGACACAAACAAATATTTAAAAACGAAATATACAAAAGCTGAATTAAATATCCGTATTTTCAATAATGTTGAAACCTGTACTAATTTATTAAGCAAAGAACAAGAAATTTTTGAAAAATATTATAACACTCAAAAAAGCCTGGCAAAAGAATATTATTCGAATTTATTTGCAAATGAAAGCGGTAGAATTGTAATATTTGACATTGGTTATGGCGGTTCTATTTCCATAGGGCTACAAAAATTAACCTCCAAAACAATAGACAAAATATATATTCACGAAACGCCACAAAATATTTATCGCGACAATAAAAACAAAACTTATACCTTTATTTTGAAAAACGGCATAGAATCAGCGATGTATAAAAATCTTGATTTATTGTTGGAAGAATGTTTTTCCCCGCTTGAAGGTTCGTGCTGCGGTTTCAAGCGTGAAAACAACAAAATTATACCAGTTTTAGACAAAATGTATAATTCTCCAGAGATGAAAAACGACCACAAAACGCTCAACGCCACTGCAGAAGCTTTTACAGAAAATTTAATCAATGTATTCGGAGAATACATTGATTACTTAAACATAACAGATATAAATACTTTGTTTAAGTGCATTAACAAGAATTTTAAATACAACCCAAAAGAGAAAAAAATATTTAAAAACTTTATTTTTAATGATACCGTTACAAAACATAAACAAGAGCCATTGTGTGAGAAAATAAAATCATGACTGATATATCAAAAAAGATAAAAATAGTTTTTTGTATGTATTGGATTATAACTGGCGGAGTTGAAACTTGTCTTATGCGAATTATCCAAAACTTAATTCGCACAAATAAATATGAATTTAAAATTGTTACCAGAAAAAAGGCAATCGACCAATATTTTCTTGACTTTTTTAAAGAAAACAATATTGAAATATATTGTCTTGAAGGAACTAAGAAATTCTCCCCAAAATTAAAAACCATTTTCAAAAATTCTGATATAATAATAGATTATTTTAATTTCAATTTTCTTTATAATTTAAGAACCATTAAAAAACCCAAAATTGGGGTTTATCACTCAAGCATAAACTGTTTCAACAAAGAATATGAAAATCGAAAAGGCTTATTATTCAAAACATACGATAAACTTATCTGTTTAACAAAATCTTTTAAAAATGATGTAGTTGAACAGTTTCCACAATACAAAGAAAAAATCGTACAGTTATACAACCCTATTGATATTCACAATATTCAAAATTTAGCGAAAGAAGGAGAATACCCGAAAGATGAAAAATATTTTGTTTTTCTGGCACGGCTTCACAATGATAAAGACCACGATTGCGTAATAGAGGCATTTAGATTGTTTAATGAACGCGTTTCTAATGGAAAAATGTATTTCATTGGCGCCGGCGATAAAGAACTTGAATACAAAAACAAAGTTAAAGCTTTAGGACTAAACCAAAAAATAATATTTACAGGGTTAAAATCAAACCCATACGGTTACTTAAAACATAGTATCGCCAATATTTTATCATCACCAAATGAAGGTTTTTCTAACGTTCTTATAGAAGCGGCGGCGCTAAATGTCTTAAATATCGCCTCAAATTGTAAAAGTTCTGTCTCCGAAGTTTTGCTAGACGGCAAAGGCGGAATTCTGTTTCCTGTTGGAGATAGCAAAAAACTTTGCGAAATTATGATTGATGTTTGGAACGAAAAAATCGACAAACATTTTTACATAGAAAATGCAGCTAAACAATTAAACCGATTTGACATAAATCAAGTTGTACCCGAATTTGAAAAGATAATGCTAAACGAAATACAACAATTTGAAAATAAAAAACCCTCCACTTTTACACAAATAATACGTAATTATTTATATAAAATTTGTAAAAAGATTTAAATACACAAATCTAATATAAAATATTAATCGTTATTTCCGGCGTTTAGTTTTTTAAGTAAGTTTTCTGCTTCTACTAATAGCTGTTTTTCGCCACCAAGCATTCTGCAAGAAGTAAAATTGTTCTTCTCACACCGCTTAACAAACGCGGCTCTTGCGTCTTGTAACTTGCCTTTCAGCGTAGTAGCTTTAGAATTGTCGCCGCAAAGTGCCAATTGAGCTATAGTAAAATCAATGCGCCCTATGTTAATATTACGATGCGGGTTTTTATCCTTGTCTACGCCCTCTGTTTTTTCATAAAAGGCAAGCAAGTCATTACGCCAACCTTCGTTATAGTCTTGTTTTTGTTGCAGGTCTTCTTCTTTTTCCTCTAAGCGAAGTTTTTTTAAATAAGATTTATAAATGTCCAATTGTTTGTCAGATAGTTTATATATCTGACCCAAATTTTCAATTGCTTTTTTATCTGTTGCAGCAACGTCAGTCGTGCCTGAGGTTACAGTTGGTGTCGTTGCGTCTATTTCTTTTTGAATACTGGCTTCTTTTTCTTTTATTTTTTTGTAAACTATTCTGAAAAGGCTTTTGACCATGCCTTCCTTCGTATCACCATCAAAGAGGCTTGTTTTGGCAAACTCTCTACTAAAGGCATAATTAAAATTACGAAAATCTTCATCAGCCTCAATATCAATGCCGCATTCTTTTGCTCTTTCATTAAGAGCTTTTACAATTCGAGAATAACAAGAGCCTTTATAAGCAGTTGTACTCCATTCTTTTTGAATAGCAACCCAAAGGTCTTCTTTATCTTTATTTGCAGGAAGATTTTCGTATGCATCTAGTACTTCCATTACATTATCCTTGTTTATCTTATCAATCGCTTTATTAAAAGCTTTGCAACTAAACCACCAGGGAGCTGCAATTTCTCTATGCAAATCTCTTGCCGTATTAAGTGCATCTCCTTTCTTTACGCGCTCATCTCTTTTGGCAGAAGTAGAACGCGTTTCACGGAGATTATCTATCGCTTTTTTAATTTCGGCTTTTTGTTCAGAAGCTGTAGTATCGGTAACATCGTCACTTTCCTTAATGGCACCTAGTTTCTTAATCAGCTCAACCAGGTCCTTTTTCTCCGCTTTGCTCAAATCGACTTGTAACATATTTGTAATCTGTTTACGCTGTTGTTCATTATACCCTAGAGTCTTTAAGTGTGAATCTAGCTTTTCTTTTGTCAATTTGTCTTTTTCCGAACTGCTTGTTTCCGAATCCTCAGAGTCTTTTCCTTTTTTACCTTTTGTTATAGATTTAATAATTTCTTCAATCCAGTTTTTACCAGGGTTGCACCATCCATAAAAATCTCCATTATTCATGCCAGCATACGGATTAAAACCCCAAAACGGTGGCATCCAATTTTGTCCATTAGGCGCATAATTAAATTGCTGTTTTGGCATCGGACTAAGTGCAGACGCATAATTAAATAATTGAAGCATATTTTCCATTTTTTTAGTTATGCCGTTATTTTTGTATGCAGACGCGTCAAATATAACACCAGAACCATCAACCGACTGCATAGCAGCAACATCGTTAATATCCTTACCTCCAATTGCATGAAGTAAATTTGTTACTACCCCTGCATCAAATTTGCCATCTTTTATTTCTTTACCATTGGCATCCGTCACCGTAATACGATCACCTGGGTCAAACACCTTATTAAATTTTGCATCAAGTTTCTTGTCGCCCGTGTTTGCATTTGAATTAGCAAATACAGTTAAAACCTGCTTCTTCCCTTGTTCATCATGCGTCACATATTTGACGGTGTTGGTTCCTTTGTTTACAAGAATTACTTCCGACAAGCTATTTGTACTAGTCATAGCAACTTCCTCATGTTAAATATCCTCTTCCATTTATATAAAGTATTTTTCTCGTAAAGAATTGCCATGATTTATACATTTTCTGTAACATTTGTTAATATTTAACAATAATTGCATAAACTAAAGTATAAGATTTGTAACAAATATTAAAGTTTTTAACTTATAATGCCGATAGAATAAATGATACGACATGTAAAAATAGGAACACAATGAAGGACAAGTCTTTGAAAAGTGGTGTATCTTTGTTTGGAAGAAGCGCTCGCCTTATGGAAAACGACCCCCTAGAGGAAATATTTGCGTTAAACCTTGGCGAATTTATGACCGAACATTTGATATCAGAAGAATTAGTAGAAAAGATTTCTCACAAAGCCGTAGATAGAGCCACAGCGCTTAAAAATCAAATAAAGGAACTCAATTCAATTTATTCAATAAATAATACATTGAGCGTTCTTGGATTTGATAACAAAGATGACTACATAATTTACAACTCCATAGCAAAAACAATCAGCCAAATGCTAGATGTTGATAATTGCCACATATTTTTTATAAAAGAATTTGTAAAAGGGTTAGAGCATGCCGGAAACGATTTGATTTTAGTTGGAACTTCACTAAATTTTGAAGACGACATCTACTCTTACCATTTAGGTTACAAATTTAGAGAGGAAAACCTGGCTACAAAAGCATTTTTATCAAAAATGGTACAACAGTCTGAAAATGTACAAGAAGAACCAGCCTTTCATCCGATAGAAAACCTAAAAGAAAATAATACCGTATTCTACGCCGCAATCCCTATGTATAACAACGATATGGCTGCAGGAGTTATTATTATTGAAAATAACTCCCCCAAAATTGTTTCGCCAGAATGCCTAACACTTGTTCAATGTATTGCCAGACTTTTTGCAACATCAATGCATTTACAACGGCTTACTGAACAATCTACATTCGCAATAGAAACAGAACCTATTACACATTTAACCCACCTTCAACACCTGAGAGCAGAACTTACTGCCGTGATAGGTGATTTGGGCGACGACCAGCAAGATTTTGTAGAGCAGTTGGCGGTTGCAGTTGATGCAAAAGGACAATACAAAAACAATCATTCCAAACTTACTGCCGAATTATCACGAGAATTGTGTAGCATACTGGAACTTAACGAAAAAACTAAAGATTTGATATATTATGCAGGCTTACTGCAAAATATTGGTAAAATTACGCTACCAGCAGAATTATTCAACAAAAAAGGAAAACTCTCCAAAGAAGATTGGAACAAACTACAAAATCACCCAAATGTTGGCGTAAATTTGCTTATGAGCATAAACTTCTTATCAGAAGTTATCCCATACATTCATTACCACAAAGAACGCTGGGATGGAAAAGGCGTACCCGAAGGGCTTAAGGGCTACAGTATACCACTTGGTTCAAGAATTATCGCAGTTGCCGATGCCTATACAGCAATGACCACTGATAGAGCGTACAGAGACGCGATGTCACCGGAAAAAGCTCTTGAAATTATAAAAGAAGAAGCTGGCATTAAGTGGGATCCGGTTATTGTTGACGCACTTGTCAGAATAAAGTCATAGCAGAGTCTTTAAGCGAGGATTTTTAGAGATGAAAAAATCAATACTTTCAACAGCACTAGTTTTTATAATTATGATTTGCTTTGCTAGCGCCGCCATTTGCGCAGCCCAAAAGCCAGCTATTTATGATATAGAGTATGAGACAAAAGACCATTTTATAACACATTCAACGCTCACCTATCCCGCAGAACAAAAAGAAGTCTACCCACTTGTTGTTCTTCTGCACTCGCTTGGATATTCAAGCGCATACTGGGGTGAACTTATCCAAGATTTCAACAAGGCTGGAATAGCAACGCTTGAAATAGATATTAAAGGTCACGGAAAAAGTGCAACCGATGCTTATTTTAAAAGCCGTTCCTGGATATATTTTAGCGAAAAAGATTTTCAATCCATTCCAGAAGAAGCTGCTAACATCATAAAGCAAACTCTCTCTGAACATAAAAATATATCTCCAAATCACGTTGTATATGTTGGTGCAGATATGGGCGCAAATGCCGCAATTTGGATGGCAGAGATGGTTGCGCCCAAGCCAGTTTGCCTGGTATTAATTTCTCCATACGTTAATTTTAAAGGGTTATACACTCCAATAAAACTTGCAAATGCTGGGCAACTACCCATAATGGCAATTGCATCACAAAAAGATTTAACCGCAGTAAAACAGCTAAGCGAACTCGAAAAGTATGCTCAAGGCGTTTATACTAAAAAGATTTACTCAAATGGCGGTTCTGGGATGATAATGCTTAAACTAAACAAAGAAATGCCGGTTGATATTGTTAATTGGGCAGTAAGCGCCATTAACGCAAAATAGCTTTATTCTCCAGCGTTTCTAATACTAAAAGCGAGTATTATCTTGCGTCGCAGTCTGATGCTTTCTTTTTTCAATTTGATTATCGTAATCAATTCGCCCAACAAGCTTATTCAATCTACGTTGAACTTCCATAAACTGAGGAATTGAAAGACTTTGCGCTCCATCAGAAGATGCGTGGTCTGGGTCATGGTGAACTTCCATCATAATGCCATTTGCGCCTGCAATCAACGCTGCTTTTGCCATAGGCTCAATTAGGTACCTTCTACCGCACCCATGACTTGGGTCGGCAATAATTGGCAAATGCGAGTATTTCTTCACAATAGGAATTGCCGCAATATCAAGCACGTTTCTTGAATATGTCGAATCCAGCCCCTTCACACCGCGCTCACACAAAATTACATTCTGATTTCCGTTACACATAATGTGTTCCGCCGCAAGCAAAAACTCACGAATTGACGCCGCAGGGCCACGTTTCAAAAGTACAGGCTTATCACATTTTCCTACAGCTTTTAATAGTTTAAAATTTTGCATATTGCGAGCACCGATTTGAATCAAATCAGCATAATCCAAAATAAGAGGCAAATCCAATGTATCCATAACTTCTGTAACGACCAGCATGCCTGTCTTTTCACTTGCTTCTTTCAGGTAGACAAGGGCTTTTTCCTCCAAACCCTGAAAATCATAAGGAGAAGTTCTAGGCTTAAAAGCACCCCCTCTTAAAAACTGGCAGCCCATTTCTTTTGCGGCGGTAGCAACTCTCATCAAACCTTCAAAATCTTGTTCCACAGAACAAGGTCCTACCATCATAACTGGTTTTTCATACCCACCAATTTTAACCCCATTATGAAAGGTCACCACGCTATCTTCCGGGCAACTTTCACGCGACGCCAACTTAAACGGTTCTTGAATAAGTTTAACCTCTCTAACACCGTCATACGAGGACAAAGCATCAGGATTAACCAGCCTGCGGTCACCAATCGCAGCAATAACTGTCATAACTTCGCCTTCGTTTAGAACAATTTTAAAGCCTTTTCCCTCAAGGATTTTAACCATTCTCTGAATTTGCTCTTGCGTAGCCTTTGGCTCCATTACAACAATCATAAAATACCTCCATTAATATCAACACACATGCAACTGTAAACTATTTTTAGATAAAAAGCAAACATGTAAATATACGTAAAAAAAAACCATAACTTTCGTTATGGTGATGCTTATTATTTGATTTCGTGCTATATGGTTATTATGTTGTTATAAATGTTAGGCTAATAAGTTAACGCCTTTTGGATTTCTAGGAGCTGCTACATTGAGCATAGATTCAACACTTCTATCTACATACGCAACAAGCATTTTATGTTCTGGCGTTTTCATAATTTCGGCACTATCTTTAAAGTTACGTAATCCGAGGATTTCTCCAGTTAATGCGAGTTTATTTACAAATGCTGTTATAAAGTTTGTAGACACAGCGTCTTGTCTTTTTGCAGCTCTGACTGCAGCCAAGAATCTTTCAGCTTCTACTGCAGAACCGAATTGTGAACTAAAAGCGTATCTTCCCGGATCAGAATATCCGCGAAAAGTTTTTTTGATATTTATATTATTGTTAGATATTGAATTTACTTTCATATTCTTCACCAATTTCCTTTGTTTATTAAGTGTTTTATTTACACTTCATTTAACATTTTTATTATGTATCATATATGTTTTTTTGTCAAGTGTTAATATTAAGATTGTTAAGCAGGGTTAAAACCCGCACCGTTTCGTTGTTTTAGAATTAGTGCAAAACGTACACTTATTATTAATTAATACGATTGTATAAAACTTCCCAAAGAATAATACAATAGATTAATACAAGTATGGACATTTGGGTAATTGCACAAAGGAATAAAATATTGTTATATATAATTAATCTTTTTCATACTTCCAACTATTCTTAATTCCAGACAGCTAGGGGCTTATGCCCCTATTTTTTTATACCAGCATTGCTTAAGAATTTAAGTCTGGTCGTAAATTTTTTGCACCCTTAAGATAAATATGTTTTGGAGAAAAATCAGCATTAATTGTATTAATTACAATTAATACTCTGATGCAGAGTTTTAGTGAGCCTTCAACATCCATTTCTTGATAACACATCAGCGGAATCGAAGAAATACCAAGCTCAGTGCGAATAAATTTTGCGGGATAAGCTTTTGTTACATCTTTTGTCGCCGAAAAATTTATGTATAAAATATCTCTTATCTGGAGTTCATTTTTTTCCATAACAGTTGTAAACAGCTCAACTGTTGCGTTTTTAATAGCTTCTTCCGTATTTTCATCAACCGTAATCGCGCCCCGAATAGCCGTAATACCCATTTTAGCCTCCAAATTTATCGCCGGCTTTAATACCAGACCCATTTACCCATGCCGCAGCGCTCATTACGCCTTTTCCCTCCGGCTTAAGCAATTTCAAAAGCAATTTGTCGCGACCAGCGCAGACTTCGATACCTTCTTTGGTGGCAGAAATAACCGTGCCGTTTTCTTCACAGCCTTCGTATGGAATTGCTTGCGCAGAAAGAATTTTAATCATTTTATTTTTATAATAAGTAAACGCATTCGGCCATGAATACATTGCTCTAACTTGATTTTCGATATTTTTTGCAGTTTTGCTAAAATCTATCAAACCATCTTGTTTAGTGAACTTATTTGCGAACGAAACCTGCGTTTCATCTTGTTTTTGCGGCAGAATATCACCAGATTTAAGCCCAACTAAAGTTTTTTCCAAAAGCACAGGCGACTTTTCAGCAATAATTTCACTCAGTTCAACATCTGTCATTTCTGGCGTAATTTCAATCTTTTCACACAGGCAAATATCGCCAGCATCAAGAGCGAGCACCGTAAGCATGGTTGTAATACCTGTCACGCAATCTCCATTATAAATACAACGCTGAATAGGGTTAGCGCCGCGATATTTAGGTAAAAGAGAGGCATGGAGATTAACCGTTGCAAATTTAGGAACATCCAACACTTCTTGCGACAGAATTTGTCCAAAAGCAAACGTAACAAAAAAATCTGGCTGCAAATTTTTTAACTGCTGAATAATTTCCGGCTCTTTTCGAATAGATTTTGGCTGAAAAACCTTTATACCGTGTTTTTCAGCCGCCAATTTTACAGGCGGAGCGCTTAGCTTATGTCCACGACCGCACGGTTTATCTTCTTGAGTCACAACCGCAACGACCTCAATATTTTCTGACTTTACAAGATAATCAAGAGATTTTACTGAAATTTGAGGCGTACCGAAGAAAACAATCTTAATCAATCTGTCCATCCTTCTTTATAATTTCATCCATTTCCGCTTCATCAAGAAGTCTATCAGTTTCAACAGGCGGAAGTCCGTGCTCCATAAGCACCTTGTCTGCATCAAAACGATTTCGCGCATGGTCTATAAACAAAATACCTTCAAGATGGTCAAATTCATGCTGAATGGCACGAGCCAAAAGAGTTCCGTCCTTTGCTTCCAGCACAAAAGGTTTACCCTGCCTATTAAGCGCTTTAACCATAATATTTTTGTACCTGCGAACATCTGTATAAGCCTCTGGGAAACTCAAACAGCCTTCATGGCTAACAACGGCACCTTCTTTTTTAATAATTTTGGGATTAATAAAAACAATCGGGTTAAGCGGCTCATCGTTTGTTGATGTATCAACAACAAAAACCCTCAAATGCTCACCAATCTGCGGAGCTGCAAGCCCAACGCCGTTTGCGGCATACATTGTATCAAGAAGGTCGCGGATTAGCTCTTGCACCTTTTTTGATATTTTATGAACATCCTTTGATGGTTGTCTCAAAAAGTCATCACCGTATTTTACAATCTTTTTTATAGCCATTTTAAATTCCTATTTTTGTTTTGCGAAGAAACTCAGTACCAACAATATACCAGATACAGCCACAGCATACAAGAAATATTTAAGTATAGAAGTGTTAATTACAAGCGAAGCCAACGCGCCTGAAAGTATAGCTACAATAGCCAAAACAAGAACAGTTTTATTTTGAGACAAGCCAGCATGCAAAAGCTTGTGATGAATATGCTCACTGTCGGCAACAAATGGCGATTTACCTTTGGCAATACGGCGCAAGCTTGAAAAAGTAATATCCATAATCGGCACGGACAAAATCAAAATCGGCACATACATTGCGATTGTGTCATTGTTTATAACTCCGGTTATAGACAATACTGCAAGCATAAAACCGCCAAAAAGCGCACCCGAGTCGCCCATAAAAATCTTTGCCGGATTAAAATTGTAAGTCAAAAATGCAAGCATTGAACCGGCAAGAATAAACGCAATCAAAGACGACACGTTTGATGGCGCAACGGTTACAGAAATTACCCCAAGAGTAACCGCGCTAATCGTAATAATTGAACCGGCAAGCCCGTCAATCCCATCGATAAAGTTTACCGCGTTACTAATTCCCACAATCCAAAGAATTGTCAGCACGTACGAAATAATCATATTAAGCTGAATTAAATCGCCAAAAGGGTTGTAAATTGTGTCAATCCGAATTCCTAAAAGAAAAACAATTGTCGCAATCGAAACTTGTATAAGCAATTTAAATTTGGCGTTCAGGCAGTAAACATCATCCACCAGCCCCAAGAAAAACATCAAAGAGCCGCCGAGCAAGATACCCGAAAGCAAAGAGCCTTTCGGATAAAAGCTTAAAACAACTAACACAAGAAACGTAAGCATTGTGCTAATCCAAATTGATACGCCACCAAGTCTTGAAACCGGATGGTCATGGATTTTTCGTTCTCCAGGATTGTCAACTAACCCCTTTTTCTTTGAAAACGAAATAACAAGCGGAACAATAAAAACCCCAAGTAAATAAGAGATAATTGTACCGACAATATGTGCATCTGATAGTTGTAAAAGCGTCATTTTTCTGCCTCTTTAATATAGTGGATATTTGTCACATAATTTTTGCGAACGTTCACACAATTTCGCTAGAATTTCAGCATTATCTGAATTCAAAACTGCAAGTGAAATAATTTCGCCAACTTCTTCCATATCGGACTCTTTTAGTCCTCTTGTCGTCAACGCCGGTACACCAAGCCTGATACCGCTTGTTACAAAGGGACTTTGAGGGTCATTTGGAACAGTATTTTTATTTGCTGTAATACCAACTTCCTCTAGTACATTTGCAATATCTTTACCGGTTTTGCCATACCTGCGCAAATCCAGCGTCATAAGGTGGTTTTCGGTACCATTACCGATAATATCCATATCATGCGCCATAAGCGAATTTGCAAGCGCTTTAGCATTTTTGATAATTTGTTTTGCATACTCTTTAAATTCAGGCGAAAGTGCCTCTTTCAGCGCAATTGCCTTTGCTGCAATAATGTGTTCCAACGGTCCACCCTGCGTTCCAGGGAAAACAGCTTTGTCTATCCCCAAGGCATGTTCTTCTTTACACATAACAATACCGCCGCGAGGTCCACGAAGTGTTTTGTGGGTAGTTGTTGTGACAAAATCCGCATAAGGAGCCGGAGAAGGGTGCTCCCCGGTAGCAACTAGTGCGGCAATATGCGCAATATCTGCCATTAAATACGCACCAACTTTGTCTGCAATTTCTTTAAATCGTTTAAAATCGATGATTTTAGAATAGTTAGATGCTCCGCAAATAATCATTTTGGGCTTATATTCAAGTGCTTTTCGCTCAACGTCATCGTAATCTATCTCGCCATTTTCATTAACGCCATAGCTCACAATATTGAAATACAAACCAGAAAAATTAACCGGTGAACCGTGGCTTAGGTGCCCACCATTGGACAAATCCATCCCCATGACTGTATCGCCTGGTTTCAGTGCATAGAGAAACACCGCCATATTTGCTTGCGCGCCCGAATGCGGCTGAACATTTGCATGATCAACGCCAAAAAGCTCACAACAACGTTTTTGCGCCAATTCCTCAATAACATCAACATTTTCACATCCGTTATAAAAACGCTTATGCGGCTTTCCTTCTGCGTATTTATTTGTTAAAACAGTACCGCATGCCGCCATAACCGCTTTTGATGTAAAATTTTCACTGGCAATAAGTTCTAGCGTATTACGCTGTCTTTGCAACTCTTTTTCAACAAGAGCAGCTATTTCCGGGTCAGTATTTCTTATAATATCGAGTTCCATTTGCACCTCTTTCTATTTCTATTTTTGAGCAAGTAGCTCATTTATTGCAGCAGCGGCTTTTTTACCGGCACCCATAGCATTAATCGCTGTAGATTGTCCAACCGGCGCAACGTCACCACCGGCGTATACGTTTTCGAGTGAAGTTTCTCTGGTTTCTTCTTCGACAACAATGTAGCCTTTACGGTCTGTTTCAATTTGCAGACCTTCGCTTTCCGCTGATTTTTGAATAATTGGGTTCGGACCAGTTCCAAGTGCAACAATGACCGTATCAAAGTCCATATCAACACTTTCACCAGTCGGAACAGGTTTTCTTCTGCCTGATTCGTCTGGTTCACCAAGCTCCATAATATCAAAGCGCATGGCGTTTACGTAGCCGTTTTCGCCATAAATTTCTGCGGGCGCGTGAAGAAATCTAAAAATAACGCCTTCTTCTTTTGCGTGGCGGATTTCCTCCAATCGTGCCGGAAGTTCAGCCTCTGTCCGTCTGTAAAGAATTGAGACTTCTTCAAACCCTACTCTGACAGCTGTTCTCGCCGCATCCATCGCAACGTTTCCACCGCCAATGATAGCAGCTTTTTTGCCAACTCGTAGCGGAGTCGGCGTTTCAGCCTTGTTTGCGCCCATAAGATTTACGCGGGTTAAAAACTCGTTAGCAGAGTAAACTCCATTAAGGTTTTCGCCCGGAATCCCCATCATTTTCGGCAAACCTGCGCCAGAACAAATAAATATTGCGTCAAAACCATCTTCTTTAAGCTGATTGATTGTAATTGATTTACCGACGATAACATTTGTTTCAAATTTCACGCCAATACTTTTAAGGGTTTCGATTTCTCTGTCCAAAACAGTTCTCGGGAGTCTGAACGGAGGAATACCATATCTCAAAACGCCACCCAGCTTGTGTAACGCTTCAAAAACGACAACATCGTGACCGGCTTTTCTTAAATCCGCAGCCGCCGTAATTCCAGCGCATCCAGAACCAACAATCGCAACTTTTTTGCCTGTAGATTTAATTTCACCAATCTTCATAGCGGTATTATCGCCGACGTAGCGCTCCAAAGCGCCTATCGCAACCGGCTCTCCTTTTATCCCAAGAACGCATTTACCTTCGCATTGACGCTCTTGCGGACAAACTCTCCCGCAAACCGAAGGCAGAAGGCTGGTTTCGCGAATTATATCACCAGCTTTTTCGAGATTATCTTGTTTTAATGCCGCAATAAAATCAGGTATTTTGATGTTTACAGGGCAACCTTGCACGCAGCGAGCGTTTTTACAGCTAAGACATCTTGACGCCTCAAGTTTTACTTGTTCTGGCGTAAAATTTTCTTCTACCGGCTCAAAGTTTGAACGGCGTTGAATCTTGTCTTGTTCTTTCGGATGTTGTCTTTCTACTTTTTCCATTTTATTACCTCTTTGTGTTTCTCTAATTTATTTTTTATCTTTTTGTATTTTTTGTTTATCTACTGCGGCAATTAAGCCCTTAAACAGCGGATGTGGCGTCTCTGGGCGCGATTTGAACTCTGGATGAAATTGGCAAGCAACGAACCAGTCGTTTTGCGGCAATTCTACTATCTCTGCGAGCATTCCGTCCGGAGACATACCCGAAAACACAAGCCCAGCGCCAGAAATCGCCGAACGAAATTCATTATTTACCTCGTACCTATGTCGATGACGCTCAAAAATAACCGCTTGCCCATAAGCATTATGTGCCTTAGTCCCTTGTGCCAAGCGGCATTCATACTGCCCTAGGCGCATCGTTCCGCCATAGCCTTCAACATTTTTTTGTTCAAGCATTAAATCTATTACCGGATGGGTTGTACTTTCTTCAAACTCGGTTGAATTCGCATCTTTCCACCCCAAAACATTACGCGCATATTCAATAACAGCGCACTGCATGCCCAAACACAAGCCAAGAAATGGGATATTTTTTTCCCGCGCAATTTTTATCACATTAAGTTTTCCTTCAATTCCACGAATTCCAAAACCGCCGGGAACAACCAACGCATCAACATCTTTCATTGCTTCTTTAGCCTTAGCCGGGTCAATACAATCATCAGCGGAGACCCATTTAATGTTAATCTGCGCGTCATGGGCATAGCCAGCGTGTTTTAAGGATTCGACAACTGAAATATACGCGTCGCTTAATTTTGTATACTTACCTGCAATTACAACTGTAAAGCTCTTTTTCGGATTTTTAATTTTATCAACAAGTTTTTTCCATTCTTCAAGTTTAGGAGGATTATCCTTCATTTGCAATCGCGAAAGAACGACTCCTGCAAGGTTTTGCGCCTCTAGCGCGAGAGGAACTTCGTAAATACTTTTTAAATCTTTACATTCAATAACCGCCTCTTTAGGCACAGAGCAGAAAAGAGCCAGTTTTTCTATTTCTTTTTTTGGAATTGGTTTTGATGTTCGACAAACAAGAATTTCTGGTTGTATTCCATAACTTCTGAGGGTCGTAACACTATGCTGCGACGGCTTGGTTTTCATTTCTCCTGCCGCCGGCAAATACGGGATAAGCGTTACATGGATAGAAAGACTATTGCCAAACCCAGTTTCTGAGCGGAATTGACGAATTGCTTCGATAAATGGCAAACTCTCAATATCCCCAATTGTTCCGCCAATTTCCGCAATCAAAAAATCTGGCTTAAACTGAGTCGTTGCTTTTTTTAAGCGAGATTTTATTTCGTTTGTAATATGCGGAATTGTTTGAACGGTTGCGCCAAGATAATCTCCACGCCGCTCTTTTTTAATAACTGTTTGATAAACACTACCCGAGGTAACATTATTAATTTTACCAAGATTTGTATTGGTAAACCGTTCGTAGTGCCCCAAGTCGAGGTCGGTTTCCGCTCCGTCATCAGTAACAAAAACCTCCCCATGCTGGAATGGACTCATAGTTCCAGGGTCAACGTTTATATAGGGGTCAAATTTTTGTATTACGACAGAATAGCCGCGCGCAGTAAGAAGTTTACCCAGCGAGGCTGCGACAATCCCCTTTCCCAATGATGATACAACACCACCTGTAACGAAAATATACTTTGTCATTCTTCCCCTCAATCTTTACAATACAACACTCTTAGTTAATTTTTGGGACTCTAAAGAACCCATCTTCTTCTATTGGCGCATTTTTCATAAGTTCTTCTTTTGTTTGTTCGTACTTAACTTCGTCCTCGCGCATTACGTTTACAAAATGAATTGCGTGCGACATCGGCTCAACATTAGTTGTATCAACCTCATTCATTTCTTCAACGTACTCTAAAATACTACTAAGCTGATTAGAAAACTTTTGCTTTTCTTCTTCAGTAAGTTCCAAACGAGCTAATTTTGCCACATGTTCAACATCTTTAATTTCAATCATAATTACACATCCTCTTATAATAACAAAATTTTAACATAAGCATACCGAATAAGACCATGCTCCTAAGTTTTGTAAAGCAGAAAAAAGTATTTTGAATTATGCCGAGACGTCATAACAAAAAAAGAACCGGAATTTACCAGTTCTTTTAATTTATTAATTTAAATAATCCCTAAGATGCGCAACGTCTTTTCTTTTTTTAATTTTATTCAGGATTTCATTTTCAATTTGTCTTATGCGTTCTTTTGAAAAATTAAATTGTTTTCCTAATTCTTCAAGCGTTTTAATTTTGTGCCCACAAAGTCCAAACCGACTCATAAGAATCTGCTTTTCGCGCGCGGATAGAGTGTCAAGACACTTTATTACATCATCGCACAGGCATGCTTTTTCCACCGTTTTATCTGGCGTGCGGTAAGACTCATCCGCGATATAATCCTCCAGACTCAAATCCTCAGCTATAGGAATATCCAAACTGAGAGGAGACGGAATCATTGCTTTTTTTACAGCTTTAAGCTTTTTTAACGGCATGTTCAGCTTTTCCGCAAGTTCTTCGTCAGTCGGTTCTTTTCCAGTGGAAAAAGAAAGCTCCACAATAGTTTTCTTTACTAGTCTAATTT
The DNA here is from genome assembly GCA_964626145.1 of uncultured Muribaculaceae bacterium. Taxonomy (GTDB): domain Bacteria; phylum Cyanobacteriota; class Vampirovibrionia; order Gastranaerophilales; family Gastranaerophilaceae; genus RGIG2134. The sequence continues at coordinate 70,647 of CAZVBZ010000002.1, read as the reverse complement.
TATCCGCCATATAAACCGGCAGGCGAATTGTGCGGGAATTATTTGCAATTGCACGAACTATTGCCTGTTTTATCCACCAGGTCGCATACGTTGAAAACTTAAAGCCTTTTGAATAGTCAAACTTTTCAGCCGCTTTAATCAATCCCAAAGACCCTTCTTGAACCAAATCCATAAAAAGCATGCCATGTCCGACGTATTTTTTAGCAATACTAACAACCAAGCGCAAATTAGCCTGAATAAGCTTTTTCATGGCAAAATCAGCGTCCTTTTTTATTCCTGTCTTAATAATTCGTCCTAATTCGCGCTCATCATTGCGTTTCAAGAGTTTAAACCGACCAATATCTTTTAAATAAACCTGTAAAATATCGTCCTTGTGGGCAATCGCGTTAAAAGTAACAGGTTCTTCTATACCGATTTCACCTTCTTCAGAAATAAAATCAACCATCTCTGGAAATTTTTGCTCGACATTTTCAGGCTCAGTAAAAACAGTGCAAGTTTTGTTATAGCTCACAAGAAATCCTCCAATTCCGGTACGTACAGCTGCCATACGGCTATACCAGGTTGGACGGACAAAAATAATTAAAGTTCCTAAACCACCAAAATCAAACTAAACCAATATTACTATGAGTTTGACATTTTGCTCAAAACATGGCTCACAAACGCCGCGCCAGTAGCGATAAGCGCACCAATTGCAACATAGTTAAAAACCGGGCGCAATTGCTTTACTACTGATTTATAAATAAAATCTTGAGTTTTTTTAACTTCGTGAACTTTCTCAGTTACTTGTTTATTCAAGCGCTCAAATGTCGCTTTAGCATCATCTGGCAGTTTGGAGACCACTTCATTTAGGTATTTTGCACGAGCTTCTGCTTTTTTGGGCGGGTCGACAAATTTTACATAAGCGTCATACCCCTTATCCGAAGTACCGCGCTTAATAATCTCTCTAATGGGTATCAATTCACGATTAACGGCATCTTTTACTGCCGACCTTTTATCCATCATAAAGTTATTAAACTGATAATATTCTTTTTCGGCTTTAGTAAGCGGCATCAAATCCTTGGCGATATACCCAGCTGCCGCGCCGGCTACTGCCCATTTTAATGGATTAAAATTATTTTGTTGTTGATTTTTTGTTACACAAATTGACATAGTTTGTCACCTAAACTACTTATTTTACTCTAATATATCTCTCATTAGAAATACTTTTTAGAAAACTTACAATCGGGTTTTTGTAAATTTTTAACATTTTATCAGGAGTAAATGTGTTTGTCAATAGCCCAACATGAAACTTTACAAAACTTTATAAAACGAATGTGGCAAAATTCGCAACCACATTATTACAAAATGTAAAGACGCGTTTTTCCGCGCCCGGATTGAGATACACGAATTCTATTCTATTCTATTCTATTCTATTCTATTCAGCAATTATAAGGGATTTTTTGTTTTTATACAAATATATTAATTTTTTGTTACAACACAAGGAAAAAGGAGAAAAAACATGACAGAAAGTATTTCAAACAAACCCACAACCCCTTATGAACAAGCGGCACTAAACATGAAAAATCGTAGTATCAAGGCTAAAGAAGACGAACTGATTAAAAATTCACTGTTTGAGTGCACCAAAACCGCTAATGGTTCTTCTTATTATCCTAATGGAATCGTATACTCTAACCCAAAGGCAGGGATAATGAAAAAAGTTATTTTTACTTCAGAGGGTGCCCTGGGGGAATGCATAAGAGATAGCTTTACGGATTACAACGGTGATGGGAAAATAGATGAGGCAGCGACAATCTTATATTTTGAAAAAGAACATATAGGTAATCATTTTAAAATGGACGCAGAAAGGAAGAAGCTGGCTTCTTTGAGTGATAACACTAGGCAATCAACTGAAGGTATTACTAGTTATTTTAAAGATAATAAAAGTATAGGAAGTGAGTTTCAGGCGGCTAATTGGTCCAATGTAATAGCTGATAATATCGGCTATTACGATGATGATAATGATGGTTTCGCCGACAGAGTGATAGTCTCTTTTCCATATAAAGAATAGCGATGTTTTTAATATTAAAGAATACAAATAGAGTTATAGGTTGCAGGATTTACTGCAACCTATAATTTTAATTTAAAATTTAATTTGGTTGCACCCATTTTTAGACTCAAAGCTTTTTTCGGTTTTTATTCGGGTTTTATTCAGATTTTCTGCTACTTTATGTTATGTTTTTCACTCAAATTCTTGTTTCCACGGCAATAAATATAAAATAAAAATAAAAAGTACTTTACAAGAAAAATTTTTTTGTTATTATAGTCATGTAGATATTCCTCGGTAGCTCAATGGCAGAGCAATCGGCTGTTAACCGATAGGTTGTAGGTTCGAGTCCCACCCGAGGAGTTTTTTATTGTCTAAAAATAATATTTTGTGGGGCGAGAACCTCGGTTCGATACAAAGCGAAACACCGCAGCGTAGCGAGGATGATTGAGCCTGTATGCGAAGGCAAAGACGTAGCTGTCCCCCCGAGGAGTTTTTTCTATTATTAGGGTCTGAATTAGCTTCAAGCCCTTTTTTAATGCCTGTTTCCAGAGTTCGATTGTTGGCAAATTATGTTGCGAGAATGAGCTTTTTGCTTCGCAAACGCTCCCGCTCCCGCAAGTTAAAATGTACTGATTTTCAGCAATAGTTCTAAATACAGGCTTAAAAACTTTTTCAATTCTAGTAAATTAAATAATTTATATTAAACCAACCATAAAATTAAACTGAGTTTACGCAGATGTCCTCTTGAAACAAATTAAGGCTTTCGTTATATAACTGTCTTAAAACCAATAGAGTATAGTTTGTTACTCTGTTTTCTTTTTGCTCATATTTTGGGAAAAATCCGACATCTGCCATTATAAGCTCCTTTTATTTGCAAAAATCTTTAATCTTTATAATAACATAATACAATGCAACTGCGTCATTTTTGGACACAATTGTATTGTGTAATTGTAATTACTATATTCCTAAATTATACGATATTTTTCCAGCTCGGATAAATCTTTTTCTATAATTTTCGCAAGTTCATCAAAAGAAAGTTTTTTTATAATTTCTATATCTTTCTTTTGATAAATCCAAGCACATTCTTTATCCATAAAGCAATTATATTTTACACGTTTTTGCTTACAGCCTTTATCTGATAAGAATTTCTTATATTTATTATCACAATGATTTATCAAATCTTCTTTTGTGTTTAAGTTATCTTGTTTTTTTATACAAAACATGTATCTATATTCACCGTTAGTACATAATGTTATAAACGCCTCAGGATTTTTACCGCGTATATCTACATAAGCAATATGACTATTTCCTGTCATAATTTGAAATTTCAAATCTTCAAGCTTCATGGTTTTTAAATGCCTATCGATTAACTTATTTAGAAAAATTTTTTGAAAAACCAATCCAAAATTAATTTCATCTAACACTTCATCCATTTCTTTGTCGTTGTACATTTTCCAAAATTCTGATAAATTATTTATTTCATCAAATGTACAATCCTGTAATTTAACCAGAAAACCAATGCATTCTATATAATTTTCAATAATCGCCTTATCAGTTGGGTTAATATCTTCAAGATTAACTTTTAAAAATTTTTCATACAATTCTTTATATGTAATTTTTTGCTGGTTTTTACCCATTTCAAAGGTTGGCGGCATATAACTAATTAGACTAATTTCTTTGTTTTGCCAGCTTTCAGCTTTTTTCATATATTCATCCAATTGCTCTTTATTAGGCAAAGACTTAAATTTATTTTCAATAATAATTAATTTATCATTAATTTCTAAAGATAAATCAAAATTGTGTTTTTCACGTCTAACCTTCACCTTGCTATTACCATCATAGTCAGGGTAAAAAACAGATGTAAATTTATTTTCGTATTTTCCAATTAACCAAGCCCAAAAATTCGAATGAAAAAGCTCTTTCGATGTTAATGATAATCTAAACATTGCGTTTTGCTTAAGCAAACCTAATATATCAATAAATTCATTTTTGTACATTTTTACTCCTTTCGGCTTTATAACAGTTTGACAAACAAATACGTCAGAACTTGTCGTAACAAATTTTATTATTAGATTTATAGTCTATCCATTAGTAGCTAGATTATAGCTGAAATATCAAATTATTGAATCACTAACAACTGTAAAACCAAAAGAATTTCAGATATTATTAGAAAGTTGCACATCTATAAAAGTTAAAAGATTGTTTTTATACATGGCTGAAAAAGTTGGATTCAACTGGTTTAATCGACTTGATTTATCTAAAATTAATTTGGAGAAAGGGGTTCGAAAGATTACAAAAGGTGGTAAACACGAAAAAAAATATAATATTATAATCGGAGATATTGAAGAAATATAATGGATTTTGTTTCATTAAAATCTGATTTGAAAAATTTTGGAATTAATAATTTAGATAAGTTGCCGGCAATACAGTGGAAGCTCAAAAATCTTCAAAAATTACAAACAACTAATCCTGATAAATTTAAAGAACAGCAAGTTAAATTAGAAGAATGCTTTTTATAAAACTCATTCTTTTTAAATTAACAATGCGATACATAGGTCTGACGCAACAAAGCGTTGACAATGCTTTTAATGGGTTGAATTTGTAGTAAATACAAAGTCTTAATTTTTCAGCATTTGTTCAAATTCAATTATTAAACAGTTTCTTGTTCCAGACATTCCCTCTGAAGCTGTTTTTACTGTTGAACAATAATCCCAAATTGTATCAAATATTTTTTGATACTCGGAATTTCTGTTTGTCAAAAATTCCGAAATACAACCTTCGTAACAACCTGTTCCGGCATATAAATATACACCATTTTCGTCTTTTTCCATTATTTTAGTATTACAGTATTTTTTAGCCTCAAGGTACGTTTGCTCCAAGTCTTTTTTGTTATATTTTAAATTATTATAATAGTATTTTTTGTGTCCACCCAATACGCAGCATGAGCGAAATTGACTGATGTAATAAAAATAATCACGAAACCTATCAAACTAGAATAAATCTTCTTGAGCATTATTATACCTTCCTTCTGGGGAGTCATTATATCGCTCATCTTCCTCTTTTATTGTTTGTTGAATCTGTTGTGCAACCTCGTTTTGCAAATGAAACTTTTGTGTATCGGATACTTGCGAAGCATATGTTTTAGTGGGCTGTTTATTTGGTTGCGAAATAGAATTCTTATTTTCTTGTCCCACACCCAATATAGTCATAAGTATACCGATAATAATACCCCATTTAAGAAATCCAAAATATAAGTGTTCCATTAGCCCTCCAGGGTTGTTCCAACAATGTGGACAAACGGTAGCCCATATACTAACATCTTCTCCACATTTTAAACATTTCCATTTCATATTTTTTTCCTTCTATATTTTTATATCAAAACTTTACGTTTATTCTCAGAATTATCATTATCTTGATAAGTACCAGAAGCTGGAACGGCACGCTCTTTTCCCCAAGTCCTTATTAAATCTATTCTCTCAGGGTTTGTTTTTGATAATGGAACAACATTTTCAAAATTAGAAACTAAAACGTGTTCTGTTATACTTTCATCTCCGGAAACAATAGTTTTATAAGCGATTTCTTTAACTGTTGCTTCAATATCTGCCCCAGAAAAACCGGTAGATAATTCAACTAATTTATTTAGAATAGTTTCATCTATTGATTGTTTTAAAAACTGTTTTATATAAATATCAATAATTTCTTTTCTTTCACTATCCTGTGGTAAATCTACAAAGAATAATTCATCAAATCGACCCTTTCTAAGCAATTCGACAGGAAGTTTGGATACATCATTTGCAGTAGCAACAACAAATACAAATTTTAAAGATTCCTGTAGCCAAAACAAAAATTGTCCGACCATTCTGGTAGAAACCCCAGACGAATCATAACCTGATGCACTGCATAACCCTTTTTCTATTTCATCAATCCATAATACACATGGAGATACTGTGTCAGCAAGAGAGAGTGCATCTTTTAACCTATTTTCTGATTGTCCTACATACATTCCTTGAATAGTTGCAAAATCTAATCTGTATAAGGGTAATTTCCAAGAAGAAGCAATAAATTTTGCGAGTAAACTTTTACCACAACCAGGAACACCAACCAACAATATCCCCCTAGGTAATCTAATATTTCTTGATTTTAGTATTTCTTTTTTGTCAGGTGAAAGTAAATTTTTTTTATTATCAAGCCAGGATTTTAATCCATTTAAACCGCCAACGCTAATATCTTTTTGTGTATAATTCACTTTTTCCAAACCTGCAATATTAGAAAACATAGAATCTTTAGTTAAGATTAATTCTGTTATATCCGTTTTTTTGATTTCTCTTTTTGCAATCAGGGTTGCTATAATATTTTGAATTTCTGTTTTACTTAGTCCTACAAAAGCATTTGCAGCCTTTTTGTAATCATTTTCATCCCATTCATTTGTTATACTATTTGTATATGGGGCAATAGCTTCTTTAATAATTGGTACAATTTCATCTTCTTCAGGTAAATCTAGTGTTAAAGACATCCCCAAACGCTGTAATCTTTTCCAAGCTGGTTTATCACTTAGGACCGCGATAACCGCCCCCTTTTCTTCTGCAAGTGTTATTAAATCTAATAAATGCCTTGCTGTTATAGTGTCATTACTAATATCTGTTACCTCTGTTAGAACAAAAGTCATATTCTGGCGTTGAATAATTTGGTGGCTAATATAATCGATAGCACCTGGTAATGATTTATCTTCATTGACAATGTTGTTATTATTCAAGTCATACATGCCTTTTGATAGGGTATGTACAAATACTGGCAAATGTAATGTTTTATTTATTTCTTTAAGTGCATCAAGTACTCTGTTCCGTTCAATTGAATTAATAAAAACGAAGGGGATTCTTGCAATTAAATACCTTCGTAATTTTTTAGAAAAATCTTTTGTATTTGCCATATTATCCTTTAAATATTATTTATTTTTGTATCTAAAATTATTTGTTTTAAAATTCCCGATAAATCTTGTTTTGCACCCTTAAGTAAGGAATCATGTACATTTAGTGCAAAAGCTTCAATTTCATTAGCAATTCTTCTGCTTACTGCTTCTGGTAAAACATTAATACTTGCTAATTCTTTTAAAAAAATTAACTCTTTTCTAAATAAAACCAACAAACCTGATATGCTAAATTGGTCATTACATAAGCGTATTCGCTCGTTATAAAATTTCTCTAATTTGTCCAATCGGAAATTTATAAGAGTCAATAGTCGTTGCGTAAATCTTTCTGCAACTCCTGAGGTCCAGCCTAAAGTCCCTTTTTTAATCTTATTTGATATTTCATTATCAATATGTCCAATTTCCCAAGTTTGTATTTTGTCAAAAGTTTGACACCATTGAGCATAGTTATTCAGATTTTTGTTCATTTTTAGCCCTTTTAATTAGTACATCAGGGGGAAGTAAATCCCAATCAGGAAACTGAACTGCCATTTTTTCATCTGAATTGTTGTTGTTGTCTAAATTTTCTTGTTCTTGTTGTGTCATATTTAATCCTCCGAATCAAACATTAATACTTTTATAGTTGCATTATTCTCTGTAAAATCTTTTGCACTGTAATTATGCAAATAGTCAGTAACCTGTTCAGCTACAGCATCAGCATTCTTGTATGCTTGTTGCCAATCAACATATTCTGCGCATAAGGCATTAATCACCTCCGAACCTTTTCTGCAATCGTTATTAAATTTTTCAATAAGTTGTTTTCTACCAATTTGGCTGTTTATAATACTGAAAGTTACAAAAAGTGCACTTGCAACAGCGCCAAATATAGCAATTCCGTTACCACTGCTTACAAATAACCAAACCAAACATCCTACAAGTGCAAATAACCCACCATAAGATACATGGTGCTCTTTTAATGCGCGTTCTAAAATCATTTCTAAATAATTTTTATATGAATCGCATAAATTTTCTGAGTCAGCACCATCAATGGTTTTTCCTTCCCACTTATTGATGGTTATGCTGATATTAGCAGGATATGTGTTTCGGTATTGTGCTACAAAATCATTATATGCATTGAGTATCCATTCTTTCATCAACATAACAGCAAGTTTTCTCATTGATGGTGATGAGTTTTCTTGGGCAGCAGCATTGATAAGAATATCGAAAAATGTGACTTTCTGCTCAAATAATTTTACGACATTGGTATCAAATTCTTTTTCCGCTAATTCCTTATCCCCTTCATATTTTAAGATTAGTTCACACATCTTATGTTTGCTACGAAGCTCGTACTCATCAGAATCATATTCTTCAACCAATTTATATAAAATATCATCAAGCTCTGTAATATAATCTTTATTTTCTTTTGAAGCGTTAAAGATATTTTCAAGATAATGCAAAAAGGACTCATTCTTTTTTGCCTGATTTAATAAAGTTATAATTGATTGATAATCATTGCTATATTTTGGAAGATATTGGTATTCTAATGCATTTTCATCCTCAGATATGGGCATAATATTTATTCTATCAAACCAGTTTTCTTCCAATTCTTTTACTTTCTCTGGTTGTTTTGCTAAATAATCTAACCAACCCGTGAGTTGTACCATACATTCGCCTTGAGAATCGGGTCCAAAAACGCCATCAGTGTAAGCATTTACTAAAATCAAAGTTTCTTGAGGCATTTCTAAAGGGTTTTGATTTTCAAAGTACTTACTTAACCACATGAAACTTGAATCCCTACGTTTTAATCTATTACTTATAAGGGTAAATATAAGAATTGTTTTCAGTTGGTGTCTCGTTAATCCTTCATTCACGGCTTTTTCTGCAAGAGGCTTATTATTACTTATCCAAGCTGCAAGAGCAATTAAAGATGGTGTCAACCAATAACGAGGGGTACCTAACATTAAATCTTCTGTTGCGTTGGTTATAGCTTGTTTACTGACAAGTCCAGTATCTACAGTTTGTAAAATACCAAGTAAATATTTTCGTACTTTTTCATAGAGTCCAAATTGTTTTTCTATTTCTTGATTTAAAATAATTATTTGACCTTGAGCGTGAGTTATATTATTTTTCTTTTCTATATCTTTTACAAATTCTTCAAATCTATTTTTAAAACTTGTAATATCATTCTGTATATTATCAACATCATCCTGCATTGTTGAAACATCAGATTTTAAATCGGATATATTTGAATGAACTCTTTGAAATTCAGATTCTAATACACCAGAAATAATATTAATATTTCTGGATAAATGAGAAAAATTCTCGGATAAATTCTTGTTAACGAATTTGATTTCTTGTTCTATTTTTTCATGTATGTCATATTGTGCCATATAACCTCCTTTTTAACATTTTATGATAGATGTACTTCCATCCTCTTTCACTGCTATTAATTTATTTTTATAAACTTCGACAAAAGCATAATTTTTGTTGTTTGCAAGAGTTCTTGCTTTTTCTAAATCAGGCTCGAGTGCTTCTCCTTTTTTATAATGATGAATAATGGACTTGCCCAACAAAGATAACGTATGAATCTCATAAGGTTCTCCGAGATAACATTTTGCAACTATTCCAATCGGCAATTCGTCAATTGAAATCTCGGGAATTTCGCTTTTAATAGCATTAATTATCTCTTCAATTTTATCTTGTGCAATATTGTGTCCAGCAATATCAAAACTTTTAATAGTATCTAAATATTTTGAACTTCTTTTCCTTCTAAAGACTAATTCGGGAGTTTCAAAACTGGTATTTTTACTTAATGTATCTTCATCGCTTTTCAGTTGTGTAAAATTTTCTTTGGCAAAATTATCATCTTTATTAGATGTTTCACAATGCTCACACGTACTTGTTGCTTTTGGCAGAAAATCATATCCGCATATTGGACAAAAGCTCATATTATCCCCAATATTATTACCACAGTTCATACAAAACATAAATTTTCTCCTAGGGTATTCTAAGTTGCTATTAGAAATTTTTGCCCCATATGTATCAAATTGGGGCAATTCTTGAAAAACCTTGTTGCAAACGGAATTCAAACTAAAATAAGTTCCCAAAAAACTTTAAAATTGAAGCAAAATGATAGTTTGTTATTATTTGACAATAGGTTTAATTTTACATATATTAAGAAGTAGAAATATATTGCCCCAATTTGATACAAACAGTTGCAATTTATAATGGGAACCGTTTATATTACAAAATATTTACAATTCAAAATTTTTATAACTTAAATCAATTTCATCTTGTTCTACCCCTATATACATAAGCGTTATTCTTTGGCTACTATGGTTGAAGATTTTTTGCAAAATTATTGCATCTTTATATTTCTGGTAATGGTGATACCCAAAAGTTTTCCTCATTGTGTGGGTTGATGCCTGAATTTTTAATCCACAGTCCGAACAAGCTCTTTTTATAACCCTATATACCTGTGAACGGTCGATTCTTTTTCCTCGTTTCCCTAAAAATAGTGGTTCTTCCGGATGCCGATTTTTTGTGTAAGCCTTTAAAACTCGTTTTAATTTATCGTTGATATAAAAAGATTTTCGCTTCTGTGTTTTTTTCTCAATAATTCTAATATGCGTTTTATCAAGAGTATCCGATATATTTAAACCTATAATATCCGATACTCTTAACCCAGAATTCAACCCTAGCACCCATATCGTATAATCTCTCATACTGCGTTTTTGTAAATATTGTTCAACTGCCAAAATATCTTTTCGATTTTTAATTGGTTCTGCTACGTGTTTTCTCATTCTTTATTTCCTCCAAATTTTGCATCAAAACATTGCGAATGTTCTAATTTAATTAAAAATTGGAAAAGGAAAATTCTAGGTGTTTATTGTTTTTCTGTCACAATGTAACAATTTTTCTTTTATAGCGCTGCAAAATTTTTAAATAACGCTATGATGAATAAGCGGCAAGAGTTTCTGAGCGGCTCTTTATGAATAATTTTGAAAAACAAAAATTATTATCCTATTTGGAAACACTATTACCCGTAACAAATATCAATTGTTACAATTTTGACTATGTCTTTGATTTCTTTTGCTTAGAGTTTAAAATCGATAAAACTCAATATCCACTTGACGAATACAACAATTTGAAACTTGATAATAGTCAACAACAAACTAAATTCAAAAAGATTTTCAGAAAAGATATTCAAAAAGCAAAGAAAGCACTTACCCCAAAATCTACGCTTTTAGAACGTCAATTGCTAATACTTAAAGATGTTTATTCCCTTTCTCATGAAGAATATGAAATTGTTAAGATTAAATTTGATTTTATGACACAAAATCAAGTTAATAGTGCAATGGAACATTTCTTTGGACTAAAAAATACGAAAATTGATATAAAGGGTTTAACAGCAGGAGATTTTGCTACTGTAAAGAAAAAAGCGGAATTCCTAAACATTAATAAAGCTGAAGAATTAATAAAAATGCTTAATGATGAAGTTAGGATAAAAAAACTACAGGAATTGAATAAAACAACCATTGGGTTTTAAAAAAGGTTTCTCAGAAATCCTATTTGTAAAATACGTTTGCTTAGATTTTTTTGAAGATTACAGATAAAAAACAGGTGTTTTCTAAAAATATTTGTTTTTGAGTTTTTAACAATTTTAAAGCTGCTATTTTGTACCTTATTATAGTTCTATCATTGCGTCTTAGCTAATATTGCTAAATGCTTCTATTAAATTAAAGATTTTTACATTCTTAATATTAGTAATTTTCTTGTAATTTTTTTAAACAACTCCTTAATAAAAATGAGTCGGGTGGGGCTCGAACCCACGACCGAGAGCTTAAGAGGCTCCTGCTCTGCCAACTGAGCTACCGACCCAAAAGGTTTTTATATGTTAATTTTAACACTAATTTTTTTTTATTCAATAGTTTGTCCTAGTTTTGTTAATTACACTACTTTTTGATACTGCATTCTCTTCTTCGTTATAAAAAATTTTACAAAGATTTATATGTAAAAAACATTTTATATGTTATGATACAAAAGGAATTCACATAAAATAGGTTTGTCGAGAGTTTTGTTATGAGCGAGCAATCTAATAGATATATAAAAGAAGTGGCTTTGCCCATGCGTGAAATTTTTAAAGACATGATAAAATACACGCCCTCTAAAATATTTGGACTACTTGGAAATACTGTCCTCGTACCTATTTATACAAACTTACTTTCAAAAGAAGAATATGGCATTTATGTTGTGTCCGTCGCCGTTTTATCATTCTTTTGTATTTTGTTCTCAGATTGGGTTGGGCTGAGCGGACTTAGATTTTTTCGCGAACATCAATTGCAAGACAAAATTTCAAATTATCTCTCTATTTTGGTAATGATTTTAGGAACAAATATATTTTTATTGTTTCTTGTTGCATTTATATTCAGGCACAATTTTTATGAATTCTTTAAAATTCCGCCTAATTTATTTATGGGTATTGTATTTTTAACAATACCGGTTGCAATTCGAGCATTGTTATGCCAAATTTTAAGAGCACAAATAAAACCCAGCGCATTTACTATTTCTACAGTAACAAACCAGATTACTACGATTTTATTCTCCGTTTTAATTATAAAATACCTACATTTAGGCGGAGTATCAATACTATGGGGCATGGCTCTATCAATATCATTGATAGATTTACTGTTGTTGTATCAAAGCAACATACTTAAACACTTTAAGTTTGAAAAAATTTCAATTTCAACTCTACTATCGATTATAAAGTATGGCATCCCAATCGCTATTGCATCAGCAAGCTTGTGGGTAATTACACAAAGCAACAAACTAATAACCCAACATTTAAAAGGATTGGCTGAAGCTGGTGTTATTGGGGTTGGATATAGCTTAACATTCCCTATTTTGATGACAATATTTGCTATTTTTACTATAGCGTCTTTTCCCAGAATTATTAATATTTATGAGGATAAACGAGATGTCCGCCCAATTATTTCTAAAATAACTGGGTACTATTTCCTTGTATCACTGCCGTTAGTAGTTTTGTTTATTCTTTATGCAAAAGAAATTACTATGCTCGCAAATGCGAAATTTCATGAAGCTTACGTGCTAATTCCTTATTTTGCACTAGCATGTTTTTTCCTTGGACTTGCCGAATACACAACAATGCAATATATGCTCTCTAAAAAAACATACATAAACACCATTATACGTGTAGTCTCTGGGATTATCGGAGTTGTGTTAAATTATGTTTTGATTATCAAAATGGGAATTTTAGGCTCTGGTATAGCAACATTAATTGCCAATGTATTATATTTTATATTTAGTTTAATGATTGTGATGCCCGGACTTGAGTGGCGAGTACCTATTTGCAGATGCAAACAAATAGCCTTAAGTTTTATTCCAATGTTATTTAGTTATTACGCTCTTGAATACCATACAACAATACATCCCTGGCTACAAATTGCACTGTTATTGTTGATATATGCCTTTGCATTTGCAATAATAAGAATAATAAGAAAAGATGATAAGTACATAATTTAAAGGGAAATATGATTAAAAATATTTTATTTGTTTTTGGGACACGACCTGAGGTCATCAAGTTGGCACCAATTATATTAGAGCTAAAAAAATATCCTCAAAAATATAACGTAATTGTCTGCAATACAGAGCAACAAAAAGAGTTGTCAAATCAGACCTTGTCTTACTTTGGGTTGAAAGCCGATGTTAATCTTGATGTTATGAAAGAAAACCAGTCACTTTCAAGCGTTCAGGCAAGAATTTTAACAAAATTACAGGACGTTTTTGCTGCGAATAAAATTGATGCGACAATAGTTCAAGGTGATACAATTTCTGTTTTGACAGGCGCACTAGTAAGTTTTTACAACAAAGTTCCAGTCTTTCATGTAGAAGCTGGGCTTCGTTCTTACGATTTGTTTGAACCTTTTCCGGAAGAAGCCATGCGCCAAATGACATCAAGAGTCGCGGATTTACATTTTGCGCCAACCGAAATAAACAAAAAGGCACTGCTTAAAGAATACATATCCGATAAAAAAATTCACGTAGTCGGAAACACCGTTATAGATGCGCTTTTTTGCCTTTCCGCTGAAGTTATAGATGGAGCAAAAAAATATTATGAACAAAATGGTATTTTGGTAGATGACAAGCTGGTTTTGATTACAGCGCATCGCCGAGAAAATCACGGAGAACGTATTGATAGAATTATTGAGGCTATAAAACACCTTGCAGAAAAGTTTTCAGACCATACGTTTGTTATTCCGATTCACCCGAATCCGAATGTTAAAGACAAAATATACTCAAGACTTGGTGAATTTAAAAACGTATATTTGCTCCCACCGCTTGATTACCCGCTATTAGTTTATTTAATGAAACAGGCTAAGTTAATCTTAACCGATTCTGGCGGAATCCAAGAAGAAGCACCCTCTTTTGGTTGCCCGACATTGGTAATGCGCTATGAAACAGAAAGAACCGAAGGAGTAAAAGCTGGCGTATCTCTGCTTGTGGGTGCGGATTATGAACGAATTGTTGAAGAAAGTAGCGCAATTTTATCTCTGCCCAAAGATAAAACTCGTTTTGACGTAAAGAAAAACCCCTACGGTGATGGTCATTCTAGCGAAAAAATCGAGAAATTAATTGAAAAATTTTTCATATAAATTCAATTAAAGCAACAAGTCCGGCTTTGCCTTTTGCACTATTATTTTAAGTGCGCAAAAAGCTCTGTACTGAGATAACGCTCGCCTGAATCCGGAAGTATTACAACTATAAGCTTACCTTGGTTTTCTATTTTTTGAGCCGTTTTCAACGCGGCGTACATTGCCGCACCACCAGAAATTCCGGCTAGAATTCCTTCCTCGGTTGCCAAATCTCTCGCAGTTTGCAATGCATTTTCATTTGAAACCGGTATTATTTCATCAAAAAAGCTCGTATCACAAATTTCGGGAACAAAACCAGCACCAATACCTTGAATTTTGTGTGCTCCAGCGGATTGTCCAGAAAGAACAGCACTGGTTTGAGGTTCAACTGCAATTACCTTTAGGCTTGGCTTTTTTCTTTTTAAAACTTGAGCTATCCCTGTAATTGTGCCCCCCGTGCCAACTCCAGCCACAAGAATATCCACACCGCCATCTGTATCTTCCCAAATCTCAAGCGCCGTCGATTTTCTGTGAGAGTCAGGATTAGCAGGATTACAAAATTGTTGCGGAATAAATGACTCTTTGTTTTGCGCCGCAAGCTCTTGAGCCTTTTCTATTGCCCCCTTCATCCCTTTTGCCCCATCGGT
Source organism: uncultured Muribaculaceae bacterium (assembly GCA_964626145.1). Classification (GTDB taxonomy): domain Bacteria; phylum Cyanobacteriota; class Vampirovibrionia; order Gastranaerophilales; family Gastranaerophilaceae; genus RGIG2134. The sequence continues at coordinate 55,419 of CAZVBZ010000002.1, read as the reverse complement.
TAAAACAACTTGAGCACCGTATGCTTGTACCATAAGCCGTCTTTCAATACTCATTGTTTCTGGCATTGTGAGAATTAACTGGTAACCCTTTACTGCACATACAAAGGACAATCCAATTCCCGTATTTCCACTTGTTGGCTCAATTATGAGGGTTTTACCGGGCACGATTTTTCCCTGTGCTTCGGCTGCATTAATCATGTTAAGTGCAACACGGTCTTTTATTGACCCGGCGGGATTAAAAAATTCCAATTTCGCTGCAATTTCAGCCTTTGCCTCTTTGTTTAAAGAGTTTATTTTAACAAGTGGTGTGTTACCGATTAATTCCGTTATATTTTCTGCAATTTTCATATTAACCCTTTCAATTGTTGGATTGTTCCCATTTGAGGCTATTTCCTCTTGACATTTTTATTGTACGCCCAATAGATGCAAATTTGCAATTCAGTTCGCACAAATGGTTTTCCAGAGATGTTTTACAGTTTTTATTTGGGTAAATTTCATATTTTTGTCTATAATTTGTTTGTGTAGCGTTTGGCATAACTACATTCGCACCGCTTTGCAGGGCAATAATACGCCCTTCTGGAGTAATTGTTTCCATTGCCGTTGTTGCTGGAATATTTATATCTGGTAAAAGCAATCTAGTTAAAGCCATAACCTTTAAAGCGGTGGTAAAATTCCCATCAGGGCAGCCTCTTAGCGGCGTTTGAGGATGAACAATTAACGGTCCTATTCCAACCATATCGGCGCCAATTTCTTTGAAAAACAAAATATCATTGGCTAAAGAAGCCAATGTTTGCTCTGGCAACCCGACAAGACAGCCAGAACCCAATTCATAGCCTAATACTTTCAAATTTTCTAGGCATTTTATTCTATTTTCAAAACTCATATTAGGGTGCATTTTTTCGTAAAGCAATTTGTCAGTAGTTTCAATCCTTAGCAAATATCTATCGGCACCGGCTTCTTTTAGCGACTTATATTCCTCCAGTGTTTTTTCACCAAGACTCAAAGTTACCGCTACATCAAATTTTTTCAATTCTTTCACAACTTTACATACTTCATCAGTGCTTACGGCTTGACTTTCGCCTGATTGCAAAACAATTGTTTTAAAACCTGCATTTATAGCAATTTTCGCACTATGTAAAATCTCAGATTTACTTAAACTATATCTTTCAAGCGCTGAATTTTCACGACGCAAACCACAATATTGACAACTATTTTTACATATATTAGAAAACTCAATTAGTGCTCTTAAATAAATCTCATTTCCAACATATTTTTTACGTACCTGATTCGCGGCTGAAAAAATTTCTACATCATAATCACTCGTAGAAAGTAGCTCTAGCAGCTCATCTTTAGCCAGCGTATGTAAATTTTGCGCTTTTTGGACTAAATTTTTCATATCGCAATTATAACGTAATAACCCTAAAATTTAAACGCCCTCATAATATTTGAGGGCGCAAGGTTTGTTATTTTATTCCCTATCTTCGGGCGCATCATTGGAAACCACGTCATACTCGAAAAATTCTTTCCAGGCGTAGAATCCACCGCAAAGCTCCATAACTGGATAGCCCTTTTCTGCAATAATTACAGCATTTTTTGCCGCAATATGACAAAATGGATTATAGCAATAAATTATATTAATTTTGTCTTTTTCAAACATATTCCAGTGCTGTTCTATTTCTTCTGGCGGAAGATGCATGGCAAAAGGAATATGACCATCTATGTAGTCTTGATATTTCCTCAAGTCAATAAGATTAACCCTGTTAAGGTCATGTTCCAGCATTTTTTTTAATTCAACTGGTCCTAGCGAAAATGAAACTTTGTCCATAAAAAACTCTTTGGCTCTGTCCGTATTAAAAGTTACGTTTGGATAGCTTTGCATATTTTGTCTCCTTTATAAAAATACGCTCTATTTTTGTTCGAATTATTACAAATTCCATTCCCCATCGAGGCAATGTATGATAATATTTTTTTATGACAGAAAATGCATACATTCATATTCCATTTTGTGTAAAAAAATGTAACTACTGCGCGTTCGTTTCGTACAGCAAATTGCAGAAAAAAAATGACTACGTAAAAGCACTTGTGAAAGAAATTTCAGCCAATTACCAAGAAGAATTGTTGCAAACCCTTTATTTTGGCGGAGGAACTCCTGGGTTACTCAGCATTAATGACGTTACGCAACTTGTTTCGTCTTTTAACTTAAAAACAACCGCAGAAGTGACTTTTGAAGTTAATCCTAACAAGCTTTCTTATGACTATCTCGCCACTTTGCGTAAAACTGGGATAAATCGACTTAGTATAGGAGCACAAAGCTTTGATAATGCAATTTTGAAACAAATAGGTCGTTTACACTCGTCTGAAGATATAGAAATTGCTGTAAAAAACGCAAGAAAAGCCGGTTTTGACAATATTAGCCTAGATTTGATTTACGGACTACCTAATCAATCCCTAAAAAATTTTGAACAGTCACTAAATTCTGCAATAAAACTAGGCGTAGAGCACATTTCACTTTATGGTTTAAAAATTGAAGATGGAACTTTTTTTGCACAAAATTTACCCCTAAATCTACCTGACGATGATTTACAAGCAGACATGTACCTTTTAGCCAGTGAGTTTTTGCGTTCTGCCGGATTTAAGAAGTACGAAATTAGTAACTTTTGTCGTGATGGATTTGAGTCGCGTCACAACTTAAATTACTGGAATGCCAATACATATTATGGTTTTGGCTGTGGAGCGCACGGCTACGAAAACAAAATTCGGTATGAAAATGAATATGACTTAGAAAAATACATTCAAAATCCACTTAAAAAGCTATCAAAAACACACCTAACGCAACAAAATATACTTGAAGAAATGATTTTTTTAGGATTTAGAAAAGCAGAAGGGATTGATATCCATGCGCTTAAAGAACAGTTTAATTACGATTTTGACAAAAACAATCGTGAATTAATTAAACTTTTTCTTGACAACAAACATCTGCTTAAAACTCAACAAGGGTACGCATTTTCAGACAATGGCTTTCTTCTAAGTAATGAAATTTTGTGTCAATTTGTAAGCATGTAAAAAATTTACTCGCCAAATAATTGAAACTAAATTTTCACTACTGAAAGTATTAATCAAGCTTTTCTAATATTTTAGAAATGTTGTCTTTTTCTGTTTGAGGAATATCAAATTTTAAATATTCCTCAAAATACTCTTTTGCATCCGCTTTTTCGCCCCTAGCAAGGAATAGAATACCAAGATTTTTGTACGAATGTGCAAATTGAGAATTAACAGCAACTGCCTTAAGATGATTTGAGATAGCCTTGTCTACCTCATCATTTGCTTCATAAGCGAGAGCTACGTTATAATATATAAGCGGATTGTCCTGAACGAACTCCAAAACACGCTCATAGTTTGCAATTGCCATATCCCACACACCCATTTCAAAATAAACTCGCCCTAAATCCCAATAGGCATCATAGTTTTTCGGTGAAAGTTCCAAAACAGCGTCAAGCTGGTCGATTGCAATATCATAACGCGAATCATCAATGTACACACGAGCCAAATAATGTCTCAACGCTGGATTATCGGGCATTTTGTACACTCCATTTTGCAATATTTCAATAGCCTTAAGCATTTCATTGTGTCGATAATACAAATCAGCAAGATTTATGTAAGCCTGAACAATTTTATCATCATACGAAAGAGCTTCCAAAAAGGCGTTTTCCGCATTTTGTGGGTCGTCTAAATAAATATAACAAAGACCTATATTATTCAAAATATGCGGGTCTTTACCATCATTTTGCGCGGCTTTAAAGCCTTCTAGTGCTGCTGTATAGTCTTGTTTTTTAAATGCTTCAAGAGCTTTTTCAATATTATTCATAATTACCTGCTTTTTTATTCTCAAATTGATGATTTTATAATACAATAAAAATAGGAATATTTATAAAAGGATAAAAAAACATGTCAGGTCACTCAAAATGGTCAACAATTAAACGTAAAAAAGCAAAAATCGACTCAGCTAGAGCCGCTGAGTTCCAAAAATTTTCACGCGAATTAATGGTCGCATCCAAAATGGGCGGACCTGATCCAGCAGCAAATTTTCGCCTTAAAACTGCAATAGACCGGGCAAAAGCAGCTGGTTTGCCCGCCGAAAACATTAAACGCGCAATAGAAAAAGGGGCAGGTTCCGCAAATCAAGACAATTACGAAGAACTAACCTACGAAGGCTATGGGGCTGGAGGAGCGGCAATATTTATTGAAGCAATGACTGACAACCGCAACCGCACAGCAGGTGACATTCGCAGTTATTTTACAAAATTCGGTGGAAATCTTGGCGAAACTGGTTGTGTCGGCTGGATGTTTAAACCGGTTGGAATGATTACCGTTGCTTCATCAGAAGATTACGAAAAACTTTTTGAAACAGCTTTAAACCTTGGCGCTAATGACATAGAAGAAGATGAAGAAGAATTCCGTGTAATTACATCCGTCGAAAATTTTCAAACAGTCGCAGAAGGACTTGAAAAAGAAGGATTTAAAACACTTAGCGCTGATTTAACTCGTATTCCGGAAAATGATTTAGAAATTACAGACGAAACCATTGCGAAAAAAGTCTTACAACTTCTTGAACGATTAGAAGAACATGACGACGTTCAAAATGTTTACTCCAACGCTGATATTGATGAAGAATTGGCTGAAAGAATTGGGTAGAATGCGTTTAACCCCCATTAAACTAATCATCAAACATGGGTTAAAAGAACCCGCAAAAACGTAACGCAACTCCACTAAATGCCAATAAGCATAATAAAATTAACGGCTAATCAATTTTATTCATTAAAATCAATGCCACTATCTTCTTCACGAGATGCCATTTCCAAAAGGACGTAAGTCATATATGCGCCCAGCGCAACTGCTTTCGGGTCAAGGTCGGTATTGTTTGCTGCTTCAATAATTGCCGAGTTGATTTCGGGGTTTTCATCTTTGATATAATGAATCATTTTCTTTCTCCAGGCATGAACATCCTGAAATATTTCTGCAAAAGCTAATGATGCGTGTTCTTCAGTAATTATTGGTAGCATGTGATATCTCCATTTATCAGACATTATATATTTTAGATTATATAACAATTTATTTAATCCTGCATATAAATTAATTTTTCATTTTTACAGCGTAATTTTTTGAGTTAAAATTTAACTATGAAAATAACTCTTTGGGAAATATATCTAGTATTTTTAAAAGTCGGAGTAATTCTTTTAGGCGGGGGATACGCAATTCTGCCGATTTTAACTGATGAACTCGTAGAAAGACGAAACTGGATTTCAAAAAATGAACTTGTTGAATTTTATTCAATTAGCCAGTGTTTGCCGGGAATTATCGCCGTAAACACGTCAGTCTTTACAGGTTATAAGCTCAAAGGCAAATTTGGCGCAATTGCGGCAGTTACAGGGATGTGCACGTCCCCATTCATTGCAATTATCGCATTAGCCGCGATATTAGAACAATTAACAAAAGTTCCTTTGGTTATAAATATTTTTTGGGGCGTAGGGATTGGAGTACTTATCTTACTTTTACTAACTGTTCAAGAGGTCTGGAGCACTAGCATTGTAGATAAATTTACTCTATTTTTATTCTTTATTGTATTTATATTAACAGCATTTTGTGGACTTTCCCCAGTATATAGCATAATCGGTGCTGCCATGCTAGGAATTATCTATCGGCTTTTAAAGCGAAGGAGTAACTTATGATTTATCTTCTTCTTTTTTACGAGTTTTTTAAAGTTGGATTATTCTCAGTTGGCGGAGGGTACGCAACATTACCGTTTTTGTACCATATTGCAGATGTTTACAACTGGTACAGTGCAAAAGAACTTGTTGATATGCTTGCCGTATCAAGCATTACGCCAGGTCCAGTCGGTATAAACGTGGCAACATTTGCGGGTTTTAAAACTGCCGGACTTTTAGGTGCCCTCGTAGCAACATCTTCCATTGTTTTACCATCCATTTTAATTGTTATAGCCGTTTATAAATTACTGAATAAATTTCGCGAAAACTTTTTTGTACAAGCAATATTATACTCAATAAAGCCTGCTGGCTGCGCGCTGCTTGCGGCAGTCGGCGTTCGATTATTTAAAGAATACATTTTGCGTGACATTTCTTCGTTTAATGTACACAATTTAAGTAATTTTATAGATTTTAAGGCTCTTTTTTTACTTATTGCGCTTTTGGTATTGAGTTTGAAAGTGAAAAAAAATCCACTACTATACCTTGGAATTGCCGCAATTTGTGGAATTCTACTTCACATAAAATTTTAACCTCCTCCACATAGCGCTGAGAATTTTTATGCAAAAAAAAACCGACTTGAAGGCCGGTTAAGTTTACCACATATTAGAGAGAGGAATTAGAGAGAAATTAAATGAAATCTTTTTTATTCCTTCTATTATACATGTACCCATTTTTTCAAATTTATAACACTATTTGAGTTAAACATTTACATAACTTTACAATATTCTCTTAAAACAAGTAACGACACGGGTTTTACTCATATATAAAAGGCTTAAATCGCACTAAAATATCCAACAGCATCTTCTGATTTTACAAATTTAACGTTGGGAAATCTTTTTTGTAAATCGTTAATTATACCATAATACGCATCGTTTACAATTACATTTTCTATGCCATCTTTTGCTATAATTTTGCCCTTACCGGAAGTTACAATAAATGAACCGTCTCTATATGCACACCCTCCACCTGTTCCCAAACCAGCTCCACACAATGCTCTGTCAGCCTTGGGGATAGACAGCGGCGCAGTAAAAAAAGGTCTCTTGGGGTCTATACCATTACTTAAAAGATTGTTCAATTGTTCTAATTGCCCCGAAATTGTGCCTTTTGCAAGCCCATGAGCATCAAATTTTAACCCTACAGAATCGGGTAAACCGATAAGATCCAGTTGCAACGCATCATTGCAACACCACGGACGTTTATCTTTAAAGGCTTTTTTCCACAATAATTTTAGTTCATCCGCTGTAAAGCCTTTTTGTGGGATAGTTGCATTACATTTTTGTATTTTTTGCATGTACGCTGGAGAGTCCAATAGCTCGCACACAGTACGAAGATTTTTCCCCTCTAAACCTGACAAAAGTTTTATTTCAGAAGGCTCCAAAGCTTCTAAAATATAAGGATTTTTTAAAGAAAACATAGCTTTATTTGAAACAATCGAAGAGCCGTCCAAACGCATTGGTCTACCACGTAAAAATGACTTATATATTCTAGTGCCCAAGTTTAAAATAGCTGATGAATTCCCCATAACCTAAAATTCCTTAACCTAACCTTATTAATATAAAGTAAATTTTAAAGAAAATATTGCTAAATAATTTTACATGAGTATCACAGATATTAGCAAAATGCAGCTATAGATTAAAAATATATATTTACAAATCTTAATTTTTTTACTTCAACATTCAAAAACTATAAAACCGCTAAATGTTTTTATATAGAATATTTTTCTGGTTTAATAATACAAGGGGATTTTGATATGAAAATATTACGGATTAAAGATTATAGTAAATTTATAGAACTCTATGAAAATATGCTTTTGCAGTTTCCACTAGAAGAATTAAAAGGACCAAACGTTTTTGTGCAGTTCTTGGAACGTCCTGAATACAATGTGTTGCAATTTTTCGACGGAGAAACACCAGTTGGATATTTGCTATGTTATATAAAAGATTTTATATGGGTAGATTATTTTGCAGTGTACGAAAAATACCACTCTCAAGGGTACGGAACAAAGATTTTAAACACTCTTTTTGCAAAATATCAACATTTAAACGGTGTGTATTTTGAAGTTGACGCACCTAACGAGCACACACCTAACACAATAAGGCGATTGCGCTTTTACGAGCAACTCGGTTGCACAAACACAGGCTTAAATTACTATTTCCCTAACAATATAAAAGTGCTAAAAATGGAGCTTTTGTATAAACCTTTAAACAATAAAACTCCAAATATATCAACCATAACAGCTAATATTAAAGAGGTTTTTGACGTTTTGCATAGAGATGTTCCAAGCATGGAAGAAGTTTACAAGCAAATTATATCCGAAAATTCTTAGTGTTTGTATTGGGAATTTACTACCGGTCTTTGTAACCGCATTGGCTGGGAGTTATACTTTTCCGCGTCGTTTCTAATAACTATACGCAGTTGCGGGTAAAGCATTTGAATATCACCGGGTTTCATAAATTTGAGTTTTCCAACTTGCCTTACAAGAAACATTCCTCTGATTGGCGAACGTTGTACCGATGTCGGCGAAAACACATAACCAGTAAAATCCATATCAGTATCATTTATAATAAGACCATTTTCTACAGTAAAAGGCGTCCGCTTTATGTAACCAACACCATTTGACATTTCAGATACAGCCAAAATTTTTACTTCATCAAACATGGCTTGAACCATCTCTTTTGTCATTTCTTTTGGGATAAATTTTCCATCCTCATAAACTGCCGTGTACATTTTAAGTGTTGAATTGTCTACTGTTGCAAATTGATTTTTGCTAATAAAAGCATAATCTGATTTTAAAACGAAATTACCATTATTAGAAGTGGAATAGTTTCCTCCACGCTTAGAAATACATATTGCATCACCTGCGGTTGATGTTCGCGACCAAATGCTTTGAGATGGCGAATAATATACTGTTCCATCGGAAACCGTTTCGATTGTATCCTGTGCCAAGGTGCTCGGCATTAAAATCACTGTTAGCAATAACAATATTAATGAAACAAGTACTCTTTTCACGGAAATCTCCTTTAGAATGATTTTGATAATATCAAAACCTGTAAAACAAAATTAATGATAACATAGCGCACAAACTATTACAATTTTTTACAAAAAAGTATAAACAGTTAACATTACCCAAGTTCTTTACTTTGCGGCTCTAAGCGCATTTGCAATCGCTATCAAGCAAACCCCCGTATCCGCAAAAACAGCCCCCCACATACTTATTAGCCCAAATGCACCGAGCAAAAGAAACAGTATTTTCACCCCTATAGAAAAAGCAATGTTCTGTTTAACAATTTTTAGTGTTTTTTGGGCAATTTTTACCGCTTGCGAAATTTTTATTGGGTTGTCATCCATAATCACAACATCGGCGGCTTCAACCGCAGCTGCAGAACCAATTGCCCCCATTGCAATACCAATATCCGCACGGCTCAAAACTGGGGCATCATTTATACCGTCACCAACAAATACAACGCCTTGTCCAGACTTGCTTTGTGTTATTAAATTTTCAAGTATTTCAATTTTTTCTTGCGGTAAAAGTTGAGCATAATATGTTTTTATATCAAGTTTTTTCGCCACAAAGTCCGCGGCATTACTATTATCCCCAGTTAGCATTACTGTATTTATTTTACAATTATGGAGTAATTTAATTGCAGTTTTTGAATTTTGTTTAATCCTGTCAGAAATTGTTATTATACCTGCAAACACATTATTTTGTGCGACATAAACCGTTGTACCAACAGCGTTTTTGGGAGAATTGAAAATTATTTTATACTCTGACATAAGTTTTGTATTACCAACCAGGATTTTTGTCCCTTTTATAGTTGCCACAACGCCTTTTCCTGGGCTTTCTTGAATATTTTTAACAAGGTTTACATCAAGTTTTATACTTGCTGCTTTTTTTAGTGCTATCGCAATCGGGTGCATTGAAAAACTTTCTGCCAATGCCGCCATATTAATAACAGAATTCGTATCAAAACCATTTTCAGCGGCAACCGCACTAACCTCAAATACTCCTTCCGTAAGCGTTCCGGTTTTATCAAAAGCTATAGTGGCAGTATTGGCAAGCGTTTCAACATATTTACCACCTTTTATAAGTATCCCATTTTTAGCCGCACCGCCAATTCCCGCAAAAAAGCTTAGCGGTACAGAAATCACCAGCGCGCAAGGACAAGAGATTACTAGAAACGTTAACGCCCTTTCTAACCACATTTGAAAGTTTCCACCCATTAGCACTGGAGGAATTACCACAAACAAAATTGCAATTCCACACACCACTGGGGTGTAGAATTTTGCAAATTTTGTAATATAATGCTCAGATTTAGCCTTTTTTACGCTTGACGTTTCAACTAACTTTAATATTTTTGAAACAGTTGAGTCCTTAAAGTCCTTTTCTGCCTTGATTTTGAGCACACCATTAAGATTTATACAGCCACTATTAACAATATCACCAATACCTACTTCACGAGGTGCTGATTCACCAGTCAAAGCCGTTGTATCAAGCATTGAGTCGCCTTCTTTAACTTTACCATCTAGCGGAATTTTTTCACCAGGCTGAACAACAAAAACTTCGCCAATTTTTATTCGCTCCGGCGAAACTTTTTTAAGCTCCCCATTTATTTCAATGTTTGCGTAATCCGGTCGTATATCCATTAATTTTGTTATTGATTTACGCGATTTTTCAACCGCTTTATCTTGAAGATATTCACCAATTTGAAAAAGTATCATAACCATTACTGCCTCAGGGTATTCGCGTATAACAAACGCACCAGCAGAAGCAATTGACATTAAAAAATTTTCATCAAAAATCTCGCCTTTAAAAATATTTTTAATCGAGCGTAAAATAACATCATATCCGACAATCAAATATGCCACCAAAAATATAACAAACTTTATCCCGCCATCCACATTAGATATTAAACCTATAATCAAAATTATAAAAGCAAATCCCGCCAACTTAAGCTGCAAAGACTTGTTGCCGCTATGCTCATGATTGTGTGAATGATTATAGTGATTGCACATACCAACTCCATTGAATAATTGTTCAACTATAATACTATTATAATTGAGCAATTATTCAACTGTCAAGCCGCCTAGCTGAAATTTTTACAATAATTTGACAATCGAACAATAATTTGACAATCGAACAATTATTTAACTATAATTAGCATATATTACGAATTGGAACACAAGCTAGGGACCTATATGGAAAATAAAAAATCTGACTGCGAAGCAATAAATCTTGATATAATCGAAAAAGTTCGCCCCAATATGCCTGAAATGAATATTTTATATGAATTATCTGATTTTTTTAAAGTAATGGGTGACGGTACACGTATTCAGCTATTATGGGCACTTGAAGAAAGCGCTATGTGTGTTGGCGATTTAGCCGTACTATTAAACATGACAAAATCTGCCGTTTCGCACCAATTAAAAGTATTAAGAACAGCAAAACTTGTCCGCGCACAAAAAAAAGGCAAAAATGTTATTTACGCACTTGATGATTATCATGTTAAACATATTCTAGAAAAAGCGCTTGAACACGTTAGAGAGTAGTTTAAATTTTCTTTTTCAATCCTGATTTAACATCTGTAAGCGGTCCATTGTAAGGATTGCGCATATTTTGATAGTATTTTTTCGCGTAAACAAAAGGGAACTTAGGAAGCCAACCTAATTTTATAAAAATATTTACCGTTTCAGCCCCTTGAGAAAGCATCAATTCGTCAATAGTCTGTTCGTAAGCTGGAGATATTGAAGAAAAGAGTTTAATTGCGTAATCCGTAGCCAGGATAACCGAATACCCTGACGCAGCACTTGTTGTCGTTACCAAGTGAGTAATTTTTATTCCGTCATTTATCCTAACATTTTCCTCTTGTTCTGGAAGCTCAATTTCGTTTTTGGTTATTTTTTCAACCTCAAACCACTCACCATCTGATTTTATTCGCATCACGTTCGGCTCTGGCATGTAAATATCTTCAAAGACATTATCCAAAAGCACTTGACCTTGATTATTAACAACGCCATAACGATAACTTTTACGAGTTAAAAAAAGGTTGTTAAAAAGAGGGTCAATAGCCGAATACTTAGGCTCAATTATAGCCTTGCCAGTTTCATCATAAAGCCCATAATCATTGTCATTACCCAACTTCGCATATTTAGTAAAAACTCTATCTGCATGCCGGTACTTTGGGCTAACAAGATAGTTTCCATTTGAATCCATCAGTCCATATTTGACACCTTTTTGCACAAGCCACGCCGTGTCACCAATCCGTATTAACTTTTTAAAATCCGCATTTACTACGATATTTCCCGAGCTGTCCTTTAGTCCAAACTTACCATTTTCGCTATATGTTTGAAGTAATGCATTGTCTGGTAAAACAGAGCTTTCTTCAAGCGCCAACACTGGCAATTGAAGAATAAAAGCAAGTATTAATAAAATAAAAATCCTTTTCATAATTAAATATTAACATAAAATTATTATGTTATAATTTTTATGTAAGCATATTTGAGAATATGGAATTTATCCGGGTGGAAAATGGTAAAGTTTAAAAATTTGTCGAAAACAGCAAAAATTTTATCTATAAGCGGTTTTGCGATTGCGTTTTTAGTTTTCTGCATTTTATTTACATATATAATTGTACTTCCTGCAACAATTTCAAATCACAAAGTCATAAACCTCGTTGAAAATTACGCACAAAAAACTTTAAACGTAGATTTAGAAATTAAAAATCCTGTCCTAAAAACTGGCTTTTCCCCTCGTGTGAGTTTTAAAGTTGGGAAAATTGCACTTAAAAAGGATAATAAAGATATTTTTGTGCTGATAAATTTTGACACAGATTTATCTTTAAAAAAACTTTTAAGCCATAAAATCGTTTTAAATAAAATGGGCTTAGATTTTGTCTTTGCCGATGCGGACACACTCAAAACAGTATTTCCACAAACAAATAAAAAACAAAACAGCACGCCTTTTGACTGGAAAATTGAATGGCTGGATTCTTTGTTATACATAAAACATTTGATAGTAAATTTTAGCCTTGATGAGCAAACAAAAGTAAAGATAAGAGGCGGAGGTATATCAATTTCTGATACCAAAGAACCAAAATACGTCCGATTTAAAGCCGCTGCTGATATTACAAAAGGTAATCAATTTGTTCATTTCGGAATAACCGACAACGACACCGTTTATATTAAGGATAAAAAACTCATTGTTGAAAACGGCATTTTGGGAGTAAATAATTCGAGAGTTTCTATAAACTACGTTGGGGATACAGAAAATAACTTTAATGCCATCTTGAATTCAAAAGATTTTGACGTTGCCCACATTGTAAATATTCTTGAATCAAATATTATTATTCCAAACGGAAAGAATATAATGTCGTTTTTCAAAGACACAAAAGGGAAATTCGATTTTAATTTAAATCTATCCAATGCCGGAATAAATGGGAATATAATTCTTAAAAATAATTCGTTTAAACTTGTTCCGCTAGCAAATCTTCCTGTTACTATTGAAAATGGCGTGCTAGACTTAACTTCAAGCAAAATCAGTTTGCGTGATTTCAAAGGTTATTACGGCAAAAACAAAAAAAATATTTTAACCGTAACAGGCTCAATTGATGATTACACAAAAACAGTTCAATCTGATATCGAACTAAAAGGACAAGTCACCAATGACTTTGTAGGAAATTACTTGTCAAAGCTTGTCGGTTACCCGTTGACGCTAACAGGAACTTCCGGCATGCGCTTAATGGTTAAAACTATATACGACAAAATTGATGTAATATGGCAGTTTAAAATTTCTAAGGGCTACGACCTTCTTGTAGATGGCGCCTCCTTGAGTCCTGTAAACACCGATAGAGTTGTTACTGCTGATTTACATATTGAAGATAATCTTTTAAATATAAAAGCCATAAACTACTACATAGCGTCTGTCATTGACAAAAATACGCGGGGCATCAAACCAATTTTAACAATCAACGGAAATCTTGATTTAGCAAAAAACGCAGAGATAAAAAACATAGGATTCGAAACCCCAAAACCCCTTCCGAGCGAGTTTTTAAATATTCTTATCGGACAAAAAATATTTAAAAAGGGAACAATTGCCGGTAAATTACAAATGGTTAACACTGGTAAGTATCCCATTTTAGACGGCAAAGTTAACATGGAAAAAGTTGTTATTCCGTCTCAACGGTTATTCGTCAAGACGGCAAGCCTTTCAACCGACAACAATATAATTTATTTAGATGCAGAGGGAAGATTTAAGCGCTCCACATACAACTTTGATGGCAAAGTAAGAAACGGATTAGTATTGCCAATTATTGTTCGAGACGTAAACTTGAATATTGATAACATAGACGTAGACAAAATCATTTCCTCTATGAATGAACAAAATACCGCCGCAATAGAAAATCAAAAAACAATTGTAGACGCGGACGAAAACAATGTAACCGCAGATGACTCCTTTGTGTTTAACACAGGATTAATAGTTGTTGAGCGTTGCGCCTTACACATAGTTAAAGGTTTTTACAAAGACATAAACTTTGGCAATTTGATTGCAAATTTAACACTTGATAAAAATGGATTTTTGGAAATAAAATCCAACAAGTTTAACTTCGCAGAAGGAATATCTTCTCTTAAAATTGGTTGCGACCTAAAAAAACACCTCTATAGCATAATCCTTGGAGTAAAGGACATAAATTCTGACCTTATCGCAAGCACACTTCTTAATTTAAAAAAAGAAATAACTGGCAAAGCTAGTGGGGTAATTATGCTTAATGCAGATGACTCGCTCAAGCTTAATGGGAAAATGAAATTTTCAATTGTTAACGGCACAATTGGCAAAGTCGGACTAGTTGAATATGTACTTAAATTTGCAGCATTGTTTAGAAATCCGCTTGCTATGGTAAGCCCTTCAACGATTATGGATTTAGTTAATATTCCAGATGGCAATTTTGATAAAATTCACGGAGAGCTTTTATTTAAAGACAATGTTGTTGAAAAAATTATGATAAAATCTTCCGCACCGCAACTAAGCTCATTTATTGTCGGACGTTTTGACTTAACCACACGCGACGCTGCACTTCGTATTTACACAAAGTTCAGCAGTTCAAATAAGGGCGTAGCAAGCATTTTGAGAAATATTTCTTTAAATAGTCTCGCAAACAAAATGTCTTTCAGCGGACGAAATGACAGTAACTACTATGCAGCAGAACTTAGTCAGATACCACCAATTGAAGCAGAGGAAAAAGATTGCCAAGTCTTTTTAACAAAAGTTGATGGCGAAGTTGAAACAGGAAACTTTATTTCTTCACTAAAAAAAATAAAGTAAAATCACAAATAATTTCTGATTAAACTTCCATATATTTAAGCTCGGGGCTAATTGTAAAATCCGCTTCCACTGAATTTTTTATATCATCAATTGTAAACATCGGGTTAATATCGGTTAAAATCAACCCCTCTGGCGTTACATCAAAAACACAGCGCTCAGTAATAATTTGATTAACTTCACGATACGCAGTTAACGGCAAAGTGCATTTTTTAAGGATTTTGATTTTACCTTTTGATAAATGCTCCATCGCAACAATAACCTTTTTTGAGCCAACAATCAGGTCCATTGACCCACCCATCCCAGGAACAAATTTTCCAGGAATTAACCAGTTCGCAATACTGCCTTCTTCATCAACTTGAAGGGAACCCAACACTGTTGCATCAATATGTCCACCGCGCATCATTGTAAATGCCATTTGAGAATCATAAAAGCATGCACCGTAATGAGCCTCAACGCATTCTCCTCCAGCATTTATTATTCTCGGGTCACGATTTTCTTTTGTAGGCTTTTTCCCAACACCCAGTATACCATTTTCGGATTGCACCATTACATTGATGTTTTCAGGAATATAGTTTGCTATCTCCGTCGGCAGCCCAATGCCCAACGTAACTGTGTCACCATCCTTAAATTCCCTAGCAGCACGTCGTGCAATAATTTCTCTAGTTTTTTCTTTTGATAAAACCATTTCTGCAGTTGGACTCATTAACCTTTTTCCCCTCGAGTTACAATGTAATCAATAAAAATCCCCGGAATAACAACTTCATTTGGGTCAATACTTTCCACAAACTCCTCTGCTTCAATGATTACTGTATTCGCAGCTGTTGCCATCACGACATTACTGTTTCGTGTCGTTCCGTAATAAGAGACATTGCCATACTGGTCAACTTTTGACCCATAAATCAGTGCAAAATCAGCTCCAATCGGAGTATCAAGTATAAATTTTTTACCATCAACAACCATAGTTTGCTTATTTTCTTCAACGAGCGTACCAACTCCAGTCGGCGTCAAAACTCCGCCCAATCCAGACCCTTTTGCCCTAAGGCGCTCGTAAAACGTACCCATCGGAACAAGGTCGACCTCCAGCTCCCCCGCATTTAATTGACGAACTGTTTCTGGATTCGTACCAATATGAGTTGTGATAACCTTTTTCACTTGCTTGTTAACAATAAGTTTCCCTCTATCCTTTTCTGGAATAGACGTATCATTTGCAATCAAAGTAAGGTCTTTAATATCTCTTACGGCAAGTTCATCAACCAACATTTGAGGAGTCCCGCAACTCAAAAAGCCCCCAATCATAATTGTTGAGCCGTCTTTAATCATATTTAATGCTTCGTTTAGTGAAATAACGCTTTTCATAAAATAATCTCTTTTAAAGATTTTACCATGAAAAAAGTGTATTTTTAAACTTTCTTAATGTTTATTTACTTATTATTTACGAGTGCGGATATAGCCTAGAATACCGTTAATAAAGGTTAATGGATGAACTGGACAACCCGGAATATAAAGGTCAATGGGGTATTTCTCTAAAAACTCGCGGTTGGTTTCTGTGCTGTTTTGAAAAACGCCGCCAGAAATTGCGCACGCACCACAAAGAATAACCAGTTTGGGGTCAGGAACAGACTTGTAGCAATCTTCCAATGCATAAGCCATGTTTTTCGAAATCGGACCTGTAATTACAATTCCATCAGCATGTCGCGGAGATGCAACAAAATCTATGCCAAACCTGCCCATATCAAAGTTTACGTTAGAACAAGCGTTAAGTTCCATTTCGCAACCATTACAGCCAGCAGCTGAAACTTGTCTGAGCTTTAAAGATTTTGAAAACATTGAGGTAATTTCTTTCTTGACCTCAATTGCAGTTTTTTCAAACTCCTCTGAACTTGTATCTTCTGTAATTATAAGCTTTTCGCGACTCGACGATGTAAGCTTATAAAAATTTGAAAACTCAATTCCGCCGTTTTTACATGCGTTTTTACAAGCTCCACAGAATGTGCATTTTCCCATATCTATAGACAGTGGGTCAAGTTTGAGTGCACCGGTCGGACAAGCCTTTACACAATTTTGCCAGTTCTCGCCTTCTGCGTTTTTAAGAATGGGGAAACCGCGAAATTGGTCTCTCATAGGAGCATTTGGAATATCTTTTATAAATTGTTTTCCTTGATAAATTCGTGATTTTAATGTATCAAACATAATTTTTTCCTTGTTTATTATAAATCATTTCCTGAATAAGACAGGTTAAAACTTTTGTTGCAAAGCGGGAAATCGGATATCCCATTGTTACGAACGGCAAGTGCCAACGCAAACCAATTGTTAAATGATGGATCTTTAATTTTATATCCGGTTAGCTGTCCTGCGGCATTTGTTGTTGCAACATGAACGACTTCACCACGCCAACCCTCCACAATTGATATTGCAAAAGCATCTTTGGCGCATGCATTTTGCACAGAAACACAAACTGGTTCTGATGTGTGAGCTTCAAGTTCTGCAAAAATCTTACTAATAATTTTAAAGGAGTCGTTGATTTCTTTATATCTAAGCTTAAATCTTGAATTTACATCGCCTGAGCCATGAAAGACTTTTCTTGAAATATCTAATGACTTCATCCACTTGTCAGGATAATCAAAGCGGCTGTCAAGATTTACCCCTGACGCCCTTGCTGCCATTCCAACAAAACCTGCTTCTTTTGCTCTTTCAGAGCTTACCGTTCCGGTTTTTTCAAGCCTGGACATTACGGAAGTGTTTTTTAGCATAGTTTCGCACATTCTTACAACATCTTTTTTAACTTTTTCAAATGTTTTTTTCGCACGCTCAATATCGGCTTTTTTAAGGTCAAAATTTACTCCACCAACTGTAATTAACCCTCTACCAAAACGACTACCCGAAAATTCCAGCATAGTATTGATTACAAGAGTTCTTGTTGCCCCAAAAACAGAGGCGCCCATTAAATATGCAATATCACCAGCAATTGCGCCCAAATCCCCAATATGAATTGCGGCTCTTTCCATTTCAAGCGCTAATTTACGAATAAGTTGCGCTTTATCTGAAATTTGCACATCTTTTAATGTTTCCATAACCTGAGAATATGCCGTATTATAGGCAATTACGCTATCGCCGCAGATAGACTCTGCAAGCTGATTTGAAGGTTGCTTGCACATTAAATCTTCTACACCTTTATGCTGATAACCAAGCATAATTTCAAGATGATAAACGTTTTCACCGTTGCACATAAATCTAAAATGACCTGGCTCGATTACACCTGCATGAATTGGCCCAACCGCAACTTGGTGAACTTCTTCCCCTTCCATCTCAAAAAATGGATATTGTTTTTGATTTTTACGGACGGGTTTTAACCAAGGGTGATTGAGCGGTTCTATTCCTGTGTTTTCGTAAAATTCTCTTTCAAAAATATGGAAAGCTGGAATTGCATTTGTTATACATTCGTAAGATTTTTCATTTTCTTCAAAAAGCGCTGAAGATACCAACAACTCACTATTTTCATCATCCGCAAGTACAACAAAAAGTCTAATTCTGCCTTGCCCCCAATTTTGACCAAAAAACATAAGCGGGCGTTTGTTTTGCTCAACTATTTCCGCTCTCAGTTCATTCATTTTCAGAGTCGGAATTTCGTTAATGCTGAGCTTTGTATTATTTTTTGTTTTAATCCAGTTTGTCATTTTATTATCCTTCAATATTAGAACCCTGCGACAGCGCAGTCTATGATATCTTTCAAAAACGGAGGAATGTAAACCCCAAGAACAAACACTATAACAAGCATTATAACTTGCGGTGCATAAGAGCAAATACATAGCTTGTGTTTGTTTTGTTCAACCAATTTTTCTTTGTCCTTGCTTTCTTCTCCAAAAGCCATTTTGATTACAACTTTACCAATTCCATAAAGAATAATTGTCAAAAGAAGCGCAAACAAACCGCAAAGTAAATAATGCGACTGCATAATCATTGTTTTAATCATTAAAAATTCGCTTATAAACAAAACAGATGTTGGGAATGCGCAGATTGCAAGGAATGAAACAACCCACAACCAGCCTGTTTTCGCATCAGCTTGTATTAAACCTTTTACGGATTTCGTTCTTTTTGACTCAAATAACTCGAGAATATTACCCGAAGTAAGGAAGAACGATGCTTTTGCTAGCGAGTGCCCGATAAGGTGTAAGAGTACAGCATAATATGCAGTACCCCCAAGTGCTGTTCCGATTGCCAATATACCCATATTTTCTATGGAAGAATAAGCAAGCATTCTTTTATAATTTTTGATATGGTATACGAACACTGCCGTTATAAACAGAGAAATAAAGCCCATAATCAAAAGTATTAAACGAGCATAAGAGTCAATTCCTGCAATATCCATAATTTTAAAGGCTCTAACAATTACAAGAAAAGCTGAGTTTAAAAGAGTTGCGGAAAGCAACGCCGAAATAGTTGACGGAGCTTCTGAGTGCGCATCAGGAAGCCAGAAATGTCCCGGAGCAAGCCCCATTTTTACACCAAAACCAAATACCATAAATGCAAAAGCCAGCTTGAGCCAGAACGGGTCAAAATTTACAGCATTTTCATACAAAACCGCGTAATTTAATGAGTTGGTTTCACCAGATGCCAAGTTTAGTAGAATTAAGCCTACAAATGCGAGCGCAATACCGATTGAACAAATAAATACGTACTTCCAAGCAGCTTCTATAGCATGTTTTGTTTTGTTAAAGTAAATCAAGTATGCGCTTGAAAGAGTTGTCGCTTCAACAAAAACCCAAGCTATACCTAAATCAGTGCTCAAGACTGTTCCCGTCATTGCAAACACAAAAATTAGTACCATAAATGAATAACGACGGAGGCGTTTTTCATCAAACGGAAGATGTTTTGCGTATCCATTGTTAAAAATTACCGTCATTAAAAATACAAACGAAAGTACAAGCAAAAAGATTTTGTTAGTATTATCTACTGCAAAATAAGGAATAATTGTACTTTTGGCATCTGTTTGAAAAGTTAAAAACAAAGTTATTACAAAATGCAGTATTGCATAAAGATTTAACATAAAGCTGTCAAACCACTTGCGTCTGAATAAAAACATCAGCGCACCTGCAATTATTGGAAAAAGTAAAATAGTATTAATCATTATTCATAGTCCTTTAAATCTGATAAGTGTGACACTTCAAGGTCTTTAAATTCTTTATTTATAACGTTTACAAACAATCCGAGAATGTAAACCGCAATAAACACATCCAGTAATACGCCCATATTTACGAGCATTGGCATTTCTTTTGCAACAGAAAGCGAAAGAAGAAATATTCCGTTTTCCATTGTGATAAAACAAATTACGTTTGAAATTATGTGATGTTTTACTGTAATTAACCAGAGACTTATTACAATTGTTGCAACAGAAACCCCAAAATATATTGGAGAAATCATTTTAACTCCGGAAATCCAATAGTTTGAAATCAAAAAGCCTGCAAGAAGGATTACACTGGCAATTACAAGGCTGTAAAAATGTGGCACATTTGGGGCATAATCCCTGTTTGAACCGGTTTTCTTCTGTATTTTGTGCAAAAATAATGGAATTACCAACGATTTCACAATTAATGTTTCAACTGTCAAAAACGCAAAGTTTAAAATATCTGTATGTGCAAAATTTGTACAACATATTAAAAATAAAAGCACTCCTTGCGTAATTAAAAGTCTTATGTGCGACACAATCCGACTGGTTGCCGCCAGATATAACATTGTTAATCCAAAAAGTATTATAAATCCTTTTTCCATTTTAGCCTCCAAACATCCTTGCAACGACAAGCGAGAGAATAATCAACGCAAATGAACTCATAATAAATACAAATTCAAACACGTGAGTCATTCTTATTCTTGCCATTCCTGATTCAATCGTACCAATTGAAAGGGCGATTGCAAAAATTACAGCCAAATAAGCTACCGCTGTTTCCCACGCTCCCAATGAAACTGGTATAACCAGATTTGCAATCAACGAAGAAATCAAAAACATTTTTATTGCGTTACCCCAAGTAAAAAACGCTAAATCGCTTCCGGAGTTATCAAGAATCATAACTTCGTGTATCATGGTAAGTTCAAGGTGAGTAGTCGGGTCATCAACAGGAACTCTTGAACCTTCAATCAAAATCATTAAAAACAACGCCGCAACAGCAAAGACTATAATCAAAACACCGTAGCCACCAGCTTTTTCCAAAATTTTTGATAAACTATCAAATGTAAAATTACCGCTCAGAGCCATAATTGATGCCAATGTCATAAAAAATGCTGGTTCTACTATTGATGTAAAACATGCTTCTCTCGACGCGCCCATTCCTTCAAAACTGCTTCCTGTATCCATTGCAGAAATTAAAGAGAAAAATTTTCCTAAGCCCAAAATATAAGAAAACAGTATATATCCAGCCGGAATATTTATTAACGCTGAGCCGAAAGCTAACGGAACAAATAACGCAGCAGCAAATATCGAACATATCGCAACGGTCGGAGCAATTCTAAAAACACCGGAGGTTGTTCGGCTTACTACAAAGTCTTTTTTCAAGAGTTTTGTAAAATCCCACAACGGCTGCCATATTGAAACGCCCTTGCGACCGCCCCAAAAGGCTTTAGTCTTTTTAATCACGCCCATCATTAAAAATGGTACGATTAACAAAATTATTAAGTTTAAAAGTTTTGCTATCATTGTTTTTTCCTTAATTGCTTACCAGATAAAGCATCCAGCTATTATTAATATTAAAAATGCGAGTCCATATTTTATGTAATCTTGCATGTTGCCACTTTGAATTTTTTCAAATTTTGATAAGAACCATTCGTCAAATTTTACTAACGGATTTATCAAATAAGATTCTTCTATATCATAAATATGCAAACTGAAATGTGCCCTTTTCGGGAAAAGTTTGCGAGGTTTTTCAACATCAAAAACTTTCTTAAATAACGGTCTTAACATCGACAGAAATGGGCTTGCATAAGACGATGCGGTGTATTGCATATGATTGTTCGGGCGGTCGTATCCGCAACCCCAAGTTTCATGCAATTGAACTTTTTTACCACAAAGTTTTACATTTATTATTGCCAATATTGTGACAACAACAAAAAATGCTAACGCAATTACTGCAATTTGCTGCATTAATGCAACAGGTTCAGCGCTAATTGTTGGGGTAATTCCGGTTAAAACACTTGTCGGTTGTGTCAAAAATGCAAATACATATTGCGGAAACACACCGATTAAAAGAGTTAGAACTGCTAAAAATCCCATTGGTAAAGTCATAGACAGTCCTGTATCTGACTCAACATGTTGAGCCGCCTCACTGCGTGGCATTCCTAAAAATATTATGCTGAACGCTTTTGTAAAACAAAGAATTGCCATAGTACCAATGAGAGCAAGTCCTGCAATTGAGAAAATAAGTGTTGTTAACGCAAAAAAGCTGTTTATTGTTAAACCTTTAAGCATTCCAAAATAAATTAAAAATTCGCTTATAAAACCGTTAAATGGAGGTAAACCACATATTGCAACTGACCCAATTAAAAATAACACTGCAGTTGCCGGCATTGATTTAATTAAACCGCCCAGAATTTCAATATTGCGAGTATGTGTTTGTGTGTAAACACTTCCCGCTGAAAGAAACAAAAGTTCTTTAAATATTGAGTGGTTTAAGATGTGTAAAATTCCGCCAGCAAAGCCAAGTAACGCTACTAGACTGTTTCCATAAGCTAAACCCAACATGCCGGTACCAATTCCAATACCGATTATTCCAATATTTTCTATACTATGGTAGGCAAGCAACCTTTTTAAGTCGTGTTGTGTAATCGCATAAAGCACACCATACAATGCTGAAATAACAGACAGAATCAAAACACCGTATGCAATTGCTTTTGACGGAGTACCAATAAGGGTAATTATCCTTAAAATTCCATAAATACCGGTTTTTATCATTACGCCGGACATAATTGCACTTACATGGCTTGGAGCTGCTGGGTGAGCGTCAGGAAGCCAGTTGTGGAAAGGAACAAAACCTGCCTTTGTACCAAACCCGATGAAGGCGAGTACAAACACAAGATTTGCAAGCGGAACATTGCCTTTCAAAACTTGCGCAAATGCTGCAAAATCAAGACTTCCTCCGGCACTAAGTGAACAAATAGCAAATGCCATAATTATAAAAAGCACTGAAATATGCATAAATACCAGATATTTAATTCCAGCTTTAATTGTATCTTTTTTTTCGCTTTCAAATATAACAAGGAAAAAAGAACTTAACGACATTATTTCCCAGCAAATTAAAAACATCAAAGCGTTTTCGCAGGTTACGACCAACAACATTGAAGCAATTAATGCCGGTAAAAATATTAAGTGTGAAGAAAGACTCTTTCCCTTTTCTCTATAAGGTTTTAAATAACCATTAGAATAAATTACTGAAACGAGACTCATTACGCATATAACAATAATGAAAAATGCACTCAATAAGTCGATAGAAAAACTTACCGAGCCAAAGATTTCATTAAAATTGAAACTTTGTGTAAGTGTTTCCTTGCTACACATAACATTCACGGCTGGAATTAAACAATATACAGACGCTATTGCAGTAAACACTGTAACCGCAAAGTTTTTTATTTTTGCTGGCAATATTGTACAAAATATTCCACTTAAAAATAAAATGATTATTCCAATAAAATAATTACTCATGTTTCCACCATAAAAACTAGTATTAAACTAATACAGTCAAAACTTACAGGTTAATTTTTACAAATTCTCTCCCCAATATAATTTCGGCTGGATTTATAAATTCTGTTTTATTCCTAACAAAATTTGTTGTCAAGTGTATTTTTTACAATT
The DNA here is from genome assembly GCA_964626145.1 of uncultured Muribaculaceae bacterium. Lineage (GTDB taxonomy): Bacteria > Cyanobacteriota > Vampirovibrionia > Gastranaerophilales > Gastranaerophilaceae > RGIG2134. Next base: position 31,508 of record CAZVBZ010000002.1, on the reverse strand, counting down.
ATTAATTTAACTTATTTTAAATTTTTTCTTGCAATTTAAATTTCACGATATACAATTTTTTCAGATTAAAAAATCTATTGTTTTTTTAAAACTTAAATTAAGCCGAACTTAATAGTTTAGTTGTTCAAGCGGATAAAAAGCTTGATTTTTTAGCATTAAATAAAATGAGGAGATAAAAATGACAACAACTCAAACACAAAATTTAGACACAAAAGACTGTATTGCTCCAAGCAATGTAGCGCATGAATTGGCTGACAGCGTTATGCCAGCGAAGGCAAACTTTAGAAAATCAAAGGCGTTTGTTCTTGCAATTGCCGCAGGTGCATTAATAGCTTTTGGCGCACAGGTTTCACTGACCGTTATGACCGGAACAGAAAGTCTCAGCTGGGGACTAGCAAAGCTCGTCGGTGCAATGACATTTGCAACAGGGCTGATGATGGTTGTACTTACAGGTGCAGAGCTTTTTACCGGTAACGTAATGATGATGTTTTCTGTTATTGAACGCAAAACCAGCTTTGCAAAACTCTTAAGAAATTGGTTGCTCGTATATGCCGGAAACTTTGTTGGTTCTGTAATTTTGGCATCATTAATATACCTGTCAGGCTCGTCTCACAACTCACACGAAGCACTTGGCGTTATGGGGCTGACTACTGCTTATACAAAAGCAACTCTCCCCTGGATTGAAGCGTTTACGCGAGGTATTCTTTGTAACTGGCTTGTTTGCCTTGCTATTTGGATGGCATCATCTTCCAGACACGTAATTGGTAAAATTTTTGCTATATTCTTCCCAATTATGACATTCGTTGCTTCTGGCTACGAACACAGTATTGCAAATATGTATTTTCTTACAAATGGCTTGTTCTTAAAAAGCACACCGGCTGTAGTTGCAGCATCCGGTTTTACAGCTGAACAGCTATCAAATTTGACTGTAAAAACCTGCTTACTTAACAACCTTTTGCCCGTAACATTAGGAAACCTTGTTGGAGCATTGGTATTTGTTGTATTGCTGTTCTGGACAGCTTACTTGCGTGACGATAAAGAATAATAATTAAAAAGGGGTGACTACAAAGTCATCCCTTTATTGTTAAAGAAGTATTGTGAAAAAGATTTATTTAGTATTAAGTTTTATATTTTTATTGCTAGAAATGCACCCCGCAAAAGCAATAGAGACACTACAACCAGCCGACACCGAGGCTCGTTTATTTGAGGCGCCAGTTATATTGGAACCTGAGTCCTCACATATTAATCTCGGTGAAAAAAGCCTAGACGAAACACAAGGCAGTATTGAAAAATTTCGTAAAAGTTTGGCAAAAACAGCCCATGATGTTTATGAATTGCAAATTGAAAATACTTCTGCCCCCGCCAGTCTTTTGGAAAAGCCTCTCACTTGGGAGTTTGAAGAAGGTCCTGTTGAAAATCTTCATATATGGGGCGTTGTTCAAACAAATACTAATTTCGAATTCTACGAGGGCGGAGAAAACAACCAGAAATTCAAAGTCGGACTTATAAATGTTTTATTTGACAGCAAACTTAGAGGCGGCAAGGAAGAAGTTCGATTAATGCTAGACACAACGCCTTCTCACAGAAATTTCTGGCAGCAATTTGTTCAAGACGCATATATTCAGACAAAGAGAATTCCTCATCATACAATTTTAGTTGGAAATTCCCGACCAGGAGTTGGAATTGAGGGTGCGCAATCACCTTATACTTTACCGTTGCTAAATCGCTCGCAAATTTCAAGACACTTTGCCAATGCGAGAAAAGCAGGGATTAGAGTCAAGGGGAATTATTCACTTGTAGATTACGATTTTGGCGGTTACAGTTCTGATACATTTTTTACCGAATTTATGCCTGGTGTTGAGTTCAACGGGTGGGTTAATGCAAAACCACTGGGCAAAACAGACGGACGCTACGGCAAGCTTGTTGTAGGCGGTGGAATTGCAACTGGGGAAAGGAATTCGACTGATTTCTTTGTCGCTGGCGCCAATATTGGATACGAGTACAAAAAATTCTGGATGCGTGCTGAATATGCGAATGCAGATGGTTCAAACGGCTCCACCGGCTTGACTTCAAAACAAAGACAAGGCTGGTACGCAACAGCAGGCTACCATTTAACGAAAAAACTAGAACTGATTGCCAGATATGATGAATTTGACCCCGATAAAAATGTTGCACACAATAATCGCCGTGAATACACAGCCGGCGCAAATTATTATATAAAAGGACAGGCATTGAAACTTGTATTGAATTACGTTTACTGCCAAAATCAAGGTAATAACGATACACACCGGTTGCTTTTAGGCACACAGTTGGCACTCTAATACAAAAAACTTTACATACACTGTTTATACCAAGCCGTTTGCTGTAACTTTATTATATATATTGAATTAGTTGAGGTATTTATGAAAAAATTTTTAACAATATTTGGGATTACGCTTTTAGCAATTATTGCTATGCTTTACATCTCATTTTTATTCGTTCTTCCAAAAGTTGTTGACCTTAATGAATACAAACCCATGATTCAACAATTGGCAAAAGAACAAGGGCGTGTAAATGTTGATTTTTCAGGGGTAAAACTTGTAACAACTCCGGCATTGGAAGCTGGATTAACTATTTATGACCCTAGCGTTAATCTGCCTGACAACTCAAAACTTTTTTCCGCTGATACTATCAAACTCAAACTTTCCCTACCAGCTTTACTAACTTTGACAGTTAGAGTTTCCGAAGCGGTCGTCTGGCGTCCAGAGGTTAATCTGGATATTGCCGATGGCAAACAATACAAAGTGGTTAAACTCATCGAAGATATTGTAAACTCGCAAAAAACAGATTTTTCAAAAGTTGAGTCTGGCTCTAATAATCAAATGCCAATAAATCCAGCATGGATAAAAATTGTTGTTCCGAATTTTGCCTTAAATAATTATAAAATTTCAATTAATGATTACAAAAACCATCAAGATATGGTTTTAAAAGGTGATAAATTTGCAGTTGGATATTTTAACGGTAAAAAAGCAAAGCTAAAAGCGGACACCCAACTTTTAGTTGACGGCTACCAGAAAGTTGATGCTACAGTTGAACTAGATTCATTTATTCCCAAAATGCAACCAGCGCTTGACGAAGAAGATGACCCAACCCAACGCTTGGAAATCCCCTTCGTTAACCCAATTGACCTATATAAAACTTATGATTTAAAAACTAATTTAGCCGCAAAAATAAAAATTCGAGAACGCAAGGGGAAAATCGCCCTATTCGGTTTTGCTAATATTTACAAGCTCACTTTAAATCTTTCAGGATACCAACTCCCAAATAGTTATATGCGCTGTAAGTTTGACGGACACAAAGCCGCAATAAATACAGACTTGTATATTACCCCAGAACAGCATATCAAAAGCATAGGCAAGCTAGGTTTTGGAAAACGAGCTTTTGCGGATATGCAAATTTCAACAACAAAAATTAAGTTTAACGACCTAATTATTTTAACAAAAGCCATTCTGGATACATTTTCTATTCCAAATAATCTGCAAAATATTGTTGCTCAAGGTTATTTTGAAGCAAATACAGAGTTTAAAACCAATTTTAAAAAGTTAAAATCAAAAGGTTTTGTTGTCGCTAAAGACGGAGGACTTGCCGACAAAAGAGCAGGGTTACTAATTAAAGACGGAAACGTCGCAATTAGTCTAGACAATAATACCTTGGACATACAAAAAGCCAGCGTTATTATTAACGGAGCAGAACTTAAGGCTCAAGGCAAAATCAGAGACAAAGCCATTTCTGATATTAAATTGTATACAAACGGGCTGCCCTTAAGAGAATTGTACAATACTTTTGCTCCAAATGACTTAAAACAGCAATTTTCACTCAATTCTGGACTTTTATCTCTTGATATTAGGTTGCAAGGAGAGTTAAAAAAAGCTAGAGCCTTTATAAACGCTAATTTGAAAAATTTTGCTATGAGCGAAAAACAAAATGCATTTGCGCTTTCTAATGAAGATTTAGATATAAGAATTGACTCCCAATTTCCGGCTTTAGATGGAGTAATTACAAATAAAAGCTTTAGGTTCAATATCCCATCAACATCTTCATCTCTTTACTTACCGCTAGCGGTTGTAAATATGGATGAAAACGATATTGAAATAATGCGTGCTGGTGTCAAACTCAACAATTCTTCTATTATCAACTTTAACGGAAATATTATGAATTATGCCCAAAAACCGCATATAAACTTTAATGCAGATGGGCGTATCGCTTCAAATGATTTAAAAATGCTTGCCGGAAAAGACGCGGCACCCTTTTTGGATGGAAACGGAGCTATGCCTCTGCGTACCTCGATTAACGGCACCTTGAAAAAACTTTCGATTATTTTTCAAGTTATGACAAATGGGTCAAATTATTTTACTCCAGTAACTTTCGCCCAATTAAAAGATAAACAAAACATTATACAATTTTGTGCCAATTACAAAGGAAATCGCATAAAAATTAAAGATACAGGCATTTATAGCAAACCCAATAATAGCATTTTTAGTGACGATTTAAGCGCTAACTTTGCTGGCGCAATGCCAGTTGTATCGCTTACCACGACGATTACAAGACTTGATTCCGAGCCGTACATAAACCTTTTGCGAATTGTAGTACCCAAATCGCTGACAGGAAATATTTATGCATTACCAAAATCCTCCTTTAAGCTAGATAGAACAATGCTTTTTGCCTTTGGAGATGCAATTGCACCAAAACTTAGAGGTCAATTACGGATTTTTGACATAGCTCTGCCAGAATTGTTGACAACAATTTCTGAAGCCCGTACAGATTTACGTGGCAGACGGTTAATATTCAATGTGGACAATATACTTGTAAACGACTCCGATTTTAATATAAATGGAAACATTAATTTAAACAGACTACCATTGGTTGTATTCCCAGAGCTAAACATAAATTCTAACAGTGTAGATGTAAATAAACTTTTACCAGTTAGCGCAGCGGCAATGAAATTAGCTCCGCCACAAACGTCTAAACCAGCCAAAGCACCAGCACCAGTAAATATCCCTATCGTTGTGCAAAACGGAAACATTAACTTTAAATCTATTTCCGCTCCTCCAATTGTTGCAACTAACACTACTGGACGCATAACCTTGCAGGACAATATTTTTCACATTAACAATTTACATACATCAGCGCTGGGCGGGGCAATTCGAGGCAACGTAAACATGAACCTCGCTAACTCATTGTTAGGAATAAATGTCCATGGTGAAAACTTTGACGTCGAAAACGCCCTTTTAGTACTAGCAAATATGACCGACGCACTCTCTGGAAACGCATCGTTTGATACAGATATTACAATCGATGCCGCAGCCGCAACTCAAGCAGACCAAATGAAATCGCTCAAAGGTAATGTCGATTTTGTAATTACCAATGGACAGCTTGGTCCTTTCGGTCGAATTGAAAACCTTATACTTGCAGAAAATATCAGAAATTCAAAATTCTTTGAAACCACTATAGGGTCTGTTGTAAAATCTATTACAACAATTGAAACTTCTCATTTTGACGTAATGAATGGACATTTGGAATTCTTAAACGGAATTGTAAACATAAAACCAATTACAACAATGGGAAATGTTTTGTGCGTACATATTGCCGGAAACATGAACCTTTTGACAAATGATGCAGATATGAAATTACGCGCACGAATGGGCTCTCAGTTTTCTAACCTGCTTGGACCTTTGGCAGCTATCAACCCAATCAACCTTGTAAAAGTAACTCCAGGGTTAAACGTTATGGCAGCACAGGCTTTTCAGTTCTTCTGCGAGTCAATTACACTCGATGAAATGAATACAATACCAGATTTTTCAAAAGAATTTTCAACATTGAGTACAACTAAATTTCAAGTTGTTCTTCGTGGAAATCTTGAAAAACCGTTATCCATGATTAAGTCGTTTAAATGGCTTGCACTCAATACGGATATTGAAGCCGCGGAATCTTTCGTAAGTTCTTTACCAGATCCATCTATCGTCGAAGACCCAACAAATGCTACTTACGAACAGATTATGGCTGCAAAAGCCGAACAAGAAGCACTGCAAGCAAAAGAAGATGCAAAACTTATAAATCGCGTAAAAAAATTTTTTAATCGCGAAAAAAACTAGAAAAAAAATAAAGAGTAAAATTATTTTATAATATAATTGTAATACTTAGAAAAAAGAGGTATTTATCTATGTTAACAAAAAATTCAAATGTGATTACAAAATTTACAGGTGTAAACTTTGACAAGTATTCCTCAAATGTTTCAGCATTTGTAAACGAATTTTCATCACGCGCTAATCAAAAAGGACAATTCCTGAACTGGGTTAATCTCCCACAAGAACAAGCTAAAAGAGTCGATGAAATCTTTAGGCTTGCAAATAGCTTAAAAACACAAACAGGCGCAAAAAAACTCAGCGTAATGGGTATCGGTGGCTCAAAACATACTGTTGAACACATGCTTTCAATCAATGGGTTGAATGTTAAACAAGATGTTATTGAATTTTATTCAGACGTTGATTCTGCAAGTTTAGAAAGATTTTTATACAGATTATCAAACAATGTGCTTGAATCAAACTTTTTAATTGCGTCAAAATCAGGTTCAACTTTTGAAACAAAAGACGGTTTTTTAAGAGTTTTGAACATGCTCATCGAAGCATATAAAACACAAGGAAAATCCGACGCCGATGCAAAAACTTTCGCACACAAGCACTTTATCGCAGTTACTGACGCTAATGCAGAAAAAAGCGAACTAAGAAGAACATCTAACGAAAATAACTGGCTTGGCGATTTGTATATCCACGATGATGTTGGCGGACGTTTTTCCGCGTTTGACGACCATGCCCTTTTCACACTCGCTTATGCCGGAATGAAAAAAGAAGACATGGTTTCTATGCTTAATGCAGCTCAAGAAGTTTCAAGAACATCACTGAGCGCCGATTTAGAGTCAAATGATGCACTAAAAGAAGGTATTTTCTGGGCTGATGCTAAATTAAACGGAATTTCTGCCTCTGTTCACCAATATATGGGTGCAATTTTTGAAAATACGGTTTACTGGCATGCTCAAATGCAAAACGAATCCGTTAAAGATACTCTTAAACAGGTGGCAAAAGTTCCTGACGCTATGCACCACAGCGCAGAAGCACACTTTAACCCTGCGAACAAGCTCTCTTTTGCGTTGACTGTACCTCAAGATACTGGCGTTTGCCGTGAAAACGCAGAAAGCTACATTGACGCACTTACAAAGTCTTACGAAGTTTCCGGTGCATTTTTCCTTGAAACTATCAAAACACGCGGAATGGGCTTGACTCCAGAAGCTGCAGGCGCTATGACTCAGTTGAGAGCATTCGCTACTGTTTATCAAGAAATTGTTGAAAAAATTACAACCGGAAAAGCCTTCCCCGAAGTGCTTGACAGCGTTTTACAGCCACACGTAGAGTTCTACAAAAAGAACCTCAAAGGTGGAGTTGTCATTCCCGGCAGAATTTCAAAATAATTTTTAATTAAATTAATAAAAACGAGCGCATGCAACGGAAAGATTAACAAAATCTCTTTTGCACATGCCTCGTTTTTGTTTTGCTCAAAATACGAGTTTATAATGCTATTTTAGAATTAAAAGTAAACATTTGTTCATATTTACTTGACTTTTTATGAACATGCGTTCATAATACTTTTATGAACTTGACAAAAAAACAAAATGAAATATTTAATAAACTTTTAACTTTATATGGTTCGGAACCGCTGCCGAGCTTTGATGTTATTTGTGCGGATTTGGGCTTTAAGTCCAAAAACTCAATTTGGCAATATTTTCAAAAGTTTCTTGAATTGGGGCTTATTAAAGAAAAGTTCAATAGATTCTTCATTCCTTCCAGTGAGAGCGGAAATTTTAATTTCCGCTCAACATCCCCCAGAATTCCACACTTTTGCGAAGGGGTCAGAGCCGGCTTTCCAACAATGGCAGAAGGATATACGGACAACAACGTAAGTTTCGATGAAATGCTCATAAGAAAACCTTACTCAACATTTTCCGTTACCGTAATCGGCGACTCAATGATTGAAGCCGGCATCTGCGAGGGCGATATTGTTGTTGTCGAAAAAGGTGAACGCGTAAAAGATGGAGATATTGTTGTAGCAAATATTGACGGCGATTTTACCCTAAAATATTACCGTTGCAAAACTGGTAAAATTTATTTGGAGCCAGCAAACAGCAATTACCCGATACTTGAACCCCAAAACGAACTCACCGTAGTTGGAATTGTAACAGGACTCGTCCGAAAATACTGATTAACCACTTAAACAATAATTTATACTTATGTCAAACTTACAAATAATAGCATTAATGGATTGTGACTCATTTTTTGTCGCGTGCGAACAACTCGACAACCCATCCTTACTGCACAAACCAGTTTGCGTACTAGGAAACAACGACGGTTGCGTAATTTCGCGCTCGAAAGAAGCCAAACAAATGGGCGTAAAAATGGGAATGCCTCATTTTATGGCAAAAAAAGAATTTCCGAAGGCAATCTATATTTCTAGTCGATACCAAAGATACGTTGAAATTTCAAAAAGAATAATGGGCTTGCTTACCACTTTTAGCCCATCAATAGAACAATATTCCATTGATGAAGCATTCATTGATTTTACCGGACTACGAAAATTATATCGCCGCAGTTACCTTGACATTGCAAAAATGATTCGAGAAGAAATAAAATTAAAAATAGGAATACCAGTTTCAATAGGAATAAGTACAACTAAAACACTTGCGAAATTAGCCTCTCATCGGGCTAAAACTGGTGACGGCGCATATATAATCGGACATCGCACGATTGAGCAAGAATTAAAACAAACCAGCTTAGCTGAAATTTGGGGAATTGGAAAAAATATAAACGCAATGATGGCGAAATATGGAATTCGCACGGCGTATGAATTTTCGCAACAATCTGATGAATGGATTGATTCAAAAATTGGTGTTCGGGGGCTACAAATGAAACATGAACTTCTTGGAGAGTGTGTTTTGCCGGTTAATGCCGATGAAACCTTGCCAAAATCCATTCAAAACACTCGCTCTTTTGCGGAATTTACGACGGATAAAGAGTATATAAAGAATTCTCTTATTTATCACATTAATAACGCATGCCAGCGGCTTCGCGCGCTAAAACTCAAAACAAATTGTGTTAGAATTATGCTTCGCACAAAGGATTTCCGATGTTTTGTAGAAAAAAAAGTTTTAATGAAACCAACCTCATGGGATTGCGATATTGTTAATGCAATGCTACCGTTATTTGAAAAAATGTACCAAAAAGATTTTGTCTACAGGAGTTCGGGCGTAGTGCTTGAAACCCTTATAAAAACACAAGATGTACAAATGTCGCTTTTCTGCAACACAGAAAAAGAAACAAAAAAAGACCGGCTTAGCCGTTGCGTTGACTCTCTTTCGCGCAAGTACAAAAAAAATATTGTAAAAATTGGCTATTCTCAAGCACCACAATGTACTTAGCGCCGATACAAAACCCAACACTCAAAATAAACCTTTTTGCCGCGCACAAATTTTCATCCAAAAACTTTATTGCTTTTAAATTTCGTGTGAATTATACTATTGTAAGTTAGATACAGGTGTGAATATGAGTGAAAATAAAAAAATAAATATTACGGTCTGCCTTGGAAGTTCGTGTTTCGCACGAGGTAATGAAGACCACTTAAATTACATAGAAGATTACGTAAAAATGCACAATTTAGATGCTAAAATCGACCTTTGCGGCTCTCGTTGCGAAGGAAAATGCGAAAAAGGTCCAAATATAATAATAAACGGAACCGTTTACGAAGAAATGACGTCTGTTAAATTAAAGGAAATTCTAGATAAAATAAGGGGTTAAAATGGACAAACTGTATCCTGTCTATACCTTGAAAAACGAATGCCATGACTGCTACAAGTGCGTTCGAGAATGCCACGTTAAAGCAATACAAATCCAAAATGGACATGCCTCCGTTTTGCCTGAAAAATGTATTGCCTGCGGAAATTGCGTAAAAACCTGCCCCAGCAGCGCAAAACGAGTTCGCAACGACATAGAAAAAGTGAAAAATCTTTTTCGCGCACAAAAAGAAGTGTTTGTGTCTCTTGCCCCAAGCTGGGCTGGCATTTTTGAACATAGTCCAGAAAAAATGATTTCTATCCTCAAAAAACTCGGTTTCACCCACGTAAGCGAAACCGCACTCGGCGCGCAAGAAGTCTCTATTCAAACCAGCAAAATTATGTCTCAACAACAAAAAGGGTTGTTTATTTCAAGCGCCTGCCCGGTTGTTGTTGACTACATACGGTTTTACAACCCCAAATATCTTCCAAATATCGTGCCAATAGCATCACCCGCACTAACTCATGCCAAAATGCTTAAAGAAATCTACGGAAACCAAATAGCAGTAGTGTTTATTGGACCGTGCATAGCCAAAAAGAATGAATCTGACCGGCATCCGCACCTAATAGATGCAGCGTTGACATTTGAAGAACTAAAATTATGGATTACAGAGGAGTTTGGCTCCACGCAAGCGATAGAATTCAACAACAGCGAGCGTTTCGTTCCCGAATCAGCTTACGAAGGCGCGCTATACGCGGTTGAAGGCGGAATGAATGAAACTATTAAAAAAGCAGGGAACTCGAAAGATGTACAACTTTTAAATATAAGCTCCATTGAAAATCTTGAAAAAGCACTCATAGGGCTTGATGCCAATAATATTAATAAAAAAATTTTTATAGAAGCCCTTGCCTGCAACGGTGGCTGCCTCGCTGGTCCTTGTAATTCAACCAAAAAATCGGAATTACTACGAGTTTCGGACGTCCTTTCTAAAGTCAAACAACGCGAAACCATTCCCGATGAAGCCAAAACTGTTTTAGAAGAAGAATACAAACGTAAAACCTTTGAAAAACACAACTACAGCACAGAGCTTATACTAAAAACATTGAAAAAAATCGGGAAACACACAGAGGAGGATGAACTTAACTGCGGCGGCTGCGGTTACAATACTTGCCGCGAACTCGCCTCTGCAATGCTTTCTGGCGACGCCGAACCTTCTATGTGCGTTTCTTACATGCGGAAAATAGCTATGCGAAAAGCAGCCGCAATGCTTAGATGCATGCCCTCCGCAATCGTAATGGTAGACAGCGACTTAAAGATTGTAGAGTCAAACGAAGCCTTTATGAAAATGTTTTGTGGCGAAATGTACGAAGTCTTTGCGGAGCGCCCAGAAGGAGTTAACGGCGCCTGCATTGATAGAATTGTGGATTTTGCGGATGTTTTCAAACAAACTCTAAAAACATCTCAAGATTTACACCGCGAGCGCTATCCGGTAAATGACCATCTCTACGACATTACAGCCTTTTCCATTGAAAAAAATGAACTCGTCGGCGCTGTAATTACGGACGTAACTCAAACCGAGCTTGGACGCGAAAAAATAGCCCACCGCGCGCAAGAAGTTATATCCAAAAACATCGCAATTGTTCAAGAAATTGCAAGCCTTCTGGGCGAACACATGGTAGAAACAGAGCTTTTGCTGAGCACAATTGCACAGGATTACGACTACTCTGAGGAAAAACAGAATTAATGTTTATTGATATTGACTGCTCACAAGAAAAAAAATTCGGTCAAAACACCTATGGCGATAGATTTATGTCAAAACGCTATCCCGAAAAAGGTGAACTTATCGCTGTTCTTTCCGACGGTTTAGGTAGCGGGATTAAGGCAAATATTCTTGCCTCAATGACCGCGACAATGCTTTTAAAATTTGTAGAAGCGGGCAGAAGCATAAAGAGAACGTGTGAAATTGTTATGAACGCACTTCCTGTCTGCCAAGTGCGGAAAATCAGTTATTCTACATTTTCTGTCGCCGTTTGCAATGAAGATGGAGAAGTCAAAATCGTTGAAGAAGGAAACCCACAGTTTGTTTACATAAGCGACGGAAAAGTTATTGAACCGGAATTCACAGTAATAGACTCTGAAACTTTCAAAAATCGCCACATGCATATTTACAAATTAAAATTGAAACTGGGCGACAGGTTGATTTTTTGTTCTGATGGGGTAACCCAATCTGGACTAGGGAATCCTGAACTTAAGCTCGGATTAAGACGCAGCGGACTTATAAAGTGCTTACTTGACAGACTTAATGAACAACCTGATATCTCTAGCAGCGAACTCTCCAGATATATTGTAAGAATTGCCTGCAATACAGAGGTTGACCGCCACGCAAAAGATGACATTTCATGTTGCGTAATCCATTACCGCGAACCACGAAAAGCCTTAATTTTTACAGGTCCGCCGTATCACATGGAAAAAGACAGAGAATACGCATTTGAATTTAAAAATGCAGATGGGAAAAAAGCAATTTGCGGTGGCACCACTGCAAATTTGATTTCACGGGAATTGAATATTCCTGTCAAATGTGATATAACAGGAAGTGTCGGGAAACTCCCAGCTGTTTCTAAAATGGAAGGCGTAGATTTAGTTACAGAAGGGATTTTGACACTAACAAGAACCGTCGAATATCTTGAAAACGGATTTAAAGAAAAAGAAAAAAATGCAGCATACGAGCTTATGCAATTTCTGCTAAGTAGCGACTGCATCGAATTTATGGTTGGTGCAAAATTAAATCAAGCACATTATGATCCCAATCTGCCAATCGAAATTGAAATCAGAAAAAATATCATAAAAAAAATGGCAAAAATTTTGGAAGATAAATATATCAAAAAAGTTATAGTAAGATATATATAAGGAGCAAACATGAGCAAAATCGAAGTAAAAATCTGTATGGGAACAACCTGTTTTGTAATGGGGGCATCGCATTTACAAGAGTTAGTTGAAATACTTCCAACAAAATATCCTGATACCGTTGAGGTTTCTGGCGTACCATGTTTGAGTTTGTGCTCCGACGAATCAAAATACACAAACGCCCCTTACGTCAAAGTAAATGACGAAATTATTTCAGATGCGACACCAGAAAAAGTACTAAAACATATAGAGAGATTATTGGAAAATGGACAAGAATAACCAAGCACAACACCTAAAAAGAGAAATACTAGTCAGAACAATAAAAGCATTCCTTTCTGACGATTACCCAGAAAATACACGACTCATTGCGTATGATATGCGCCCACAAGGTTGCGAAGTTCCTTACCGTTGCTGCGTACACAAAGAACGTGACGTAATTCAACACAGAATTATAGCAAACCTTGGACTTTCAATGGAAGAAATTGACGAAAGAAAACTTCTATCTGACTACGCCCAAAAAGCACTTGAAAGAACGGAGCCAGAAAAAGACGTTCTTACTGTTCTTGAAACAGCTTGTCAGGCTTGCGTTCCCAGCAGAATGTTTGTAACCGACCTTTGTCAGGGTTGCGTTGCAAGACCTTGCGTAGAAAGCTGCAAATTTGGCGCAATTTCAATACAAAACGGACGCTCAGTCATAGATGGGTCAAAATGCAAAAACTGCACAAAATGCATGCAAGTTTGCCCCTACCATGCAATCGTTAAAATCGTTGTTCCTTGCGAGGATGCTTGCCCGGTAGGTGCAATAACCAAAGATGAAAGCGGACACGCAACAATCGATTTTGACAAGTGCATAACTTGCGGGAAATGCGTTGCGGCTTGTCCCTTTGGCGCTATTCACGAAAAATCTCAAATTATTGATATTTTGAAAAACATGAAAGAAGGGAAAAAAGTTATTGCAATGATAGCCCCTTCTATTGCTGGTCAGTTGCCAGGGTCAATCTATCAAATCCATACCGCCCTTTTAAAGTCTGGTTTCAGTGAAGTTGTTGAAGTTGCGCAAGGAGCAGACATCACAGCCACAAATGAAGCCGAAGAATTTAAAGAAAGGATGGAAAACGGCGACAACTTTATGACAACCTCTTGTTGCGCAGGCTACAACAACCTAATAGCGCAACATTTGCCCGAAATCAAACCTTTTGTTTCAACAACAAAAACGCCACTTTATTACACAGCAGAGCTTGTTAAGCGTGAAAATCCAGACGCAGTAACGGTTTTCCTAAGCCCTTGCGTGGCAAAACGCCGTGAATGTCTTGCGAACCCAAATGTAGACTACCTTTTAAGCTACGAAGAAATGGGTGCATTATTCATCGCTAAAAAAATTGAAGTGGGAAGCCTTGACCCAACACCGTTTAAGGTAGAATCGTCGCGAGAAGCCAGAAACTTCGGGCTTTTAGGCGGAGTTGCTCAATCTGTTAAAGTTGCAGACGAAGGCAAAACAGAAATCAAAGCACACATAATAAACGGGCTCAACAAACAATCTATCAGAGAGCTTAAAAATTACGCCAAAAAAGGCGAATGCGAAATGGGCAATCTCATTGAAGTTATGTGTTGTGAGGGTGGCTGCATTGGCGGAAACTGCTGCATTAACAATGTTAAAACCGCCTCAAAAGCAATCACAGAATTTACCAAAGACTGCAAACCACTTAAAGAAACACCGGTTAAACAATAACCTCAATAACAAACAAAAAGCCTGAACCTTAATAAGTTCGGGCTTTTTATATATATTTAATTTTATTTAAACTAAAAAATCAATACCGCTACCAGCGCAAACAAAATCAATACAATGTTATAATGCAAAAACGTTGGGATACAAGTATCATGAATATGGTCATGCTGCCCATCAATATTCAACCCAGCTGTTGGTCCAAGCGTTGTATCCGACGCCGGCGAACCAGCATCTCCTAGTGCTGCTGCTGCCGCAACAATAATTACGGTCGCTGGCACACTAAACCCAAGCTGCGCGCAAATAGGCACAAACAAAACAGCGAGTATAGGAATTGTTCCAAACGAGGTGCCAATTCCCAATGTAACAAACAATCCTATCAAAAGCATTATAATCGCCGCAACTAGTTTACTTCCACTCATAAACGGCACTACTGCCTGGATAAGATTTTCAACCCCTCCAGTTTGTTTTAAAACCATCGCGAACCCAGCGGCAACAAGCATAACAAAGGCTACGTACCCCATAAGCCCCACACCTTCATTAATCAATTTATCCATTTTTTGGTGGTCAATTGCTCGCCCGCCAAAAATTATGCCTAAGCCCACAAGCGCCCCTAATGGTAAAGATGTGGTTAACAACTGCACAACAAGAGTTACCAATGCGCCTAATAACGTAATATAATGATTTTTATTGAACTTTAACGCCTGCTCGTCCATAATTTGTTCAGAATTTTCAGCAATCGCACAATCCTTGTATTCTCTAGGCTTTCTATACGAAACAAACACTGCAATCAAAAGCCCCACAATCATTGCAAGTCCCAAAAACCACGTTGAATGCCAAATTTCAGACTTTGCCACAGGAATTCCGTTTTGAGTTAAATTTTCTGCTATCAACCCTTGAAAAATCAACCCAAATCCAGCGGGAATTGCAATATATGGCATCTTCAAACCAAAAGCCAATGCACAAGCCACAGCACGCCTATCCAGTTTTAACTTATTCATAACATGAATAAGCAGCGGGATTATTATTGGGATAAAAGCGATATGCACCGGAATAAGGTTTTGCGACATCATAGCAATTACAGTTATTATCAAAAGCAGCAAATACTTTTTATTATTAATAACAGCCGCAATTTTACGCGCCAACAAAGTTGCCAAACCAGTATGGGTCATTGCCGCAGCAAATGCGCCCAAAAGTATATAACTCAATGCCGTTTCTGAGTTTGCGCCCATTCCGGAAATAAAAGTATTCATAATAACATCAATAGGCATTCCAGCAACAATTCCAGCCGATATTGCCGCTACAATTATTGCCAAGAGTACATTTACACGTAAAAGGCACAAGGAACACAACAAAATTACCGATACAATTACAGGGTTAAAAACTAAGCTAAAATCCATGTCAATCCTTTCACTTTGTGCAATATTAACACGCACAAAAAAGGCAATCAAGTTCTCCGCAAAAAAATAAAAACGCAATGTTTAACAAAATTAATAAGTATTTATCTCCTCTGGTTTAAACAACTTAAGTTTTACCAAAATGGTTTTAGTGCTCTCTGAAAAAGCTGTCTCGCTCATAAATGTTTCAACCCCACACCTAACGTCAAACGGAGAAACTTTAGCGTTCTTTTGCCCTCCAGCTGCATAGCGAATAAGCTTCGCTATTAGTGGTCTAATGTTTCCTGTATTTATACTTATTATTTCTGCCTTTTTCAAGTCTACATAAACTTTGTTTGCCGCTGGGGTTAAATCCGCACAACTATTTACAAAACCGCCATAATCAAAAATACGACCATTCTGCATATTAGTTGAAGCCCCCGGAGAAACATCCTCAGAATGTATATTTAATTTTTCAAAAGCTTTTAAAAGAGAATGCTTTTTGCAATCAGTTTTTTGATAACTATTCACATGCTCCAACACCATAAATTTATCCTTCAAAGACGCAAAATACGGTTGAACAAAAACTGATTTTTTATAATTTTTTGCTTGATGCTTTTTTATAAACATAGCTGCATTTATTTCTGCGGGCAAGCCATGTATAGGCAACAAATATTTCCACTCACATTGCTTTTTTATATCTTTGAACATTTTGATAACTTTTTTTGTACAATTAATTCGCTTCGGAAAAGAAATACTATACACAACCCCAAACATCCCCTCATTATGCTTGAACCCAGAAACAACGACACGCTCGCCCTTTTTAAGCAACCCAAAAGATTTAAAGCCTTCAGTTAGGATTTTACTTGCACGACGTGCTGCGAGTTTCTGCTTCTGTCTAAAATCCGCTTTATTAGATGCCTTTATATAAAGTATAGAATTATTGCCACGCTCTGTTCCTTGCAGTTCACGCGCTGAACGCGAAAACATTTCCATAACTTTTTTTATTATAGCAGTTTTCTGTTCCTTATTTTGATTTACCAAAGAAATAGCTCTTATTATTTCTTGCGGCAAAGCTCCAATGTAAGGGTTTGCTGGAGGAAAATTAAGAATCTGCTCATAAGTTGCAGCGCTTGTAAATAGCTTATGCTTAAAAAGCTTTGTTAAACCTTGAAAAGCGGGTCTACTTGAATTTGAATTTGAATATGAATAATTATTATTAACTTGCATAAAAAGTCCTGTTCACACAAAGTTATAAACCGAGTCACACAAAAAAATTGCGCAATCTGACATAGTTATTATCAAAAAGATTAAAAAAAATTCACATAAAAAAGCAGAAGGATTTTTCCCCTTCTGCTTTTTTATTTTTATATTGATTAGAAATTCAAACCAGCTTCGCGAGCGGCATCAGCAAGTGCAGCAACTCGTCCGTGGTAAACAAAACCGCCACGGTCAAAAACTACATCTTTGATACCAGCTTTAATTGCTTTTTTGGCAACAGCTTCACCAACAACTTTAGCCGCGTCAATATTTCCACCATGACCAAGCTTTTCCTTAAGGTCTTTGTCGTTTGAAGATGCAGACGCCAAAGTAACACGTTTTACGTCATCAATAACTTGTGCGTAAATGTGCTTTGTGCTTCTGTATACAGCCAATCTCGGGCATTCAGCAGTACCAGAAATTTTTACTCTGATACGTTGGTGTCTTTTTCTCGTTTGAGCTTTTTTGTTTAATTGTTTAATCATTTTTCTTTCCTTTCACCCAATCCTTACCGCCGTTTGAGCCGTTCTGGCGTCACGGAAAGATTATACGGGCTTTATTTTATGTACTCGCCAGATTTTATACCGGCATACCATTGTATACACAGCTACGCCGCGCATACATTACTATTTTTTACCAGCTTTACCAGCTTTACGTCTGATGAATTCGCCTTCGTATTTAATACCTTTTCCTTTGTAAACTTCAGGCGGACGTTTGCTTCTGATTTCAGCAGCAACATCACCAACTAGTTGTTTGTTCGCGCCAGAAACTTTAATTTTAGTATTAGCTTCAACTTCAATTTTGATACCTTCTGGAGCTTCAACGATTACTGGGTGAGAATACCCCAAAGCGAGGTTCAGGTCTTTTCCTTGCATAGCTGCACGATAACCTACACCATTGATTTCTAGTCTTTTTTCAAAGCCTGTTTTTACACCATTTACAAGATTGTTAACAAGCGTTCTTGAAAGCCCATGCAAAGCTCTAACTTTTCTGTCGTCACTTTCTCTAGTGATAACAATTGAATTTTCTTCCTGCGCTACATTGATTTCAGAGCGAAGTTCCAAACTTTCAGTTCCAAGAGGTCCAACTGCTGTAATTTTGTGACCTTCAATTGTAACTTTTACGCCTTCTGGGATAGCGACAGGTAATTTACCTATACGTGACATTTTTTTATCTCCAATTTATTGTTTTCTAACTTATTTTGAAATGGAAATACCATCTCTTTATATTAACGTTATGAGCCGTCACTACCAAACGTAGCAGAGAACTTCACCGCCAATATTTTCTTTTCTTGCTTTTCTGTCTGTGAGCAAGCCTTTGCTTGTTGACACAATTGCAATACCAAGACCGCCAAGAACTTTAGGCAAATTTTTAGATTTGCAATAAGTTCTCAAACCAGGTTTTGAAACTCTTTTGAGGTTTGTAATAACTGGTTTTTGCTGTTCATCGTATTTAAGAACGATGTTCAAAACTTTGAATTTACCTGCATCTTTAACTTCATAATCAGTAATCATACCTTCTGATTTAAGAAGTTTAGCCAATTCAACTTTCAATTTTGAAGATGGCATAGATACTTCCGGGTGAGAAACAGTGTTAGCGTTTCTAATTCTTGTTAGCATATCTGCTATCGGATCTGTGTTCATTTCTTTTTTCCTTTTCTTTTGTCAACAAAGTTTTAAAAGTACCGCGTTTGTGGCTTTCGCCGCTCATTCAGCCAGTTTAGGAACTTTCCTAAACTACTGCCTCTGGATTAGCTCTTTAGGCTCATTTAATCACCCTATCGGCTTTAGTCCTAATCTGTCGCCAACCTCGGCTCGCGTTCTTTTAAAACTTGATGAGCTAACTACTTACATGAATTTTCAGGCAGTATAGTTAGAAATTTATTAAACAATAAAAATCTTACCAACTAGCTTTAGTAACACCTGGGAGAAGCCCTCTATGAGCCATTTCTCTCAAGTGGATTCTGCACAAGCCGAAGTCTCTGTTGTATCCGTGAGGACGACCGCAGATAGAACAACGGTTGTGAAGTCTTACTTTGGGGTATTTACCTTTCAAAGCAAGTTCCATTCTTCTTTGTTCTTTGTTTATCATCGCTTTTTTAGCCACGATTTATCTCCTTTTTGTTTGTTTTTATTTTAGCATAAACAACGTTATTGTTTATATTTCTGTAAAGTTAATTTTACAGTTTATTTTTTAAATGGAACGCCAAGCTCAGCAAGCAATGCTTTTGCTTCTTCGTCCGTATTAGCTGTAGTAATAATTGAAATATTCATACCTTGTACCACATCAACTTCATCGTATGAAATTTCTGGGAACAAAGCTTGCTCTTTCAAACCAAGCGTATAATTTCCACGTCCATCAAATGATTTTGATGAAACACCTCTAAAGTCACGAATACGTGGTAGAACAACGCAGTTAAGCTTTTGCAAAAAGTCATACATTCTTTCACCACGAAGTGTAACCATTGCACCAACTGGCATTCCTTCTCTCAATTTAAAAGTAGCAATTGATTTTTTAGCTCTTGTGACAACGCATTTTTGACCTGCGATTTTTGAGAGCTGTTTTACAATAGTTTCAGCAAACTTTGAGTTGTGAGTACATTCACCAGCACCCATATTTATAACAATTTTACTAAGTTTAGGTACTTGGTGTTGATTTTTATAACCGAATTTATCAATCATTGCCTTTTTAACTTCGGTTTCATATCTCTTTTTTAAGTCTTGTGTTGTTGTCATTTTTATTTTCCTTTTCTTAAGTAGAATTCGGGTTCAAGAACTTGCACAGCAAGCGGCTCAACCCGCCCATACATTAATTATACATCAAGTTGTTCGCCGCATTTTTTGCAAACACGGACTTTCTTGTCATTAACTACTTCGTTTTTAACTCTTGTAGCTTTTTCACAAGATGGGCAATAAAGCATAACTTTTGAGCAATTCATAGGCGCTTCAAATTTTGTTAAACCACCTTGAATCCCTGCCATCGGATTAGCTTTTACTGCTTTGGTAATCATATTTACACCTTCAACAACTACTTTTGCTTCTGATGTGAATACTTTGCTAACGCTTCCGACTTTACCTTTATCTTTGCCGGAAATAACAATAACTCTATCGCCTTTTTTGACGTGAAGTTTGTTATTAATTTTAGATTTTTCTGTTCTTTTCATCATTGTCGTATTCTCCTAAATTACCTCGGGAGCCAAAGAGATAATTTTCATGAAGTTTTTATCTCTCAACTCACGGGCAACCGGTCCAAACACACGCGTACCGCGCGGGTTGCCGTCTTTGTTTATAATTACTGCCGCGTTTTCATCAAATCTGATTACAGAACCATCTGCTCGCTTGATATCAGCCTTAGTTCTTACAACTACAGCTTTAACAACTTCAGATTTTTTAACAGGCATGTTCGGGTTTGCTGACTTTACAGTCGCAACAATAACATCACCAACACCAGCGAATTTCCTATTTGAGCCACCCATAACACGGATGCACAAAAGTTCTTTAGCGCCTGTGTTGTCTGCTACTACTAATCTAGACTCTTGTTGTATCATTTTCCTTTTCCTTTTCTGGTCCGATTTAACCGGACATGTGTGTTCTCAATAGTGGACAGGCAAACTTAAAGCTAGCTCTGTCATATTGCAATTTCTACCGTTACATTTTGTTTAAAGCATGAACAAAAATTTTGTTGCTACCTTAAACTATTTAGCTTTTTCAACGATAGCTTCGACTGTCCAGCGTTTATCACCGGAAATCGGTTTTGATTCAATAATTCTAACTACATCGCCTTCTTGGCATTCATTTTTGGCGTCATGAGCTTTGTAGTTTTTAGTTGTTTCAATAATTTTCTTATATTTTGGATGAGGAGCAAATTCTGAAACTTTCACAACTGCTGTTTTTTCCATTTTAGAACTTACTACTATTCCTTGTTTTTCTTTTTTAGGCATTTTATAACCCCTTAATTGCTTTTTTCTGTAATTACTGTTTTAATTTGTGCAATAGATTTTTTAACTTGGCTGATTTTAGCAGGATTTTCAAGCTTATGCATTGTTTTTTGCAATCTAAGGTTGAATAATTCTTGCTTAAGTTCTACAACTTTATTACCAAGTTCTTCTACTGACATTTCTCTGATTTCTTGTATCTTCATAATGTCACCTATTTTTCAACGATTCTGACTTTAATAGGAAGTTTTTGAGCAGCCAGTTCTAAAGCTCTGACAGCCACATCGCGTTCTGGATAATCCAACTCGAACAGCATTCTTCCCGGTTTTACTACAGCAACCCAATATTCAGGGTTACCTTTACCCTTACCCATCCGAACTTCAGCCGGTTTTTTAGTAATAGGTTTGTCAGGGAAAATTTTAATCCAAACGTTACCGCCACGTTTAATTTCACGTGTCATAGCACGTCTAGCAGCCTCAATCTGACGGCTTGTAATCCACGCCGGCTCAGTTGATTGAAGACCGTAACCGCCGAATTCAAGCGATGTTCCACGAGTTTCAGAACCGGTCATTCTCCCTTTCATTTTTTTACGATATTTTGTCTTTTTGGGCATTAACATGATTGTTTTTCGCTCCTAATTATTCTTCTACTTTGTCTGTTCTCGGTCTTCTTTTTCCGCGTCTACCAAGAGAAGCTTTGTCATCAGAATTTTGACCGATTTTCTTTGATTTGATGTTTTTATCAGCCATTTCGCCTGGCATCAAGTTACCTTTGAATACCCAAACTTTAACGCCGATTTTACCCATCACTGTATCAGCTTCAGTAAAGCCGTAATCTACGTCTGCTCTAAGGGTTTGCAGAGGAATTCTTCCTTCTTTAGCCCATTCTGAACGTGCAATTTCAGCACCGCCCAAACGTCCTGACACCATAACTTTGATACCTTGAACGCCTGAACGCATTGTTCTTTGCATAGCTTGTTTCATAGCTCGTCTGAACGCGATACGTTTTTCAAGCTGTTGAGCGATGTTTTCAGCAACTAATTGTGCTTCAGCATCTATTCTTGCAACTTCAACAACATCAATAGTAACTTGCTTATTGATAAGTTTTTGAATCTCGGCTCTCAATTCTTCGATACCTTGACCGCCGCGACCAACAACTATACCAGGTTTAGCTGTTACAACTGTTACAGTAACGTTTTGTGCTTTTCTTGCGATAAGAATTTTAGCAACGCCTGCTGCATATAGTTTTTTCTTGATGAATTTTCTAAGTTTAGCATCTTCTGCTACGAATTCGGGATAATCTTTCTTGGCAAACCATGTGCTTTCCCAAGGTTGGATTATACCTACTCTAAATCCTTTCGGGTGAGTCTTTTGTCCCACTTTATGTTCTCCTATTTAGTCTTACTTGCTACTACGACTGTGAGGTGGGATGTACGTTTCATACGTGAGTACATTCTACCTTGAGCTCTTGGTCTTGCTCTTTTCAGTGTTATACTTTCATCAGCAAAAATTTCTGAAATCTTGAGGCTTGCTGCGTTTGCTCCAAATTTTTCGGATGCATTAGCAACTGCTGCTGTCAAATTCTTTTCAACAACTCTTGCTGCGAAGTATGGCATGAAGCGTAAAAGTCTTACTGCCTCATCAACTGATTTACCGCGCACTTCGTTAATTACACGTCTCAACTTACGTGCCGGCATTTTTATATTTGTTTGTTTAGCCTTTGCTTCTTGCATTGTCCTTTTCCTTATTTTTAGAGGCTTAACCTCTTTGTAATCTCTTACTTACGTTTTGCGGTTTTGTCTTGACCTGCGTGCCCTCTGAACATTCTTGTCGGAGCGAACTCACCGAGTTTGTGACCGACCATCTGTTCTGTAACATAAACAGGCACATGGGTTTTACCGTTGTGAACAGCTATTGTGTGACCGAGCATATCGGGAACTATCATAGATGCTCTTGACCATGTTTTTACGACTTTCTTCTCACCAGCGGCATTCATTTTTTCAATTTTACGTTGGAGTGAGTCTAGTACGTATGGACCTTTTTTTAATGAACGAGCCATTAATATTATCTCCTTTTAGTTTTTGTCATTAATCTTATGCGAACTTGGGTCGAAAGGGTTAACTTCGACCCTTTACGCATTATTTTTTACGTCTTCTAACGATTAACTTGTTAGATTGTTTATTATTCTTACGAGTTTTGTAACCCAGAGCCGGTTTACCCCAAGGTGTTTTCGGGTGTCCGCCGGGACCTGTTTTACCTTCACCACCACCGTGCGGGTGATCGCAGGGGTTCATTGTAACACCTCTAACTGTCGGCTTAATACCGAGGTATCTTTTTCTTCCAGCTTTACCTATTTTCATGTTTTTGAATTCAGCATTGCCGAGAGTACCGATAGTAGCAAGGCATTCTTTTCTAATCATTCTCATTTCTGAGCTTGGAAGCTTGATGGTAACGTAGTTACCTTCTTTTGCCATCAACTGAGCTGCTCCACCAGCTGTACGAACGATTTGTCCACCTTTACCAGGTGTCATTTCAATGTTATGAACGAGTGTACCAAGAGGAATCATATCGAGTGGCATTGTATTACCAGTTTTGATTTCAACTTCAGTACCTGAAACAATTACGTCACCTACATTCAAACCTTGAGGTGTAAGAATGTATCTTTTTTCACCGTCAGCGTACACAACTAGTGATATTCTGACGTTTCTGTTCGGATCGTACTCGATAGTTTTAACTGTAGCCGGTACGCCGAATTTATTACGTTTGAAGTCTATTACACGATAAGCTTGTTTTGCTCCACCACCTCTGTGACGGCATGTAATTCTTCCTTTGTTGTTACGTCCTCCTTTTTTTCTAAGAGGTCTTAAGAGTGATTTTTCTGGTTTATCAGTTGTGATATCTGCAAAATCACTTTTTGACATTCCTCTTTGTCCTGGAGACGTTGGATTTATAGTACGGATACCCATTTTTATGCTCCTATAAGTTCTTCAATTGGTTCGCCCTCAATCGTAACGATTGCTTTTTTGCTTGATTGAGTTCTGCCTACGCTATAACCCATTCTCTTTGCATGAGAGGGCATGTAAACCGTTCTTACTTTTGTAACTTTTCGACCTGCAAACGCAGCTTCTACCGCTTTAGCAATTTCGATTTTTGTTGCATTTTTATCAACTTCAAAAGTATACTGGTTTAAAGTTGTCGCACCCATAGACTTTTCGGTAATGATAGGTCTTTTTAGGATGTCGAATAATTTTTCCTTGTTAGTTTTAGTTTTACTCATTATTTTAACAACCTTTCAGTTATTTCATTTATAGCAGCTTCTGTGATAACCACATTATTAGCTTCTAATAAATCTTTTACGTTCAAATTTGATGGTAAAATTATTTTAACGCTTGGGATATTTCTTGCAGCAAGTTCAAGATTTTGATTTTCTGCAGCTTTTGTATCCGCAATAATAAGGATTTTACCTTCAAGTTTCAATGATTTTAAAGCTTCGACCATCAATTTAGTTTTAGCTTCTTTAATTTCTGAGAAGTCTTTAACTACAACTGTTTGCTCAAATCTAGCAGAAAGAGCTGAGCGCAAAGCCAGTCTTCTTGCTTTTTGCGGCATTGAGAAGCTGTAATCTCTCGGTTTTGGTCCGAAGATAACGCCACCACCTGCAAACAAAGGAGATCTCAAAGAACCTGCTCTTGCACGTCCTGTACCTTTTTGTTTCCAAGGTTTTTTGCCACCGCCAGACACTTCTGCTCTTGTTTTAGCACAAGCAGAACCTTGTCTTGCATTGTTCAATTGTCTTCTTAAAGCCAAGTGCATAACATGAATGTTTGGTTCAACGCCAAAAACGTTTTCGTCAAGGGCAATTTGACCCAAACTTTTTCCGTTAGTACTTAGTAATGATATTTCTTTTGACATTTTCTGTTTCCTCAATAATTCTTACTAAGAGTTCCATTTAACTCTTGACGGTTTTACTGTTACCATTCTGCCTTCGCATCCAGGAACTGCACCTTTTACTAGCAGAAGGTTGTTTTCTTTATCAACCTTAACAACTGTAAGTTTAGTGATTGTAACTTTTTCGTTACCCATGTTACCAGCCATTCTTTTACCTTTGATAACACGTCCCGGAGTTGTTCCGGCACCGATTGAACCAGGTTCTCTGTGGTTTTTTGAACCGTGAGCCATAGGTCCTCTGGAGAAGTTCCAACGTTTAACGGTACCTTGGAAACCCTTACCGATTGACTTTCCTGTAACATCAACTTTTGCGATATTTTCAAGAACAGACAAATCGATAGATTGTCCTACCTGATAATCTGCAGAATTGTCAAGTCTGAATTCTTGCAACAATCTGAAATTATCCAATTTGTTTTTTTGAAGGTGTCCGATTTGTGCTTTTGTAAGGTGTTTTTCTTTAGCAGCACCAACACCAACTTGAATCGCGTTATAACCATCAGTTTCGACAGTTTTTACCTGTGTTACGGTCAAAGGGTCAACCTTGATAACTGTAACAGGGATAGCGAGTCCTTGTTCGTCAAAAACTTGAGTCATACCAAGTTTTTTTCCGATTACACCTAATCTAGAATCTCTTTTGGTCACTTTTCTACCTTTCTTCTTGTGAGCGCTACGTTTGCATCGTCTTTGGCTTTATCGGGTCAACAACCTTGCCGCGGAGTCTGCGGGAATTACTCGGGGTACCGTTGCTGCTATTGGTTTAATTTTTCAAACCTTTGGGCAATTTACTAAAGTGCTGCCCACTATTGCAGCCCCCTCGTAGATCACATTAATATTCAATTTTCATGGTATATTAATGTTTTTCCGGCAAAGCCGGAAGTTGATTACAACTTAACTTCGATACCTACACCTGCTGGGAGGTCCATTCTGCTAAGTTCTTCTGTTGTTTGTTGAGTCGGATCATAGATGTCGATGATTCTTTTGTGAATTCTCATCTCGAAATGTTCTCTCGACTTTTTGTCAACGTGTGGTGAGCGAAGCACGCAATATACACGTCTTTTAGTTGGCAAAGGGATAGGACCGGCTACTGTAGCGTCAGTTCTTTTTGCAGTTTCTACAATTTTTTCTGCTGACACATCAATAAGCTTATGATCATACGCCTTTAAGCAAACTCTGATTCTTTGTCTTTTTGTTGTCATTTCAGTTTTACCTTTTGCTTGTTTTATCTTTATCTGACTTTGCTCGTAAACACTGTTATAAATAGCTATTGCACTATTTTTGAACTTGACTGTTTTTCAACTAGCCGTTCATTCTCATCGGTTACGTCTACTCGCCAGTGTACAGGTTAATGTATAACAAACATAATTCCACGTCAATTGGTAGTTTCAAAATTCTGTTAAATTTGTAATAATTTCTTAATACTTTTTTGTAAAAATTTAAAAAACGTAACATTTCGCTACAATTTTATCTATTTGAACAACAAAAACGGCTCATTGCAGAGCCGTTATTCTCGAGTTTCGTTATAATCATCGAATGTTGCGCAAAGTTTCTGCCACCAAGTTGGAGCTTTTCCAATCTCATCTATTGGGATTTGTATACTACATCCTTCTCTTAAGGAAGCCATATCAAGAAGTGATGGACGCTCATCAAAACGTTCAAATTTTGGCGAATTAATGTCGTTGAGAGCTTCATTATTTTTAAGAATAACCCCATCATCCAAAGCCAAATCACGCTTTATTGCTCCCAGTAGACGCAAGGGAGTACCGCCAAGAAAGGACTTATTATGATTTGCTGTTACAATTAGCCTTCCATCTTTATTAATCGCCACATCAAAAAATTTGCCAAGTTGATCCTTAGCAAGCGCCAAGGCAAAATTCTGATGCAAAGTAAGTTCATCTTTACTTAAACTAACGGTATCATTTGTTGAATTTGCAGCCCCGTCAAAGTTTATCGCAGCTTTGTTTACTTGCGAGCTTTTTGTTTCTTCTGCTGGTGTAGCTAAAGTTTTTTGCGCTGGCGAATAAGCAGATATAGCCGGTACGGTCATTAAAAAAGTCCTCCCTATAAATAACTTCCTCATGCATATTTATATAAAAGATTTTTTAAATGATAAATTGTTATATTTTACGCTAAAACAACTTAATTTTAACAAAGCTTAACAAACAGAATTAAAAATCAAAGAAAATACCTTCAAACGAGAACTCAGCAGCTCCAGTCATAAAAACAGGGAAATCTGGGTTATTCTTTGAGCCAGCCCATTCGATAACAAGCGACCCGCCGGGAAGATTAACCTTAACTTTGTCATCTAGCAGCCCATTTAAAATTCCAGCTACAACTGACGCGCAAGCTCCTGTTCCGCATGCAAGTGTAATACCACAACCACGCTCCCACACAGCCAAATCAATTTCATTGCGAGATTTTATTTTTATAAACTCAACATTTGTTTTCTCTGGGAACAGCTCGTGTGTCTCAATATCTGGACCGTAGTCTTTTGCCAGTGTTGATATTTCACCCTCCGTAAAAATAACACAGTGAGGATTTCCCATACTTACAGCGTTTAGGCTAAATTTCTTTGACCAAACCTCTATTTCGTTATTAAGATTGGTTTCAGCGACGAACGGTATTTTAGCGGGTTCCAAAACAGGTTTTCCCATATTAACCGTAACAGAGCCGTCATCATTAACTTTTGGTGAAATAATACCCGCCGCAGTCTTGACCGTAAACTCATGCTTGTCGATATACCCTTTGTTCAATACGTACTTGGCAAAACAGCGCATACCATTTCCGCACATTTGAGCCGGCGTGCCATCAGAATTGTAAAAAATCCAACCCAAATCTGCGCCTGGAACATTAGGCACAACAACAATTAAGCCATCTGCCCCAACGCCAAAATTTCGCTTACACATTTTTTTTGCAAGTTCTGCAATTGGAACATTGATTTCTTGAAATTCTTCCCAGTCGAGAATAACAAAGTCATTTCCAAGTCCTTGCATTTTTGTAAAGAATATTTTTTTCATGGTTCTCTCTTTATCCTGTGTTGTAAAGACCTACGCTATATCTTCTTTTGGTTCAACAACAGAACTTGTTTCGACATTTTTTTGCGGTAATTTTATTAATTCTGCAAGATTTTCATGTTTTTTAACCATATCAGCCGTCACAACAAACTCTTTGATTTCCGGCTTGCTCGGAACTTCATACATAATATCAAGCATTGTTTCTTCGACAATTGAGCGCAAGGCACGAGCACCGGTTTTGCGTTTTATTGCTTCTTTTGCGATATAATCAATTGCTTCCGGCTCAAACTTCAAATCAACGCCATCCATTTTTAAAAGGCACTGATACTGTTTAACAATAGCGTTTTTAGGCTCTGTCAAAATCATTTTCAAAGTCTTTTCATCGAGAGGATCGAGTACTGCATAAATTGGTATACGACCGATAAATTCCGGAATCAAACCGAATTTAAGCAAATCTTCCGGCTGCAATTTTTTAAGCATTTTTGCAGCGGCAAGCTCTTTTTCAGCAACTGTAGCCGGTTTTTTAGAGCCGAAACCAACAGAAGAACCTTCATCAGCGCGTCTTTCAACAATTTTATCCAAGCCCACAAATGCACCACCGACGATAAACAAAATATTTTTAGTATCTATTTGGATAAATTCCTGATGCGGGTGCTTTCTACCACCTTGCGGAGGAACATTTGCAACCGTTCCCTCAATCATTTTCAAAAGAGCTTGCTGAACGCCTTCACCAGAAACATCTCTAGTAATCGAAGTGTTTTCGGATTTTCGAGCGATTTTATCAATTTCATCCACATAAATAATACCTCGCTCTGCTCTTTCGGCGTCATAATCAGCGCTTTGATACAATCTCAGCAAGATATTTTCGACATCATCGCCGACGTAACCAGCCTCCGTAAGCGTTGTCGCATCAGCAACAGCAAACGGCACATCCAACATTTTGGCAAGAGTTTGCGCCAAAAGCGTTTTACCCGACCCAGTTGGTCCAACAAGCAAGATGTTACTTTTTTGGATTTCAATTCCACTTTCATCAGACTCATCAGAGTTATTATGCTCTACCCGCTTGTAATGGTTATAAACAGCTACTGACAAAACCCGTTTTGCGTCATCTTGCCCGACGATATGTTCATCAAGGTAAGCTTTAATTTCTTGCGGCTTAGGTATATCCGTAAACGATTCGGTATGTTTTTTTTCTTCTGGTTTTTCTTTGTGCTCAAAAAACTCCTCGTCGAGAATTTCGTTACACAACTCAACACACTCATCACAGATATAAACTTCTGGTCCAGCAATGAGTTTCTTTACCTGATCCTGTGTTTTTCCACAAAACGAACATTTTAAACGATTTTCGTCAATATTTGCCATTAATTTCTCCTGCTATTTAGTTCCCTGAGAAACGACTTTGTCAATCATACCATAAGCAAGCGCTTCTTCGGGAGTCATAATGTAATCGCGGTCAGTATCTTTTTCAATTTTTTTAAGTGACTGTCCGGTATTTTTTGCAAGGATTTCGTTCAGGGTCTTTTTGATACGAACAATTTCAGCAGCCTGAATTTCAATATCAGTTGCCTGCCCTTGCGCACCGCCTAACGGTTGGTGAATAAGGACTCTTGAATGGGGCAGAGCTAGTCTTTTACCAGGTGTACCTGCCGCGAGCAAGAAAGCCCCCATGGATGCCGCCTGTCCGAGACAAATAGTTGAAACATCTGCCCTGATATGCTGCATAGTATCGTAAATCGCCAATCCGGCAGTTACCGAACCGCCTGGGCTATTGATATACAACATAATATCTTTTTCAGGATTTTCGCTATCCAAAAGCAACAACTGCGCAACAATAAGGTTAGCAACCATATCATCGACAGGCGTTCCGAGGAAGATAATTCTTTCTCTCAAAAGCCTTGAGAAAATATCAAACGAACGCTCGCCCCTGGAGGATTGTTCAACTACAACTGGTACAAAACTCATATCGTGTCCTTTCTACAAATATTTTAACCTATTATTTTGAATATTTCACTGTATTGTTATCGAGAATAAATCTGCTGACTTTTTCGCTAATAATTTGCTGCGTCAGTGACTGTACAAGATTAACATTTTTATACAATTCTTTCAACATATCCGCTTGATTAACGCCATACATACGAGCGACTTCTGCAAGTTTAACTTCCAAATCTTGCGGAGTTACTTGAATTTTTTCTTCTTTTGCTATTTTTGAAATCACCAAAGAGTTTTTAATTCTAGACAAAGCTTCTTTTGCCAATTCTTGCTTAACATTATCTTGTCCTTCTTTTTCGATTGTCTCATCGAGGCTTTGACCTCTTTGTTGTGCGCGAACTTTCATATCATTGAGCAACGCATCAGCCTCACGAGAAATCATTTCGTCATGAATTTCAACTTCGGTATTTTCGAGGATTTTGTTAAAAATAGCCTCGTAAGAACGTTTTTCATTTTCAGCTTTTGCAGTACCATCCAAGTACTTTTGAATATCAGCTTTCAACTCATCCAAAGATTGAAAACTTCCGATTTTTTTAGCCAATTCATCGTCTATAACCGGAACTTTCTTTTCTTTAATTTCATTTATTGTAATTTTAAACTCTGCATTTGCGCCTTTAAGCTTTTCTTCGTGATAATCTTCGGGGAATTTAACCTTGATAGTAAACTCTTTTCCGATTTCTTTATCGACGAGTTGTTCTGCAAAACCCGGAATAAAGTTCGAATGAGCGAGGTCAAGCGTATAATTTTTAGCGGCGCCGCCTTTAATAGCCTCGCCGTCAACAGAGCCATCAAAGTCCATCACAACAATATCTTTATCGGTTGTGTTGCGACCTTCGACCTTAACGAGTTCGGCATATCTTTCAGCAAGCTTGTCCAATTCTTTTTCAAGCGCGCCATCTTCATTTTTGTATTCTTCTATTTCAACGCTCAAGTCTTTGTATGCACTAACTTTAACTTCCGGGCGAAGTTCAAATTTTGCAACAACTTTACACGGCTTACCTTTTTCAAATTCATAAGAAGTCAAAACTGGCTCGCTAATAAGCTCATAGTCATTTTCTTTAACTACTTCGCCAAATGCTCTTGGCAACATAGCGTCCAAAGCTTCACGCTTAACAGACTCTGCGCCAACGTATTTTTCGATAATATTTTTAGGTGCTTTACCTTTTCTAAACCCAGCAATATTAACGCTTTGAGAAATACGTTTACAAGCTTTTTCGTATTCTTTTTCTGCAGTTGCTTCTTCAATTTCAATATTGACTTCAACAACGTTTGTACCAAGTTTTTTTACTTCTGTTTTCATATAATAATTTCCTTTTTAATGTTTACTCTTGTAAGTATTATATAACAAATATAAAATACGTCTAGTGCCTATAAAATAATACTTTATTGTTGAAATATTTATTAAAATTTTATCGAGGTTTGAAACGAATACACTAATACGAGATAAAAGAAACCGGCGGGCGCTGCGCGCCCGCCGGCTAAAACATGTTCAATATTACAAATTTCACTA
>CAZVBZ010000001.1:0-125548 GCA_964626145.1 uncultured Muribaculaceae bacterium | reverse complement strand
CTTCGGTCGGTCAGAATCCTTGTACATAGCGCCATTTGGCGCTTTCCCTCAGAATGACGCGGAAAATGGATGCTAGTGAATCCTAGCCAGGCGCGAAGTTTTTGCCGAGATGTTCCTGGTTGTAAATTATTGCGTTTTTTATAGGATTGTGCGCAATCTAACAAAAAACTAACAATGTTTTTCTATTCTTAAATAAGAGTTGGAATTAAGGATATCCGCAGTGAATAAACGTTTTTTAATATTTCTATATTGTATTTTGGGTTTTGCGATTTTGGGCGGGTACTTTTACGGAATAGGTTCTTATCCTCTTTTGGATGTTGATGAGACGCGTTATGTTGATATGGCTCGCAGCATGTTTAACTCAAAAGATGTGATGACATTGTATCTCAATGGAGAATTCTTTTTTGAAAAGCCGCCGCTATATTTTTGGCTTGAATGTTTTTCCTTCAAAATATTTGGCGCGGTTTCTGAATTTAGTGCAAGAGTTCCGATTGTGTTGCTCTCGTTAGTTCCCGCGGGATTGTTGTTTTTATTATGTGTAAAAGCAAAAAATCAAAAATTTGCAGTTATAACGAGCGCAACTTTATTTACGAGTTTGGAATATATATTTTTAACTAAAATGGCAATACTTGACAGTGTAATGACAAGTTTTGTTGTAAGTTCAGTTTTGTGCTATTTTAGTACATTTTATGTTGAAGAAAAAAATAAAAAATACTTTTGGATTTTAACTTATGTATTTTCAGCTCTGGCAGTCCTTTCCAAAGGAATTCCTGGGATTGCGATACCAATGATTACTATTGTTGTTTCTACTATAGTTTTTAAGACTTATAAAGAAACTCTTAAATATAGTTGGGGAATAATAATATTTTTGTTGATAATTCTGCCTTGGCATTTAATTATGTTAAAGATGTACGGCTCTTTGTTTTTTGACGAATACATAATAAAACACCATTTGTTGAAATTTTTAGGCTCTGATGTTATTCACAGGACTCAGCCGTGGTATTTTTACATAATGACGCTTCTTTGGGGGCTTTTTCCGCATATATTTGTTGCTTTTGCGCAAATTGTTGATTTTAAAGAATTTAAATTTTCTGACAAATTTTTTAAGCTTAATTTAATTGCAGCTATTTCAATTTTAGTATTTTTCAGCCTTTCTGGAGCAAAA
Source organism: uncultured Muribaculaceae bacterium (assembly GCA_964626145.1). Classification (GTDB taxonomy): domain Bacteria; phylum Cyanobacteriota; class Vampirovibrionia; order Gastranaerophilales; family Gastranaerophilaceae; genus RGIG2134. Next base: position 124,383 of record CAZVBZ010000001.1, on the reverse strand, counting down.
CTTATTACATATATTTTACCAATTTATCCATTTCTAGCCGTATTGATTGGTGCCGGTTGGTACAATTATATAGAAAATGGGAACAAAAAGGTTAATCTTGCGCTAGTAAGTTTAAATGTGTTTTTAAGTATTGCTGTAATTTTGCTATTATGTATTAAATTTATATTACCGTCAGAAATTTATGCCAGATTTCATGGAATACAAATTGTGTCGTTAATAACTTTTATCCCATTTGTTGTGATTAATTGGGTATTTATTCTCAAAAAAATGAGGTTTATGCAATTTTTAGTGCTAGTAATTTTCATGGCGATATTATCTGGAGTTTTAACGCCTCAAATTTATAGGTTTAATTATGAATTTGGGCAAAATGACTTAATGCAGTTTGCTAAAATAGCACAAAATAAAGGTTATACAATTTCAACTTATTTAACTGGTAAAAGATATAGTCTTTTGTATTATGGAAAACAATCTAAAATTGATTTTAAAATTTCAAAAGACTTAAATTGGTTGAATAAGGAAATAGACAAAAAAAATAATATTTTAATAATGCGAAATAAAGATATTAAAAACCTTCCAATAAAAATAAAAGAAAAGGGGGTTAAATACTCAATTGTTGAAAGAGGAAATGATGAAAAATGATAGTAAACTCGCTATAATTGCGCCTTGCTATAACGAAGAAGCCATAATTGAATATTCGATAGCGCAATTGCAAAATGTATTAAACAAAATGATTGATGAAAAGCTAATTACACGTAACAGTAAAATTGTTTTTGTTAATGATGGCAGCACTGATAAAACCAAAGAAATTATCAAAAAGCACTGTATGGATGGTAATATTGCGCTTATTGATTTGAGTAGAAATTTTGGACAGCAAGCTTCAATTTTAGCAGGGTTAAATTCTATTAACGCAGATATTTATGTCACGATAGATGCTGATTTACAAGATAATCCCTGCATTATAGCAGATATGGTTAAGAAGCATTTTGAAGGTAACGAAATTGTTTTTGGGTGCAGAAAGCGTCGTGATTCTGACACATTTTTTAAGAAAAATTCAGCGCTTATGTTTTATAAGTTCATGAATTTAATAGGAATAAATATTCGCCCAAACCATTCTGAATTTCGACTGATGAGTAGATTAGCAGTTGAAAAGTTGAGAGAATATAACGAAAAAACTATATTTTTAAGAGGTATTGTACAAAATTTAGGTTTAAAATCTTGTAATGTTTATTATGATAGCCAAGAAAGAATTGCTGGAAAAACGAAGTATTCATTTTTCAAACTGATAGAATTGGCATGGTGCGCAATAACAAGTTTTTCTGTACTTCCACTCAGGATTATCACGGTTGTTGGGCTTATAACTTCGTTTATAAGTCTGATTATAATAATATACGCGCTTATAAGTTACGTTGTTCATTATTCAATCCCGGGATGGACCTCTATAATTATGACAGTTGCATTTTTTAGCGGAATTATAATTATGGCTCTAGGCGTTATAGGTGAATACTTAAGCAAAGTTTTAATAGAAGTAAAAAACAGACCGTTATACCAAATTGAAGATACTCAAAATTTAGGAAAGTAGTATTATGAAAAAAGTTATTATAAATGCGGATGATTTTGGGTTAGATGAATTGCAGAATGCGGCTGTGCTCAAAGGTTATCAGGCTGGAAATTTGAATTATGCTAGCCTTGTTGTTAATACGGATGGGTTTTGTGGTGCTGTTGAAAATGTGATTTCGAAGTGTCCGCATTTAAATCTTGGAATTCATTTAAATATTGTGGAGGGCAGAGCATTAACAAATTGCCCAAAGCTTACTGACGCTTGTGGGCGGTTTAATCGAGGGTATTTGTATTTGCTAGTAAATCAATTTGATAAGGAGTTGTTGATTCAAATTGAAAATGAATTTTGTGCGCAAATTGAAGCAGCGCTAAACGCCGGTGTAAAACTCACGCGCATAGATTCGCATGTTCATGTTCATTCTATTTTTGAAATTTTTAATATTACCTGTAAATTGGCGAAAAAATATAATATTGAATATGTGCGGACTCAATTTGAATATCCATATCTGGTATTTCCAAAATGTTTGAGTTTTACATTTATTGTCAATCTTATAAAAATAGCTGTTTTAAATTTGTCTACCGTATTAAATAGAAAAACGATTAATAAGTATAAACTAAAAACGAATGATAGTATTCTGGGCGTTGGATATACTTCAATGATGGACAAGCAGACAGTTTTGGAAGGAATAAAGCATTCTAAAGGTTCGCTTGTTGAAATTGTTATTCACCCTAAGTTAACCGCCGAAAATGCGCAAAATGAAGAATATCTTATAACTCAAGATGGGGATTTGAATGCAAAGCGTTTAAATAATATGTAGGTGAATAGGGCAACGCTGAAGGTTGAAATAATTTGTGCGATATAAACATTTATATGTAAAAAACTAATGCAAATTTCTAAAAATAATGCATTCAACACATAACTTAAAAACCAAGTCAGGCAACATTTTGAATATTCTTTTAGCCAATTACCTTTTGTTTTAAACACTAAATATTTTTGAGCTGTAAAAGAAATGCCGGAAGAAAGTATCCACGCTAAAATCAAGGCTACTTGATAGTGTGCGGCGCCTAAAATTAAACAAAATACTGCGTAAAAGCAATAGGAGACCGCTGCGTTAAACGCTCCTATTATCAAAAATCTTATTTTATCTGTAAGTTGGTACCATAATGTTTTTACATTTTGCATATAAAACTCGTTCCTTTTCCGACTTCGCTTTCTACGGTTACTGTTCCGTTGTGCAATTCCATAATGTTCTTTACTATAGACAAGCCCAAGCCTGTTCCGCCGAGTTTGCGGCTTCGTGCTTTGTCTACTCGGTAAAAACGTTCAAAAACTCTACTTAAATATTCCTTTTTAATGCCTATTCCGTAATCTTTTACTATCAATTCAATTTCATCGCCATTCTTATTTAAAATAATGTCTATTTGTGAAGTTTTGGCATATTTTACTGCGTTAGTAACAAGATTAGAAATTGCAGTTGAAATTAAATCTTTGTCTCCTAAAAAATATATTTCTTGTTTTTGTATAAAGTTTATTTTGATATTTGCGTAATTAAATTCGTCTATAACCTTTTCTATTATTGAATTTAGATTAAATTCTTCGAAGTTTTTGCGCTCATGGGTTTTTGCGACTTCCAATTCTGATAGGCATAAAATATCGTTTACTAGCTTATCAATTGATTTTATTTGATATTGAATAATATCAAAACATTCTTTATCGGTTTCGCTTACAAAATTTCGGCTTTCAATGAGTTCTATAGCGGAATTGATTGCTGTCATTGGGGTTTTTATTTCGTGCGTAATATTTTGTAAAAATTCGCTTTTGTATTGTTCGAGTTGGGTCAATTGTGCAATTTGAGATTTTAATCGTTTAACCATTTTCTTTATAGCGAGTGTTAATTCTGTTAATAGCGCGATTTTAGGAATTTCGATTTCTGTGTCAAGATTGCCATCTGCAACTTCAACTACGCTATCCTCAAGTGCATTAAACGTTTTCCTTAGATTAGAAAAAACTTGAATCAACCCAATTATGAATAACAAAATGCAAATAACAAAAAATGAGGTTAAAGTTTTTTGAGCATTCATAATTGTTTTCATTACGTCAGCTTGTGATACAGTAAGTTCGATATAATATTTGTCATTATCAAGGAATATTTAATTGGGTTTTAAACATAAGTTATGTTTGATTTAGCACTTTAAATCTGTAATAATCAAACGGCGCTAAAGCACCAAAACCTATAAAGAAAAATATACCGCCAGCACCCATTGTTAAAATGGTTACTAACCCCCAAGCTATAAGATAAAGAATAGCATTCTTAATCATTCCTTTATACAAATAGTAGACAGGGCCAAAAATTGCTGCGCATAATGTACTAATCATGGCGTCATCATTAAAATATATTTTTGATAATATTTCCTGTTTATTATTTGAGGTATTAAATTTTGCGTTTGGTTTCCACAAACGACCTTCTTCAAAGTACTCTTGAATTACTAGGAAACGTTTTTTCCAGGCTAAGTCTACATTCAAATTGTCTAATGGTGCGCCGGTGCCAATATTGCTACTGGAATAACTACCTAAATCCCTTCCGCAACGGCTACAAATATACGAGAATGGCTCAACTTGTGCTCCACAAAATGGGCAAGACTTCAAGTTGTCATCATTTATCATATAAAAATCTCCTTTTTGTGCAAAACTCCACTAGTAAAACAAAGGACCTTGCGACTGAATTGTCGCAAGGTCCTTTGTTTTATTAATTAAGAAATTCTTTGGAACATATATCCTATTCCGCGAGCGGTAAGAATTAGTTCTGGATTGGTTGGATCTTGTTCTAGTTTTGAGCGTAATCTCGAAATGTGAACATCTACAACGCGTGTATCAATTCTATGATCTGGCGGGTATGCCCAAACATGTTGCAGAATTTCATTTCTTGAATAAGCTTGACCGGAGTTGTTTACAAGTAATTCAAGAAGGCTGAATTCCATTCCTGTTAAACGAATTCGTTCATTTTTTCTAAAAACTTGACGTCTTGCTGTATCAATTTTTATTTGACCAGTTGTTATAACGTTTTTAGCTACTTTTCCGCCAGTTGGAGCGGTTATTTCTCTGCTGGAGGTTCTTCTTAAAACAGCCTTAACGCGGGCTTCAAGTTCTTTTGGGCTAAAAGGCTTGATAACATAGTCATCAGCACCAAGTTCAAGACCTGTAATTCTTTCAGATACATCGCCGAGCGCTGTAAGAATGATTATTGGTACATCAGAATTGCGTCTAATTTCTCTAGTAACGCCGTATCCATCTGTTTTTGGCATCATAACATCAAGAATAACAAGTTCAGGGTTGTGTTTGTTAAACTGTGCAATGGCTTCTTCGCCGTCTGCTGCAATAATAACGTCATAACCAATCATTTTTAAACGAGTTTCGAGAATTCGTCTGATGCTGGCTTCGTCGTCAGCTACGAGCACTTTTTGCCGTGTCTCAATAGGTTCTACTGTGTCGGTGTTTGTTGTCATGTTCTTTCCCTTCTTCCATTATTAATATTTATGTATATTTTTTAACGATTGTTTCTTAATATTAAAAAATATTTATTTTCTTATAGATATATTACCACAACGCAATATAAATTAACAAGTTTTTTTTTATTTATTTTGATATAATTTTTTTATGAGACAAGATTTTTTAAAAATAGGGATTGTTGGTGGAGGACCCGCGGGGTATGCGCTGGCGCTAAAATTGGCTATGGGCGGGGTTTCTGTTACGTTGTTTGAAAAAGAAGCGCTTGGTGGCACATGCTTAAATAAGGGCTGTATCCCAACAAAGTCAATATTACACAACTCAAATTTAATTTACAAATCAAAAAATTTGTCAAAATATGGTGTAAATGTTGATGTTTCTGCTCTGGATTTTTCAAAAATAATTGAAAATAAAAATTCAATTGTCCAAAAATTAAATAAATCCCTTGCTATGATGTTAAAAAGTTATGATATAGAAATTGTTAACGAAGATGTTTTGTCGGTTGAGCAAGGTAAAATAATTTCTAAAAATACTACCTGTGATTGTGATGCGGTGGTTCTTGCAACAGGAACTGTACCTGCGCAAATTCCTGGGCTTGAATGCGATAATGTATTTATATATAATTCTGACGGTATTTTAAATCTATCAAAATTGCCAAAATCAATCGCTATAATTGGTTCTGGGGCAATTGGTATTGAGTGGAGCAGGATTTTTTCAGATTTGGGAACGGAAGTTACGCTTATTGAAGCTATGGAGCGTATTTTACCGGTTGCGGATGAAGATGTTTCGCTGAGATTAGAGCGCCTTCTAAAGAAAAAACGCGTAAAAATCGAAAAAGGCGTTGTTGTTGAAAAAATTTTAGACGGCGAAGTTAAATTGTCTAACGGAAAGTCCCTTTCTCCGGAACTTGTGTTAGTGGCAATTGGTCGGACTCCTGTTTTGCCGTCAAATAATTTGAATTTGGCTAAAAGAAAAGGTTTTGTCTGTGTTGATAATAATTTCATGACTTCTGCGGAAAATATTTATGCAATTGGAGATATAAATGGACTTTCTATGCTTGCACACAGTGCTACGCATCAGGCAATTGAGCTTTCAGAATATTTGCTAAGTGGAAAATCACCTGAATTTATGCAAAAAGATATCCCGTCTGTAATATATGGTACGCCTGAGGTTGCGTGGTTTGGAGCAAATGAAAAACATTTAATAGAAACTAATATTAATTATAAAAAGGTTTTATTCCCAATATCTGCAATTGGAAAAGCTCATACTGATGAGGAAATTGACGGATTTGTGAAAGTGTTGGCTTGTGATGAGCAAATTGAAGGAGTATCAATAGTTGCGCCAGAGGCGTCCGCAATGCTTATGCAGTTTTTGTTGGCAAAAGAAAATAAGTTGCCTTATAAATCAGTTATAAACAGTATTTTCCCGCATCCAACATTTTCAGAGGCAGTTTTTGAATCCCTGCTTGCGTTGGATAATGAGTCGTTGAGTTTGCCCAAAAGTAAGGAATAATATGCGTTTACCAGAATATTTAAAACGAGGAATTATTGATACTGATAAAACTAAAAAAGTGCGCTCGTTGTTGAAAAAGCATGCGTTGCATACAATTTGCGAATCTGGGCGCTGTCCAAACAAGGCGGAGTGTTATGCTCACAATACGGCGAGTTTTTTGATTATGGGCGATGTTTGTACTAGAAATTGCCGTTATTGCAACGTAAACTCAGGTCGCCCTTTGCCGCTTGATGACGCGGAGCCTCAAAAATTAGCCGAAACTATTCATGATTTAGGGTTGAAATATGCTGTAATTACATCAGTTACGCGAGATGACTTGCCAGACGGCGGTGCGTTGCACTTTGCAAAGACTATTTGTGCCATTAAAAATATTTCGGCTGAAATCAAGGTAGAGGTGTTGGTTCCGGATTTTAAAGGTGACAAAAAAGCTATTGACACTGTTCTTGACGCAAAACCAGATGTTTTTAATCATAATATAGAAGTTGTTCCATCGTTATACAAAAGCGCCCGACCTCAAGGAAGTTTTGAACGTGCGCTTGGCGTATTAACTTATGCAAAACAGTCTCATCCTGAAATCCCAACAAAAACAGGTATGATGATTGGTTTAGGCGAAACCAACGAGGAAATTTTTGCTGTTTTAAAGCAACTTAAGTCGATTGATTGTGATATTGTGACAATAGGGCAATATTTACAGCCGTCAAAAATGCATTTAGAAGTGAAAAAATACTATAAACTTTCAGAATACGAAGAATTAACCCGCAAAGCCCTTGAAATTGGGATAAAAGCACCGGTCTTTGCGCCGCTTGTGAGAAGTTCATATCAAGCAAGTCTCGCCCTTGAAAAATCCTGTGAAACTTAATAATTCATTTTGCCTTCAAAAAGTAATTGAATAGTGCAAAATTAAAGTCCATCGGGCTAGGATTCACCGCAGTGGCGGGTCTACAACCAGGAACATCTCGGCGGCGGTCTCACGCCTGATTAGGATTCATTTGCATTTATCTTCCGCGTCATTCTGAGGGAAAGCGCCAAATGGTGCTATACACAAAGGTTTCGACCGACCGAAGAATCTACGCGGCGTCTCAGCTAAGAATTTGTAAATTCTTGACTACTCGCAACTGAGATTCTTCGGGCGAAAGTCAATTATAGCTTGTGTTTTGTCAATTAAAGCTAAAATCCCTCAGAATGACGGAAAAACGTTACAATTTCTCGCGTCATTCTGAGGGAAAGCACTGAATGACAATATATACAAGGATTTTGACCGACCGAAGAATCTCAATGGGAAATGGACATCTGGCTAGTTTTAACGCTATTTATACTTTACAAAACCTGCTGGACGTTTATTTATTATATCCCAAGGGTAGTCTTGTGGATATTGTAATCCATTTTTTACAATTAGGGTGCTACATTCAATTCCGGCGTAGCGTCCATTACTATCAAGTCCAGAACTTGTGCATGCGCCGATATTTCGATTTATATTCGCCCCCCAAGTGCAAAATGAGGGATTTTCCAAAATATATAGCCCGCCTGGAAGGACAGCTCTAACGTGTGGAATCTTTCTGCACCCTTCGCTATTTCCATAGTGCTTTGAATCAACATAAGAAAAATAAAATACGTCTTGCCCCAGTTTTGAGTATCCTTTGCTTGGACCGTCAACATCAATTACAAAAATAGCAGATGCAAAGCAATTACTTCCGCCTTTACCTGTTGGAACAATACCTAAGCTCATACCGTTTTGTAATATAACTTTGTAGTAGTTAGTAGCTGGATAAGCGGTTGGTTCGACTCCGTGTATGTTATAAAATCCGCCAGTGGGTGAAGCAAAACACCTAGCATTACCGGTTTGGCTCCCAAAACCGCAATCTTTTGCAATTTTTAAATATGGTTTGTAATAAATATCAAAAATCTGCTCTGCAGTAAGTGTGGTTTCATTTTGGGTTGGAGGATATTTGTTTTGCATATATGAAAGTACTACAACGTTTTGAAGTAAATTATAAGCAATTTTAAACTGTGTTAGTCTAATTTCTTTTTCAATTTTGGTTACTAAATTCGGCAATGTTAAAGCGGCAATTACTCCAATAATTGCTAGAGTAATTAAAGTTTCTGCAAGTGTCCAACCATGTTTTTTGTTTTTAGCTAAAAGCCTGGAAACCCTTGTGAGAGTAGGGGGGGGGGGGCATTAAAAGCGAGCTAAAAACATTTTTTACGTCTTTAAAAGTAAATTTTTCTAAATACATATTTTATCCTCTTTAAACTAGTTTTATATTATTATAATATAAAACTTTACAAAAAAATAACATATTTTATTTCTAAATATTAATCTTGTAATAAAAAACGCAAATTAACGTTGACAATAGGTTTTGCTTGTAGTGTAATAAGTATTACCGTGAAGGATTTTATCCTTTGTGCTGAAAGGAGCCGAAACGGTAAACACAAGACTTTTAGCCTTGAAAATAGATAATAACACTTTTAAACAAAGGAGTATTTAATGCCTACAATAGCACAATTAGTTAGAAAAGAGCGTAAAAAACTAACTGACAAAACTAAATCACCGGCTTTGGTAAACTGCCCACAAAGAAGGGGCGTTTGCACAAGAGTTTATACAACAACTCCTAAAAAGCCGAACTCAGCGCTTAGAAAAGTTGCAAGGGTTAGACTTACTAATGGATTTGAAGTAACTTCATACATTCCTGGTATTGGTCACAACTTGCAAGAACACTCTGTTGTCCTTATCAGAGGTGGCAGGGTAAAAGACCTCCCTGGGGTTCGTTATCACATCGTTAGAGGAACATTGGACTCTGCTGGTGTTGCTAACAGAAACCAAGCAAGGTCAAAATACGGAGCTAAAAAACCTAAAAAATAGGGAATAGTTTCCTTATCGGTGCGGTTTTTGATTAACCGGCTTTAACCGCAAAACAAACCCGACGGTCCTCAAATAGAGTAAGACATTAGAAAAGAAAAGGAAAATTAATATGTCAAGACGTAATAAACCGGCAAGACGTGTTCCCGCTGCAGACCCAGTATACGGTAGCGTGGACGTTGCTAAATTTATCAATAGACTTATGAGACGTGGTAAAAGATCAGTTGCTGAAAAAATCTTTTACTCTACTATGAACAATATTCAAGAAAAAACTAAAGAAGAAGCTACTGACGTTTTCAAAAAAGCTTTAACAAATGTAATTCCATTGTTGGAAGTTAAAGCTAGACGTATCGGTGGTTCTACTTACCAAGTGCCAATCGAAGTTAAAGCTGACAGAGGTATGGCGTTGGGAACTAGCTGGATTATTGAATCTGCGAAAAAACGTAGCGGTAAATCAATGATTGAAAAATTAACAAACGAAATCCTTGATGCTGCTAATGGTTCTGGTGCTTCTGTTAAAAAACGTGAAGACACCCACAAAATGGCAGAGGCAAACAAGGCTTTCGCTCACTACAGATACTAATTGTTTAAATACTTATACAAAAAGGCGGCTTGATATTCAAGCCGCCTTTTTGTTTTTACGTTTACTATATTATAAATTCTATTCGTCATCAAATTCTTCGAATTCGTCAAAATCTTCTCCGAAAACGTCGTCAAACTCTGTGTCAAAGTCTCCGGCATCAAAAAAATTGCCGTACATCTCCTGCGATATGCTATAAGTTACACCATCAATTGTATAACTAGCAATCATTCCGTCTGAGGTATATTTAATATTTGTCGCACCAGAGGCTGCTAAATCTGCGAGCATGAATTCTTTTTGCTTATCTTGACCTGTCAGGAACTGATTTTCGACCGCGCTACCAGGAGAAAACATACCATCAGGGGCTTTTTTGCCGAGTGCCCCAACGCCCTCATAAACTATCGAGTCAAAGTTGTCATCGTTCCAGGAGCCGCCATTATTGTAAAAATCAATAATTTTATTTAATTTTTCCAGGTCATAAGCATACAAATCGCCCCCAAACTCAATCTCTGTATCGGAAAACCCTGTAGCCATCTCGTTGCTTCCAGACAGTCCAATAATCGATATGTCTGAGATGATGTTGCCAGAATCATCTTTATCGATTAAATCCGTATACGCATAATGGTAGGAATATTCACTATCGCAGCCAAACCCGCAGCCATGCTCGAACCCAATGAATAAGTCGTTAAGTTGACTAAGCATCCCGTCGCCATTGTTGTCTAGTACGTCCAAATGCGTAGTAATCATTCCATCTAGTACCTGCTGATACTGAAAGTTCGTCAAATAAATTGTAGTCATTCTATTACCTCATATTTCGTCACACATATATATAAACGCAAATGCATAAAAAGTATTTCGTTAATATATAAAAAATTAACAAATCTTTACAACATGAATACTAGACCATACTACCTGGGTGAGGGGTAAATTAATTTTTACGTTTTGTAACATTTGTCTTAATTTTTTAAAGTTCTTTTGAATTTTGCCGATATATATTATACAGATACAAGGGTTCAAAATATGTTCAAAAAATCTAAATCGGCAAATAGTAATGTTAATGAAGGCGTTGAGTTCATTTTACGTGGTGCAAAAAAACGACGTTCAATGGCTATTGCGAGTGCAAAAATGCTCAATGCTGAATTGGGGTTTAACCCAAAGCTTATTGCTTTGAAATAGTAGAGCGGGTATGTGCAATAGAGCTGTTATGATTACATAACAGCTCTATTTGTTGAAAATTTTATAACTTATTCCTTGTGTTTTTTAAGTGGTAGTTTCTTTGAAGTGGACTGGGGTTCTTTTGTTTTTTCCGGGGTTTTAGGTTCCATTTTTTTATTGATTATAACTAGAACTTCATCTTCCCCAGCCATTTTTAGGTTATTGCGTGCAATTGCTTCAAGACTCTTGAGAGAATTAAAATTATCCAATTCTTCTTTTAATTTAATATTATCTTGCGCGGCTTGATTTTTGAGCTGACTCATTTTACGAATTTTCCCTTGGTAATTTATTGTCTTTGAAATGTTATAAAAGGCACTAATTCCAACGTGTACAAGGCACGCTAAAAGGACAAGCGTCAAAAACGAATAACGCATTTTAAACTCTTTTTTTCTGCGCGAGTTCTTTATTTTCTGGTTATTAGGCTTCCTCATAAAATAACTTGCTCCTAAAACACTAAATATATTTTAGCACTAACATAGAAAACAGACAAATTTGCGCCAATTACAATCTTATAATTGGTCTTTTACCCTTAATTCACAACACATTTGGCAAGCATTAAAAACGCCGGAACATTTCAAATTTTTTCTAAAACATCTAAATTTAGGTAGGTTGTAGACTGATTTTAAATCTAACTCTCTAACATTACCAATTTTTAGCGAGAGGCACGGATAGACGTCGCCTTGTGGATTTATCATCATATTTGAAAATGGATATTTGCAGGGGTGATAAATATCTGTTATTTTTCGTTCTTGGTTGTTTGTGTAAAATGCTTTAATTTTGGCAAGTTCGTCGCCACCTTCAAATTTGGGTGAATAACGAATTTGTACTTTTGACTTTTTGGAGAGTGATTGTATCTCTTTGTAAACATCTTCAAAATGTGCCATATTAAAGTAAGGTTTTATCGGGTATTCCGTTTGCCAAAATTCTTCACTGAAATTTTCTCGTAAGTGGGAATTTTGTTTCAAATTATTGTTGCGCAAAAATGAAATAGATAGAAAATCAAACCCCATTTTATCGCACATTTTATAAAGCATTGGCAAATCGTCAAGGTTATTTTCTAATACGATTGTTTTGATATCAATCATAGGTTTGTTTTTTTTAAGTTTGCGTTTTTGTGCTTGCAAATTTTCGAGATTAAAAATTATCTTATCCCATATCCCATCTCGTCCGCGGTTTTTGTCATGGTTTGCTCCATATCCATCCAAAGACACCGACAGAAGCATCATTTTAGACCTTATAAAGGCATCTATTATTTCTTCGTTAATCAAAATGCCGTTTGTGACAACATTTAGTTTGCCGAATGTTTTTTTTGAAACAGCATAAAGTATGTCAACAAAATCTTTTCTAATGAGTGGTTCGCCGCCAACAAGTGTTACAAATGAATAAAATGGAATTTGTTTAATAATTTTGTTCCACTCGTCAAATGTCATTTCGTCTTTTTTTCGTTCTTCGCCAACGTAACAATATGGGCATGACAAATTGCAACGATATGTGAGTTCGAAAAAATACCGCAAAGGTATAAGCGCCGTGCCTGAACGTGAATAATATGACAGGTTGGCATAGCTGTCTCTTGCAATATCAAATAGCTTTGAATAATTAATCATATATTTATTTTAACTTAAATGTAAAAAATTGACCAAAATTTTAAGTTTATGATATTGTCTTATGAAAAGAGGTTCTATGACTGAAAAATTAGATTTAATTACAATAGGTGAAAGTTTAATAGAATTTTCAAGCAATCAGAGTCTTACGTTTGCTGATAATCTGCAAAAATATTATGGCGGAGACACGCTCTGTAGTGCCGTTACTGTTCAGCGCCTTGGCGGCAAAGCCGGCTATATAACAAAGGTAGGGCTAGACCCTTTTAAAGATTACCTGCTTGATAGTTGGCAAAATGAAGGGCTGGATATTTCGCAAGTAAAACTCGTTAATGGTTATAATGGAATATACTTTATTGCTCGTCCAATTGATAGCGAAAAAGAATTCTCTCATTATCGAAAAAAAACAGCAGCAACTTATTTAAGCACTGAAGATATCGATGAAGATTATATAAAAGCAGGTAAAATATTTTTTGCGACTGGTTTTTCACAATCTTTATCCCTTAATGCTAAAGAAGCTGTGCATAAAGCATTTAAGATTGCTCATGAAAACAATGCAGTGTGTGCGTATGACCCAAATTACTCTGAAAATATTTGGAGTGCAGCTGACGCGAAAGAAGCATTTGAAGATATTGCTGAATATTTGGATATAATCTTTTTAAATCAAATTCGCGATGGCGAAAAATTGTTTGGAATCGAGTCTGCAGAAAAGCTTATAAAATATTTCCATGATTTAGGAATTCAAACAGTATCTTTGCGTTCAGCAAAGGACAATGGCTGTTATACTGGGGCAGAAGGTAATATAATTTTTGATGAATTTAAAAATCAAGAAATAATTGACGCTACCAGTACCGGCGATGCTTTTAATGGAGCCTTTTTATATGGAGTAACACATGGTATGAGTCCATTTGAATCAACTCGCCTTGCTCTTGCAACAGGTTCACTTCAAGCAATGGGAGTTGGTGCGATAAAATCCATACCTACAAAAGAGCAGGTATTTGCGAAATTAAAGGAAATGTAATGAAACCAGTAAAAATTGTAGTCTCTGGGTATATAGGATTTGATAATTTTGGTGATGAAAGTATTCTTGATGTGCTTTTAGACAATTTAAAACGCCAAAATACCGAAATAACTGTAATTACAGCCAATCCATCAAAAACAAAACTAATTCATGGTGTAAAAACTTGTAAAACATTTGCGCTTTTTTCAATTTTGAGAGCAATTTTAAGGTCTGATGCCCTTATTTCTGGTGGTGGCAGCCTTTTACAGGATAAAACCAGTATAAAAAGTTTGCTTTATTATCTTTTCATAATTCTGTGTGCTCAATTTTGTGGGAAAAAAGTAATAATTTTTGCCCAAGGGATTGGACCGCTAAAAAGAAGTGTAGCGCGTTTTTTGACTAAAATTATTCTCAAAAGCTGTGATTTATTAAGTGTTCGCGATGAAAAAAGTCTGTTTTTGCTTAGAGGATGGGGAATTGCTGCCAACTTGCAGCCCGATCCAGTATTTAATCTTGATATTCCTGATTATACCCCGCTGGGAAAAGTCGGGATACAGCTCCGGAGTTGGAAATATTTGTCAGAAGATTTTTTAAATAAACTCGCTGATGAAGTTATAAATAATTTTGCAGATAAAGAAGTTTTGATATTCTCTTTTCAGGATGAGTTGGATTACACCTTATGTAAGGAATTTCAAACAAAACTCACGATTAGAGCGCCCCATATTAAAACTAACGTAATAAAAAATGATTATCCGCACAATATTGTAGAAAATTTTAGGACGCTTGAGTATTTGATTGGCATGCGATTTCATGCCTGTCTTTTGGCTTTAAAATTTGGGATAAAAACATTGGCAATAAATTACGATGAAAAGGTGGAAAAACTTGCTAAATCAGCAAACCTGCCAATTGCAAACCTTGATAAACCAGAGTTATTAGAAAACTTATTTGAGGAACTTAAATCTCTTAAAACTAGTGTTCTATTTGCCTACGCGAACACTAAGAGGTACGATTTTTCGGAAATTAATGCATTAGTCGAGAGAATTAGTACACTCAAAAACAAATAATATCAAAATTAATGTTAAAATTAGTCAAAAGTATTAGATTATTTTTTTTCTTTTTGCTAATATACAATTAAGTTGAATACTAGTAAAAATTGGGGACATCATGAAAAATAAAATTATTATGTTCTGGGCTATTGTGGCTATCGTGATTGCTTCTGTTGCTACAATCATTGTAAAACCGACAAAACTCGGTCTAGACCTTGTCGGGGGCTCTAGATTGGTGCTTGAAGCTCAAACCACAAACAACATTGCAAAAATTACTCCTGATATGATGGATAGTTTGCAATTTGCAATCGAAAACCGGGTCAATGCGCTTGGTGTTTCAGAAACTATTGTTCAAAAAACAGGAGATAAGAGACTTTTAATCGAAATTCCAAATGTTTCTGACCCAAAGCAGGCGCGTGAATTCCTTGGCGAGACTGCAGAATTGGTTTTTAAGCGTCCTGGTGAAGTTGTCAACGGAGTTCAAATGTGGCTTGATACCGATTTGACGGGTAATGACGTTAAAAAAGCAATGGTAACAACTACAGCCGGTGGTCAATGGGCTGTAAGTCTTGAGTTTAACGATAAAGGGGCTAAAAAATTCGGTCAACTTACAAGAGAGCTTGTCGGACAACCTATGGCGATTTTCTTTAATGGCGAATTAAGCTCTGCGCCTACAATTCAGGAACCTATTCTCGGTGGACAGGCTCAAATTACAGGCGGGGAAAGTGGTTTCGCTTATGAAGAAGCCAAGAAAATGGTTGACCTCTTGAATGCGGGCGCACTGCCTGTTCCAGCTATAATTATTGAAGAAAACACTGTTGGACCAACTCTTGGCGCAGATAGTATTGAAAAAAGTAAATTTGCAGGCATGCTAGGTATCGGACTGGTTATGATATTTATGGTGCTTTATTACCGCGTGCCGGGTGTAATCGCAGATATTGCGCTATGTATTTATGGGTTGATTTTGTTCTCTCTTTTCAAAATCGTTCCGGTAACTCTTACCTTGGCTGGTATTGCAGGTTTTATTCTTAGTATCGGCATGGCAGTTGACGCAAATATCCTTATTTTTGAACGGACAAAAGAGGAGTTGCGTCAGGGCAGAACTCTTTTCACCGCGATAAATTCGGGTTTTGATAGAGCGTTTACAAGTATTTTTGACTCGAACATGACAACAATTATCACATGTGCAATTTTGTATCTGCTAGGAACAAGTATTGTAAAAGGATTTGCTCTTACGCTTGCGCTTGGTGTTATTGTTAGTATGTTTACTGCAATTACTGTTACTAAAAACTTTATGCACCTTCTCTTTGGTACTGGACAACTCAAACATCCATCATGGTTTGGGTTGAAACAAAGCGATATCGGTCAAGCTTACCAAGCAGCAGAAACCAAGCGTGAAAAAGCAAGATTTGGTGTTTTAGATTAATTTTAAGGAGAAAACAATGTCTGAAACAAATATTATAGGAAATAAAAATATTATTGACGTTGTAAAATATAAGTGGGTATGGTTAATCCTTTCGTTGATTTTAATTTTGCCCGGTGTATTTGCAATGGTTTATTCGACAATCACACTGCCGACGCATACTCCATTGAAAGTTGGTATAGATTTTACTGGCGGAACTGTTCTGCAATATGGGGTTAAAGAAAGTGTTGATAACACAAATATTTCTAAACTGAGAGCTGATTTAGAGCAAAGTAATATCGACTCTGCATCAATCCAAATAATCAATGTTAACAATGCAAGCGATGTTGCAAACCCGAATGCAAAGGCGGATATACAACACATTATTTCAATTAGAACAAAATTCATTGATGAGCATGACGAAACTTCTCTTGCAAAGGTTTCAACTGCAATCAAAAAAGACTACCCAGAAGCAAAAATGATTTCAGTTAATTCGGTTGGTCCAACGTTGGGAAATGAGCTTTATAAAAATTCGCTTATCGCAATGGGCTTGGCATTTATTGGAATTGTTGCTTATCTTACACTGCGTTTCCGTTTGGATTATGCGGTAATTGCTTTATTGTCACTTCTTCATGACGTTTTATTTGTACTGGGGGTTTTCTCAATTCTCGGGCTTGTTTACAATGTGGAAATTGACAGTTTATTTATTACTGCAATCCTCACT
Organism: uncultured Muribaculaceae bacterium; assembly: GCA_964626145.1. Taxonomy (GTDB): domain Bacteria; phylum Cyanobacteriota; class Vampirovibrionia; order Gastranaerophilales; family Gastranaerophilaceae; genus RGIG2134. The sequence goes on along the minus strand of CAZVBZ010000001.1, from coordinate 107,387 downwards.
GTTATTGGCTTTTCTGTACATGATACGATTGTTGTATTCGATCGTGTTAGAGAAAATATGAGATTTTTGGCTAAAAAAGCAAGTTTTGATGAAATTGTTAATGCTAGTGTAAATCAAACTCTCGCTAGAAGTATAAACACCTCCTTAACAACATTGCTTACGCTTTTAGCCTTGTATTTCTTTGGTGGGGTTACTACAAAAGACTTTGTGCTTGCAATGATTTTGGGTATTGCTATCGGAACATATTCAAGTATTTTCTTTGCAAGTATGGTTCTTGCTTGGCACCGTGATTGGGATACAGCCCATAAAAAAGGCTCTCCCAAAATTGAAGCTGCGGTTTAATTAGTTTTTTACTACACCCAATATAAAGAGGCGCAAAATCGTGTCTCTTTTTTTTTAGGCTGTGTTCTCAAAAAAGCTTAATACAAAACTTCTATTTTAAATTTATTTATATTAAAATCAGCTTGAGCATAAGAGGTGAAATATGATAGAAAGATATTCGCGAGACGAAATGAAAAATATTTGGGACTTGCAAACTAAGTTTCAATACTATTTAGACGTGGAAATAGCTGTCTGTGAAGCATATTCTCGCCTTGGGCAAATTCCGTCTGATGCGTTAGAGCGAATTAAGGCTAGCGCTGCATTTTCGCTTCAAAGAATTGATGAAATTGAAGCAGTTGTGAACCATGATGTTATTGCCTTTCTTACAAATGTTAACGAAACACTCGGTGACGATGCAAAATACATGCACATGGGGTTAACCAGTTCCGATATTATTGATACAGCGTTGGCACTTCAAATTCAAGCTGCGTCTGATATTATAAAAAAAGATTTAGCTATTGTAATTGAAACACTCAAAAACATGGCTCAAAAATATCGCAATACATTATGCATAGGGCGTTCTCACGGAATACAGGCAGAACCAATGACTTTTGGCGTAAAAATGCTTAATTGGCTCGACCTCTTTGAGCGTTCGTTTAAACGCTTTTATGATGCGGCGGAAGAAATTAGAGTTGGGCAGATTTCAGGTCCGGTTGGTACATTTTCAAATGTTGATATGCAGATTGAAGAAATAACTTGTGAGTTGCTTAACCTAAAGCCGGCAAGAATTTCAACTCAGGTCATTGCGCGTGATTACCATGCTCGTTATCTGCAAACCCTTGCGCTGATTGCGTCTATAATAGAACAATGTGCAACCGAAATCCGTCATCTTCAACGAACTGAGGTTAATGAGGTTGAAGAAGGTTTTCGCAAGGGTCAAAAAGGTTCTTCTGCTATGCCACATAAAAAAAATCCAATTTCAGCAGAAAATCTATGTGGGCTTGCAAGAATTGTGCGCTCAAATTCATTTGCCGCATTAGAAAACATTACCCTTTGGCATGAGCGTGACATTTCGCATAGTTCTGCGGAAAGGGTTATTTTCCCTGATAGTACAATACTTGTTGATTACATGCTTAATAGGTTTAAAAATACTCTGGAAAATCTTGTAGTTAAAGAAAAAAATATGTACAAAAATGCGCATGCTTTTGGTGGAATTGTGTTTTCTCAAAAGGTGTTGCTAAAACTGATTGAAAAAGGGCTTACTCGCGAAGCTGCTTACACGATTGTGCAAAGAAATGCGCACGAGGCGTTTAACAACAACGGTAATTTTAAAGAAAATTTATTAAGTGATTCCGCCGTAACCTTAACGCCGCGGGAAATAGCTGAATGTCTTGATTACAATTCTTATTTGAAAAATATAGACAAAATTTATCAAAGATTTGGTTTGTGATAAAATATTTGTATAAAAGAGGTTAATATGCTATTCGAATTTTTATACTCAAAAATACACAGAGCTACAGTAACAGACGCAAATTTAAACTACGTTGGCTCAATTACAATAGATGAAGAATTGATGGAAAAGGCTAATCTTAAGGTTGGACAAAAGGTAGACATTCTTGATATTAATAATGGAGAGCGGTTTCAAACATACGTTATAAAGGGTGTTCGAGGAAAACGTGATATTTGTTTAAATGGTGCGGCGGCAAGAAAAGTTCAAAAAGGCGACAAAGTCATAATTGTAGCCTACGCACTCCTCAATCCTAATGAGGATGCCGACTTTGAACCGACTGTTGTTATGGTTGACGAAAGCAACAATCCGCTGTAGTTAAAAAAATTAGCCGCAAGCTATATTGAGTTTTTTCTGAACCGGTTCAGCTTCAAATAAATCGGCTACATCGCAACCTAGAATATCGCATAATTTGTCCATGTTTTCGTACGAGGGCTGAGTTCTGCCATTTGCCCACGAATAAACAGTTTGTTGCGGCAAATTCAACTCTTTTGCCAAGCGGTATAAACTCCATCTTTGAAATTTTTGCGCTGCTTCTTTAATTTTAATCTTCATAACCAATCCTATTACTAAACATTTGCGTTAATATTCATTTTCATATATTATTATACATATAACTAGAATAATTTATACAAAGAAATTTAAAATTCGTATTTTTGGAGTATAAATAAATAGTAAATTTAGGATAGATTACTACATTTAGACTAAAAAACACAAAAAAATATTTACTATAATAATATTAACTTATAAAAATTGACACAATAAAAAAAAGAATTAAAATAAAACAAAGGAATAGGCATATAATGAAAAAATTCTTAACAACTGTAATTTTGGCAATAATTGGATTGTCCGCAGTAGCCCAAGCCGCGGGAACTTCGCTTGATGTTGCGATTAAAAAGTACAAAGGTGGAAATTATGTGGGGTGTATTCAAGATACAATTGATTTAACTCAAAAAGACCCGACAAATACAATTGCCTACTACTACATGGCAATTTCCTATGCGCAAATTGGCAACAAAGATAAAGCCGTTCTTGCCTATCAAAAAGTTATCGATTTATCTACAAATTTAACTTTAGTTGGATATGCCAAAAAAGGACTTAGTTGTGCAACTGGGGCAGATGAGTGTAAGCCCAAAAGTGCTGCGGCGGCTGCTTTAGATGCTGACCTTGATAAATTTATAAAAGGTGGGCAGTTTTACTCGGAAGATGTAAATAAAAAATTACAAGAAATTAGAAATGAACAACTAAAAAATAATATTAATAATGAGGTAAATCAGCTGGAAAAAAGCGAAATGCCTAGTAATGATGAAATTGCTGCTGCTGTAAAAACTTTGGCAAAAGCTGGTTTTAACCCGCTGCAAATGCAAAACAATCCTGTACTTCAAGCGCAACAAGCTATGTATCAAAATCCTGAATATGCGCAGCTGCAAATGCTTTTAGGTAATAACAGTAACAACTTTGATTTTACAAATATGTTGCCTTATTTTTTAGCGCAAAAACAAGGTGGAAATCAAAATCAAAATCAAAACCTTTCGCAAGATATGGTAAAAAATATGATGATGTCCTCAATGATGGGGACTTTATCAACAACGTTCGATATAAATGATAAAAACTAAGAGGAAACAATAAAAATGCAGATTAATACAACCAGATTTGGTGAGGTGGAAGCGGATGAAAGCTTGGTGTTTTCATTTATTTCGCCGATTATAGGTTTTGAGCACGCTCAAAAATTTATCTTGATTGAAAACGATAACAATAACGTTTTTAGGTGGCTGCAATCGGTAGAATATCCTGAACTTGCGTTCCCTGTTTCGAGTGCATCTAATTTTAAAATAGAATATAACTTTGAAATAGATGACAAAACAGTTGATATGCTTGATTTGCAGTCTATTGATGACGTCCTTACGTTGAATCTTGTCAATATTCCCAGTGGGCGCCCGAATGACTCAACAATAAACCTTCTCGCCCCAGTTATTGTGAACAAAAGAACTAAAGATGCGGCTCAAATTATTCTTAATAATACTGAATATCTTACAAATCATCCGTTATTCCCGCAAGGAGTGTAAAAAAATGCTTATATTAGCTAGAAAACAAGGTCAAAAAATTATAATTAATGATAGTATCGTTATTACAGTTTTGGATAGCGAAAGTGGTTTAGCCAAAATTGGGATTGATGCCCCGCAAGGAGTAAAAATATATCGCGAAGAAATATACAACGCGGTTAAAAACGCAAACCTTGAGGCAAATAGAAGTACAAAAACGTCCTTTGACGAACTTAAGGCATTAGCAATAGTGAATCGTAAAAATGAAATCTGAAGAACACAAAAAGGCTCTAGAATTATTTGAAAAAAGAGAGTATAAGCAAGCTGCAAAAATATTTAAAAAATTAAACCTCCAGTACGAATATGGTTACTGCGAGTTTGCGCAAGGAAATATTAACAAAGCGAAGTCTATTTGGGATAAGTCCAAGATAGATAGTCCTGCCATTCAATGGGGGAATTGTATTGTAAATTTGATGAATAATACGCTCCCAATAAAAATAAGTGCTCTGCAAATACGTAACTTTTTGGAGCGAGATTTGGATGTATTGCTATGGAATGATAAATTTGATTGTGTAGATAAAATCTTGTTTGCAGAAAAAATTCTCTTTAAGTTTAATCCCGAAACTTATAAATTTTTAGGGCGTGTTATTTTAAACTATGGATACTTTGATTTAGGATACAATTTTTTGCTAAAAGCTGAAGAAATTTGTTACTCAGACCCTGAGGTGCAAGTGCTTATTGCGAAATACTTTGTATTATCGCTTAAGCGCCCAAGAGCGATTGAAACACTCGAAAAGCTCCTTAAAACTAAACCGGACTACTATCCTGCAAGGCACATGCTAGAATGCCTTTATGAGGAAATGGGTGTCGTTCGACCTAAAGATTAATCAGTATTGGCGGTTTTTCGAGTTGATAAAAAGTCCTAGACGCTTTCATGAAGTTTTCTGCATCTGAAGAAACGTAAAAAACTGGCGGGGTTGCCCTTTTGGTCGCTAAAAGGTTTTGGCGAGTTAAATCTTCAGCAATAAATTTTGTGAAATCATTCGCTGGATTAATAAAATTAACTTTGTTTGCTGTAATTTTTTTCAAAACACCTGTAAGATAAGGATAATGAGTGCACCCGAGAATAATATTTTGGCAACCAGCATTCACCAACGGTTTGAGCCTTTCCTTTATAATTTGCAGGTTTGAGCTTAGTTCATAGTTTCCGCTCTCTACTAGTTTAACCCATTCAGGGCAAGCATTTTGTATAACATCCAAAGCAGGATTGTTTTTTAAAAGTTCGTCTTTGTATTTATTAGATTTAATTGTTGCAAGGGTGGCCAAAACTCCCAGTTTACCTGTATAGCGTTTAGCGATACACTTTGCCGCTGTTTGAATGAGTGGATAAATTTTGTACTTGTAACGCACTTTCATTTCTTCATAAACCATTGAAGACGTTGTGTTACAAGCCATTACCACTGCTTTGACATTTTTTTGAGCAAAAAAATCAAATATTTTACTAGAAATTTTTAAGAGTTCAGCTTTCGTTTTTGTGCCGTATGGAAGGTTTTTTGTGTCGCCAAAATAAATATAATTTTCGTTTGGCAAAAGCGTGTTTAGTTCACGAAACACTGTTGTTCCGCCAATTCCTGAGTCGTAAACACCAATTGCGCGCTCGTCCATATTACTTAAGTCCTTCTTTCTTCATAAATTTTATAATACCTTCAGCAATTCCTTCTGCAGTGTTTTGTTTGCGTTCTTGTGTAATAAGCTCGTTACGTTCATTATCGTTCGAAATAAATCCAATTTCAACAAGTATTGACTTAGCTTTTGTGTGATTTATTACGTAGAATTTTGACTTAACTAGTCCACGGTCGACTGCTTTTACTTTTTTTGCAAATTCAGCGTGAACAACTTTTGCCAAATTTTGTCCATCTTCTGTCCACCAGTGGGTTTCTATCCCATTTGGTTCAGAGCTTACGCTGGAATTGACGTGAATGCTTACAAAAACAGAGGCTTTATTATTATCAGAAAAATCTACGCGTTCTTGAAGTGAAAGCGTTTTATCTTCCCAACGAGTTAACTCAGCCTTATAACCTTTTTTCGTCAAAATTTGGTGGACGAGTTTTGAAACATCTAGGTTTATGTCTTTTTCGTTAATTCCGGCTCTAATTGCCCCACTATCAACGCCGCCATGTCCAGGGTCAATTACAATCAACCCTACGCCTTTGTATGTTGTTGTGTTTGAAGTCTTCGTAGCTTTTTCGGTTGTTGTTAGCTTTTTGTTTTTAATTCTAACTTTTAATTGTTTCCCATCTTCGCAGGTGTAAACCTCGGTTTCTGCGTTTTCTTGTAACTCAAATTCGTATTTTACACCGCCTATAGCCATTTTGGACGCTTTCATATTTGAAAGTTTTGAGTCTGCTATTGCGCGCTTAAATATTTCTTCATTAAAACCAGTGGCGTTATAAACCATAAGTTCAAATTTGTTGTTATTTTCTTTTACTGAATAGACGACAGGGGCAGAATAGTTTAAGCTAAAAATATTTGTCATGGAATTTTCGGCTTTTACGCTTGTCGAAAGTGTTTGGGCGCCTTTTTCGTAAAGCTTTATCCCAGAAAGTCTGGAGTCATGTCCAAGCAAAATGCCCTGCCCATCACTTGAAAAAATTGGGCGAAATGATTTTGGATTTTGTGTTGTAATTACTAAACGAACTTTAGACGGCTCAAACTGTCCAATTTTTAGTGACTCGTTTTCTGATATTTGAATTTCGACGTTTTTAAAACGGTTTGATACCATTGTATTTGGCATATCAAACACAACTCGAGTTGGGTTTGTTAGGTATATGGGTTTTTCTAGCGCAATTCGCCCAGACCCTAAAACCAGTATATTCCCTCTTTTTACATCGACCCTTGATAAAAAGAACTGGGTTCGTACCCTAAAAACCTTATTCCAATTGAAATTGTTTGGTACTGAGGGAATGTTTTTTTGAATAGCCGCAGGCTTAGTTGCGTTTTGTGCTGCGGTCGAAAAAGCTTTTTGTACATTTTGCATTGTAATTTCAGACATGGATGGAATAGTGGGTGTCTGCTGGATTTCACTCTGAGGAATGTAAACCATTTTTTCTATAAAATCAGCAGGGTCTGAATGTTCTGCGCGGTATGTTCTTGTAAAATTGCATTGGGAAAGGGCTATATTACCATAGCGAAAAAGATAATTTCCCTTTATATTTATAACGTTAATGTTTTTCGGGTTGAAACTTGAATTGTAGTAGAATACGACTCGAACAATGTTTGGATTGGTTGAAAATTGTGAAACCCTAATCTGTGTAATATTACTGCCCCGAAAATACCAGGTTTCGTTTGGTCGAGTTAAAATAGCGTTTTTTATATCGAAAAATACCCTGTTTGGATTTGATAGCGTTGTTGATGAAATGTCTGGCTGCTCTGATGTATAGTTTGATGTTGAAAGAAACATAAAAGCATTAGAACTGTCAAAATTTACGTTGTTGATTTTGACATCAGCAAACGACCTTAACCCGCAAAAACAGGTTAAAAGGCTAATGATTAATATTAATAATATTCGCTTTAACAAAGTCAAAACGCTTATCTGCCTCCCTACAGATATTTATTTGGTTTCAATAATTTTTATAGATGAAGATGTACCGATTCTTGAAGCACCTTTTTCGATAACAAGTTTAGCTTTTTGTGCATCTCTGACGCCGCCAGAGGCTTTCACCTTCAAGCCGGCAGCACTTACAGTTTTGTACATAAGCTCAACGTCTTCCGGTTGCGCTCCTAATCCATTTTTTACAAAGCCAGTAGATGTCTTTACAAAATCAGCCCCCGCGTCAATGCATATTTCGCAAGCTTTTTTTATCTCATCTTTTGTTAGCAAGTCTGTTTCTATGATTACCTTCAAAATATGCCCCGTGCAAGCGAGTTTAACTGTTTTAATATCACTTTTTACAAGTTCATAATTTTTATCTTTTAATGCTGATATGTTTATTACCATGTCCACTTCATCAGCGCCGTCTTTAATAGCTTCTGCGGCTTCAAAAGCTTTGACAGTACTGGTATTTGCCCCTAATGGAAAACCGCAAACAGTAACGATTTTAACATTAGAATTTTTTAAATATTGTTTTGCAAAAGCTACGTTAACAGGGTTTACACAAACGCCGTAAAACTCATGCAAAACAGCTTCATCAAAAAGTTTTCGCAATTCTTCTTTTGTTGCATCTGGTATTAAAAGTGTATGTTCTAAATATTGATTTAAATTCATTTTCATTCCTCCAAGTCCATATTATATACATATTTTACAATAAAAATGGTATTATAAAAAACTGTATATATAACTTAATTATTGGAGTTATCAGAATTTTGCGTTAATTGTAACAAAGTATTAAGCAATTTATATCAAAAATAGCAATTTTTATATATTAGAATACTTTATATATATACGAGAGATATAAATAATACCGCAAAATATTTATTTAGAGAAAGAGAGTATAATATGTCGTTAGCCGTTGCACAAGGCACAAACCTATTCATTGTCATGCAGAAAGCAAATATTGAGTATCGCTTAATGCAGATTACAAACCAGCTACAAAAACTTTCGTATGCAGCTTCGGATGAATCTTCGCGAATGTTAAAGGAGTATCAAAATTCCGTTGCGTTGTCCGAAGGAACAGATGAGCCATCAGTCGCGGCTGATGTAATGAGTAGTACTGAGTTTATGACAATGTACAACAACATGAGTATGCAGTACCAGTGTCAGGAAAAAGTGCTTAATACTGAAAAAGCCCAGCTTGAAACAGCGCAAAAATCACTCGATACAATGCAAGACGGCATTGAAAAAATGATTGACAACGGTATAAAAGAAGGCTTTTCATACTTTAAATAATAAAAATGAGAGAGGATAAGTAAAATGCAAAACAACCCATTTAAAAAATATACACTTGCAATAGCTGAGCAATATGCTGTTACTGCAGAAAAAATTGCAGAAGCGCAAAAAAGACCCCCAAAACAAATTTACAACAATATGGAGCATTTGTTGAAAGAATGCGTTTTCCTTGGGGCAACGCGCTACGGAACGAATTTTATTTGCTAGAAGAACCCCATTTGGGGTTCTTTTAATTTATTTATTGCAATAAAAAAAATCGGCTTTTGCTTTCGCTTTAAGCCGAGATGGATAGAATTAGTTTATGGAGTTTATAGAGGAGTTTGTACATTTGTTTTAATGCTCCTGAAAAAATAAATTTGCTAGTAATGTTAAGAATTGTAAATATGAATTTTTGTAAAGTTTAAGCAACTTATTTTATTCAATATCTTTTAATATGGGCAAAGTTTGGTTAATTGCGTCTAAAAGATACTGAACTTGTTCGTTTACATATTCTGGGCTGTAAATATAACCTTCGTCATTGTAACTGAGGTATTTCCCATAATATTGAGCTTCTCTGCGCAAAGTAGCAACGCTATAGGCATAATTAGAAAGTTCCATTATTCGTTTGTAGGAAATGTAGCTGGCTTCAGGTTTTTCACCATATTCGCGCTGCAAATAATACGCCAAATCAATAAAATAACTAACTTGGGCATTAAAAATTTGTGTTTTTGCGCCTTGAATAATAGAGATTTTAAGTTTTTCGAGAGTTTGAATGATGTCATTTACATCGTGGATATAGTTTGATGTCTTATCTTTCTTTTTAATAACATCGATGTACATTTTTTCTTTACGTGGTGCGGGAACAAGGTCTTTAATTTTTACATTTTCGTCAACTCTTATAATGTCTTTAGAACTGCGATTAGGACGTAAATAGTCAAATTCTGATTGAATATCAGGGAGTTTGCCGGCATAACCAGAATTTGTATTTTGAGATAAAGGCTCCCCCAAGTTTTTTTTCTTTGCTTGTACTGGTAGAGCAAAAACAACGGTAAATATTATTAAAATAGCCACTAACTTCTTCATATAAATAATTATACTTACGAAATGGAAAAAGTCATAATTGTAAACATTATACAAATCATTTTAACATCATACCATTGGGTAATTTTTTTATGCTAAAATCTAAGCATGACAATTATTTAGGGAGTGAAAAATGAATAAAAAGTACAGAATCGGTGTTGATGTTGGTGGAACAAACGTAAAAATCGCGCTTGTTGATAAGGAAGGTAATATTGTTTACTCAAATTCAATTCCAACAAGAGCAGAAATGGGCTACGAATATACAGTTTCCAGCATAAAACAAGCCGTATCAGACCTGATGAAAGAAACAAAAACATCAAAAGACGTTATAGAAGGTATTGGCTTTGGATTTCCTGGGCAAATTGACTGCACAAACGGCGTAGTAAGACTTTTACCAAATATTCCCGGCTGGGTAAATGTTCCAATTGCCAAAATTATGCAAGATGAGTTTCAAATTCCAACAAAAGTTGATAACGATGTGCGCTGTGCAGCTTTAGGCGAACTTAATTATGGAGCAGGAAAAGGCTGCCAAAATCTTGTTTGTATTACAATTGGCACCGGTATTGGCTCTGGGTTGATAGTTAACGGTAAAATAGTTCGGGGTGCAGATAACGCCGCAGGTGAAATTGGGCATATAAAACTTTCTATGGATGATGCTCCGATTTGCGGGTGTGGTGATACTGGCTGTCTTGAGGCATACGCATCAGGTCCGGCAATAGTCGCGCTTGCTGAAGATTACATAAAAGGTGGAAAATCCACAAAATACCGCGAACTTGCTAATCCAGACATAACGCCTTATGTTGTTGCAGAAGCGGCAAAACAAGGCGATGCAGTTGCAAAGCGAATTTTCGAAATAATCGGTAAATATATCGGTATCGGAATGGCAAGTGTAGTCAATCTTTTGAACCCAGAGAAAATTATTATTGGTGGTGGCGTTGCTGGAGCGGGAGATATATTATTAAAACCGATAGAAAAAACCTTGAAAGAAAGAGCTATGCCTATTTCTGGCGGGTCGGTTGAAATCGTTCCTGCTCAGTTGGGAAATACAGCCGGTGTAATTGGTGCCAGCCTTTTGATAGAAAGCTAATTCGCGTAAAATGACTTTATATTTATTTCATGGACAAGAAGATTTTTTAATAGAAAAAGATATCGGGAAGCTTAAAAAAAAGCTTCTCGATAAGTCTTTTATTTCTATGAATTATAAAGTTTATTCCAACCCCAAATTTGTTGATTTGATTGATATTTTAAGCACTCAGCCTATGATGTTTGGGAATAGTCTTATTGTTATTAATTGTGAAAACTATTTTGAAAGTAAAAGCGAAAATGTGTTTGACGAAAAGCAGCTTGGGCAAATTGAAAAAGCACTTTCTTCTGTTCCAGAGCAGATACATATTATTTTCTTGTATAAAATTGAGCGCAATTCTGACAAAAAAATCGATGCGCGCAAAAAGTTTTATAAAATACTTGCTAAAAATTGTGAAGTTAGAGAGTTTAAACAACTACCAACGTACGATAAAACCTTGCCAACCGTAATTACAAAACTCGGAAAAGAAAATGAAATCGCCTTAACTCCAGATTGCACTGCTAAAATTATTGAAATGCTTGGCTCAAATCTCAGAGTTATAGATAATGAGTTAAAAAAGCTTAAACTTTATATTTACCCAAACACAAAACCATCAGTGAGAGAGGTTGAAAATATTTGCACGGTTACGCAAGATGTGTTTAAGCTTGTTGATTATTTTATTCTTTCTCGTAAAGATGCGGCGATGAAAGAATTTGATATGCTCACCCAAACTCAGCATCCACTTCAAATTTTGGCTCTTTTGCAAAGTACGATTTCGCGTTTTATTAATCTAAAGTTGCTTTCACGGGATTTTGGGGCATTTGAAATATCAAAAAAAGTTAATATGCATGAATATCGTGTAAAACTTGAACTCGAGAAAATCAGGAGTTATAGGTATGATGACCTATTGCAGCTCAAAAAAAATCTTATAGATTGTGAGTTTAAAATGAAAACGGGTCAAGTACCCTCTGAGCAGCTCGCGCTAGAACAAATAATACTAAGTAAGGCGGAATAATGTTTTCACCATATATAAAAAATAATTTAAAATTTATAAACGAGTACTTTTCACTGCTTATTGGCGGAGAGAAAAAAAATTTTCCGCAGTCATTAATTTTTTATGGTGAGAATTCTTTTGCACAGTACCTTCTTGCGCTAAACCTTGCCCGAATTTTGAATTGTAAGGAGAGAAAAGACGCTAATTGTTGTTGCCTGAATTGTAATTGGGTAAAGGATAACAACCATCCCTCTGTAATAACTGTCTCGAAATTGGATTTTAAGCCAGATGACGATTCCTCAAAAACTGTTATATCTGTAAAACAAACTCAAGCAATAAAAAATCTTATTTCAACAACTAGCGAATATCATAGGGTTTTTATTTTTTGTGATGCGGAGATAAAGACACCTAATTCAAAAGAAAAAGAGCAAATTAATGAATTTAAACAAAATGGGTATTCTTTGCCGTTTGAGGATAATGAAAAAGAAAAATTTTGGATACCAAATGGCATAACTCGTAAGGTTTTTCAAGAAGAAAGTGCGAATTCTATGCTAAAAGCAATTGAGGAACCACCTGCCAATACTACATTTATATTTTTAACAAGAGACAAAAGTGATTTGATAGAAACAATAATTTCTCGTTCTCAAAACTTTTATGTTCCAGCTGTTCATTCTTCAAATGTTGATACTAGTTTAATTTCGCAGGAATTAAGATACTACCCAGAAATTGATAGATTGGAAATTAACAATATTGCCGCAAAACTTTTAGCAAACGCAGAAACTGCAAATTGTACTCCGCATGAGCTTTTGACGCAGTTTCAACAATTTATTAAACAAACGGCACTGGCAAATTCATCCAACCCTGCAATAGTTGATAAAATGCTTGATGATATTAGAATTCTGAGCGAAACACATTCGCAGCTGAAATCGTATATAAAGCCACAGCTTGCTCTTGAGAATGCTATATATAGAATTTATAAAAACTGGGAATAGAAAATTACGCGTTTGTTAATTTCGAAATAACATTTAGTGCGAGCTTGTGCCGCCTTACATCGTGAATCCGCAAAATATTAACGCCTGACGAGATAAGCTGAGTGGAAATAGCTGTGGTTGCTTCGTCCAACTCGTCTCGAGTGAAATCAAAAGTTTTAAAAAGGAATGATTTTCTGGAATGCCCAACAAGAAGCGGTACGCCAAGGCTTTTAAATTCTTCCGCTCGATTAAGTAGTTCAAAATTTTGTTCGACTGTTTTCCCGAAACCAATACCGATATCCGCAATTACGGGTGCGGTTATTTTTTGCAATATCTCTGATAATGAGCAATAAACGTCATCTACGAGATTATTTTGGATATTCTGATTGTGCATGACTATGTAGGGTACATTGTTTGCGTTGACAAATGATATCATTTCTTTGTTGTAGCCACTAAAGCCGACGTCATTAATTATATCGGCACCCAGCTCTAACGCGATTTCTGCGGTCTTTACATTTCTTGTGTCTACAGAAATGCTTATGCCGGAATTAAGTTTCTTTAACTCTGTCAAAACTGGCTTTAACCGAGCAAGTTCCTCATCTGGAGTTAAAACCCGATGTCCTGGACGTGTAGATTCTGCGCCAATATCGATAATATCAGCCCCATCATCGACAAGCGTTTTAAAATGTTTGAGCGCGGTTTCAACGCTGAAAAAGTCGCCGCCATCTGAAAAAGAGTCGGGTGTTATGTTTAAAATGCCCATTAAATAAGGTTTTGACCAATCAAAAGTTGTGTTTTTTAATTTTAAAGCAGTTAAATTATTTGAAAATATGGCAGCCAACTGCGTTGAGAGCCACTTTAGACGAAAAGGTTGTCTGGAAATAGAGCGGGCTAGCTTTTCAAACTGTACAAGCGAGCCGGTCAAAAGCGCGTCAGAATAATCAACGCTGCAATCTATAACCCCACGGTTTACAGCGGCATCAAATCCAAGAGCCAAAGCGGATTGTTTTAGTATTGAAGCTTCTTGCGGGGACAAATTAAGCATTTTAATAGTTTTGTATGAGTTTTTTTTAGCGGCATGATGGCGATAAGAATCGTCAAATCCTATGTTGTTAAGCTCATTTTCGGCGTATTTTGGATTAACAAATTTTATAACGATTGCATTTTTCATTCCAAAATCTTAAACCAAAATTACTTAATCTACAAGGTTTGGCATGAAAATGCAACAGATGAGCAAGCGCAACTGAGTGTTAGAAATTAAAAAAGAGCCTCTTGAAAAGGCTCTTAATTTAATGGCGGGACTGACGAGGCTCGAACTCGCGACCTCCTGCGTGACAGGCAGGCACTCTAACCAACTGAGCTACAATCCCATATTCAACTTTCAATTGTTACTGCGTAATTCTCTTACGCCGTTCCATTAATTATATTATAATCCGCTGATTTTTTTTTTGCAATATTTTATTTGAAATTTATTGTAAATAACTTTTAAAATGTTGATAACCTAAATATTTTCATTGATATGTTGATATTTTTTAGCTCGGTCAACGGGTTTGGTGCTATTTACTTTTTTTGATTTTGTTTAATACATCTTCAAAACTATCTATTGGCACAAATTTGTAACCGCAATCTTCTTTTAGGGTGCCGCCTAAAAGAAAAATTTCTTCTTGTGGGTATCTACGGCAAATTCCAGGACGTTTTTTATGAATTTTACATTTTTTTGAGTTCTTGTCCAAATTTTTGCACTCAAAATACAATCCGGTTTCGTCCTCTCCTAGTATTTCTAAATAAGTGTAGAAGGGATGCAGGCGTTTTAGTTGTTGAAATTCTTTTTCTGTTTTTACAACTCCTTTCATGTGTTTTACATAAATATGTGTGCAACACGCGCCGCAACCGATACACTCACCTGTTCTTAAATATTTTTTTCGGAGAACATATTTATACAAGATTTTTTTTAGTTGTTTTATCATTTCTTTTTGCCGTCTCGTTTTTTGAATATCAAGTTTAAAAATTCTTGTTTCTTTTTGCTTGCCCAGTGTGCGTTTCTGGAGTTTAGGGGCGAGAGTCGAATAATTCTGTCACAAAGCGGAATCGATTCTTCGTAATCACCCTTTGCAGAGAGTTCTTCTATTTCACCTATTAATCTTTTTATCAATATTTTTTCAGGATAAATCATTAATGTGAGTTTTTTTATGCTTTCCTGAACACGTTCTGCGTTTGCCGTGGTTAAAATTGCATAATTTTCGTATTCATCAAGTGCTTCTCTGTATTTAAGCTCGTTTTCAAAATTAAGTGCGAGGTTAAAATGTTGTGATGCGTCGTATGTTGCGTTCATTTTCCCTTGAGCATATTCTGCGAGTTTTTCAATTCCTTTGATTGGGGCAGATTGTTTACTGTAATCTCGTAAAAAGCGAGTAAAATAGCAATAAGCAAGTTCAAATTTATATTGTGACATATAAGCATTTGCAATATCAATTAGGCAAATTTTAAGGTTTTCATCCATATTTATTGCGCTTTTGTAATATTCAATAGCTTTGTCAAAATTTCTGTCATGAGCAAAAATTTTGGCTACGTTTTGCGCAACTTTAGGCTGTATTGGGTAATTCTTTACTGCTTTTATGTAAAATTGAACGGCTGCGTTTATTTTGTTTGCGGCTATTGCTTTGGTTGCTTTTTTTATTAGTTCTGTTGCTTTTACTCGAAGGCTTGTGATTATACTTATAACGTATTTGTAATCTTTACTATTATTCGAGCGTGAATATTTTAAGAATTTTTCAAAATAATATACCGCAAGAAATCGTTCATCTTTCCTAGAATATGCTGTTGCGATATTGTAGTTTAGTTGGGGGCTGTCGGGGTAAATGCTTAATGCAATATGCCAGTATATCAAGGCTTGTTTTATATCGTTTTTAGAATAAGAGGCGCTGCCCAATCCTAAAAATGCCGTGTGACAGGTTGGATTAAGTGAAATTGCCTTTTGCCAGTAGTTAATGGCATCATTAAGAGAGCCGAGTTTTTGGTAACAATTGCCTATTAATGCAGCGTACTGCCCGCTTTTGTCGCGTTCACAGCCAGGCAGCAAAATATCAAGAGCTGCGCTGAAACTCTTATCCTCGTAGTTCTTTAATGCGTTTGCAAAACTATTATCTTCTTCAATTTCGGCATGCGGAATTGATAAGAAATTTTCTTGTGTGCCCTCACTCATTTATTTAGCCGATTATGTCATCTAAAAACTTTTGATTATCCAGAAGATTTTCTAGCAAGTCATCCGTAAATGGAGATTTAACACCGTTAGAAAACGCCTGCTCAATTAATGCCAAATGAGACGAGTCGGAATCATCGGAAAGCGCGAGGGAAGCGAACTTTTTAATATCCTGTTCTTTTTCATATAAATTTAACGCTTCGTTAGAAATTTGTGTTTCATCAATAAAATGAGAATTTTTAAATGGCGATGTTGCATAGCGCTTTTGAGCGTCTGCAATTTGAACGACGTTGTTTTCGCGTCCGATATAGTTGCTATTTAAAGAATCATTGTAAATCCCATTGAGCACTTTACTACTCACCTCCTACAATTCTATTATCGCTTATTTTTAATCTATGTATACGACCATATGGACTATCCGCCTAAACCTTTTGGTCTAAATTTTGCCGTGGAAAATTACTTAAAATTGGGTGCGAATAATTGTGAGAATTTATCAGGCAGATATTTTTCTCTTGTGGTAAAATGTTTTTACTGACCGCTTAAAAAGAAGGGAATATGTCAAAAAAATTAAAACGGACATTAACGCTTAAAGATGCCGTTTCGGTAGTTGCAGGCTCAATGATTGGCTGCGGGATATTTATTGTTTCAGCGGATATTGCGCGGCAGGTAAATTCGGCGTGGCTTATGATGTTAATTTGGATTGTAGCTGGGTTTACTACGATTTGTGGGGCGCTTTGTTATGGTGAACTTTCTGCAACAATTCCGGATGAAGGCGGGCAGTATATTTATCTAAAAAAAATTTTTAGTGAGAAACTGGCATTTCTTTACGGTTGGACGCTTTTCCTGGTTATACAGACTGGAACTCTTGCTGCGGTTGATATTGCTTTCGCAAAGTTTGTTGGAATAGTTGTTCCGTTTATAAGTTCGCATAGAGTTTTGCTTTCGTTTGGAGAATATCATTTTTCAACTCAGCAGTTGTTTGCAATGTTTACTGTTATTTTGATTACGTTTATAAATTCTCGCGGCATAAAGCACAGTGTGTTTACTCAAAATCTTTTTACGGTTACAAAAGTTTTTTCGATGATTGCAATAATTAGTTGTGGAATATTTTTTGGTTTAAACCATGACGTTATAATGCAGAATTTTTCTCTTGCAAATAATGCATTTTCTTTGAGTTTTTCAACTTTGAGAATGTTGGGCGTGGCTGTTGTCGGCGCGTTGTTTGCGTCAATAACTTGGAATAATGTTACTTTTATTACATCAGAAATCAAAGAGCCGGAGAAAAATATTCCGCGCGCTCTTATGATTGGTACAGGACTTGTTATCACGCTTTATTTATTTATAAATTCAATTTATCTTGGGGTAATGCCGCTTGAAGTTATAAAAAACGCTCCCGAGGACATTGTTGCTGCGGAATTAATTAACCAGATTTTCGGCACTGCCGGCATGGTTGCAATCTCTGGCATTGTCGCGATTTCTGCGTTTGGGTGCGCAAATGGCATGATTCTTACAGGCTCGAGAGTTTATTACAAAATGGCGAAAGACAGATTGTTTTTTAGAAGTTTAGCCGTTATAAATCGCAAAACGCGCGTGCCGGTTAATTCATTGTGGTTGCAATGCGTATGGATTTGCCTGTTGATATTGTGGGGCAATTATTCTCAACTTTTAGATTATGTGATTTATGCGTCGTTGATTTTTTATGTTATAACTATTTTCGGAATTTTTAAGATGCGAAAAATGTATGCAGATAAAAAAATATTGTATCGTGTAAATACGCTGATTCCTGTTTTGTTTTTAGTAATTGCGTCATTTGTTATTGTAATGCTTACTTTTTACAAGCCTTTGTACACTGTTCCAGGGCTTTTGATTACACTTGTTGGGTTGCCTGTTTATCATTTTTGGGCAAAAGCAAAGCAACAAAACATTCAGCGCGCACCGGTTTCTAATCCTGCGCTGGATACGCGCTATACGGTAAGCACTAAGTAAGTTTTGAGCCAGTTTCTTTGCTTATCCAGTCAAGATATGCTTTGTTTGCATCAGAAATATCAAATGCAATGATTTCTGGCAAATCGTAAGTGTGGAGCTGTAAAATGCGGTTTTGAACTTGTTCAAACAAAGTCTTTTTGGTTTTTATAAGCATTAGCGCTTCTTCGTCTTCGGAAATTTCTCCTTCCCAGCGATAAATTGATAGCAATTTAGGTACTATATTTACGCATGCTGCAATTCCCTCAGAAACAAGCTGTTTTGCGATTTCTTTTCCCTGTTTTTTGTCCTGAACAGTGCATAAAACTAAAATATAATCCATAAAAATAACCTCCGCAATTTACTTATTATAATCCTGGCGGGCGTTTTTTGCAATGCTATGTTATAAAAAACTTCCTCTATGGTTGTCTCTGCCGCCAATTGGTATTAATCCGCGGCTTTCTAAAAATTCATTTATTGAATTTATTACATTTTTGGGGAGCTTGTCGTTATAGGCTTGATGGTAGCTTTCCGTGAATTTGATTTTATTTTTGGACATATTTAGCAGTTTATCAAATTCGCTTTTAAAGTCAGTCATTTGCTCAGCGAGAAAATACGGATGAGCAAAGCCTAGCACGACGTCATTTTCATCTTTAAGTGTGTCTATTATTTTTTCGAATGAATTCTCTGTATTGGAGACAATTTTTCCGTCAACAATTTTTGGGAAAAATTCATTACAAATATCGTTTACCTTTTCGTCAATAATTGGCGTATTGGTTTTTATTTGATTTCTTTTTAAGTATTCGTCAAAACCTTCTGGAGAAACAAACGGCTTGCCTACTCGTCCGCCTGGGTAAAAGACGTATTCATTCATCAGTTTTTCGTAAAGGGTATGGCTATCGCAATTTTGTTCTTTTGCCATGTTGTTAACTCGATTTTTAATTTGTGCGTAATTTCTGAGTCGAAAATGCAGGTTATAAGCGAACGTTTCGCCATCTTTGTTTATGAAATAATTTTCCATTTCATGTCTTGAAAAGTCGTTGCCGAGATTGCTAATGCAATCGTCAATCATTTTATTGCGGTTTTTGTTTAAGTCCTCAACTAGAGTTTGCATTGCTTTAGACTCAGGTTTTATAAAGTATGTTAGTAGTTCACCACTTTTTATTTCTCCATTTGATATGAATGAAAAACTGAGTTCGACCCCTGGAACGAAGGTGACATTTTTGAACTTTTCGGGGTTTGCATTGATTATTTCAAGGGCTTCTTTTGCGCCACTTACACGGTCGTGGTCAGTGAGTGCGAAAGTAAATTTTTTGCCTGTTTTTTTGAATAACTCGTTGGCGTAATCGCAAACCTGGTTTAAAATATTTGTAACGATTCCGTAGCCGTCGGAATGAGTTGAATGTGAATGTAAATCTTTAGTAAAAATGCCGTTACTCAGGTTTTGCGCCGAGGCGCAGTAATCTTCTGGTGTTGCGGTTTTGCAAAGTTGTATAAAATCTTTTACTATAGCACTAGGTTCAATTTGGGCAGTTGTTTTGGGCGTTTTCCCCTTTTTTAATATGTTGTACCCGGCAAAAACAGCGCCAATTCCAGCAACTACAGCTCCGCCGATTGCTACGTAAGAGATGCCGTTGTTGTTAGGTTTTGGTTCTGTTGCATTCGGTTCAAACTTTGTTTGTTGTTTAATATGGGTGAAATTTTTGTAAGGCAATATAGGCTGAATACTCATGTTAATTCTCCCTGTACACATTAAAATCGCCGAGATATGACCTCAAATTTTGTAAATATTATAGAGAAAACAATTATACACGAATTATATTCTTAAATTCCAAAATTGTAAACAACTTTTTAAGAATTGTTAAAATGCGTAGTTAAAAATAAATTCTAAATAAGCATAAATAAATGGGAGTTAAATTTTAACTCCCTTAAGATTGCGATATTATGTACTGTAATGTTTATTATGTAATTTACACTGAAACTAGTTTTTTTACGTCGTTGCGCTTAACTTTTCGCGTTGTGGTTTTGGGCAACGGTTCTCTTACGATAATAACGTTGCTAGGACGTTTATACATTGTTAATTGTTGTGAAAGAGTTTTTACATCTGCTTTAATCATTGCCGCAACATCTTCTGCGCTATGTGAATTGTAAAGTTCTTCTTTGGGAACGCAAACGGCTACAACTTCCTCAGTGCCATCTTTTGCGCCAAATGTTCTTGAAGCGCCGAGAACGCAAACTTCAGCGATGTAATTGCTTTTTTCAAGAACGGTTTCAACTTCTTCTGGAAATACTTTTTTGCCGCCTTGAAGAACAATCATGTTTTTAATTCTACCAGTGATGTAAACGTGTCCGTCTCGGTCGATTTTGGCAATATCTCCGGTGTGTAGCCATCCATCCTCGTCTAGGACGTTTGCTGTCATTTCGGGTTGATTGTGGTAGCCTTTCATTACTGATGGACCTCTGAGCCACAATTCGCCAGTATCGGGGATAACTTTTGCTTCAAAATGTCTGAGCGGGCGACCGACAGAGGCTAGGTCGTAACGTTTATCAGTGTTTACGGCAACAACTGGACTGGTTTCTGATAGCCCATAACCTTGATATACTTTGATGCCAATTCTTTCGAAAAATCTACCGACTTCCACGTCTAGTGGGGCGCCGCCGGAAATGCATCCAATAAAATTACCGCCGAATTTGTCATGGATTTTTTTAAATAACAACTTTTTGATTCCGTATGAAGGAATAAATTTAGCAAAGTGATACATAAAATTAAACATATATTGTGTG
Organism: uncultured Muribaculaceae bacterium; assembly: GCA_964626145.1. Lineage (GTDB taxonomy): Bacteria > Cyanobacteriota > Vampirovibrionia > Gastranaerophilales > Gastranaerophilaceae > RGIG2134. The sequence goes on along the minus strand of CAZVBZ010000001.1, from coordinate 86,600 downwards.
AATTTAGGCATGTTCTTAAGCTCGCTTTCAATACCTGCTTTGAGCAGTTTTAAAAAGGCTGGAACAACAACCATGAATTCAACTTTTTTGTCTCTCATTATGCCGGTAATGTCTTTAGGTTTTAAGCTTTGCGTGTAATAAACCGAAAAACCAAAATTTAAGAAAGTGCAAAAGCCTACAGTCATTTCAAATAAATGGTTCATTGGTAATATAGATAAAACTGTAACTTTTTTGTTTGGCAAAATAACTTCCAATGGCTCACGCAAATCCGTCAGTTGGCTAGTAATGTTGTGGAATGTGATTTCAACGCCTTTAGGTGCTCCAGTTGTGCCGGAGGTGTAAATAATAAACGCGGTTGATTTGGAACTTCTTCTTCTCCACTTGCCGTTATAGCGGTCAGGTAAGTCGTAGATATTTTTAATGTCAGTGTTTTTTGTATGTTCGTCCATGACCAAAATGTGTTTTAACGACGGAATTTCGTCTTTTAAAAATTTAGCCATTTCTAAATATGTTTGAGAAACAAGGATAACAGTTGGTTCTGCGTCTAAAAGTATAGATTTTAATTCATATTTTGTAAGCTTAATATCTAAAGGAACAGTTACAAAACCAGCCAAAACAGAAGCAAAAACGCATGCTCCATATTCAGGTTTAGACTCTGATAATATTGCAAGTTTTTCACCTTTTTTGGTTTCAAGGTCGTAAATCAAGTGAGTTGCGAGTTTTCTTGACAAAAGACCTAATCCTTTGTAGGTGAATTCTTTCCATCCAAAAGCATCCCGTATTCCTAGTGCAACGCGGTTTTGGTAGTCAGAAGTTTTGCCTTCCATTAGTGATAAAAAATCATGTTCTCTTAATCCCATATTTTTCCTCTTCCAAACAGCTTATATGTAGACTCAGCCACATTGTATTAGATTCATATAAAAAAGTCAAAAAAACCGTAAAAATGGTTAAAATATTTTAATTTTAGTTACAATTTCTTAAAATTAATAGATAATTTCTTGAGTTGTTGATAAATTTGAATTGTTTCAGTTCTTTAGTGAGTAAGAGTATGGGAATTAAAAAATTAATTAGTCTTATTTTGACTGCCTTTTTGCTGCTTAGTTGTAGTGGCGTATCGACATTTGCAATAACAGAGGTTCCGGGCGCAAAACCTGTTCCTTTGGCTCCAAACGCAAGGACTATAGAGCTTGCGTTTGTATTTGATGGACCATCAGATAAAAATCAAGAGGTCTTAAAAGTATTTCAATCTACGATAGAACAATCTTTGCGCCCAGATTACAAAGCTGTTTTTCCAAATGACTTGATATTTACAGGCGATTGGACAAAAGAAAGTGCCCAAACGGCTTCTGATAAGGCTTTGGCGTCTCGTTCCAAAATGGTTATTTCGTTGGGTTACATGTCAAGTATGTATTTGGCTGACAAAAAGAATAAGAACAAATTTGTTCTTACAATTAATGAATACGGTTTGAGGGAATTAGGTTCGGACAGTTTTTTTAACCCGCTTAAACAATATGTAAATGATTTTATTTTGTTCAAAAAGCTTGTCCCAACACAGCAAAAGACCGCAGTCTTAATTAACGAAAACTTTTATAAGACACAAAAAGATTGGCATGCCATTATTGAAAAGAAATTTAAAGAACAAAATCATTCAATAGATTTTGTTGTTCTTCCAGTAAGTGAAAAACACCTCAAAGCCTCTCTGGACAGAATTCCGGCTGATGTTGATTCCGTTTTTGTTACACCGATGTTTAATTTAAGCATTGAACAAAGAAAAGAGTTGTACGCTCATTTAAATGCGCGTAAACTGCCGAGTTTTTCTTCGGTTGGAAATGAAGATGTTGAGCTGGGTGCGCTGCTTGGTACTTCAACACCGGATACGGACAGAAAGCTTGCAGAGGCAACCTCATTTAGTATTCATGGGGTTTTGCATGGAAATGTTGTCAAAAATGAAAAAATTCCATTCTATGATGATTCGGTAATTTATTATAACAGTGATACTGGTGAAATGCTTGGGTATCACGCTCCACTTAGATTGTTGAATAATTCACAGGTAATTTCTCATAAACAAATTCCGCAGTACGATTTGGCGTATGTTTTCAATACGATGGAAGATAACAGTTTAGATGTTCAAAGAAAAAGGTATCTAATTGATGCGGCAAGGCGCTCTACAATAAGTGCATACTTGAAATATTTGCCTACATTGAGATTTGACCTTGGGCACCAAAGTTATAATGGCGCTTATGCCGAATCATATTCTGATGTTCCAAAAACGGTAGGACAGTTTGTTTTTGGTATTGACCAAATGATTTATGCGCCAGATTTGGTTACAAACATTATTGTAAAACATAAAAAATTGAATTTTGAAAAAGCTGAAAAAGTTCTTACTGAGCAGAACTTGGGGCTTCAATTGGGATTTTTGTACATTGAAACGTTAATGTTTGAAAACATGATTAATGTTCAAGAAGAATACGTTAAAGAAACTCGTGAAAACCTTGCTATTGCTAGAGTTCGGCAAAAAGCTGGTTACTGCGGCGCGGAAGAAGTCCTTCGCTGGGCAGGACAAGTGAGTGAGGCAGAGAAGAAACTGCTTAACATGAAAGCTGAATACAAAAATACGAAAATTACTATAAATAAAATTTTGTATAAAGACCAAAAAGAGCAGTATACATTTAAACCGCTGACGGCTTTGGATCCAGCTTTCTTTACGTCTGATATTCATGTTATTGACCACGTTAGAACTCCGCAAAAATTAGACAAATTTACAGATATGCTTGTTGAGGAGGCACTTTACATGTCGCCAGAAACAACAAAACTTAAGGCTGCAATTGCGATGAAAAAAGCTGAAATCGGAAATTATGCACAGAAGTTTGTTTTGCCGAACGCAAAATTATCAGTTGAATTTGCTAATCAGTTTAACCGAGATTTGCCCTATGAAAGAGAAGGACACTTGTCCATGGCTAGCGCGTACTTGTCTAGCGGCGGCATGCTTGGAACTCCGTACCTCGGCTTGAGAGAAAATTCTACAAGAGTTATGATTGCGGCTCAGTGGAAACCTATTGAAGGTGGGCAAAAGATTGCTGAAATTGCAAGATGTAAGGCTGAATTGAACGAACTTAATGCGTATTTAAATCAGGTGAATACGCAAATAGAAATGAATGTTCGAGAAGTTATTAACAGAGCAATTTCGAAATATTTTGTTATCGAAAAATCTTATAAAGCTATGTTCGCAGAAGCGGAAAATTACAAAGCTGTAAAAGAGAAATACCTCAGAGGTAAAGTGCCTGTTACTCAGCTTGCCGATGCGCAAGAACTTTATATAAGTGCAAAAATAGATGCGCTGAACTCACAGTACGAGTTTTATAAAGAACTAATCTGGGTGCAAAGAGGGCTTGTTAATATAAATTGGACAAAGGCTGATGATAGGGCGAAGAAGTTTATCCAAAGTATAAAAGATACACTTCCGGCAGAGCCTGATTTTACATTGTAAAATTAAAAAATATTTGGCATGCTCAATATTCTAAATGTCTTGTTGTGGCAAATTCTTCACTTTTTAATGAAGGATTTGCCTAATAATATTACAGATTATAACAAAATATAAATTTTTGTAATGTATTTTGTAAAACGATATTTTACCCGAAAGCAAGTCTAATTAACGATTTTACAAAAATTTACATTTTGTTGTGGGAAATAATCCAGCTTACCTATTGCAATTAAAAATCTTTGGCGATATATTCTGTATGTATGTATACGAGTATATATTTCGTGCGCTAGGAGTGTTATTTATGAAAATTCAGGCAATTTCCCCAATGGTTGTGGGGCATGTTCAAAGAAAATCGGTAAATCGTGTTAGTTCAAACCCTAATCAATCACCACGGGTTCAGTTTTCAGTGATTTCTTTCAAAGGAAATCCGGCAAAAAATTCTAAACAAGTTGCGGCTTATGCAACAGAAAGTAATTATCTCGGTGGTATTTACAAAAGCGGTGGTCTAGGCGACGTAGCAGAAGCGTTGCCTGAAGCAATGGCTTTACATGGGAAAGAATTTACCGGTGGCGCAGACATTGATGTGAGGACATTCCTGCCGTACTATTCATTCGATAATGACAAAGGACAGTTGTATGTCGTTAAAAAAGAGTCGGTTCAAAAATTTAAAAACAAAGAGCAACTAAGCCGTGACAAAGACTTTACTTTGGTTGACTCTAGTTACAAACTAAATGATGGAGAAAGATTTGCGGTAATTACAGAAGCTAAAGACGGCAACAAAGTTGATAAAATGTTTCTATTAGAGGATGTTGGCTTAGACGGCACTGTAAAACGAGTTTCAAAAGATAGTTTTGAAATGGTTAACGTACCATTTAGAACTTTTAAAGTTGATACAAATGGCGCAAGAAAAGATGGCATGTACCTTATCCATACCCCTGAAATGGCAGGCGGTAAGTCTGCTTACGGTGTTTTTCAAAAGTATGCAAACTCCAACTCTAATTCCTCAACGGCGTATGGTGGAACAACGGCATACGGTGGCGCTGCTAGTAGTGATTTCGCCAGTGCAGAGAAAACTTTTAAGGGAAAACACCTTGGTGACTTGTTCTTCACAGAACAAATAAGGGCTATGCAAACGTCTTTGGAAAATATGGGCACGGAAGCGCATGGAAAATTCGTTCCTCAAAACATGTTGCTTCATGACCGTTTTGCCTACGTTATGCTTTCTGATGCAACCGAAAAAATAGCTTCTAACGATTCATATTGGAAAGGTATTCGATATGTTCCTATTATGCACAATATTGGCAGGGCGTATCAAGGTGTATATGCAAACCCATTGGATTTCTTTAGAGTTATTGCAACAGAGAAAGATTTGGAAAAATTAAAAGCAAGTCCTCATTACGCTAAAATCCTCAAAATAGCTGCAGCTATTGAAAAGTCTGAGGCTTCAAATGCGGATTGCGAAAAATTATACAAATTTTTTGCCCCATATTTCGCTAAGTACCGTGACGATTTTGGCTGTTTTAATATGACTTCGATTTCGATTGCTACAACAAAAGAATATCCAAATAACGTTGTGCCGGGCAATGTTTCTAAGCATTTTGGTAAAGAAACAAGAGATTTTGCTACCGCAGATATTGCGAAAGGGCTGACAAAGTCTTTAAAAGAGATTGAGGACTTAACCGTCGATGTTACAAATGGCTCAAAACCAGCGAATATGGCTACTGATAACCCGAAAGGTTTCTTTGGTACTGGTAAATTGAATGACATCTTTAAAGATATTGATGATGCTCGGCACTATGTACCGTTTAAAAAAGAGGATGGTGTTGATAAAATTTTTGAAGCCAAAAAGGCAAACAAAACCAACTTAATCAATATAATTGCTGAAGCAACAGAAAATTTGAAAAATGATAATGATGCGGTTGCAAAATTATTTTTTGGTGACAAAAAAATGAAAGATTTGAGACATGCGGATGACAAGCTGCAATTGTCTCTTGGCGGGCTTTCTAAGTATTCAGAAGGTGATAAACTTTTCCTTTCATGGGGGCGCCCCGATCCTCAAAAAGGTATGCCTATTACGGCTAGAGCGTTTAGAATGTTTCTAGAAGATTCTTCTATTCCGTTAGAAACCCGGTTGCACAGTAAACTTTTGTTTGGTGCCGGTGGCGGGAATGACGCATTTGGCAAAGACCATGCCGAGTGGAAATTGATTAAAGAAGAACTTAAAAAAATTGCAGAGATTGAAGTTGATGGTAAAAAAGGTATATTTGCTGGAAACGCTTGCTATGTAAACGGTTTGTTCCCCAATCGTCTCGCAAACTGCGCCGATGTTGGTATTTTTACAAGTAGGTACGAGCCTTGCGGAATTACTCCGTTTGAATCTTATGCTGCTGGCGCCCCGGTTCTTTCTACCAATACTGGAGGGGCTGGTGACTTTGTTTCACCTGGTAAAAACGGTTTTTTAACGAAAAATCCATTTATGTTAAATCGTGATAATTAGGCGTGGCAGAGGATTTTGCCGAAGATGCGCTTGACGGAAAAAGAATAGAATGTGCCGCAAAAGATATGGCTGAAACAATAAAAGAATATTACAATGCCGTAAAATCAGGTGATGATGCGCAAAAAACTTTCATTAAGAACGCAATGGATACACATACAGAATGGCATAATAACGGACGTTTTAACGATGGGCGCTCAGCTTTGGACGTATATTTGAAAGACAAGTGCCGCACTCAGGACAATCAAGTTGCAACAGTTGTCAAAACAAGCGGTAGAGGAGAATTTGACAACGGTGTCTTTGCTACAGTGAAAGAGACTATAAAACAAACAACCGGTGAGGCTTCGCCAGCGCCTCAGGCGACAAAAGGCTGGTGGCAAAAGCTGGGTAAAACAGGGCGTTTTGGTGTAATCGCGGTTGCACTTGCTGCTATTGGCTTTGCGGCATATAAGTTTGCTCCAGCAATAAAAGCGCATTTGCAAGCGCCGCAAAAAAAGAAATTTTCTAAAGTAGCTTAAAACTAGTGACTGGCGGCGATTTTAATCGCCGCTTGTTTTATGTGTTTACAAATTGATTGATTTAAATTAGAATATTTTAAGCGTTTGTTTTAAGCTTAACTGACTGGAGATAATATGTTTGTAAGAGATTTAAAATACAATTTACCTGATAAGGATGGCTTTTTTGGAGAGTTTGGGGGCGCGTTTGTTCCAGATGAATTCAAAAGTGTTTTGGAAACTTTGGATACGGAATTCGAAAAAGCAAAAAAAGATGAAACTTTTTTGAAAACACTTTACGACCTTTTGAAAGACTATTCCGGACGCCCTACGCCGTTGTATTTTGCGAAAAATCTTACAAATCATTATGGAAAAGCTAAAATTTACCTTAAGCGTGAAGACCTTAATCACACTGGGGCGCATAAGATAAATAACGTGCTGGGACAGGCTCTCCTCGCTAAAAGAATGGGAGCGACGCGTGTAATCGCAGAAACCGGCGCTGGACAACATGGCGTTGCGAGTGCTACCGCTGCAACCCTTTTGGGATTGGACTGTACAGTGTTTATGGGTGAAAAGGACATTATTCGCCAACATCTCAACGTTGAGAGGATGAAACTGCTAGGCGCTAAGGTGCATTCTGTTGATACGGGCTCTAAAACCCTCTCGGACGCTTGCGATGCGGCGATTGACTATTGGATTAGGCACGCTAATGATGTGTTTTATATTCTCGGATCCTCGGTGGGACCTAATCCTTACCCGAAAATGGTGCGTTTTTTCCAATCTGTAATTGGCGCAGAAATCAGACAGCAAATATTAGAGAAAGAAAATCGCCTGCCCGACTATGTTTTGGCGTGTATTGGCGGTGGAAGTAATGCTATTGGTGCGTTTCACGCGTTTATGGATGACGAAAATGTCCATTTAATAGGGCTTGAAGCCGCGGGCGAAGGTGTCGATACCGGAAAAACCGCAGCTAGCCTTGCTGTTGGCAAAAAAATGATTCTCCATGGAAAAAGGCAGTATGTTTTGTGCGACGAAAACGGCAATGTGACTGAATCTTATTCAATTTCTGCCGGGTTGGATTATCCTGGATGCGGTCCAGAGCATTGCTATTTGCGCGATTGCGGGCGCGCTAATTATTATCCAGTTACCGATGATGAAGCTATTGCTGCATTTGCGCGCCTTTCTCGCTTGGAGGGAATTATTCCTGCAATTGAATCCTCGCATGCAGTTGCTTATTTGGAAAAGCTCATGCCGCAAACAACCGCAGACCAAATTGTTGTGGTAAATATTTCTGGACGCGGAGATAAAGATACAGAGCGTCTTTTGCAGCTCTTGGTGTAATATTTAGTGACAGAGTTTTAGAATAATAACGCCGGAAAGTATTAAAAATACACCAATAAACCTTATTAAACTTAACGCGTCATGAAAAATTGTGATGCCGATAAAAAATGTTCCAATCATTCCAATGCCTGTCCATACGGCGTATGCGGTTCCTATCGGAATAGTTTTTTGTGCGAGAAATAAAAAATACCCGCTCAAAGCCATTGTTATAACCGCAAAAACTATCCAAGCAATTTTGAAACTTGAAATGTCAGCCATTTTAAGTCCTAAAGGCCAGCCCATTTCGAATATAGACGCAATTAATAAGTATATCCAGCTCATGGCTTTAATTGTATCATGAGCAATGCTTGGTTTCAATTTTAATTTTCTCTTTAACTTTGAATTCAGTTTGTTTTTCAGCTAGTAAGGCACCTAAAAAATTTGGTGTCCATTTAGACGCGGGTGATACAAAATTCACTATTTTTAAATACAAACGCACCCGAACATATTGTTCGGGTGCGTTTTAGCGAAAAAAACGAACTATTTGACAAGTTCTTTGAATTTTTTACCTGCAGAAAAAGCGGGAACAGTTTTTGCAGCAATTTTAATTGTTGCGCCTGTTTGTGGGTTGCGACCGTTTCTTGCTGATCTTTTTCTTGCTTCAAATGTGCCAAAGCCTACTAATGTAACTTTTTTGCCTTTAGATACAGTTTTTTGAATTGTTTCTAAGGTTGCAGAAATTACATCTGATGCAGCTTTTTGTGAAACATTAGCATTTTTTGATACTTCTTTTACCAATTCTTCTTTGTTCATAAGAACCTCCTTTATAAATCACATTTATGATTATACCCGTTTTTTTAAAGATGGCAAGTACTATAAATCAGTATTTTTATGGGAAACGACCTTATTCTCCGCTGAAATGCAAAACAGAAAAGGTTTCCAGCTTAGATTGACCAAGTTGGATTTAGTTTACCAAACTTAACATTATTGTAAAAATACGTTAATATTTGGTAAGCGTTGTAGCCTTTTCCGGCTAGATTATTGGCGCCATGCTGGCTCATGCCGATTCCGTGCCCATTCTTTTTAACATTGCTATCAAATGACGGTACGGCTCTTAGGTAAGGTAAATCTTTTGTCCAAATATCACCAGAATTTATTGTGTGTCCGCCAGCACTCGCTGAATAATAGGCTGGAACGACTTTTTTATCATAAGTGATAACTATTCCCATTGTGTCGCGGCAGGCTTTATTGGTTTGTGGGGTTTCTTTTAGTGCGCCTCCATAAGCCTGGTCCTCTGGGGTGTCTTTTAGGTCGTAACCGTGTGAGGCTCGTTTACCGAGATTAGCAATTGCATAACTTCTTGCGGCAATTGCTTGTGCTTTATGTGCTTCAATATTCCATTTTGAGGGCATTTCTGATGGCACTACGCCTCTTATGTATTCTTCTATATTAAGATTATTAATTATGACTAAAGTGTCGTTGTTAGCCCTTACAATAAGCTCTCCTCGATACCATCTTTTTTTGACCCCGCAAAAACCATTTTGTGCTGGTCTTACTTGAATCATGCTTGCTCCAAGGTTGTATTCTTGTGAGCCTGTTTGAATAATTACAGTATTCTTTTTTGCTTTAAATTTGTAAGGTTTCATTGGTTGAATTCGATATATTGACTTGTTTGTAGCGGTGTCAATAATAAAACCTTCATTTGATGTGCCAATGTATGTGAAGGGCACACTATCTAGCAAGCCTATCTTTATGGCGTGTGAAGGCTGTGCTATGACAAAAAAAATCAAAATCCCTATTAAAAATCTGATGGCTTTCATATTTTTATTATAAAATAATAATTTAAAATTTAAACATCCGTTTATATGAATTAATGCGTTAGACTGCTGAAACTTCCAAGTATTCAATTATATCGAAAGAAAGTTCTTTTTGAATTTCGGCTGGTGAAATTCGCAGGTATTCCATTGCTTCAAATATTGTTTCTTCGTCGTCGTACCATCGTCTAAGAGCGTAATCGAATGCTGATACAACGTTATTTTTGATTATTATTCCCTTGTTTTGTGCTTCTTTTATAATAAACTCAGCACAATCTTTTCGTGTCGTGTCATCCGAATTCCGTAAAAGGCTGACTGCCAGACTAACTGTTGGATCTAAATCGTACCATCGTTTATTCATATAAACCTCTCAAACTAGCTTTATTATAAATATAATTTATACAGCTTTTAATGTCAAACGTTTTGTGGTAACGTAAGAAAGTACTTAGTGAAAGGGAATACAATGGGCAAAAAGAAAATCGTATCGGGTATGAGAACAACCGGAAAACTCCATTTGGGGCATTATATGGGAGTTTTGACTAACTGGATTGAACTTCAGGACGAATATGATTGCTATTTCTTTGCTGCGGATTGGCATGCCCTGACAACAAAGTATGACAAAACGGAAAATTTAAAATCGGATACCCGTGAGGTTGTTACTGATTGGCTTGCGGCAGGGTTAGACCCTAACAAATCAACAATTTATGTCCAATCCTTACTTCCTCAGACCGCGGAGTTGCATATCTATTTGAGTATGATTACGCCGCAAAATTGGGTGGAGCGTGACCCTACGCTTAAGGATATGACTAAAATTATTCGCGGAGACGGTTCTGGCGCCAAAACAGATACAATTTCTTACGGCTTGCTGGGTTATCCGGTCTTGATGAGTGCTGATATTCTTACTTTTAATGCAGATGTCGTTCCCGTTGGAAACGACCAGCTTGCGCACCTTGAAATTACAAGAGATATAGCACGACGTTTTAACAACATTTATAAAACAGATTTTCTGAAAGAGCCAATGCCGAAACTAACGCAGGTTCCGTTGCTTTGTGGTGTTGATGGACAAAAAATGGGGAAATCTTTTAATAATGATATTAAAATTTCTGACACTGAAGAAGATACAACCAAAAAAATTATGAAATGTATTACAGATAGAAGCCGTGTTCGCAAAGATGACAAAGGACATCCGGAACAGTGTGAAGTCGCGTTCAAATATTATCAAATTTTTGCTCCAGAGAATGAAGTAAACTGTTGTGCGGCGGAATGCGCAGCCGGAACTCGTGGGTGTGCAGATTGCAAAAGAAATTTGGCAAAAATAATCAATCAAAAGTTTGCGCCTATCCGTGAAAAACGTTTAGAATACGCCAATAATCCTAAGCTTGTTGATGAGATTATACAAGAAGGCTCCAAAAAGGCGCGCGTAGAGGCTCAAAAAGTTATTGACCAAATTAGGGATATAATAAATATTTATTAAAAAAATATTTTTAATCCTAGATTTGTTTAGCTTTTTCAATATCGCCGCTAATCATGCAACGCAGGCGTTTTATGTCCATTATTCCTAGGTGATTGCCCTTGTGCGGTCTTACCAAAGGAATATTTGATGACCCTACAACAACTACGGCATGTGACCCGCTTTTGGTTAAAACGTCATATCCAAGGTGGTTGTATATTTTGACTGCTTCGTCAAAGTTGATTTTAACCTTTTTAAAATTCTGAGCTGATAAAATATATTTTATCAGTTTTTCGGGTGAATTTCCGCCAAATGACTGCGTAGAGCTGTTTGCCTTTGTTTTGTTGGGCGCACTGAGCGCGTAATTATTTGGTGTTGATAAAAAACTACATTTCATACTCGTTTTAAAAATAAACATTTTTTTTATTGCTAGTATTTAATAAAATTGTTAAAAATTCTTAACTTTTAACGTTGCTGCTTTAGCCTTGCTTTTAATTTCTTCAAAGGTTGAATTTTTCCAGAAATCACGTCCAATTGCGACGGCAGATGCTCCAACTTCCAGATATTCGTGAAAGTTTTCTAAAAGAATGTTTCCTGTTGCTATAATGTTTAGAAATGGCATTGGGCGCAGTAAATCTTGAATGTAAATAGAGCCACCCATTTGTTCTGACGGGAAAATTTTTATTAAGGGAACTCCTGCTTGCCAAGCTGTGTAAGCTTCATTTGGTGTGGTTGCGGTTGTGATAACCGGGGTGTTTTTTTCCCGGCACAATCTCACAAGATTTTGTTGAAAAATAGGCGAAACTATTGCCTTTGCACCTGCTTGAATTGCACTTTGGGCTTGTCTTGCGGTTATTACGCCGCCAGCAACTATTGTAGCATCAGTAGTTGTGCAAAGTTCTTTTATTACGTCATACATTTCTGGGTTTTCGACTGTAATCTCAATAATTGAAATTCCGCCATCTATCAAGGCACGAGCTATTCCTAGAGAATAATCTCGCTCATCTGTTCTGACTATGGCTGAGATTTTTTCTGCTTTGTATTTTTCTATTGCGTTCATTTTAACCTACTTTTTTAGTTCTTGTTTTTGCGTACGTACTTTTATAAAATTAAAAACTGTTTTTTCTTCTACAACGTCATTGCATCCAAGTATGTGTTCTAAATCTTGTTTTAATAGGCTTAAATCTTCGTATTTTTTAAGTACACCGCCCATTGAAAGAGATACTTCACCAGTTTCTTCGGAAACAACCAAGCATGCGGCTTCTGAAACTTCGCTCATTCCAATCGCTGCTCTATGACGGGTTCCGTATTTCCAGCTAAGTTTTGGGTCTTCTGTCAAGGGCAAAAGCACTCCAGCAGAAACGATTTTATCGTCTCTTATAACCACCGCGCCGTCGTGGAGTGGTGTATTCGGATGAAAAATTGTTAAAAGCAGTTCCTGGCTGACGTTTGCGTCTAATTTTGTTCCAACATCTGGATATGCATTTCCGTCCTCATCCTTTTCTAGGACAATTAATGCGCCTGTTCTTGTTTTTCTTAAATATTTAACGCTTTCAATAAGTTCGTGAATGACGTTTAAATCAGTTTCGTTTGTTTTTTTGTTAAAATATTTTGCAAAAAAACCGCCTTGTCCAAGATAGCCCAAAAATCTTCGTAGTTCGGGCTGGAAAATAACGACAAGCGAGAACGATATAATCATGACTGTTGTTCTTAAAAAGACGCCGATAATTTGTAAATCTATCTTAATCAAAAATTCAGAGAAAAGCCAAATTAAAATCAGAATAAAAATCCCTTTGACAAATTTTTCGCTATTGGTACCTTTTATGTAGCGTTTGTAGCCAAGGAACATCGCTAACACCAAAAAGCAAATTTCTACGATGTTTTTTGGATGAAAATCCAGTGAATTAAATTGTGATAGTAAAAAAGCTAGAAAATTTTCCAATTTTACCTTCCTACTTTAGTTTGTCGGGAACTCTATCCAGAGAAACCAAATGCTCATAAGTTTCTCTTTCTACAATAATATCAGATTGTGAATTATTTACAAGTACCATTGCTGGTTTTAATACCCGGTTATAATTGCTGGACATAGAATAACCGTATGCACCTGTGTTGTAAACGCAGAGCACATCGCCTTCTTCAAGATTTGGCAATTCAATATCTTTTATCAAAATATCGCCAGATTCGCAAAATCTTCCCGCGATTGTTACTACTTCTTTTTCGGTTTCAGTTGGTTTGTTTGCGACATCTGCGCAATAAACAGCCTGATACATTGCTGGACGTGGATTGTCAGCCATTCCGCCATCAACGGCAACATATTTTTTGCCTTTAGGTACGCGTTTTGAGCTGCCAACGGTATAAAGAGTCACTCCGGCTGTTCCAACAATGCTGCGCCCCGGTTCAATATAAATTTTAGGCTCGTGGAGGTTAAGCTCCTTAACGTGCTTTTCAATAGATGATATTATGACTTCTGCAATATCGTATGTTGATGGTGGAGCATCGTTTTCAGTGTATTTTATGCCCAAGCCGCCACCTAGGTTGATTTCTGTAAGTTCTATGCCGTACTTGTCTTTAATTCGTTTAACTTCTTTATAAATAACTCCAACTTCATCAAAATATACTTGAAGTTCAAATATTTGTGACCCAATATGTGCGTGAAGTCCTTTTAAATTAAGGTTTTTATATTCTTCTATAATTAAATCTATAGCTTCATCCAACTGTGTTAAATCAAACCCAAATTTGCTGTCGAGGTGTCCTGTTTGGATATATTCATGGGTGTGGCATTCAATTCCTGGCGTAATTCTAAGCAAAATATCCACGGTTTTATTTTTAGATTTTGCAAGTTCGTTTAAAAGAGATAACTCTAAAAAGTTGTCGACTGAAAACCGACCAACGCCTAATTCCAGTGCAAGATTAAGTTCTTCGACTGACTTATTGTTGCCGTTAAACATTGTTTTTGCCATGTTTACGCCGGCTTTGTGTACTGTGTAAATTTCTCCACCAGAAACAACGTCGAAACCGAAACCTTCTTCTGCCGCAATTTTTGCAATAGCTTGCGTCATGAGTGCTTTTGATGCGTACATCATGTTAATATTGGGGTAACGTTTAAAGGCATCTTTATATTGGCGCATAATGCCGCGTAATGTCGTTTCGTCTATAACATAAAGCGGGGTGGAATATTTATCTGCAAGCTCGATTAAATCACATCCGCCGATTTCAAGATTTCCATTTTTGTTTATTTTTAAAGTTGTTGGTTTTATACTTTGATTTAATGAGTTTGGCATTTTTCTTTCCTTTAGATTAACTATTTGATGTTGCTTGGGGTGAGATTTCTAGGTCGGCGGTGGGTTGTGGGTCGGTTCCGTGTGCTGTTTTACCCCAATTCATAGTCTTTTTCATAAAAATTATTTTGTATACTATAAACATTGCAAGCGGGAACCACACGACAATGAGGTATGCACTGGTTCCTACAGCCTGGAGTATGCTTTGGAAAAAGCTTTTGCGATTGTATTTTCTTATGCTGTAGCTTGTAACAAGCCAAAAGCAAACCCCAATTGAAAAAAGGACAACAAGTGATGAAAGAATATTGTTTTCATATCCTTTTATAACGCGGAAAGTTTGAAAACAAATTTCTGACATCATCCATACAGGCATAATAACTTCTGTGATGTACGCGGTCATGTCTAAACTAACGCGCAAAGACATGTCTTTTGAAAAAAGTACATCGATGAAATTTTCCAAATATCTGCGAATTGACCCTTCAACCCAGCGACGGCGTTGTCTTAAAAGTGGGTAAAACTTTGTAATACCTTCTTCATAAACTTTGACTTCTGGACAAAAACGCACGTCCCAGCCTTTGATTTGCATTCGGGTTGACATATCTAAATCGTCTGTAATTGTATAATTATTCCAGCCATTTATATCAATGAGGGCTTCGCGTTTTAACAATTCTCCATTACCGCGTAACTCTACTGCGCCTTTAACGGCGTCTCTGCCGACTTGAAGATGGGTATCAAGCGCGTATTCATTATTTTGACATTGCGTTAGGAAGTTGTAATCGGCATTAATAATAATTTTTCTTGCTTGAACAGCCCCAACATCCGCAGGTTCAAGAGCTGGAACAAGTTTTGTTAGAAAGTCTTTTTCTACTCTTGCATCAGAATCAAAGACAAGAATTGCTTCTCCTTTTGCAAGCCGCATTGCGTCATTTAAAACAGCAGATTTTCCAGGAAAAGCTTCTTTGGGGCGAATCATAGCCGCAACTTTTTCATATTTTTGCTCTAATTCTTTGATTACAGCACCGGTATTGTCAACACTTCTATCGTCAATGACGATTATTTCAAAATTTGGATAATCAAGCTGCAAAATATTTTCAACCGTTTGGGCAATAACTTCTTGTTCATTATGAGAAGGTATCATTATTGAAACGAAAGGTTTGTAGTTGTGGTTAACTTCTTTGGGATTTTTTCTGAGTTTGCGTTTTTGGTGGTTAAAAGCAATTTGCATGTAAATTGCGTAAACAACCATGAAAGAACAAAGAAAAATTAATGCCCAAAAAGTTGGCATGTAATTTTGGAATATAAACAAAAATACCCACAACGACGCGATTATAATAAGTAGAACAAGACGTTCTTTCATATCTCTCTTTCCCATTTTATCATCTAATTTACTAATATTTTAACAGAAATATATTTGCATTATTATTATTTTAGAGCAGATTTAAAAATAAATTTACAAAATAAATTTATGTAAATATTTGTTAAAACTTAATCTAAAAACCATCAAAAAAAAGTGTTGAGGAGTATTTTAACAGTCGAAAGCATGTTCAAAGGAGTGTAACGTGAATATATTTTCAGTAACTAATAAGATAAGTAATCCGGTTGCGTTTAAGGGGCATAGGCTTTATGCTGATGATGCAGGTTTTAAAAAGCATAAATTTTTCTTGCCTTATGATGAAACAAAATATACTGCTACTATTGAACTACGTCAATTCAAAGAAGTAAATGGTAAGTGGCTTCCTTTAGAAGATGGGAGAATAAGGTCGTATCCGCTTCCTGTAGAGGGAAAAGAGATAAGAGATCCTCGCTTATTTAATAGAGCTGAAAATATTATTACCGGATATCGCTATGTGCTTTCGCCAAAAGATAATCCATCTGAAAAAATATATCATGTTGATTCAGGTGTTGTAACAAATGTACTTGACTCAAGCAAGTCGGCAGAGCATTTTACGTTACTTTTCCCAGATAGAACAATCTTGTCGGATAATGGCTTAACAAAGCAAGTTATGCCGGATATATGCTTTCCTGGATATTATATGGATAACGATGGAAAATTGCGGTTTGATAATTGGGTAAGAGAAAGAGCGTTAAATTCGGTAAGAAATCACGCCAACCGACTTGGTGGAAATTTTGCGGGTATTATTCGCATGCTGCCAGTGTGGCGAGATGAAGGTTATACTAAAATTGTAGGAACTCCGTTTGCAAAAGATGAACTGTCCTCTCACTTGTATTGGACTGAAAACCCTATGCAATTATCTTCTAATCTTGGTAATTTGCGAGATTTTAAGAATTTTCAAATAGAGCTGTTTAAAAATGGCATAAACTTTATTGCTGACGGGGCTTTCGTAAACCAAGGACTTCAAGGTGTATTGTTCCGAAATGTTTTGAGACATGGTGAAAAATCACCATTTTTCTATTGGTTTAAGGCGGCAGGATTTTCCAATGGTGGATTTAAGTTAGGTGTAATTCCTGCTAACGAAGAAGGCATGAACAATTTCGCTTTTAGGTTTGTTAATGCTCCAGTTGTCGTTAAAGAAGATAATAACGGTAATCTTACGTTCCCCTCAAATAATGATTTTGATATGAAAAAACCAACATACATCCAGCTTTATGACAAAAGGTTGGCGGGTTCGTCTGATTTAAATGATAACCAAACTCTGATAAAAGAGTACGCTCACACTAATACGGAAAATCCGTATGAAATTACAAACCATGAGGATGTTACTCAGCCTGTAGCTTTTGAAATTTCACCAGCTGTGATTGCTAATAATATAAAAAGCGCAAAACGAGATTTCAGTAAAAGTGAAATGAAGTTTTCAAGTAATGCGTTTGTAGAAAGTTTCTTGGCGTTTCCTACTTTCCGCCTAACTACAAAAGACAAAGGTGGTATTGGTTTGTGGGATGGAAATATGGATGTTACAAAACTTAATTTCTACATTGGAAACACTGACCAAGAAATAATAAATGCTGATTATATTATAGAATCTCCTATTGAAAATTTTACCAATAGAGTTAAGACGACAATAAGTAAATATAATTCATTGTACAACCCTATTATAGACTCATCATTGAATAGCAATTTGCAGCCTAAAATTCGTGAATTAGGTAAAGCCGCTGCGCAAGTTCGCGATTATACTGTTCAGGCTGGAAAATATTGGACAAAACTTGTTGCTGATACGCAGTTGGAATATATTGCTGAGACTTTAGGTGGAATGGAGCCAGAGAGCATAACTGCGGAAGGTTATCAGAAAAAAATTAAAGAAGAAATACAAAAAGGAAATCTCCCAGCAAAATTAGAAACCTTGATGACTAAAGAGGTGTTAAACAATGCGCTTAATGATGAATATAAACTCCTAAGAGAGGAATCACAAAAGTGTCATAGATTTATTGGTGGTTACGATAAAATTGCTCCCCCAGAACCAGTGTTTTGGAATAGTCCAGTGGAGTTTAATTTGGGAAATAAGCATACAAGATTTGAATCAATACCTTTTATTCTTAGCCATGTTATGGATTTCCCTTTTGATTCTATAGAGTTTAATTCGGATTTGACCGGGGTTTTGGCGTCACCTTTTATTTCAAAGCGTGGAATTTATACAGGTGAAGAAGAAACAAGCCGGTTTGATTTATTCTATAGTAGTTATCCAGGAGACAATATAGACGAAATTAAACATCGTTCACTTACTTATGATGAATACCCAGCAGTCTATAAAAAAACTGATAAATTAATCTGTGATGAATTATTGCCGTATGTTCTAGATGTTATATCAGACATAGATGAAAAACTACCAAATACGCATAAACTAATATTTGAGGATTTGATAGATAAAACACCTGAAAATATAATAGGTCCTAAAAATATTCTTGATGATTATGATTCTACGGATTTGAGAACGCGCTTTTATTTGACCTCGTATGGTAGAATGATACTCCCGCTCTTGATTCCTGAAATAGTAAGGTATGCGCTAGTAACGAGTTTAAACCCAGACGCGAAGATTGCTACAGACGCTTCTACGGGTAAAATTGACTATGACACAAAAGATTTAGGCGACATATCATTAATAAGTTTAAATATTTCTGGCTCTCCTGAAGATGAGGCGAAACAAGTCCTTAAGAAGATTTCCGACGGATTAAAAAAGCGTTTGACGAAAGAAGGCGAGCTAAAAAGAGAATTGCTTGCCTCGGCACTCATAACTAAATGTAAAAAGATTGCACCGCATCAGCTCAAAGTTGCAAAGGTTATTCTTGACAAATCAGAAAGCGGCTTAGGCTGGAGAATTGATGCTGCAAAAGATATAGGTAATATTGATGCGTTGAGAACATTAAACGATAATGATGAAAGCATGCTTTCAGAAATCACAGATTTCTGGGGAACGTTTAATAGAGTAATAAAAACGCAAAATCCGCATGCCTATACTACTGCAGAGATTACTGACTTTGACAAGATTGTGACGTCAAATGGTGATGTATTTAATAATGATGTTCAAGCAGAAACAAAATTTATTGAAAGAAGCGGCTTAAATAACACGGCAAATTACATGTTTTTCTATTCTTTGTTGCGCGAACTTTTTTCTAGAAGTTCAGAAAATGGTGGCGCAGCAGATTTCAACCAGCCGCGTAAACTCTATGACAAACTTATCACTGGTTGGGCTAATAAGTGCCATGGATTTTTATTCCAGTATCCAGGCGATAGCGTAGAAAATTCTTATACGTTTATGGGCAACCATGATAAACCGCGTGTTTTACATACATTTGCCATAGATATGGAGCTTTTCCATTCTAATGTGGAAGTTCTTTCTCCAGAAAAGAACAGCGCTAAAGTTAATGCTGCGGCAAAAAGAGTTCTTCTGTTAAATTCTGAGAGAGAACTTAATAAGATAAAAAGCGTAAAAGCTCTTGCAATGGGTGATAGACTTATATCAGCGTTTGTCGAAACAGGAATTATAGCAGAAGATGACAAAAATGCACCTATCAGAATTGCTATTGCTGAGCTTGCAAAGGGTAAATATAAAGGTAAAGACTTTGATGCCGATGCATTTGGCACGAGAGATTTTAGGCATGCAATAAAAGACGTGCTTGATGTTGCTGAATATAATTCTGGTAAAATAGAAAAACGTGACGAATATTTTGATAAAGTTCTAGAAAATATACTTGTACCAGCAATGGACAAAATGGAAACAGCGTACAAAATGCTTGTTACTTTGCCAGGTTCACCAACAGACTTTGTCGGCGACAAAGAAGGGTCTACTGGATATGAAACAAAGTCTAACAACGATTTTCAGCAAAATAGAAACGTTGTACCGTTTGAATGGGTTAATGCAACGCTAAAAGATGCAAATATAGAAAAATATGAAAAAGGTAACAAACAATTTGTAAATGATTATTATAATAGAATGACTGAAATAGGTAAATTAAGAAGCAAAAAAGAACTTTCGGCTTTAAGAAATGGTGAAACCGTTGCTTTGCCTATGCAAAAAGCTGAGTCAAAGGACAAATATGGAAATGTTGTTTCGAAAAATGTTGAAGTCGCAGCAACTTTCCGGTATGACGATAAAGGTTCGCAAGTTATTTGCCTCTATACAACCGATGGTGCAACTCTTGACGTTAACAAAAAAATGCACAGAAACACAGTTAATCTTGATGTAATCAAGTTAAGTCCAGAATCTTCTAACTGGAAAGAAGGTCTTAAGGCTGGCTTAAAAGTGGGGGATAGATTTAGAAAAGTTAATGACCCTACTGCAATGTATGAGGTATTCTTAGAGAATAATAATTATGTGTTGCGCAGAGTTGGAAATGATATATACAAATCAATATCAATTATGCCAGAAGATATGAATACCGCAATATTTTACAAAGAAAATCCAGACAGTGCGCAAGGAAATAACGCCGCAACAATTTCGTATAAAGGTAATTCTGAAAAATTAATTAACGCGAAATATTATTATGCAGGAATGAAGTAACGTTTTTTGTAAGATGAAACAGGGTAACTTAACCCTGTTTCCTTTTTTGAGTTTGTATTGGAGTAATGTGAGTGTAAATTTCGGTTAGTTAGTAATTTAAACATCCAATTTTAAATAGTCTCTTTTTCCAACTGACATAACATCATAAAGCAGGTATTTAGCACCATACATTAACAATCCTAAGCCGCACAATTTACCGGTAATTCCATCCTTTCTGCTAAGAAGTAATGCACCGGTTGCTAATGCTGCGGGGATAACGTCATTTACAAAGGATTTGCAAAATCCGCTAACATAGCCCGTAGCGGCGTTGAGGGGTTCTTTTATTTTATTGTCAAGCACATGTCGAAACCAGGCTTTTTTTGCTGTCATTTCGACAGTGCTTACTGTTCCAAGCTGGTTTGACTGAACATATTCATCAACTAGCGTGTTGGCGATGGATTGTTTGGTTTTCATTGTGGCGCCAATAGTACCATTTTTGTGTGCGTCATATAGCACTAACCCAGCGGCTAGTGTGCCTATTGCTCTTGAAGCTAATGAACAAACACCCATTTGCTATTTACCTTTCTTTGTCGCCGTGTTGGAGCTTGGTTTTGGACCAGGAACGTCTATTTCAATTTTGTTCCCTGCTGTTTTTAATAGGACTTCTGATGCTAACATTGCATCTTCTCCATATACTGCTTTTGAGGACTGCATTTTTTGAAGAATTTGTTTGGTTAAATTATCACCTTGCGCGTAACCGGCATCAAGTGCGGTTAAGGCAACAAACCGTACGTTTTGCGAGCCGTCTTGAAGCGCTTTGTTGAGCAGATTTGTAAGTGCTATGTCGTTATATCTGGATTTGTGTTCTTTAAATCGGGCAAATAGTTCTTTTGCGCCCATTTCTCGAATTTTTGCGTTTTGGTTATTTAAATAATTTTCCAATGTTTTTATGTAATCATCAGTTAGTTGAACAATATTTTCTTTATGCGTTTCTTCCTTTTTTTCAGGTTCTGCGGGTTTTTCTTCGCTAGTTTTAACATCATCTTTCAACGCAGAATTTGCTAAATAAGCTTTTGCAACTGTTGTTGCTGGAGTTGGTTGTTGAGTTTGATTTACATAATAATTTTGAGGGTACGCCATTGGCATGCCATAAGTGTTGTTGGAATTTGTTACGGTTCCTGCCGATGGGCTTACGGTTGGATTGTAAATAACTATGTTTACACCAGAAGATTGCAATGGTGAAGGTTGTTGCTGTGTGGGAATGTATGCAGGTTGTGCGGGAGTACTCGTCGGTTTTTGCATAAAAGCTGCGGGCTGTTGTGCAGAAACCGTTTGATTTTGATTAGTACTATTCGTAACCTGATTTTTAATATTTTGCATGCAATAAACCTTACCTTACCATACTTATAATAAGTATTTACGCAAAAAATAAATGCGCAAAATTGGCAATTTTTGAAGAAATTGAAACAGAACTTAACAATTTGAGGTGATAAATCAATATTCAAATAAACTAATCATGCTGACGTTTTAGCGCTGTGGTGAGCTTGAATTTTGATTGAATTTAAATCCACGACTTTTTAAGTATTTTTCTATTTCTCGATACCAAGGCAGTTTTTGTTTAAACATAATTTCATAATCATCAACTTCACCTTGCGAAATTACGTTAAAATGCTTGTTACAAAGTTCTGTAAAGTTTTCTTGTAGCATAGTTGTAAATTCATGCCTGTCAAAATTCGAATTTGTAACAACTAGTGGCTCGCCAATATCAACAAGCACTTCCGGACGATGCTCTCTAAGAAAACAATATTCAAACGAAAGAGGAACAAGGTTTACTCCGCCAGATTTTTTAATAACATTTTGTGCAATATACGCTAAACCAGTTTGAAATTCAATTGGGCGATAGTGTGGAGGACGTATAATCCCTTGTGGAAATATCCAGAGCGCAGTTTTTCTTGTCTTGTCATCAGCAAGCAGCTCTACTGAGTGTTTAAGCGCAACCATTGCGGATTGAGCCGACTTTTTGTTTACCGGAAATGCTCCAGCAAAATTAAAAAGCGGAAATCTATTCATTTCTTCTATCATCATGGTAATGCGTTTATGAAAAACACGTCTGGAAAGGTTATAACAAACTATACCATCCCACCAGTTGCAGTGAGGTGCGTAAAAAATGCATGGATATTCGGGGTTGCAAATTCTGTCATATTTTTCTTTATTGGCGTATCGTAGCGCAAAAAATCTATGCTCAATCATTTTTGCAAACACATAATCTGCAAACATTACCCAAAAAGGTATCCACTTCGCTCTGCGAAATTTCTCATTTCTGTTTCGTAGCTGAGTTGGCGGAACATTGATATATAAAGGCTCTTTCTCTATAATTTGCTTACTCATATTCTTGTTTTACCACATATTAAAATAATTTAAAAGGGCTTTAATTGTTTTTTTTACCCTTTGTAACGTCAAAGTCATTGTTTATATACAACAATTTTGATACTTTAGTGTTTTTAGTTAGATAAATCTTATATGAAAGTTTCTGATATTTTTGTATCAGATTTTTTTTAGTTTTGACAACAATTTTTATGGGAACTATTCCAGAACCAGCTTTAAAACCACCTGTTTTTGGTGAAATGTTTTCTGTATAACTATATATTTTATTACCTTTTGCATCGTAAAATTCAATAATTGCAAAAAGTTTTGGAATATCTTGAGTTGTTATATTTGTTATATCAAAACTGTAAATAAAGTCGTATTCATTGCGAAATGGAAAGTTTTTTACATCAAATTTGTATCCGGCAAAAGCTATCTCGTCAGAATTTAGAACGTTTCGCTGCATATAAGAACGTAGTCGAATTAATTTTGCATCATAAAGCTTGCTGGTTATCAAATCACCGGAGTAAGCATAATTCACTTTAAGTGCAAAAAGAAGTTTTTTATAAATGCTAAAATTAATTATCGACGGATTCTTTTTTAGAACTTTTTCAAATAATTCCACGGATTTTTCCGGTGAGTTATTTAACTCCAAAAGCCCAAGTTTATACATGACAATTGGGCTATTGCAATGTTCATTTGCAAATTCTAATAGTTCTATTGCCTTTGCGTGTTGTCCTTTTGAGACATATTTATCTGCAAGAACTACGTATGCATCGCAACGAGCTTCTTCTGTTTCTTTTTGGTATGTGCTATTCACGCGTTTTAAGTAGGAAAGCGCTTTGTTGTACTTTTCGATTGCGGCTTTATAGTCTTCGTCGTTAAATAGTGCGTCTCCGTAGCTTTTGTAAAATAGTCCTTTTTCTATAAATATTGAATATTTTGAAGAATCTTCTATTCCTGCCATTATTTCTTCAGCTTTGTTGTATTCTTTTTTTAGTAAATATACACCAGCAAGTTTAAAAGATGCCTGTTTATATTTCCCTTTCCTTTTTAAAATGGCTTGTTTGTATTCTTGCTCAGCTTGAGAGTATGAGTCGAGCATTTCGTACAGCTGTCCGAGTTTAAAATTAATAACTGCATTTTGTGGAGAAATCTGTTCTTGGTGCTTGTATTTTGTCAGCAGGTATCCAAGCATATCGTTTTGCAACGCGGTTTCATCGTAAGTTAGAATTTCTCCTGCATGCATTCTGGCATGCAAAACGATTCCTCCTGCTATAAAAATTAAGAGCAAAAGTGTAATTAGTGATGTTTTTATATATTCAACATAAGAAGATTTTTTCATTTAGTCGTTAAGTTCCACGATAGAAACGTTATTTATTTCTTTAATTTCATTAATAATGTCATTTATAAACTGAATTGGATGTTTTTCTCTTGATTCAAATATAAATGTTATCTTACTTTGGTAAGAATCTTTGTCGTATTTTTTGCGAGTAATGTCTATAATTGTAGAAAATCCGTCGGTGATTTTGCTGTATACGTCATCAGCCGCAGAAATTGCGCACGTTACGCTTACTTGAATTCGTTTTACGTTTTTTGTTGAGCGTTTAGATATGAAATTTTTTTCAAAAATTCGTACGAGGATTAAAACTGCAACAGAAAAAATAGTTGACATTATTGCAATCCAATACATACCGCTTCCGCAAGCCATGCCGATTGCAGCTGCGAGCCATAGAGTTGAGGCTGTAGTTAGTCCGTATATTGAAGAACCGTGATGCAATACCGTGCCACCGCCGATAAAACCAATACCGGTAAGAATTTGTGCCGCAATCCGCGCAGAATCTCGTGTTGAAGTTGCTCCATCGGCAGATAAAACCGGAAAGCCCCAGATGGAGAGAATTGTAAAAACGCATGAGCCAATACACACAAGGATATGTGTTCTTAACCCAGCCCACTTGTTTGCATACTCGCGTTCTAGCCCGATTGCAAAACCTAGCGCCAATGAAAGTACAAGGCATAACATGACGTTTGAAGTTTTAGCCAGCATGTTTATTGTCAAAAAATCTATGTTCATACTATCTCACTCTGCTTTTTGGATCTAATATGTCTCTTATTGTATCACCAATTAAGTTAAATGATAAGACTGCAACAAAAATTAAAAATCCTGGGGTTAAAAGCCAAGGTCGTGAAACTATGTTAACGTATTCTTGTGCCTCTTTGAGCATGTTTCCCCAGCTGGCGTCGGGCTGCTGAATTCCAAGCCCCAAAAAGCTTAACCCAGATTCTGCAAGGATGTATGACGGTACACTCAGCGTAATTGCAACAATTATGTAACTAACTGTTTGTGGAAGTATGTGTTTTGTAATAATTCGTAATTTTGAAGCCCCATAAGATTCCGCAGCTTTTACAAAATCCTGAGTTTTTATTGAAAGCACCATACCTCTTATTACCCGAGAAAATCCAGCCCATCCAATAAATGCGAGGATTATGATTATGAGCGTAAATTGCTGAATACTTGTCATATTTGACGGCAAAATGGCAGCAAGAATAATTAGCAGGTAAAAACTGGGAATTGACATAATAGCTTCTGCAATTCTCATCATGATGTTGTCGACCCAACCGCCTAAATATCCAGAAATACCACCATAAAGCATGCCCAGAGGAAATGATATAAATAGGGCTAGAAAGCCAATTGTGAGCGAAATTCTTCCGCCAAAAAGCAGGCGCGAAAAATTATCTCGTCCATTTATATCGGTACCGAGAATAAAAAATCTCCCATCTGGTTCGACGCCAAAAAGATGTCTTGACGTGGAAATAAGCCCAAACAGTTTGTATGGTTCACCTTTATTGAAAAAATTTATATAGAATTTTTTATTTCTATCTAGTTTGTATGCAATTTCAAATGTGTCCTCATCAAATTCTCTTATATAATTGTAGGTATAAGGTCTTGAAAATTTGCCGTTTTCGTCAATTGTAAATATTTTGCTTGGCGGCACGTACGCTTGTGCCCTGTCAGAAAATTCTTTTGAATAAGGTGCCAAAAAGTCAGCAAATGCAATTCCAAGATACAAAATTGCCAATAAAATTAAAGCAGCAAATGCAAACTTGTCTTTTAAAAGCTGGTTTATAATGTCTTTGAATGAAAATATCCCCAAAAACTCATTATCCATCAGCTTATCCTCACTCTGGGGTCAACAACTTTTAGCAAAATATCGGCTATTAAATTGCCTAAAATTAACATGATGGTGCCCATCATTAATGATGCCATAACAAGGTTTATATCAGATTTTAAAACAGCCTCTAAAATTAATCTGCCCAATCCGGGATACTGAAAAACGAATTCCGTAAGAGCGGCTCCGCTAAGTAATGATGAAAACTCAAAACCTAACAACGTAATCATAGGATTAATCGCGTTTCGCAGTGCATGTTTGTATATAACTCTTGTTTCTGATAAGCCTTTGGCGCGTGCAAATTTTACGTAATCCGAGCCAAGGACATCTAAAAGATTGCCTCGCATTTGCCGCTGCAAACCCGACAATGAAAGGGTAAATAATACCGTAACAGGCAAAACCAGATGCCAAATAATATCGATAATTTTTCCCGAAAATCCCAGCGTTGAAAAATTAAATGAGGTCAAACCTCCGGTAGGAAACCAACCTGTTTTTACTGCAAAAATGAGCAATAAAAGTGCAAAGAAAAAAGATGGAATTGCCATTCCAATACTTGAGAGAATGGTTAAAATTCTATCTATTGGCTTTTTCCAATTTAATGCAGCAACAATTCCTAACGGAATTCCAACTAGCCAGGTGAGCAGTAAAACTACAGTCGTTAGTAAAAGAGTGTTGGGAATTCGCTCCATTAGGCGGTCTGTAACCTTTTCACCTGTGACGCTTACCCCCAAATCACCCTTGAGAAAGCTTTTCCCCCATTTAAAATATTGTACAATAATGGGCTTGTCTAAACCTAGACGTTGTATTTCCGCATTTAATGTTTCTTGAGAAATCGAAGGATTTAATTTGATTTCAGCAAGTGGGTCAACTGGGCTAAGTCTTATTATAAAAAAGCTAATGAGTGAAACTATAACTAAAAGCGGTATAGTTTGCAAAAGTCTTTTTATAATATAAACGCATAAATTCATATGAAAATTTTATATTAACTGTCAAATTTTGCCAATTATACTAAGAAATGCTAAGAGAATAATCCAAATATCTCAATTAAACAGAGGTTTACTTTAAGTTGTGTGTTATTAAAATGAAAATATGAAGAAGAATTTTTTACTGGCATGCTCATTTGTGTTTCTTTTTTCGGTAGCTTGTTTTGCCGAGGATGTTTCACCTTCCGACGAATGGGGTGATATTGGCAAAATGCAGGACGCCTGGGATAATCAAAAAATTATAACGGATGATATGTTTGAAAAAGTAATCAATCAGCGCACAAAAAGGGCTAATGAAAAAGCTGAAAAAAGAATAAAAAAGAAATTGGGCGAACCGATTGCTCCAAATGGTTCAGTGAACGTCAACACAGAGATTATAAAAAATATTGCGCAAGATTACCCAACACTTCTTGTCCCAAAAACACTGTTGTTTGAAGAAATTACAATTCCACCCGGTTTCTACCGTGTATTAGCTGCTGAAACAAAAGAGGGTGATTTTTTTATAAATTTTTATCAGGGAAGTAATTTAATAGGCAAGCTCCCAGCATTAGAAACAGAAGATGACTTTGAGTCGGAAACAATTAATTATGCTAAAATTATTTATACAAATGACGATAGTCGCGCTAAGGTTGTTTATGGTTGTTTAGATTACAATCTTATTGCCGAAACAGATACAAAATAAAACAGGAGATAACATTTTGAAACTTGCGGTTTTTGACTTTGACTCAACACTTATGGATGGAGAAACGTTGGAATTTCTTGCTCGGGAACTTGGAATAGCTGCCGAAGTCAAAAAGATAACAGACCGCGCAATGTTAGGTGAGTTGGATTTTTTTGAAAGTCTGACAACTCGAGTAAAGCTGCTAAAAGGGCTTTCTGTTTTGAAAGTTAATGAAATTTGCCAAAATCTTCCAGTTATGAATGGGGCATACGAAACTATCTCTGGGCTAAAAGAGCGAGGATACAAGGTGGTATGCTTGTCTGGCGGATTTAAAAATGCAACTGTTCCGTTCTGTGAAAAATTAGGTATGGATGCTGATTTTTCAAATATTTTACACGAAAAAAATGGTGTTTTGACCGGGCTTGTTGGCGGAGAAATGATGTTTAACACCAGCAAAGGTGAACTCGTAAAACGTCTGCAACGATTACTTGATGTTTCTGTTGATAATACGCTCGTGGTTGGTGATGGCGCCAATGACTTAAGCATGTTTAATTACGCGGGGAAACGTGTCGCTTTTTGTGCAAAGCCGGTTCTGCGCGAAGCCGCAAATATAATAATTGATAAAAAAGATTTAAAACTAATACTTGACGCGGTTTAAAATTTGGGGTAAGTTAGTTTTAACGGTTTGCAGTATATTATTGTAATGCGATAACCAGTTGTGGGCCTGTGGCGAAATTGGTAGACGCACTAGACTTAGGATCTAGCGGAGCAATCTGTGAGAGTTCGAGTCTCTCCGGGCCCAGTTATTAAGATAAGAGCCGAAATGGCTCTTTTTTATTAGGTAAAAAAATATGAGCAGAATTCTTGTAATAGCGCCACAATTTGTCGGTGACAGTATTTTGGCAATACCGTTTATTCGTGAACTCAAAAAACATGTTGGATGTGTGGAAATAGATGTTGTTTCGAAAAATGCTGGCTGTTTGATTTTTAAAAACTGTCCTTATGTGTCAAAAATTTATGATATTAAAAAAATAAATATGGCAGAGATGAAAAAGAATGATTATACAAAAGCCTATGTGTTGAAGCGTTCATTGTCTGCAGCTATTCTCTCTTTTAGGCTTGGAATAAAAGATACAATTGGGTTTGATGGTCAGTTTAGAAATTTTATTCTCAAAAAAAGTGTGCACTATGACAGAAACGAGCAAAAACACGAATTAGAGCATTTTATGGATGTTTTGCGAGAGGATTATGTTGAAATTAATAGCACAAAATTAGAATACTATATCAACAATAGCGCTGTTGAGACGGTAAAAAAATATTTTGGAGAAAAGAAGAAAGTGTTGATAGTTGCATGTTCTTCTACTCCGGTAAAAAATTGGGATGTTAAAAAATTTGCAGCTGTTTTAGATTATTTGAATGAAAATGGTTACGAGGGCTATTTTGTTGGGCTTCCAAAAGAAAAAGATGTATGTGATGAAATAATAGATTTTTCTAAAAAAAAGCAAGCACAAAATTTGTGTGGTAAATTAAGCTTTGATGAAGTTATTGCGCTTGTTTCTCAAATGGATTTAGTTTTTGGGGTTGACAGCGGCTTTTGTCACCTTGCAGCGGCTTTTGGTAAAAAAATTGTAACGTTGTTTGGTCCGACTTCTGTTTGGCAATGGACACCAGTTGGGGCTACTGTTCTGACAGCGCAAAAGCGTTGTGCGCCTTGTAATAAACCGAAAAATTGTAAACGGAATTTTATTTGTATGCGCGATATTTCAGTTGAACAAGCTATCGGCGCGCTGAAAACGATTTTGTAAAATTCTTTTAAATCTTTGCCTAAAAATGTATTATAAAATACTATTAGTATATTGATGTATTTCATTAAGGTGATTTTTATGAAAAAATTCTTGGCAATATTGACGTTGTTTTTATTTGGTACAGTTTCTGCAAATGCAGCGGCATGGAAAAATGACTTGCGGACACTGTTTCAAAATGGTAATGCGAATATTTACGTAATAAATATTCGGACATTTTCAGCCAATGATATTAATCGTAACGAAATTATAGAACTAGATAAGGGAGAAACCCCAGGAACATTTGTAGGTGCGACAAAGCGCATAGATAGCCTGGCAGAACAAGGCATAAATACTATCCACCTGCTTCCAATTACTCCGGTTGGAAAGCTTAAAGCCTTGGGGACAGCAGGGTCGTTGTACGCTATGGATGATTTTTCAACGTTAAATCCGCAGCTGGATGATAAAACAAATTTTTACACTGTTTTTGAAGAAGCTAAAAAGTTTATTGAAACCGCTCATAGCCGTAATATAAGGGTTATTGTTGACCTTCCAAGTTGTGGTTCTTATGATATGTTTTTGAGACGACCGGAATTATTTGCAAAAGGCGCGGATGGTAAAGGAATTACTCCATCTGATTGGTCGGATGTGCGCTTATTTAAGACTAGAAATGCAGATGGTTCGCTTAATGAAGAATTGTTAAGCGCTCATAAATCGTTTATTGACTTAGTGCAAAAACTAGGTGCTGATGGTGTGCGTGCAGATGTTGCAACCATTAAGCCCTATGAGTTTTGGCATGAGTTAATTAGTTATGCTCGCAGAAATGACCCTCAATTCCTTTTTGTCGCTGAGGCATCGCCGGAATGGACGGAGCCAGTCGCAAAAGAAGCTGAGTTCACGCCTTATGATAAGCTTGTGAGCGCTGGGTTTGATGGGTATCTCGGAAATTTTATGAACTATTTGAAGTTTACTTCTGCGCGTGATTTGTTTACGGCTAACGGTGAGGCTAAAGAATTGGGAGAAAGATATGGCGTAGCAAAGTCGATTTTATTGAATTTTGCGACGCATGATGATATAAGCCCAATGCTTGTTAATTCCAATTATCCATCGCAACTGTTGTGGCTTGCTGCAACTTTGCCCGGAAATACGTATTTTGTGAACGGTTTTATGTCAGGAGATTTTTATACATATAGTTATTCTAACAAGAAAGCTGAAAAATCTTATACCGATGATGAATATTATTACGTTCATAAAGGTAAGCTTGATATATTTAATTTTTCTAGACGTCCAGGTGGTTTCGATAAAGCACTGTCAAAGGAATTTATGTACGCAATTAATTTAAAGTATCAGCTTTCTTCTCTTTATAAGTCTGAGCCACAAATACTTAAAACGAGCAATAAAGATATTTTTGCTTATGAATATCATGATGATAGCAAAAAGATAATTGTTATTTTGAATCATAATCCAGCGGTAGAAGCCAGTGGAGTCGTTAAGTATAATGGAGTAAAAAGTTTTGAGGGGCTTCTGCCTGTAAAAGCTGCAAGCGGGGATATTTCGTTTAAAAATGGTAAGTTTAACGTTAGATTGGCGCCTTCAGATATTGCAGTTTTTGTATTTTCATCAGAATATAGTCAAAATAAGTAATCTGGTATATAATTAAAAGTATAAAACAGTAAAGGATTAAGAAATGGCAAAACATATAGACACAATACCTGTTGAGGTAAATATTTTAACAGTTGACCATGACATTAAAGGAACTGTTCATGTCGCAAAGTATACGAACTCAAACCGTGACTTGACTGACCTCTTGAATGATAAAGAGCGTCGTTTTTTGGCGGTGACTAATGCAGAAATTTACGCTAAAAATTCAACGCAACCACCTAGAAGATATAATTTTCTTGAAATTCATATGGATTATATTCTTTTGGTTCATCCTACTACGCAGGCTGTGTTTAGAGAATCTGGTAAGGCTCAAGAAGATATTGCTAGATTTAGAGAGTTGAGATACAAATTAGGACAAACAAAGCCATTTTAGAAAGAGTGAGAGATGAAAGTTGGAATACCACGTGCGTTAATTTATTACAATTATTACCCTTTTTGGTTCGGTTTTTTTAAATCTTTAGGGATTGAAATAGTTCTTTCTGACAAGACGACAAAACAAACTATGTCTAGTGGGTCATCGCTTGTTGTGACAGAAACATGCCTTCCGATTAAGGTTTATGTCGGGCATGTGCTTAACCTTTTAGATAAAGGTGTTGATACTATTTTTATTCCGTCTATTCAGTCTATAGCGCATAAAATATACAACTGTTCAAAAATTAGAGCACTGCCTGATTTGGTGCGGAATGTTGTTAAACGTGATTTTAATATAATTGAGGCAACACTTGACAAGTCTGAAAAAGAGCAAGGTCTGCCTGAGTTTTTGGTAGATATTGCAAAAGCTTTTGGGATTACCGATGAACAAAAGATTCGTTTGGCGCAGGATTGTGGCTGGCAAGTTTTTAATAATTTTCAAACCATGACTCACTCGGGTATACATTTTGAAAAAGCCTTGAAAGCAGCGATTAGCGGTAATATTATTATTCCTGAAACTAAAAAAGAGTATGAGGTTTCGGTTGCGCTAATTTCACATGGTTACAATATTTATGATGAACGTGTTTCGATGAAAATTTTTGATAAGTTGGAAAGCCTTGGTGTAAAAGTATATACGTACGAACAACTTACACAAGAACAGCTTGTAGAAGGCTTGTCAACGCTTGGAGTAGATAGCGCATATTGGGCAAATGAGTCTGAAATGACCGGTGCGGCAGGACATTATTTGCGTTCATCAAAAGTCGATGGTTTGATTACCATTACGGCATTTGGGTGCGGTCCGGATTCTATTATGGTTGATAGGATAGTTAGAATGTCTAAAAAGTTTGAAAAACCGGTTTTGGGGCTTACTTTGGATGAACATACCGGCGAGGCTGGCTTTGTAACTCGCTTGGAAGCGTTTATTGATATGTTGTTACGTAAAAAACGAGTTATGGGTGTAGGCGCGAAATCTAAGCAAGAAGATGTTTCTGCGGATATGATTAAGCGTCCAAACTTTGATAATATTCCTATAGCCTAGATGTTTTGGAGTTGTTCCGCGTAATTTAATTGCATTGAGTTTTGTGGATATTTTGGTAAGCTGAATGCGAAGGTTGAGCCTTTGTTTTGTTTGCTTTTAACTGTTATTTCTCCGCCATGCGCATTAATTATAGATTTTGAAATATATAATCCCAGACCAGAACCGACTTTGCGGTATTTTTTGGCTAACGTAACATTTTTATCAAATACAAACTCGATATCGTCGTCAGATATTCCATAACCATTATCTTTAACTTCTGTAATAATATTTTCATCATCTTCGGATATTGTAATTGTGATTTTTCCGCCGCTTTGGGTATATTCAGCGGCATTTGAGATTAAGTTTGCAAGCACTCTTGTCGTTTCAGTTCTGTCAAACAAAAACACGTCCGTTTCCGCATTGTAAGAAACAACAAGTTCTTGTTTCTTATCTGTTATAAGATGGGATATTTCGTTTATTGCGTTTTCTAGAGTCTGTTTGTAAGAATTCTGTTCAATTAATAGTTCAAATTTATCTGATGTGATTTTGTATCTTGTTAAAATGTTGTCTACCATTCTCTTTGTGTATTCTCTAGACTTAAGCATTTCTGTTAATATCATTTTTTGGTCTTGGTTAAGGGTTCCAAATTTTTCATCAATTAGTTGTTGTAAAACGTTTAATTCTGCTCTTATTGGGGATTTAAGGTCATGTGTTAATGTTGCAATGAATGTTTCTTTTTGTTCTTCAATGAGTAATTTTTGTGTAATGTCTTCAATAGAGACTATGTAAGATTCTAGTACGCCGGTTGTTGAATATACTTTAGTTATAACCGTATCAAAAAATTTATTTTTATATGTGAAAGAAAATTTCAAAGTTTTTTCTAAATTTCTTGAAAAATCTCGAATTCTGTTTTCAGGATATTCAATTTCACAGCTGCTAAATAGTCCAAATAAATACTCGTTTCTGTTGATTTTAAGATGTTGATTCCCGCCAGTAAGTATAATAAAATTTGAATCTGTTATAATTGGCTGGTTGATTGAATTATTAATCAGATTTTCAAGTAAGTTATTTTCGCGGTAAAGACTGTCTTGTAGTTCTTTAATTTTTAAAATATTTGTAATTTGTGCGTGTAAAATTTCTATATTATAAGGTTTTTCAAGGTATGCGTAACTACCAAGTTGATAACTTTTGAGGAGTTTTTCTGTTTCGGGTGTTGCAGATATAAATATAAATGGAGTGTTGCGATTGAGGAGTGATTGGTTTATATATTGTGCTGCGTCAAAAACGTCATCACCAGGGTTGATAGAGTCAATGATTATTAAATCGTAGTGGTCTTTTGCTATTTCTTTTATAGCATCTTGTAGATTTGTTCTCACTGTATACAAAAAATCAAAATCTTCAAGCGTATAGAATAATAGTTCCATATTTAGTCTATCAGCAGAAACTATAAGCACTTTTTTTGAGTTTTGGTAATTTCCACCATTAGTAAGATTGTCGTCTGAGTTGTCTGGGTCAACCATAGTGTGGATGAGTGAATTTATTGATTTTGGCGGGGGAATAACATTGTCGTAACCATCTGTGTATAAACTCATAGTGTTTTCGCGAGCAGTATTTGTTGTATATGCCCAGACTTTGGTACCGTGTTTTTTTAAATTGTTTATTATTTCTGAGTTTTTAAATTTATCAATATCGGCGTTTATAATTGCATAGTCAACTTTGAGATTTTCATTTTCTTCAAAGAAACTTGGCATTACATTTTGTATGTCATAATAGACGCCGTGTATATTGTTGTTGTATTTTTCTTCGGGTTCTTGTCCGCTACAAACTATTATTTTTTTCATCTTCTGTCTACCATTCATTCCTATACAAAATAATACTAAATTTTAGTCGTTTGACTATTACCCGAAAGTGTAGTCTGGTTGGGCAATGTTTCATTGATTACTACAATCTGTTTTATTTGTGCATATTTTGAAAAAAAATTGGTAAAAGTATTTTACACTAAAATCAATTAAAATTTAAGTGTATATTACAATTTTGTTGTAAACTTTTAAAATCAAATTATTTTAAAGCAGATTGCGCGGAGAAAATGATATTTTTATTTTAAATAATCTTTAAAATTTATGTCTTTAACCTTGTAGCCGCAACCCTCATGCAGAATGGCTTTATGTCGTAGCCTTCTTACTGGATATTTTTTGCACATTGGTAGCCGCTTCTTGTATACAGAGCATTTCCCGTCCTTTGTAACAAGTTTGCATGCGAAAATAAGGTTTCCGAATTCGTCTCTCCCTTTGATGTAAAATCGTTTGTACGCGGGAAAAAGGAACTGCATTATTTGAAATTCTTTTTCTGTGTACGTGTCGTAGCTGTACATATAGTTGCAGCACTTTCCGCACTGTTTGCATTCACCTGTAATTTCGTAGTAAACTTTTTCCGTTACAAAATGTGAACATATTTCGTAATATATTGCTTTAAGAATGTTAATCATGTGCATTATTTTCTATTTTGTTTTATCATTATTAATTATAATATAAGGGAATGTTTATAGAAATGAGAGAGTATAAAGTGCCAAGACGAAAAAAAAATGATGTCGGTAAAATTTTAGTTAATACATTAGTCGCAGTTTTTGCTGTAATTTTGGCTGGAATTGCTGCTTTAAAACTGTATACAATGATGCTTCCGCCAATTAAAAACCTCGAAGATTATCGTCCAAATGTTGTTACGCAGATTTATTCCAATGATGGTGAAATAATAAAAACATTTACTGCTTTTACTTCAGAGCGAGTGTCGATTGATAAAGTTCCTGACTCCTTGAAAAAGGCGATAATTGCAACTGAGGATAAGAATTTTTATTCTCATTCTGGCTATGATTTAGGCGGTTTAGCACGCTCAACAATCGTTAATATACAGTCTGGCAGATTTGTTCAAGGTGCAAGTACTATTACACAGCAGCTTGCTCGACTCCTGTTCCTAAATAATGAAAAGACTTACGATAGAAAAATAAAAGAGTTTATACTTTCTGCTCGTATTGAAAAATCAATTTCAAAAGATAAAATTCTTGAAATGTATCTTAATAACGTTTATTTAGGCTCTGGTGCGTATGGGGTCGCCGGTGCAGCAAAAGTGTATTTTAATAAGCCTTTAAGCCGACTTACTCTGTCGGAAGCTGCATTAATTGCGGGATTGCCGCAGGCACCTTCGGTTTATTCGCCGTTTAATGATGTTAATAAAGCAATAAAACGTAGAAATCAAGTTCTTAATCGCATGTACAAGATGCGTTATATTACAAAAGACGAATACAAAGCGGCAAAAGCGGAAAAAGTTACGCTAAATCCACTTCCAAGCGTTTATGCTTATAACAAAGCTCCTTATTTTGTAGATTATGTGATGAAAGAGCTTGAAAACATGGGTTTTGATGAAACTGACATTACTCAAGGCGGTTATAAAATATATACTACGCTTGATGCCTCTGCACAGGATGCTGCAAATGCGGCAATAATTAAAAATCTTCGCGCATGGGGGATGAATGGTACTAAAAATCAGGCAGCAGTCTTTTCTTTTTCTCCAACGACTGGAGAAATTCTTACTTATGCCGGTGGAAAAAATTATTCAGAAAGTCAGTACGATAGAATTGCACATTCTGTTCGTCCACCAGGTTCTTCATTTAAGCCAATAGTGTATGCTGCGGCAGTTGAAAAGGGCTGGGGACCAAATGATATACTCGACGACTTGCCTATTACAATAGGAAAATGGAGTCCGCGTAACTATGGTTCAAAATACCGTGGACCAATTCCCTTGTACGCCGGGTTGATGATTTCTTCGAACGTTATGGCTGTTCGACTTATTCAGGATGTTGGTATTCGCTCAGTTATTACTATGGCGCGCGCGCTTGGAATAACGACCCCAATTGAATATGATTCTACTATCGCATTAGGCTCAAATGGCGTTAAATTGTTTGATTTGACGGTTGCGTACGGTGCTTTTGCAAATGGGGGATTTAAGGTTAATCCTTATGCAATAAAACGGGTTGAAACTAACCGTGGAAAAATAATTTATCAAGCAACAAAACCACGCGCAATAAAAGCTATTTCATACGAAACGGCTGCGACTATGACTGCAATGATGAAAACAGTAATTACTAATGGAACCGGGCGTGCGGCAAACATTGGGGTCGCTTCTGCTGCAAAAACTGGTACTACTGATGATTATCGTGACGCTTGGTTTGTTGGTTATACGCCTAATGTCGTGACCGGCGTATGGGTTGGAAATGACGACAACTCTGTAATGCAAGGTATGACTGGTGGCACGGTTCCCGCTTTGATTTGGCGAGATGTTATGAAAACAATTACACAAAAATACAGTGCAAACGAATTTGAGTATCCAGAGGTCAAAATCGATTTTGTAAAACTGCCAGCAAGTATGGGTATTGCTAAAATAAAAGAGCAGGCGCAAAGAAATGAAGATGCAAATGATGATGAAGAAAAATCTGTACCAAGTGTTTTGCCGGAGTTGCAGCCAGTAAAAGTACAACAAGTAAATATGCAAAAGAATTTTACCGAAGTTTTTAATAATGTACAAAAAAATCAGGCTACAAGACCAGTTCAAACTGATACTTCATCAACTCAATATTCGGCTCCGCAACCCAAAGTACCAATTAGCGCGCCTGTGCCAGGTCAATAATTTTATCTAATGTGTACAGACTTAAAATATAAAGTTGTTTATGGGGCGTTTTTATGGTTCAATTATTTTGAGCAGACAAGAGTAGAGGTTAATTATGCTTAGAGCCGGAATTGTAGGACTTCCAAATGTAGGAAAATCAACCCTTTTTAATGCGTTGACAAGCTCAAAAAACGCCGAAAGTGCTAACTATCCGTTTTGTACAATTGAGCCGAATGTGGGCGTAGTAAGCGTTCCTGATGAAAGATTGTATGTATTAAAGGATATTGTCAAAACGCAAAATGTTGTGCCTACAGCTATCGAGTTTGTTGATATTGCTGGACTTGTTAAAGGTGCAAGCAAAGGCGAGGGGCTGGGGAATCAATTCCTTGCCAATATTCGTGAAGTTGACGCTATAATTCAAGTCGTTCGTTGTTTTGATGACCCAAATACAGTGCACGTTTCTGGTAAAGTTGACCCTGTTGATGATATTGAAACTATAAATACAGAACTTGCGTTGGCGGATTTGGCGTCCGTAGAAAAAAGATTGGCTCGTATTTCAAAAGTTGCCAAAACAGGCGACAAACAAGCTGTTTTGGAAAATAAAGTACTTTCAAAACTTTCTGAGTTGCTTGAGGATGGAAAGTTTATTAGATTAGAAGATTATTTTGAAGACGAGGAGCTTGCTTACGCAAAAACAACGCAGCTCTTGACTATAAAACCAATTATTTATGCTGCAAATGTATCAGAGTTTGACCTAAAATCTGGTAATGAATATGTTGAGAAAGTTAAAAATTATGCAAGTACTCACAACGCAGAAGTAGTAATTATTTCTGCAAGAATTGAGCAAGAACTAGCAGAACTTGAGCCAGATGAAGCCGCAGAATATCTGAAGGATTTGGGCGTTGAAAATTCTGGGATTGAGCGTATGATTCAATCTGTTTATACGCTGTTGAATTTGCGCACGTATTTGACTGCGGGTGAAAAGGAAGTCCGTGCGTGGACAATTCCATCAGGTGCAAAAGCGCCCCAAGCAGCTGGTGTTATACATACCGACTTTGAAAAAGGATTTATTAAAGCCGAAGTCGTTTCTTATGAAAATTTTGTCAGTTGTAATGGCTGGAATGGAGCTAAGGAAAAAGGGTTAGCGCGCCTTGAAGGTAAAGATTATGTCGTAGAAGACGGCGATGTTATGTTATTTAAGTTTAATGTGTAACTATGAAATATATTGAAAATGTTCGAAACTTTTGTATAATTGCTCATATCGACCACGGAAAATCAACTCTTGCAGATAGACTGCTAGAGCATACTGGAACTGTTGCTCAGCGCGATATGCAAAATCAGATTTTGGATTCGATGGATATTGAGCGTGAACGCGGGATTACAATAAAGCTTAACGCCGCGCGAATGGACTACAAAGCCAATGACGGCAAGGATTACGTTTTAAATCTTATTGATACCCCAGGTCACGTTGATTTCTCGTACGAGGTTTCACGTTCATTAGCGGCGTGTGAAGGCGCTCTTTTGATTGTTGATGCGACGCAAGGTGTGGAGGCTCAAACGCTTGCAAATGTTTATCTTGCTGTTGAGCAAAATCTTGAAATTATACCTGTTATAAATAAAATCGATTTGCCTTCTGCTGATGTTGAGCGAGTTAAACAAGAAATAGAAGAAGTTCTAGGCATTGATGCCAGCATGGCAATACCTGTCAGCGCAAAGGAAGGTATCGGCATTCCAGAAGTTCTCGAGGCGGTTGTTGAATTTATTCCACCACCAGAAGACACGTCGGATAAACCGTTGCGGGCGTTGGTTTTTGATAGCGCGTATGACCAATATTTAGGGACACTCTGCTTTTTCAAGGTTGTTGACGGTTCAATAAAACTAGGCGATACGGTTAAGTTTATGGCAAGCGGTAAGGAATACGAAGTTGTTGAGCTTGGCTATCAAACTCCGCGTCGTGTTGCTGTTAAAGAGCTTAAGACCGGTGATGTCGGTTATTTTGCCGGTTCAATTAAAGAGTTAACACGCTTTGTTGGCGATACTATTACTAATAAAAATGCGCCTGCAGCAGAACCGCTAGATGGTTACAAAGAAGCCCTTCCCATGGTGTTTTCTGGACTTTACCCGGTAGATAACGATGATTATCAAGATTTAAAAGAAGCGCTTGAAAAACTTAAATTGAATGACAGTTCGATTACTTTTGAGCCGGAAACATCCTCGGCGCTTGGCTTTGGGTTTCGCTGTGGATTTTTGGGTATGTTGCACATGGAGATTGCCCAGGAGCGTCTTGAGCGAGAATACGATATTTCGCTTGTTACTACCGCACCATCTGTAGTTTATCGTGTGCACAAAACAAATGGTGAAATCGTTGAGATTGATAATCCCGCCAATCTTCCGCCAGCGCAGTATCGTGACTTTATTGAGGAACCGTACGTTAGAGTAAATATTATTACTCCGAACGATTACACGGGAACTCTTATGGACTTGTGTCAGTCAAAACGCGGTATTTTTATTAATATGACATATATTGATAAAATTCGTGTTAATCTTGAGTATGAAATCCCGCTTAGTGAGGTTATTACTGATTTTTATGACCAATTAAAGTCTAGGACAAAAGGTTATGCCTCGATGGATTATGAATTTAAAGACTATAAGCGCTCAAAACTCGTTAAACTGGATGTTTTGCTTGCGGGCGAAGTCGTAGATGCACTCAGTGCAATTGTTCACGAAGATAACGCTTTTTATGTCGGTCAAAAATTGACTTCAAAATTGAAAGATATTATTCCGCGACAAATGTTTGAAGTGCCAATTCAAGCGGCAATTGGTGGACGAATTATTGCAAGAACAAATATAAAAGCACTGAGAAAAAGCGTTTTGGATAAGTGCTATGGCGGTGATATTTCAAGAAAAAGAAAACTACTTGAAAAACAGAAAAAAGGTAAGAAACGGATGAAAGCTGTTGGACGCGTCGAAGTTCCTCAAGAAGCGTTTATGGCAGTTTTGAGCCTTAATGAGGAGTAGTATGAAGTGGTATTTTGCGTCAAATTCTGATTCAAAATCATATACCCCTCTTATTAAAGCCGCTGTTGAGTCTGCGCTGAAAAATACCACTCTAGAACCGCATTTTATATATGATGGTGAGCCTGATGAGTTAACTGATTGGCTCGAAAAACGTGGTGTTAGGATTATTTATCATAGAGTTAGTTTTTATGATTTGTTGAAAAAGACTTATCCAGCGGATGTTCTTTCAATCCCGGCTGGTGCTTTTTTACGGTGCGAAATTCCACGTTTGGAGCGTGATGACGAAATTGTTCTTTATACGGATTGTGACGTCTTGTTCCTTAAAGAGGTTAATTTCGAAAATTCGCCGCACCCGGAGTACTTTTCGTGTAGTTCTCAGTTTAATAAGTGTGATTTTTCTGATTTTAATACTGGTGTAATGTTCATGAACGTAAAAAAATTAGCAGAATCGCATGACGAGTTTGTTAAATTTATCGCAAGTAATATTGGTAATCTCGTTTCGTTTGACCAAGGGGCGTACCAGCGTTTTTATGGTAGAAAAAATGAACCGCTTGATGTGAAATTCAATCACAAACCTTATTGGGGAATAGATGAAAAATCTGTTATTTTGCATTATCACGGACCCAAGCCCATACATTTTGTAACCGGTAATGACCTAATGAATTTTAACCCAGAGTATTATAAATTGTACAAGAAAAATCCGTTGGCATACGAGTATTATCTAGAACTTTTTAAGACGTATTCTCCGTGGTTTTCGTATGATAATGAGGCTATTCAATTGCTAAAAAGAGGCGTTTATCCTCTGATAAAAAAGCTTAAACGTCCTTTTCGACAAAGATTAAGAAACTTTTGCAGTAAGAAATTTTCTTTTCTTCGGCATATTGTCGATAATCTTGTTAAGTTTAAATTCAAAAATTAATATTTCTTAATAAATTATAAAATAACTCTAAAGTTTTTTTACATGCCACCCGATACTTATACTATAAGGGAATTGTAAAACTTTAAGGAGCTGTTATGATTAAGGATATTTTAAAAAATGTTCACAATTTGGAAGACTTGTTGGTCGAGTGTGCAGAAATGTGTAACTTTACAGACGGTATCAGCAAGCTGCTAATGAATAAAAATGAAGCCTATCTTGAAGAAAAGATAGAAAATGAAAAGGCAGACGTTGATATATCGAACTGTGAAATGTTCCGCTATCTGAGCGCTACATAATTTTAAGTAAATGAAGAAGCTTTACAAATGGTGAAAAAACAATTGATATTAGTTGCCGGTGTTGGTATTCGGCAACTAGTCGTTGTATTTCGGATTCCATTTTTTTCTGAATTTCCAGCAGTTTTTGATATTGAATTTTGTCAGTTTTTAAAAAAGTTTGTTCAACCAACTTGCTGTGTTCTTCAAGCTCTGCTTTTAATCGGGCTATTTTAACTTTAAGCTTTAGTGTTTTATCATCAATTTTTTTAAACTTAGAATTTGATAAAATATCGGTATCAAAACCGTCAATAATTGTACTATCATTGATTAATTGCGCATTGGTTTTATGTTCAATTTTCTGTCCACCAGTTAGATTCCCAAATGCTGGAAAAGCAGAGCTAGTAGAAGCTTCTGCACTTTTTCCGCTTTGGGAAAAAATGTTTGTAGCACCTATTTGCGTTGAGCTTTTTTCTGTTTGTGAAAAAGCGGATTGCGACAAACTGCTGCTTAATCCACCGAATTGAGTGTTTTGTGGCAACAATCCATTTTTATCAATATTTTCTAAAAAATTATGATAGCTATTTCCCATGCTATTATTATGCAGCGTTTTTTTAAAATAAAAACCATTTAAATGTTGGATTTAACCGGGAAATTTATTATGCGCGCGGGTGGGCGGCGTTGTATACTTCTCGCATACGTTCTGTGGTTACGTGGGTGTAAATTTGAGTGTTAGAAATGCTTGCATGCCCCAAAAGTTCTTGTACTACACGCAAATCTGCACCTTTTTCAAGTAATTTTGTTGCAAAACTATGTCTAAAGACGTGTGGAGTAACGTTTTTAGGAAGTTGGATTTTTTCGCAAACGTCATTTATCGCGATTCTAATGGTTTGAGGTTGGAGCCGAAAACCAGTATTGTTGACAAAAACGTAATCTTCCTGCTCGGGCGTTGACAAGTCTTTGTCTTTTGAGATTAGGGGGCGTACGGTTTTTATGTAAGTTTGGAGTATGTCTTTTGCCCTGTGAGAAACTAAGACTATTCGCTCTTTTGCGCCTTTTCCAAGTACTTTTATTTCATCGTGGTCAAGGTCGAGGTTTTCAAATTTGAGGTTAGATAATTCAGAAACCCGCATGCCAGTTGCGTATAAAAGTTCTAATATTGTTTTGTTTCTAAAACCAGCTGGAGTTGAAATGTTGATTGAGTTTAAAATTTGTTCTATTTCGTTTTCTGTGAGAAATTTTGGTAGGCTACGGCTTCGTTTTGGGATTCTCAACGCAGATGCGGGGTTTATTTCCACTAAACGTTCTCTGTAAAGATACTTGTAAAATGAACGAATTGCAGAGATTTTGCGAGCAAGCGTGGTTCTGGTATAGTTAAATTTTTGTATAAAAAGCACGTATTCGCGAATTTTTGCGTACGTAACTTTTTCAAGTGGAAAATCTTCCAGCCAAATAAGAAAACTCGTTATATCTCCATCATACGCTAAAATTGTGTGCTGAGAAAAGTTCCTCTCAATTTCCATGTACAAAAGAAAATCTTTTAGCCGGTGCCTAGAATCGTCATTCATTCGACACCTACATGCTTTCGTAATAAGACTTTAGAAGAACGCAATCGGATTCTATGTTCGGACTTTCGCATACTACAACCCCTTTTACTCCAAAATCCTTGAATGCCTTGAGTAGGTCTTTGTAGTTCATATCGCTTTCTTCAAGTATTAGATGGTTTTTTTCGCCTTTTTCGCTGTATGCTATACCGGCTACGTGGGCGTGAAAATTTTCCAATGCGTATGCCCCGAGTTCCGTGCCAATGGTGTCAAATATACGTGCGAATTCGTCATAAGTGTTGTAAATGCCATTGTGGCGGGCGTGTAGGTGCGAAAAATCAACGCAAGGAAGTACTTTATCAAATTTCTTAGAAAGTTTGATTATTTCTTCTAAATCGCCCCATTGAGTCTTTTTACCAGTCGTTTCAGGGCGTACCCAGATATCGATGCCTTCTTCAGTAAGGTCTGTCATAATTTCTTGCATTGCGGTTTCTACTTGATTGTAAACGGTTTCTGGGTCGCGTTTCATGTAAAATGCGGCGTGAAACGTAATAGAATACGCCCCAACTGCAAAACCTGCACGCGCAGTGTCTTTTATTCGAATTTTGCTTGCT
The DNA here is from genome assembly GCA_964626145.1 of uncultured Muribaculaceae bacterium. GTDB lineage: Bacteria > Cyanobacteriota > Vampirovibrionia > Gastranaerophilales > Gastranaerophilaceae > RGIG2134. Next base: position 43,263 of record CAZVBZ010000001.1, on the reverse strand, counting down.
TCAATTTTTTCTGGCTCATCTGAATTTAAATTTATATAATATGGACCATGTGCTGTGGTTAAAAAACCTGATTTTACAGCCTCAGAGACGGTTTTTGCATTTTTATCTGACATCCTTACGCCATGTACAAATTCCATTTCTAGTCCATCAAGATTTAAGCTTTTGAGAACATCAAATGCACTTTTATAACCGACTTTGGGGTCGGTCGTTAGCGGCATGCCAGCTGTAATAAAGTTTAATTTTTCCATAATGAAATTATATCACTACGCCTGACTTTGGGGCAAGTAATATACGCGCGCAGCATAATTAAAATATTATGCATAAAAATACAAAAACGCCTGCAACGCAGCCGTTTTTGTTAAAATTACGCCATAATGTTGATGAAACGTTGACCGTCCATGCCGTTTTTATTGCTGTTAAGTCCGATGTCTCTCGCGTCAATACGGTTTAATGCCTCAAGTAATCCACTTTTTGGCTGCTCGTATGCCGATGTAACTCCTTGCGTAAAGGGATTGCCGCTGGGTACTTCCGATGTTTTACCAACTTCTGTCTTAGGAGTCGTGCCTATTGTTGCACCGTCGAATTGATTCAAGCTTTTCCAGTTGAATTTTCCGGTTCCTTCTGATTCTTTGCCGAGTCCTTCGACTTTTTCGGGCGTGACAGGTCTAGCACCGCCAATATATCCGCCCATGCCGGCTGATACTTGTGAGCCGTACTGTTGAGCCATTAATGCTTGAGTGTATGCGTCTATACCTGAAATTGCCATCTTAAATACCTGTTTGCTATACCATATATATAAAGTATATTTACATGCAAAAATTGCGCAAATATATACTTTTTGTTACAAAAGTTAACAAACAATTCAGATATATAAATATTTATGCGTTTACGCTAGGTAATCAACTTTTTTACCGATGCCATCTCCGGGGTTTTTGGGTGATAACTCGCAGTTGATTGCATCAAGTCGCGCTGCTAAGCCCTGAGTAGCACCATAAGGCTGTGATACACCTTTGCCCCTAAAGGCTTGTGCAAAAACACCTTGTTGCTCTTGCGCCCCAACGCCGGTATAGCGCATTGGGGTTACTGGCTTAGTATGCCCTTGTTGTCCTATTTTTGAAATACCAAAGTCCATAGAAACCTTCTCCTTACACTATAATAAAAACTTAAAGTGCAAGAAAATTGCTGAATTTGAGTAAAAATTTACAAAATTTAAATTTTGTTAAAAAATTCATTATATCTGGCTTGAGAGTTTGTAAATCTTAACATAATCTTTATTTGCAAAAGCCCTGGTGTTTGTATTATTATTATTTTAATCTACTATTTATGATGTGAGAAAAGGGAGAATGATGTTAAATCACAAGTTTGCTGTAATTGGTGCCGGAATTTGGGGAAAAAACATAGTCCGTAATTTTTATAATCTTGGCGTTTTGGACACTGTTTGCGATATGGATGAAGAAAATCTTGCTAGAGTAAAGGCTGATTATCCAGAAGTAAATCTGACAAAAGATATGAATGACCTCTTGAATGACCCGTCTATTAAGGCTGTTGCGGTTGTAACCCCTAGCCATACTCATTTTAAAATTGTTGAAGCGTTTTTAAATGCAGGAAAGCATGTTTATGTTGAAAAGCCTATTTCAACAGTAGCCGCTGAAGCAAAAGCGCTTATGGAGCTAGCTGATAAAAAAGGCTTAGTTTTGATGGTTGGGCATTTGCTTTTGTATCATCCGGTTGTTAACCGATTAAAACAGCTAGTGAGTGATGGCACTTTGGGCGAAATTACTTATGCACAAAGTGATAGGTTAAATATAAATTACTTTAAAAACGATAGAAGCGTTATGTGGGATTTGGCTCCTCACGACGTAAGTATGGTAAATTATATTCTTGGAAAAGAGCCGACACGTGTCATTTCTGCTGTTGGAGCATCGTCGGATGGAAACGATATTATGGATATTACTCATATAACAGTTGAGTATGAAAATGGGGCAGTAGCGCAGTTTTCCGATAGTTGGATTCATCCGCAAAAAAGAGTTAACTTGATGCTTAGAGGGACAAAAGGCAGTGCCGTTTTTGATGATACGCTTACAGAACACAAGTTGCAGCTTTTTAGTAATGATAAAGCCGGCGCAAAGAACGTTCCGCTCGATTACATCGAAATTGAGCCGTTAAAACTTGAATGTCAGCATTTTATCAAATGTATTGAAAACCATCAAAAAGCACGCAGTGACGGCGAAAACGGTTATAATGTCGTTAAAATTCTTGAAGAAGCGGAGCAAATTATGCTTGGAGAACGCAGAAAAGCATTAGACAACTACAATTTTGCGCTTTCAAGAAGCAAGGCTGATTTGAATAAAAAGAACTAGTGAAAGAGCTAAATGCCGGTTGTAGTGAGTAATTTGTAAAGGGAAGAAATATGTTAGCAAATTTTATAACAATGTTTAGAGTTTTTTTATGCTTTATTGTCGTGTGGCTGCTTGTTTGCGCTACTCCGCAAGCTTTTTGGGCGGCGTTCGTCTTAACCGCGGTTGTTATCTGGTTTGATGGTTTGGACGGTTATGTTGCGAGAAAGTTTAAACAAGCGTCTAAGTTTGGTGCCGTGCTTGATATTTTGTGTGATAGAATAGTTGAAAATATTTACTGGATTACATTTGCTTGCCTTGGCTGGTTGCCGATGTTTATTCCTATTATTGTTGTTACTCGTGGAATTATTACGGATGGACTTAGAAGTCTTGCGCTGGAGCAAGGTTTTACTGCATTTGGTTCTTCTACAATGATGCAGTCTAAAATAGGTAAATTTATTGTGGCGTCTAATTTTTGCCGTTTTACCTATGCAATCACAAAAGCTCTTGCTTTCGCTTTCTTGATATTAGCGAATTTTCCTGGTGCTGAAAGTAACGGAATGATACGCTTTGCGCCGTTTGCTTATGCGTGTGCTTATATTGCTGTCGTGTTCTGTGTTGTGCGCGGTGTGCCGGTAGTGCTTGAAAGTAAACGTTTTATAGAGCCTATGATGGCGCAATCAATGATGCCGCAGAATGATGATAAAACTGAAAATAAGTAGCAGGACTTAAAAATGTCAGAGCAAAATTTTAATGTGGTGTTATTTGAGCCTGAAATTCCGCAAAACACTGGGAATATAGTTCGTTTGTGTGCGTGTACCGGTTGTCGTTTGTACCTTGTTGGTAAACTTGGGTTTTCAATATCGGACAAGTATTTAAAACGTGCTGGGTTGGATTATTGGAATGATGTGGATATACGCCGTGTCAATACGCTGGAAGAACTGCAGTCAGCTAATTTGGACGCTAGTTTTTACTATTGCACGACAAAAACCAAAACTAAATATACTCAAAAAACTTTTAAATCTGGTGATTTTTTTGTTTTTGGTCCAGAGTCGCGAGGGTTGAACGAGGAGTTACTTTTTTCAAATCCTGAAAAGTGTATAACAATTCCTATGGCGCAAGGTCAGCGCAGTTTAAATCTTTCAAATTCTGTGTCAATAGTGGTGTATGAGGCAATACGGCAAAATGACTGCTTGTAAACTTATTGATAAAGAATTAGCTAAAGCGTTTATGCCAATTCGGTATGAACAGAGTAATAAAGGAACTTATGGGACTGTACTAAATTTTGCCGGGTGTATAACTTATCCTGGAGCGGCATACCTCAGTTCAGTGGCGCCTTTACGTGTAGGTGCTGGGTTGGTTGAGCTTGCTACGCCTGCATTTGTGCGTGAGCGAGTCGCGGCACTCACGCCAGACGTAGTTTTTAGCGATTTTACGTCGTACTCGTATATTAATGCCTTGCCACAAGAGGTCAATTTCGCGCGTTATTCTGCAATTTTGACCGGCTGTGGGATTGGAAACAATAAATACACTCAAAAGTTCATGTACAAATTTATAGAAACTATCAAAGAATTGGATGTTCCAGTCCTTTATGACGCCGATGCTCTTAATATTATTGCTCAAGAAGGGATGACTTTGTTGGGTAAAAACGTTGTTATGACGCCGCATCCAGGGGAAATGTCACGGCTTATGGGTGTGAGTATTGCTGAAATTCAATCAAATCGTGAAAAATTTGCTCTTATGGCTGCAAAAAAATACGCCGCAACGGTTGTGCTAAAAGGACATCACACGCTTATCGCGTGCAAAGACGGAACTCTTTTTAAAGATGTTTCTGGAACTTCTGTGCTGGCAAAAGCTGGAATGGGCGATGTTTTGGCGGGAATTATAGCCGGACTTTGTTCTCAGGGGCTTTCTACTCAACGGGCGGCAATACTTGGTGTTTACATTCATTCACAATCCGGGGTTTTGGCTGAAAAAACTTGCACGCCTTATGGTTTATTAGCTTCGGAGTTGCTAAAATTCATCCCCGATGGAATTAAGTCTATAATCATGTAGACATGCGTTTTTTTTGTAATAATCTAGATTTTAGCAAAGGTGTTTTGCGAAACTTTCGCGAACGCGAAGTGGTAAAAGGATACTTATATGAAAGAAAATAAGATATTATTTGTTATTGACGAACTTGAATTTAAATGGTTTGAGGACAATAAACTTGTTACAAACTTTTGGTTTATAAAAGAGTTTTTGAAGTTGGGTATTAAGGTCGAAGTTACTACTAAATCTATGCTTTTTGTGCAAAATGCAAAAGGGCATGCTCTTTGCTACACTTCAAAATTAAGAGCAGATGGCGAAATTTTTTATGAAAAAAATCAGCAAATATGTTTAATTGAAAGCTTTGACGCTGTATTTTTTAGACCAGATCCGCCGGTTGATGTTGATTATGTTAACGCCTGCAATGTCTTTGATTTTGTAGATTCTACAAAAGTTAAACTGATTAATAATCCACTTACCATACGAGATTTTAATGAAAAAATGCACGTAAATGTATTTCCGCAATTTGCGCCGGAAAATATAGTTACAAATTCTAAAGAACTTATCATCGATTTTGTTAACAGAACTAAAAAAGCTGTTATAAAGCCCTTAAACAGGTGTTTTGGTAGTGGCGTTTTTATGTTGACACAGGGCGATTCAAATTTGAGTTCAATAATTTCCGCTGTAACTGAAAATGGAAAAACATTTGTCATGGTTCAAAAATACCTCGATGGAGCTGTATTGGGTGACAAACGTGTGCTTTTAATCAATGGTGAAGTTATGGATGAGTGTGTGCGCAAGCTTCCCGCTCCAAACGACTTTAAATTTGCTGAACATTCGGACAAGTATTTTGAAAAAGCTTTGTTGACACCGGGCGAAAAAACTGCCGCGCAGGCAATTGCATTGAAACTTAAAGATATGGGACTTCCTCTGGTTGGGCTTGATATGATTGATGAAAAAGTTATTGAGATTAATGTAACAAGTCCGTGCTACTTTATAAAAGAAATTAATGCTCTTTATAATACAAAGTTTGAAAATAAAATAATGTCTAAAATCCTTAATATGCTTCAATTGAGTGATAATGTAAAACTTCATTGTAAATAATTTTTAAGAATAGCAAAAAATTATATTCAAGAGTTTTATACTAGTGGATAAATAAAACATGTTAGTAACAAATTCACAACTACATATAAATAATAATTATAAAAAATATAATAGAAAGTCATTTGGAATTGTGCAAAAAGAGGCTGAGGTCCTTTCGAACAAGCAAAAAATGGCAATTCTTGGTGCAAGTACAGCTGGTATGGCGGCTGGACTAGTCTTGTGTGGAAAATTTCAAGGATTAAATATATTTAAAAAAGAACAATTTAAAAAGTTAAAGTTTGATGGAATAGAAATTTTTACTTTGGCTGCAAGTTCAATGATTGGTGGGCTTTTGGCTGGAATTGCTGTTGATAAAACCAATAAAGATGACAAACTTAGTGAGGCTATGCAACAAATGGTGGGCAACGTAATTTTTCCCATTGCTTTTGTTGCTGGGGGTAATTACATATATGAAAAAATTAAACCTCATATTAAATTCCCCAAAACTAATAACAGAGTTTTAAATGCTGTTATTCACTCTGTGCCTCAAATTCTTGTTACAGCGGCAGGTTTGTGGGGTGGGCTTGTTGTAGGTAATAAATTCGCAAATAGTATTAATAACAAAATTTTTAAGAAGAACGAGGCGTGGGAGATGGAAATTTCTGATTTCGCATCACAAGTTGATGATACTTTGCTAGGCGCGTCTCTAATCTCTAAAAAGCTTTCAGCCGCTCAATCATCAGCAAGTATTTCTAGTGGAACATCTTTTATAAGTTCAGCCGCCACAAAACTTATTCCTCCGGCACTTGTAATCCCAGGATATATTGCTGGTACTGCACAAGATTAATTTAATTTCTGCTAAAAATTCTTTACAGAGTTTGTAAATTATTTGCACTTATCTATTTATAAGGTAAAATAGGATTGTTAAGCAGATTATGATTTGGGGAAATATATGGAATTTTTTAGAGAAAACAGAAAGCTAATAGTCAAAATTATCGGGATATCATTTATTGTCTTTACAATAGCGCCGATAGTAATGATGGTGTTTTTTGGACAAAGATAATTCGGATAAAGAATGAAAAAACTGTTTGGAATTAAGCAATATTTAACGTTTATTTTGCTTTGTGCAATTTTGTTAGCCTCGTGTGTGAGTACTGTGGGGTTGTCTGCTTGTGCAACAAATAACGTCGAGCGCAAGCATAGAGAAACAAAAGCTAAAATTCAGCGCCTAAAATTTCTTGAAAATAAAGAAGCAAATAAGCTTTATCGAAATCAACAAAAGCTTGAAACTACAACAAAAGATTTGGCGTATTCTCAAAAACAGTATACGTATACCAAAGAAAGACTTAATAATATTGAATTGGAACTAGCTGCGGCTGTTGCAGAGTACAATAAAACGCTAATTCAGGTTCGCCAGCGCGTGCGTAATATCTATAAACATCATAGAAAAAATCTTTTTGAGTTGATAATTTCTTCTGAGGATATTAACTCTCTTATGGATAACATTTACTACCAAAATGTTGTAACTAAAGCCGATAAACTTTCTCTTTATAATGTTCGTAATAATGCGCGTAGAATTGCTCAAATTCGTTACCAGCAGGAACTAGAAAAACGCAGGCTGGCAAATTCTATTCAGGATATGAATTCCAAAAAACGAGCAATACAAATTGCAATCGGTCGAAATGAAGAACTTATTAAAAAACTTAAAACAGACCGTCATACCTACGAAAGAACTGAACGAGAGCTTGCGAAAAACTCTAAAAACCTTACTGGGATGATTAATAGACAAACTGCTTCTTCTAACAATATGAAAGTTGCAGGTGGTTTTATTAAACCTATATCTGGGCGCATAACTTCACCTTACGGCTGGAGAGTTCACCCTATTTTCAAAAGCCGTACTTTCCACTCCGGTATTGATATAGGGGGACCTTTTAATGGTGCCGTGCAAGCATCAAACTCTGGCAAAGTTATTTATGCTGGTTGGTATGGAGGCTATGGAAAAGTTGTTATTATTGATCACGGATTGTATAATGGTGCTAAGATAACAACACTGTATGCCCACTTAAACAGCTGGAATGTAAAGGTTGGGCAGTATGTGTCTCGAGGGCAAGTTATTGGCAGAGAGGGTAGCACAGGTTACTCTACTGGTCCGCATGTTCACTTTGAGGTTCGTGTAAATGGGCAAACAAAAAATCCGTTAAATTACATTTAAATTTAATATAAGGCAGAATAATTGAAAAAAATATATAACATAGTTTTAATATTGATATTGTCGGTGGCTTTGTTGTCAAGTTTTGCGCTATGTGCTGATTTTACAGATAATTTTACAGAAGAATTCTCGAGCATGCAGGAAAATTTTGGAAACAATCCTGACGATAGACAAAATTCTCTTAAGCAAGAAGTAAAGAAATCAAAAAAATCTAAAAAAGACAAAGATAAGGACAAAGATAAAGATAATTCTGTTCAAGACTCGGTTACCCAACTTGATATAAAAAGTGATAATCTTGAGTATTATCCAGAGCGACAAGAAATTGAAGCTTTGGGACATGCGTCTATAACTATTCCTAGTGACGGTTCTACATTGCGGGCAAATAAGCTTGTTCTTAATCAGGAAACTGGCATTCTTAAAGGTTTTGGAGATGTCCGACTTATAAAAGGTTTTAATGTAATGGAGGGTGATTTCATTACAATTAACCTTAAAGAAAATAATGCACTGCTTACTAATCCTGTAACAGAAAACATGTTTATTAAGCTTAAAGCTGAGAATGCACAATTGATTGGTGGTAAGGATATAATGTTAGAAAACGGTGTCGCTGGGATTAAAGACGACCGTAAAGTTTTAGTCGGAACTACAAGTTTTAATCAATACGGCATGAACAAGCTTGCTGATGCCAAAAAAGCCTTTTACCTAAAAGAAAATTATGACGAAAAATACACAATTAAAGCTAAAGAAATTTTAATTGATGCAAGAGGTGAACACGATACTGTCACGGTTACCAACGCGGATATTTATCTCAAAGATATGAAAATAGCTAGTTCTGGAAAAATTAAACTCATAACCAATAAAGAACAGCAGTTTGTTGAAACTAATATGCCTGAAATCGGTTTCTTGAGGCAAATGGGGGTTTATGCCGGTCCTGGATTTGCTTTTGGGGCACCATTCGGGGGCGCACTTAAAGTTATTCCATTTTTTAACTTTTATGAAAGTAAAGTCGGCGCGGGCGGCATGGCTAGGTACAGAAATGATAAAAACGTAACCGAGTTTGCAATAAGTTCTATTGACGAGTCCAAAACTATTGTCCGTGGTAAGCATGACATTACTGAGGATTTTAGTATCCAATATGGCATGAATGGCTATATGGACGAATGGTTTTTAGGCGATAGGGTCTCTGGTAGATTGTTAGAAGGTGTTTACAAAAAATCATATAATGTTGAAGACCTTGGTTTGACATTTACCCATAGGATTTCAGGTGGTATCGCTAGGGATTTGAGTTCGAATTGGTCAACAATGCGTTTTCGCTGGATGGGGCAAGCTGATAAGCCTATTTGGTACTACGGTGATGACGTAAACAACCGCTACGCGGTCTTGGAATTTAGTACCCAGGGTGCTGCCGCAGTGTATGGCAATGGGGATACTCTAGGGTTACTTCGTATTGGTCCACGCTTGAGAACAGAAACTGATAGGTGGATACAAACATTAGGCTATTTCTATACGGCAAAACATGGTGATACTCCGTTTTATTTCGACCGTTATAGATATGGCACAAGCAATTTTTATATGTCAGAAGGCTTAAAGCTTAATAAATACCTTTCCGTTATGTGGTCTGGGTCTTTTGCGATGAATAGAGACGCATGGGATGATAAATTAATGCAGGAAAACCGTTTTTATGTAATGGTTGGTCCTGAGGATGTTAAATTTACGTTGGGCTACGATACAGTGCGCGAAAGGACATTATTTAACTGCATGATGCTTTTGGGTACTAAAAATGCAAATATGGAGTTCAAAAAACTTTACATAAAAAATCCAGAAAATCTAGGAGTTTCTAAAAGTAAGGCAGCAAAAGCCGAAAAAGCAAGCCTTGAAGCAAAAGCAGAGATTAAGCCTAGTCTGATGGACAAATTATTTAAGCGGACAAACACAAAAGTTCCAGCAATTGAGCCTGAACGTGAAGAAAAGCTTATTGTCGATGAGTCAGAACTTCAACCGATTTCAAATCGTGTAAATTCGCAAGAAATTATCGTTCCACAAATTAAAGAAAAACCGGCTGTTCCGGCTGTGCGTAGTATAAATCCCCAGCGGCGCAATACTGGTATTATACGTTGGCACGATGAGGCAACAACACCAATGCTTTCGCCAATGGTTGCTCCATTGCAGCAAATACAAGGGTACTAAGAATTAACATAAAAAAATTATTTGTTGTATACTATCAATGACAGAAAAGGAATAAATATGAATCTAAAAGATTGGTTCCAAAATAGAAAAGAAGAACAAATGGCAGCTAGACCTAGTGAGGTTGTTGCTATAGATGATGATATAGCTAAACTTTGGCAAAAGTGTTACAACTGTGATACTCAACTTCTTAAAAAAGAACTTGAGCATAACCTTATGGTCTGCCCGCATTGTGATTATCATTTTAGAATAAATGCGCGTCAAAGAATTTCTCAGCTTGTTGATGAAGGCACATTTGAGGAGTTGTTTGCTAATATAACTGCTGCAGATCCATTAAATTTTGTTGATACAGAAAGCTATAAATCTCGCCAGCAAAAAGCGAAAGCTAAAAATGAAAATATTAATGAAGCTGTAGTTACAGGGCTAGGTAATATCGATGGGGAAAAAGTTGCCCTCGCTGTTATGGACTTTGAATATATGGGCGGTTCTATGGGTAGCGCTGTTGGCGAAAAAGTTACAAGAATTATTGAAAAGGCTCTGGAGCTAAAACTTCCTGTTATCGCGGTGACAGCGTCTGGTGGCGCGAGAATGCAAGAAAGCGCACTGAGCCTTATGCAAATGGCAAAAACAAGCTGTGCTGTTGCTAAAATGAATGAAGAAAAATTGCTCTATATTACCGTCTTGACTGAGCCAACATTTGGTGGCGTTACAGCAAGTTTTGGCACGCTGGGTGATATTATTATTGCTGAACAAGGTGCAAGGATAGGTTTTGCAGGTAGACGCGTTATCGAACAGACTATTAGGCAAAAATTGCCGTCCGATTTCCAAACGGCAGAGTACTTGCTAAAATATGGTCAAATTGACAATATTTCTAAGCGTTCAGAGCTGAAAGCTACATTATCAAATATTTTAAAAATTCACAAAAGAAAAGGACAATAACTATGGCAGTATTGGAATTTGAAAAATACGTCTATGAGATTGAAAATAAAATTGAAGAACTTAGAAAAATAAGTGCGGAATCGGGGATGGACTTGAGTAACGAAATAGAAACATTTGAAAAGCAAAAAGAAGAATACAAAAAAGAATTGTACGAGCATCTTGAGCCACTGCAAAAATTGCAAATAGCAAGGCATAGTGAGCGTCCGAATTTTCTTGACTATATTAACCTTATGACTACTGACTTTATGGAAATGCATGGTGACCGTGAAGGTAGTGACGATAGGGCTATTATTGGAGGTATTGCAAGAATAGACGGTCGACCTGTTATGATTATTGGCACAATGAAAGGTAAGTCTACAAAAGAAAACCTTGAGTACAACTTCGGTATGCCGCAACCGCAAGGTTATAGAAAAGCTCTCCGTTTGTTTGAGCATGCAAATAGATTTGGCTTGCCGATTATTACTTTGATTGACACCCCGGGCGCGTTTCCTGGAATTAAGGCAGAAGAAACTGGGCAAGGAATTGCAATCGCTGTAAACCTTAAGGAAATGGCAAAAATGGATGTTCCTATAATTGCGGTTATTACTGGCGAGGGCTGTTCGGGTGGCGCGCTTGGGCTTGCGGTTGCGAATAAAGTCCTAATGCTTGAACACGCTTATTATACGGTAATTTCGCCAGAAGGTTGTGCGTCAATTTTATGGCGTGACGCTGCAAAAGCTGCACAAGCCGCTGAAGCCTTGAAAATTACCGCAAATGACTTGTTGAAATTTGATATAATTGATGGTGTTGTTAAAGAACCAACCGGCGGCGCGCACTACGACCCGCAGTTGACTGCAGATAATCTTAAAAAAATGCTGCTTTCAAACCTTGATGAAATGTGCGGCATGTCGGCGCAAGAACTTAAAGATGATAGATATGCAAAATTCCGTAGAATGGGCGTGTTTAACGAATAATGAGTATGAACAGCGGTTATTGGGAATTATTAATTACTGGTTTTGATATTTCATCTGAGTCGGCGAGCACTGATAGCCAGTTTAGCTATGACGAAACAGAAGAACCTTTTGGTGAAACAGAAGATGTTCGCGAGGTTGTTTCTCAGCTTTTGTTTGAAAATTTTTCTTGCGAAGGTGTAGTTATTGAAGAAGAAACATTTAAAGAGCTTAAGCGGACTGCGCGCGCAGAAGGGATGAGAGCTTTTTTCTCTGCTATGCCGGCTTTGGAATTGGTTAAGCAAACAATTAATAATAACTTGGCAGTTCCGTTGGAGTTAAGTTACAAATTGACGCCGATAGAGGATAAGGACTGGTCGGAAGAATGGAAAAAAGGCTGGATGCCGTCAAAAATTTCTGAAAAAATAGTAATTTGTCCAACTTGGCGGGAATATGAACCTAAAAACGGTGAAATTATAGTTAATTTAGACCCGGGCATGGCGTTTGGAACCGGTGAGCACGCGACTACTCGGCTGTGTGTACTAGCAATGGAAAAATATATGCCCCAAAATGCAGAACTTGCAGATGTCGGTTGTGGGTCTGGAATTTTAGCAATTTGTGGAATTAAGCTCGGCGCTAAAAGTGCGGTTGCTGTTGATAATGATGAAACGGTTATTCCCGTTGCGCGCGATAATGCAACACTTAACAATGTTGAGGACAAAATTAAATTTTTTACGGCAACATCTACAAATTTAATTGGAAAAACTTACGATTTTGTTTGTGCCAATATCCTGCATAACGTGCTTAATGAAATAATGCTGGAGCTAAAAATGCTTTTAAAACCTGGTGCAAAGCTTGCTCTATCCGGTATTCTTGACGAAAAAGAAAATATTGTTCTTGACGCAATAGAGCGTGAAAATCTTAAACTAGTCGAACGAATGACCATAGGACACTGGGTTGGCTTGGTTGTCGAGATTTAAAGTTAAAAGAGGTGTTATAATGAGTGAAAAAACTGCCATAATTATTCCTGCCCGATACGGCTCAACAAGATTACCCGCAAAAGCGTTAATTGAAGTCGACGGGAAACCGATAATTCAGTATGTTTGGGAAAAAGCTTCAGCAGCAAGCTTAGCAGATGAGGTCATAATTGCAACTGATAATGAAAAAATTATAGCCGCTTGTCAGAAATTTGGCGCAAATGCAATGATGACACGCGTTGAGCACAAATGTGGAAGTGACAGGATTGCAGAAGTTGCTGAAAAGCGTACAGATATAGACTACATAATTAATGTTCAGGGGGATGAACCTTTAATTACTCCTCAAAGTATTGATGCGTGTATATCTGCGTTGAAAAACACCTCTGATGCCGATGTCTCAACGCTTATACGTGTAATTAAGGACGAAGAAGAATTAAACAATCCAAATGTTGTAAAATGTGTGAAAAATCTTGCAGGGTACGCAATGTATTTTTCTCGGTCTAAAATTCCTTATGAAAGAAATGCTGTAAATCACGTTTGGTATGGACATATGGGAATTTACGGCTATAGGCGAGCAGCTCTTTTCAAAATGACTTCGCTTCCGCAAACAAGTCTAGAAATGACGGAAAGCCTTGAGCAACTTAGGGTTTTAGACAACGGAATGAAAATTATAACTGCGGTTGTTGAGGATAACGCAGTTGGAATTGATACTGCCGATGATGTTGAGAGATTTAAGTCTAAACTTATGAGTAATAAATAGTTAATTTTATTTCGTATAGAAAAACGACCTGCTTTAATGCAGGTCGTTTTGTAAACTAATTATTTAGCTTAGATATTTATATTAATGCATTTTGCGCCACGAACTCCGTCAATTTTTTCAATATCTTTTAGCACGTCAGCGGTTACAGCATCCTCTGTATTGATAATCATAATTGATTCGTTGTCGGTTTCTCCAGTTTTTTGGACAACTTCCATTCGTGTGATGTTGTGTGAATTTTCGCCAAGTGCAGTTGCAACTTTTGCAATCATAGACGGTTTGTTTTCGTGAGGAACGATTAAAATATGTTTTTCAGGTTTAATGCTAGTATTATACTTGTTTATTTTAACAAATCTAGGCGAGTCCTCGGTGATAAGCGCAGCTTGAACAATGTTTTCATCCGTATCGCTGGTAACTTTTAATGTCATTGAGCCTAGATAATTGCAAGCAGCTTTTGACTTAGCAGTGAGCACGTTTATACCTTTTGTGTTCGCAATAATTGGTGCATTTACGTAATTTACACCTTCCCCAGAAATAGAAAAAACCCCTTTTAAAATTGCAACTTCTAACGGAGATACGTCGTGTTCGGAAAGCGCTCCATTAACTGTAATTTCAAGTGATTTTAGGTTGCCTTTCGTAATTTGTATTCCAAATTCACCAAGATGCTCGGCTAATTTCATGTAATCCTTTACGGGTTCAAGTTTTTCTGGTTTTAGTGCTGGAATATTTACAGCGGCATGCGCAGAGCCGCCAGTTAAAACTTCTTTTATTTGCTCTGCAACGTCAACGGCTACGTTAAGCTGTGCTTCGGATGTGCTTGCACCCAAATGAGGGGTCAAAAGGATGTTTCCTGCACATTTTACAAGCGGTGAGTCAGCAATGTTTGGTTCGTTTTCAAACACGTCAATTGCTGCAGCTTTGACTTGTCCAACTTCAATTGCTTCCGCAAGAGCGGCTTCATCAATAATTCCGCCTCGAGCACAATTTATAATTCTTACACCTTTTTTCATGCGATTTAATGTGTTTTTATTAACAAGGTACATTGTTTCACGAGTTTTTGGGGTGTGTATTGTGATAAAATCGCATCTTCCCCAGAAGTTATCAAGACTTTCAATATATTCTGCCCCGAGTTTTTCTACGGCTTCACTCGATGTGTAAGGGTCTGAAACAACAACTTTCATTCCTAGCGCGAGCGCTACTTTGGCAACATGTTGTCCGATTTTACCGAAACCAATAATTCCAAGTGTTTTTCCAAAAACCTCGCAGCCGGTGTATTTTGAGCGTTCCCAAAGTCCTTCTTTTGTCGTTTTTGCGGCGTCCGCGATATTTCTTGACATTGCAAGCATTAGGGCTACAGTGTGCTCTGCTGCCGCGGTTGTATTGCCATCTGGAGAGTTAACAACGATGATTCCACGATTTGTTGCGGCTTCAATATCAACATTATCAACTCCAACGCCTGCGCGTCCGATAATTTTTAAATTTTTGCCAGCTTCAATGACTTTTTTGGTCATCTTAGTTTGCGAGCGAATCATTATTGCGTCGTAATCTCCAATGATTTCACAAAGTTCATCTTCGCTTTTAGTCGGCATAAACACTGCTTCTGCGGCTGGTTCGATAATTTTACCAGCGGTTTCGTTGATTTTATCTGTTATTAAAACTTTCATAATTCTTCCTTTTTAAATTAAACTAAATGTTCGATGGCTGCTTTTACACCAGCGCCAACTTCAAATTTATAGCCAAGCTTGCAAAGTGTAGCTTCAAGTGATGCAACAGCGGCAAGAAGGTCTCTGTCACAGACAAAACCAAGAGTTCCCATTCTGAAAATCTTGTCTTTGAGCGTATTTTGACCATTTGCAACAACAATATCGTAATCTTTTTTTAATGTTGAGCGAATATCCGGTACGCTTATTCCTTCTGGCGGTAAAATTGCTGTAATTGCGTAACTTGCAATGCTTTCATCTTTCACAAAAGGTTCTAGTCCAATGGCTTTAATTGCGGCACGAAGTGCAAGCGCAAGTTTTTTGTGGCGCGCATGAATTTTGTCCAAACCTTCTTTTTTCATCATTTTAAGGGCAGTATGAAGCGCTACAAAGAGATTTACTGCTGGAGTGTATGGTGTTGATGCATCGCGAACAGATTTTCTGTATGCAGCCCAATTGAAGTAGAAACTTGGATTTTTGCACTGTTCAAACATTTCAAAAGCCTTGTCAGAAACGGCAATAAATGATAATCCAGGCGGAATCATAAATCCTTTTTGTGAACCGGAAACTAAAACATCAATTCCCCACTCGTCCATAGGGCAAGGAAGTGCGGCAATACTAGTAACTCCATCTACTACGGAGACTGCGCCGTGTTCTTTGATAATTGAAACAAGCGTTTTTACGTCATTAGTGACGCCAGTTGCTGTTTCGTTGTGTGTCAAGGTGACAACTTTAATTTCTTTGTTTGTATCGGCGGCAAGTCGTGCTTTAAGTTCACACGGGTCGATTGCATTTCCGAACTCAACTGTCATCCGTTCAACGTCCGCGCCGCGCGAGGCTGCGATTTTAGCCCATCTTTCGCCGAAGTTACCAATTACGAGTGACAAAACTTTATCACCTGGGTTTAAAAGGTTAGCAAGAGCGGCTTCCATAGCACCTGTTCCGCTTGCAGTAAGAACGAAAACATCGTTTTGGGTTTGAAATATATCTTTCAGGTCAGAGTAGACCTCTTTAAGAATTGCCGAAAACTCGGTGCTTCTGTGTCCTATTGGGTGTTTTGCCATATCCAAAAGAACGCTTTCTGGAACTGGTGTTGGTCCAGGAATCATCAAAAAAGTTTTATCTTGCATCAAAAAACCTCCTCAAATAAGTGCATGCTGAATGAACTTATTGTAGCAGGTTTTTTGAATTTGTGCCAGTTTTTAATTAATTTTACAAATAAAATTAAAATTAACCAGCTACGTAGATATTACCAGTGATAGATTTTGCGTTAACGGCTTTTTTGAAGGCATTAAAGTTGTTTCTTGCGTTGCTTGACTGGTAAACAATACCGTTTTCTAGGTCTGTATTTTTTGTGAAGTCTTTTAATACAAATTCAGGTACGCCATAAAAATTGTTATCTTTTCCAGTTCCTTTGCTTCTTGTTTCTCTAGCGACGTCTTTAACGACTTTCAAAAATGCTTCTGCTGAGCCGATATCATCCCAGAATGCTGCTTTTCCGTCTGGGCGTTGTAGTGGTAACGTATATGCTTTCATTGGTTCGCCTTTAGCATTTTTTAGTTGTCCGCTATTGCAAAGTTCTACAATATGAGGCATTACGTTTGCGCCTAAGCCTAGTTTAGATTTATCAACATTTTTGTATAGTTTTTTGAGTTCGGCAGTTGCTTCCTTGCTTAATATATACATTCCAGGGTTTGCAGCATAATTTCCGTCCTCTAGTTTTGCAAGTTGAGTCTTATAGTAGGATTGCATATCTTTTTCAAATTGTTCAGCTATTGGCAAATATTCTTCTTCAGTAAAATCATTTATATTTGGGTGCGTTGGTGCAATGTCTGTGTATTTAGGTTTCTCGATAAATTGTTTTAACTCGAAAGCAGAGCCGAGATTTGTTTCATCATTTGATGTTTCAATCCCAATCAAACCAAAACTTTTGGCTCTTTCGGTGTTTACTGGGTAATATGGAATGACAAGTGCTGCATTTGGTAATGTTTTTAGTGCGTGATACGCTCTTGTAATATCAGCATTTGTGAAGATATCAGCATTTAAGATAATTGTATCTTTTGAGCTGTCAATAAAACCATCGTCAAGCGCTTCTGCAATTGCACCGCCGTCGTTTTTATATTGTTGTGCATTTACAACCGTTGAGCCGTCTTTTGAGCCGTTTATTTGGTGTGTTTGGCTTATGTATGTAATATTTGCCGGTTTGGTATGTTTATTAATTTTTCCCATTGAGGCAAACATGCTTAATGCTGAGCCCATAACCCGATAAGCATTGTCGGTAGGGAGCGGTGTTGATGGTTTGTTTTCTTCTTCTCCGCTGATATTTGCGTATCGCTGACCTTGTCCGCCGGCAGGCATAACGGCGTTTGGCGTGTATGTTTTCACATCTTTTATGTACGCGCCTGGAGTTACTTTACCTGCCAGTTGTGCTTTTAGATATAAATTAATTGCATTTTTGGTATTTTCTTCCATATGCATTGTTGTTATGTAAAGAGCTGTTTTATTGTTTCCAGTAAAGGAAATTACTTGTTCTTTGTTGTTTTTGTCTGTATAGCTTCCTGGCATTTTGATGGTAAATTGTGGTGTTATAAGTTCACTGCCGGCAAGCATTTTTATTTTTGTGCTTTTTAGATTTTCGTGTGCGACTGTGATTTCGGGCTTAAATTTGCCTTGTTGGTACGCAAGAGTTGGGGCATAAGCATTGTTGCTAACTGATATTTTCCCTATAATTTTGGGTTTATTATTTTTATCAGTTGCGCTTATCTCAATTAGTGTTTTTTTGCCATCGTTTTTTTTGTCAATTTTTAAGTTTTGGTCACCATTAGAAAAGGCAACTTTTGATTGTGCGGCTGGAAGGTCGTTCGCTTTAACTTCATATATTCCATCATTTAATTCTAATAAGTTTGGAATTTTTATTTCATTTGCTTTTAATGTATAGAAATTCTCTGTAATGGCGCTTGCACCAAAAGTTTGTCTCTTTGCGATTGTGCGGTTGTTATTAATGTTTTGGGGGCGGAGTGAAATAGAATTAATTTTTGTAAGCATTTTATTATTACCTTTCTTTGAGTATTTATTTATTATTTCGCAGCTTTAGCCAAAATGTCTGGTTTTAATACGCCTGCTTCAATTAGAATATTAGCGTATTTTTCAGCTGCGCCACCTGGCATTAGCCAGCTGTGGTTGCAGTTGAAGCTTTCTTCAAACATTTTATTGAATTTTGCTTTATCGTTGAATGTGTTGAATGCCGTTTCTATTGCGTCTGCAAAGTAACGGCTGTTTTCTTTTAGTGCTTGTGCGGATTGTTGTTCATCACCAGGTTTTTTAGGTATAAATTTAGAGAAAATGGAGTCTACTCCTTCACGCAAACCATCAGTAAGTCCACCGGTTTTATTTACGATAGGAATTGCCCCGCCGGTTGCTTGGAATTCTTTGTGAACAAGTCCACATGGTTCAAACCAAGATGACATTGCTACGTAGTCTGAGAATAGTCTGCCAGTAAAGCCTTCCGGCTCACGGAACCAGCCTGTCCAAATAATTCTGTCAGCTGCTTGTTTTCCATATTTTTCAGCTACGTGTTTTTTCAATGCGCTTATAGCCTTACCGTATTTATCGTCGCCTGAACCTTGAATGTAGAATACTGGCGGATTAGTCATATTTGGATGCTTAGAATAGAAGTTTTCAATTGCTCCAGCAAAGATATCGATACCTTTTTGGTCAACGAGTCTGCCCAAGGTTGAAATAACCATAGTATCTTCGTTTACTCCAGTTAAATCGGTAGCTTCCAAGAGCTGAATTTTTTTACCAGCTGCTTTTTGCGTATCATTGCCGACTCCTTTTTTGGCATCATCAATAATACTTGATAATTTTGCAAGCAGTACTTTTTTGTTGTTTTGGTGCCAGTCAACTAATGACATATCTGGGGTGTAAGGCTTAATTGTACCAGATGGAATATTTAATCCTTTTGTAAGGAATTTTTCAATTTTAGCGGTGGTAAGCTCATTGTTTACTTTGTCTAAACCGTTTGTAACTGGGTCGTAACCTAATTTTCTGTATATGGTGTTTGTAGCGTCCTCTATTGGAGTTCCGGCGACGGCATTTCTAACAGCACCGCGTTTGTATTCATCTGACATGGTTGCTGCTTTTT
Organism: uncultured Muribaculaceae bacterium; assembly: GCA_964626145.1. Classification (GTDB taxonomy): domain Bacteria; phylum Cyanobacteriota; class Vampirovibrionia; order Gastranaerophilales; family Gastranaerophilaceae; genus RGIG2134. The sequence goes on along the minus strand of CAZVBZ010000001.1, from coordinate 23,980 downwards.
GTCGTAAATTAAATATCATTTGATTTGCACCGCCGAATTCGTATTTTTCAGCAATTTCACCGGCATATCCTTTAGAAACAGGAATTACCGTATCAGAATATGCGGCTGCCATTGTTTGCGGATTGAATGCATTTTGTGTAAATAAGCCGTTGAATGTGCCGGCACCGTCTGGCATTGCAGCATTTCTGACGATTATTGAGGAGTGTTCTCCAAACAATACATTCGCAAGTTTAGCTTGTGAGTGCCATGTGCTGCCGCCGAGGGTTGCATTATGCATCAATGTTGCGATTGGGATGTTATAGATTTTTTCAGCTTGTTTTGCTGTAATTTCGTTTGATGCTTCTTTTGCTTTGGTGAGAAGTCGTGTCATTGCAGCAATTCCGCCAGTATGCCAGTCGTTTCCTAAAATTGCGTCAGTTGCAATTGTCTCAGTAGAAACCTTGTCTTGATTTACCATAAATTCATAGAAAAACTTATCAAAGTACATGAAACGTTCTGTTTCGCCAGAAGCAAAGGCGTTGTTATCATAGATATTTTTATCTTGACCTTTCATTTTTGGACCAGCCATGTTGAATTTATCACTTTTGTAGAATACAGCATCGTGAATGAGTTCTGCCTTTGGTTTTCCAGTTTTATCAATAGTTACTCTTAAACTACCGAATTGGAATACTGCCGGTGCACTGGCTTCGCCTTTATGTGCAATGTTTATAGCGTTACTGATTTTAGCGTTAGCTTCTTCCGATAGATAATTTTTAGCCAGATTAAAGTCAACAGCGTATGAGCGACCGCGTTGAATGAATACTTCAAGTTTTTCGTTATGCTTTGTCACATCATCAAAAATGGGCACATCAAATTCGGCAATTCTTTCTAATTTAGGAATTTCAACTTCATTGTTAATATCATTTACCACTTTGAATGTGTTGCGTAGCAATGCGTGTTGCTGTTCAACTTTTGTTGGAGCAATTTCAGTAACTTTCTTCAAAATCGGTTCTGCCGCATCAGGAGATTCTTTTACCAATATACTTGCAAGTTCTGCTGAATTAGCTGCTTTGCCTTGCAGTGTTGCAAGTTTCGCTGCACTAATATATTCTGGTTGAGATGCTACATCAATAATGGCTTGTATTAATTTTTTGTCTTTTCCGCTTGCGCCTATTAAAGCATTAAGTATATCTATTGATTTATCTGCGCGTTGTAGTGAATTGTTTGCGCCATTTTTATAAGCACCAAGATACAGCGGCATATCCAAGACCATTCTAACTCTTTGCTTTTCGTTAACAAGTGCAGATAAATTAGCCATTAACTCTGGTGGAACAACCGCCAGACCGCCTGTTTTGGCTATTCCTTCAAATTCTGCGGTCGGAACGCGAATGGTGACAGCTTCACCGGCTGAAACTTTTTTAGGGAATAAGCCGAATATGCGTTTTGTTGCCTCGGTTTTCAATGTATTAACAAGTGCTGGTTCTTTTTCTCCATAACCGTGCATTACGGATGCCAGGTCGAGTTTTAGCGCACCTAAATTTACGTCAACTCCTCTGTCTACAACAAATGTTGGTCCACCTGTTTGTGTAATGTAAGTTATAGAACTTGCACTATTTTTTGCATCATTCGCAGCTTTTTGTGCATTTTTAGCTAAATTTTGTGCGTTAGTTGCTTTTTTTGTGGCATCAGCTACGTCCGCAGAAATTTTATTTGTAGTTTGAGTTAAATCGGTTATTGTGCTTACGAATTTTGTAAGTTTACCTTGGATTTCTTCTGTTGCTTGTGTGGCAACGCGTTGAGCTTCAGTTGTTATAGTGCTGGCATTAATACCAGAGGCGCCTTTGCCTTTTACAATTTTGTAAGTCGCTGCTGCGATTGCAATACTGCCTGCTATTATTTCATCTAAATAGCTGTCTGGAATGGCATTAAAGAGGTGTTTTAGGCTAATTTCTTTTTTGGGGGCTGGAGTGGTTGGTGCGTTGTAATAATTGTTGACTGGTGTAACATTAAAGCCGGCGGCTTTAAAGGATTTTCCAGTACGCTTTTGTGTATACAAATTTTCTTTGTTTACACTGTTTAACTTCACTAAATCAACTTTGCTCATATTTATTTACCTCCTATGTGAAACAAATATGCTAAGTAACGCTACGTTGTATTTGTATTAAGCTACTAAAGAAAAAATTTTGCTATGTATAAAAAGAAACTTTAAAAAACTTTACAAATAACCTCAACATTTCGAAATCAAATTACGCACATGCGCTTAGCATATCGAGAGTTTATCACAACTTTTTTGTTAAAACAATATACTTTTTATTTCATACTTATTATTTTTACAAATATTTACGAATAAAAAATGCAGAAACTAATTCTGCATTTTTATTGAAAGTATTAATTAATATGTAAGTATGCTCAATGTATTACGCGCCGAGTGCCTTTAACTCCTTTTGAAACGGAGAAATTGTGTTGAGCCGTTTTATAATTTGCGGTAATTTTTCGAGTACATAGTCGATTTCTTCTTCTGTCGTAAAACGGCTAAGGCTGAATCTAATTGAACCATGCAAAGCGGTAAAAGGTATTCCCATTGCTCTGAGTACGTGACTTGGCTCCAAGCTACCACTAGTGCAGGCGCTTCCTGAGCTTGCGCAAATACCTGCGTCGCTCATGTGTAATAGAATTAATTCACCTTCTATGTACTGAAAACCAATGTTAGTGGTGTTTGGCACCCGATTTTCAACCGCTGCATTGAGTCTTGCGTTTGGAATTTTTGAAATAATACCTTTTTCAAGCTTGTCGCGCAAGGCTTTTACTCGTGTCGCTTCATCGCTAAGCGCAGCTTGTGCGAGTTCGCAAGCTTTTGCCAAGCCGATTATGTATGGAACGTTTTCTGTACCAGCTCTTTTACCGCGTTCTTGATGCCCACCAATAATTAAAGGCATGACGATTGTGCCTTTTTTTATATATAGTGCTCCAATTCCTTTGGGCGCGTGAATTTTATGACCAGAAATCCCCATAAGGTCTATTTGTGTGTTTTTTACATCCAGTTTTATTTTGCCGGCAGCTTGAACTGCATCGACAAAAACTTTTGTCTTTGGGTTTTTACGTTTTACTATTTCTGCAAGCTCTTTAACTGGGAATATTATTCCTGTTTCATTATTGGCGTACATTATGCTAACGATAACAGTTTCTTCGCAAACAGCGTCTTCAAGCTCTTGCGGGTCAAGATTACCCTCGTTGTCCACCGAAAGCCATGTTACGCGATAGCCTTCTTTTTCGAGTGTTTTATAAAGGCTTAAAACGCATGGGTGTTCGATTTTTGTTGTAATTATGTGCTTTTGTTTTTTATTAGCTTCTAGAACTCCGCGAATAGCTGTATTAGCTGATTCTGAGCCAGAGGCTGTAAATACGATTTCGCTTGCAAGCGAGGCGCCCATAAATTCTTTTACAGCTTCTCTTGCGGCTTTAATTTTTTGACTTACTTTGCCACCAAAATCGTGCATTGAAGAAGGGTTTCCGTAAAATTCCGAAAAATATGGCGACATTGCTTCAACTACGCGAGGGTCAACTTTTGTAGTGGCATTGTTGTCAAGATAAATTATTTTTTCCATAATTACACCTCAATAACTTCAATGTCCGGTGAAATGTGGTCACGGAGCGTATTCTCAACAAAATATTTGAGTGTCATAAGTGCATTTTTGCAACTTGCGCAGGCTCCGCGCAATTTTACGTAAACTTTTGTGCCGTCTACGTCAACAAGTTCTATGTCTCCACCATCTTTTCTCAGTTCATCAGCAATAAATCGTTCGATTACGTTGTTAATTTTTATAATTTGTTGAGTTTTTGACATTGCAGAAAGGTCGATGGCGGGCTTTTCGGACTCTTTAAGTATTTTGGCTATTGCATCATGGCAGCGTCCGCAGCCACCGCCTGCGCCAGTTGCTGCGACAACATCTTCGACCGATTTTAAATTTTTATCTTTAATTTGTTTTCTTAACTCATTTTCTGAAACAAAAGCGCATGTGCAAATTATTTTTTCTTCTGCACACTGAGTTGTTTCTTCGCCGTAGTAGTTGGCAATTGCTGCTTCCAGCGCCTCATGCCCCATAACTGAACAGTGCATTTTTTCTGGCGGCAGTCCGCCCAATTCGTCTGCTATTTGTTTATTTGTAATTTTTTTTGCTTCGTCAATACGTTTACCTATAATCATTTCAGTTAAAACGCTAGAACTAGCAACGGCAGAGCCACAGCCGAAAGTTTGAAATTTGGCATCCTGAATAATGCCGTCTTTATCCACTTTTAAAAAGAGTTTAAGCATATCGCCGCAAGCTAGCGAGCCAGCCTCGCCTACGGCATCTGCGTTATCAATAACTCCGACATTTTTCGGGTTTCGGTAGTGTTCCATAACTTTTTCTGAGTAATCCCACATGATATTTACTCCTTTTGTAATACTTGCGCTTAACAGCGCTTTTATTTTAAGTATAATACAAAATAACTAGTCAGGAATAAATATTAATGATATTTTAAGTTTTTACTTATTTAGCAGAGCAAATGCGTCTTCAACACACTCAACTACAGTAATTACATCGTTTAAGTATGCGTACTCAAGCGCTTCTGTAACAGGTGTTGACGGTGATAGTAATATAAATTGTCCGCCAGCATCACTACATTTGCGGTAAATTTCAGTAAATAGTCGCGAATGTTCGCTTGGAAATGTTTTAATTTCTTTTAAGTTAAAGATTATATTCTTTACACCCGAAAGCAGTACTGTAGCTGCATTATTATACAATTCTTTTACATAATCAGGTTTTGATAGGCTTTTTACATTGTATGTTGCAGTTGTTTCGTCAATATCATATCGTATAAAGTTTTTTCGAGTATAAGTATCATTTTTATCGATAATTATTTTTAAAACTTGCTCGTGCCAGCATGCGTTCTTTGATATAAATTCGTCTACTCCGGCGTTAAAACAGTCAGAAACCAGGTTTAAATTGTCAGTTGCCGATATAGCAATAACTGAGCAATCGAGGTTATTTTCGTTGCGATAATCGCTTGCAAACTTCATTGTCTCCAACCCGTCACTTATTTCTGGCAAAAAGAGGTCAATAAATATAAAATCAAACTTTTGTTTTTTTATTTGGTCAAAAGCTTCTTCCTTTGTATGAACAACAATTGGGCGAACTTTTATTTTTTTTAACAAAGCGGAAAGTTGATATGTAGAAAGTTCTAAATCATCAACTATCAATATTTTGGTATTGCTAGAATCGATATCGTACATATCATTGTGGCAAGCAAGCTTGTCCTCAATTTTTAGAAGTGCTTTTGTTATATCGACACTACTAAGGTTCTCATATTTAACTTGCAACCCGGAAAGCTCTAATATTTTTTCTATTTGTTCTTTTGTTAGATTCATATGTGAATTATAAACTATTTTCACAAAATGTACAAATATGTTTTTCTAACGAAAATAAATAGGGCAGCGAGTAAAGTCTCATCTGCACCTTTTGAGTAAAAAAATTATAAAAATAAGCCGGTTATTGTGTTCGCTTGAGTAATCAGATTAGTTAAATCACCTAAATTAAAAGCATTTCGCTGATTTGCGTAAGCGTTGTAGGCTGTTTGGTATTGGTTGCTAAGTGTATTTGCTGCTGAATTTGCAGCCCCTGATGCGCTTAGCGCATTGTTGAAAATTTGATTTTGGTATGAATTCAAGAAGTTAAGGTAATTGTAGCGGTTTTGCAGCTCTTGTGAAATCAAACTGCTTTGCTTTGCCGCAATATTTTCAGCAGCATTTGCAACTGCTTGTGAGCGTTTGTTTTCAACTGTGTTGAGGTTATTCAAGAATACACTATTATCAAGATTGCCAAATCTTTTTGCTGCATCATTTGTTGTGTTTTGCAGCATTGGGGTGTAGATTGAATCAAGCTCATTTAATATTTTTTGTTTGTAGGCGCTGACTTCGGAGTTTAATTGTTTCATTGTTTCCGGTGAAAACACATTTAAAGATTGTAATCCGTTTAAAAACTCGTTTTGGGCGTAGTTGTAGGCTTGTTGTTGTACGTTGTTTAGCTTGTAGTTAGACTTTCCGTTGCTGTAGGTTGCGCTTGGACCGCCTGAAATACTGAAAGTTCCGCTAGTGGGTTGGTAGTTAGGTACCGAAGATGAACTTTTTTTGCTCATTTGTGCTCCTTTCTTTTCGGTATTAACTCCGTCTTATAACTTCTTTATTATAGCATTGCGTACTATTGCGTAAAAGTACACACTTTCGTAAATGTCGTGGATTTTGTAATAATATTTTACATTATTTCTAATTGGAAAAAATATGTTAGTATAAGTTTGTACATATTTGAGGTTTTTATGAGAAAAATATACGCATGTTCTTTAATTAAATATTTTTTTGCAATTATAATTGCACTAGCGGTGTTTAGCCCTGAGAGCGCGGACGCTAAAACATACAAATTAGTTGGTTATAGTCTCTCTGAAATTTCAACAACCAAGCCAATACAGGAATATATAACCATTCAAGTTCCATCGCAAGAAATTTTCGGAACGGGAATTGCACTTGAAAATGAGGCAATGTTACGCGCTCGTGTAACAAAAGTTCAACCAGCAAGAAGGGGAAAAATGGCTGGATATATTGATACTGTTTTGGTAGCTTATTCAGTGCCTTCGATGGAGAATAAAGCTGTTAATGTAAGTGAGAAAAACTTACAAATGAGAGTAAAAATGTATTCTGAAAAGGATTTTAAAGGGTTGGCGCAAACCGCTGCAACTACTGTTGTAGGGCATGTTTTTGAAATACCGTTTTTATCACAAGGCGTAGCCGCAGTTAAAGGGGCTGTTAATCCGATTGAGGGTGAGTCTAGAATAAAATCGGCTGGAATTGGTGTGTACGAGAGCACCCCATTGAAATTTATAAACAAAGGGCAAGAACTTGAAGCGGGACAAGGTACTAAGCTAACTTTAAGTTTTAAAGTGGAAGAAGAAAATAACGATAACTAACAAGTGCTTCTACTGCGGCAAACCCCAGAACGCATGCAAAAAATGCAACAAAACACTTAAGCAAATGAAGTTGCATTCAAAAAGATTACCACGAGCTACTTATATCAAACTATTTGCCGGTAGAGCCGAAACCGCCTTCACCACGCGCAGTTTGCGAAACTGACACAACCGGAATGATTTGTGGTTGCTCAACTTTAGCAATAACCATTTGAGCAATTCGTTCACCTGGCTCAATCGTGTATGCTTCTTTTGATAAATTAACTACAGCGATTTTTACTTCGCCGCGATAATCTTCATCAATAGTGCCCGGAGTGTTAATCATAGAAATTCCATGCTTAATCGCCATGCCTGAGCGGGGTCTTATTTGAGCTTCATAGCCATGTGGCAGTTCTATTTTTAACCCGGTTGGTACAAGCGTACGTTCAAGTGACCCAAGCGTTAAAGGCTCATCTATTGCGGCACGGATATCCATACCAGCCGCTCCTTCCGTTTGGTATTGTGGAAGTTGTTTACAATGCGGCATTTGTTCAATTTTTAATACTAATTTTTCCATGCCTTTATTATAGTTCACTAAATTTTATTTGTAAAACAAGCAATCAAAAGCATGCCCCACAAAAACATTAAAAAGGTCTCAAACACCCTAGTGGTATAAAAAAATGGGAACATAAAGTTCCCATGTACACAAGCAATCAGAAGAGTTGAGGATTTAGTAATTTAATATTACTTGCTTTTTTATTTTTTTTCATTGTATAATTATCTAATCATATATTGTCGCAAATAGGCTTTTTGCCTAAATCTTTCAGAGTATGTAATATTTCTTAATAATACTAGCAACTTTTTATTATTTGGTTTTTTTATATACATGTGTGTACTTCAAGGGGACAAGTAGTGGAAGTTCATAATATTAACAATAAAAATTTAGTGCATTCTAGGAGCTTGCAAAACAAAACACAGATGCGGAAGTGTACGTTTAAAGGGGTTGGACGTCTTACTGCTAAGGTTTGTGATGCTGCAAAATCAGTAAAATCTGATAATGCTCTGGGAGAACAAGGCAAAAAATTTCTAAGTCCAGTGCTTCGCAGGATAAATAACGAGAAAATCAAGGAATGGTTAAATAGTGAACCAGGTGGTATTATCGTAAATTCTTTAGGAACAGGGATTGTTGCGCCTATTTTTATTGCTTATAACCCATTAGCCAAAACTGACGAAAATACAAAAAAATATACCGCATTAAGGCAGCCTGTTTCTGCAGTTATAGCCGTTGGAGTACAGGTCGGTGTTGTTAAGCAGTTAAATAAATTTTTAGATAAGCTTGCTAATACTGGGAAATTGGGTAACTCAATTTGGCTGAATTGTGAAAAGCTAAATCAAGAAAATTACATTAAGAAAGAAATGAAAAGATTGGGAAAAAGTGCCAATTGGGTTGACGAGCAACTAAAACTCCAGAGAGATACCGCTGTTGAAAGTCTTAAAAAAGATGGAACATTCTATGTGACTGAGAAGATAAAGCTCAGTGATAAAGAAATGCATAATTTAATTAATTCAACAATCGATAGTTATAAATCAGTAGTAGAGAAAAAATTAAAAGAATATGACGCTCACAATGCTGTAATTCCCGAAAAAATTACACGTGCGAGATTGCTCATGAATGAAAAAAATACCGCAACTATAAAAGAAATTTGTAAAGGGATAATAGAGGCAAAAAATGTTAAAGAAGTTAAGGATATGTTAGATGGGTACTTAAAATCTCAAAATCCTGATATTAAACTTTTAGCAGAGGAGTTTTTGGCTCGTTCAACGTCTCTAAACTCTGTGCTCGAGAGAGCCAAAAAAACAAAAGCAAGAATCGAAGATTTTACTATTCGTGTCGCTCGCGGACACTTCATAATTGATAATTCCGAAATACTTCTCGATAAACTTAAAAAGGTTGCAAATGGAACTGGCGATTTTAATACAATTATGAATGAATTGCTTGTGTTCGGAAAAAATGAATCTGATTTAACAAGAGGCAAGGTGTATCAGAATGGTTTTGTAAGTGATATGGTTAAAGACCTCAGTTGGCGCGTTGATGATGCGTCTCGAAAAGAGCATGCGAATGTGCTAATTAAACTTATAGAAGAACTCAAAAAAATCAAAGGAACAGATATTAATCTTGTAAATCAAGATATAATAGAAGTTTATGAAAAAAGATTGTATTCTGGGCAAGAAGCTGATGCACACAATGTAATAAAACGATTAGAAGGTCTTAAGTTGAAGCAAAATGACACTAGGTCCGCTCGTGAGATAATACAACAGTACGCCAAGGAATTTTGTGACGATGTATACGAGTTAATTAATAAAAATTCATTTGCTGAAGATATTATTGATAATTACAAGAAAATATCAAAAAATCGTTTTGGTGGATTTAAACAAATAACGGGTGTGCTTACTGGTGCATGCATAACCCTTCCTATTTCGTGCTACCTGCTTAACTGGGCATATCCTCGCTTTATGGATATGTTTTTCCCAAGTTTAGGTAAAAATAAAAATGTTGCTCCAGAAGAAAAAGCAGCAGCGAAAGGAGGCAAATAATGGATATAGGTCGTATAGCCGCAGCCCCTTTCAAATACATAGCTAGTAATAAATATTTGCAAAAAACTTATGACCGCTTTCAAAAAAATCCTATTGAAGCGGCGGCAACTGCAACTATTGCGTCTATTATCATAAAAGATGCGATTGGATGCGCAATGTACGTTACTCAAAGTTTAAATAACGAAAAAATTCCTGAGGAACGTCGCTCGTTCGTTGCAGCGCTTGACCTTACAAATGGGTCTTTAATGATATTGGCGCAGATTCTTTTGTACGTGCTGGTAAGTAGTGAAAAAGCGCAAGGTAAAATTTTCCCAAAACTCTTTAAAAAATTCTACGGACCAGAAGCAAAAGAGAATTACTATAGAAAAATGCGTGATATAACTAATGCGAGCAAGGAAAAGATTTTTGAAGAATTTGCCAAACAGGAAAAGTTAAGCAAAGAAGTCTTTAAAGCGGTATCATCTTTGGTCGCTGCAACAATGCTTGGAAAACGTGTTATTGTACCGTTTATCGCGACTCCTATGGCTACTTGGGCAAAAGACAATATTATAGAAAAAGGCAAAAATAAAAATAACGCTAAAACTCAAACTGAACCTGATACCGTAACGTTGTCAACAAAAAATGCAGTATCTGATGTTAAAGAGCCAAGTGACAGTTTTAAAGGTAATTTGCTGGATAAGTACATTAAAAAGTAGTGGCTTGGTAATTTAGTTTTTGTGTTTAGTTATGGTTGTCTGGTGGGTCAATCCAGACATAAGTTCCACTAAAGAACTTTGCAAATGGGTTATCACTTTTTTGTGTGAATGTTTGTTTGTAAGTTTTTTCGCGCAAAAAAGGATTCTCAACATGTTTATCGAGAAATTCGACTTTTCTTAATACGCTGTTTATCAATCTTTTTATACTCATAAGTAGATTATGCGTCCGTAAATTTGTAATTTTATTCCCAAAACAGACAATAATTTACTTGCCAGAAAGTTGAAGATTTTGTATGTTTTTAACCTCATAAGGAAGTTTTAATAACATTTTTAATAAGTTATATAATTTTTTAAAAAATATTGATTAATTTTTTAAGTTGTATTGGATTGTACATTTGGATTGTATTCCGTAAGGATTTTAGAATTTTGTAATAATGATTAAATTAAGGTGAATGATGAGGGGTAAAAATGAGAGTAAAAAAAATAATTGCATTTAGCATGTGCCTTTCTGCGCTATGCTTGACAAATATTCAAATGGTGTATGCACATCCTTTTTCAAATCCTTATAGCGCAGATGAAAACATAAACATAACAGTTTATGAAAAACTAAATCCAGCTATTGTTTCAATTGACTGTGAATTAAGTGACGGGCTCTCCAGTGGCAGCGGTTGTATTATCAAAAACAATGGTGTAATCTTAACAAGTTCGCACGTAATCGAAGGAGCCAAGGATATTGAAATAACAATGTCAAATGGTAGGGTTTTTAAGGCAAAAGTTCTTTCAGTTATGGGCAAAAATAATGATTTAGCATTGCTCAAAATTGAAACTACAGAAAAACTTCCAACCGTTTCATTAGGCGATTCGGGATTGATTAAAACGGGTCAAAAAGTGCTGGCAATTGGAAATCCGTTCGGCTTTAACGGAACACTCACAACCGGAATTGTCTCAAGAATTGATTATACTCGTAACAAAATTCAAACAGATGCAGCAATAAACCCGGGAAGTTCAGGCGGACCGCTAGTGAACGCCGCTGGTGAAGTGATTGGCATAAGTCAGTCGATTTTTAATCCAGATAACAACAAGTCTAATATTGGTATTGGTTTTGCGGTTCCAATTAACGAAGCTAAAGAGTTTATAAAGCTATCTAAAATCACTACAAACTAACTACTCTACACTAAAACAGAATAATGAACAAAATAATTTATTTGTGCTAAAATAAATTATATGAAAAAAGTTATTTTATTATTAATGGGGCTATATTTTACATCGTTTACGGAGTTTGCGTACGGTTTAAACGCAGATTTTGACCGTCCGATTAAGGAACTACTACGGCATGGCGTGCTTTTTGAATCCAGTGTTCTGCGTTCAATAATCTCACTGATTATCGTGATTGGGCTAATATACCTGACAGCTTTTGTTTACAAACGTCTCAACAAATTTAACGCAAAATTAGCTGGTGATAAAAATAAAGCTCAGTTGAATAAATTTAAAATTATTTCTAGTCAATCACTTGGCGCAAATAAAAATCTGCATGTCGTAGAAATTAATGGGAAATACCTTGTTTTAGGCTCAACCGCAAATAATATAACACTAATAAAAGAGTTTGATAAAAATAAAATTGAAAATCGAGAACCCGAGTTTTTAAATGGTTCAGCGCAAAGTGATTGTTCTGACTTGATTTCTGAACTAATGGAAAAATATGATAATGGAGGTGAGGATGACAAATAATCTGCTGTTTGAGGATATTAAAATTGGTGATTTTATAGTTTCAAAATCCTCTCCAACTTTCATTATTGCAGAAATCGGTATAAATCATAACGGTAGCGTTGAACTAGCAAAAAAACTCATAGATATGGCTAAAAAAGCCGGTTGTAATGCTGTAAAATTTCAAAAACGCACTGTTGATATTGTTTATTCAAAAGAAGAACTTCAAACCCCGCGTGAAAGCGTTTTTGGGGTAACAAATGGTGATTTGAAACGAGGTTTAGAATTTTCATTTGAACAGTACAAAGAAATTGATGCATATTGCAAAAAGAAAAACATTATGTGGTTTGCCTCTTGCTGGGATGAAGATTCCGTCGATTTTATAGATAAATTTGACCCGCCATGCTACAAAATAGCGTCAGCATCGCTCACCGATGACAACCTCTTGCGTTACACGCGTTCAAAAGGTAAGCCAATACTGCTTTCTACTGGAATGAGCACTATAGAGCAAATTTCGCACGCAGTTACAGTTTTAGGCAAAAAAGACCTGATAATTTTTCATTGTACTTCGACATATCCAAGTGAGCATTGCGAAATTAACCTTGACATGATTCCAGAACTAGAAAAGCAATTCGGATGTTTTGTTGGTTACAGCGGGCATGAACGAGGACTAGTGCCATCTACAATAGCAGTAGTAAAAGGTGCTGTATCTGTTGAACGACATATAACAATAGACAGAACTCTTTGGGGCAGCGACCAGCCTGCAAGTCTTGAACCGGAAGGATTGTACAGGCTTGTGCGCGATATTCGTAATATTCCAGAAATTTGTGGTGATGGTAAAAAAGTCGTCTATGAGCGCGAGTTGCCTATTATTAAAAAACTCAGGAGAGTATAAATGCTCGTTATAAAAAATGATATAAAGCTAGTTATAAGCGATTTTGACGGTATTTTTACTGATGGTTCGATTATTATAAATCAGGATGGCAGCACATCTAAAAAAATTTCATTCTCGGATATTATGGCTGTGAGTTTGCTTGTAAAAAGTGGATATAAATTTGCAGTCGTTTCTGGTGAAAAGTCGCCTGCTATCGATTATTTGACAAGTAAGTTTGATATTGAAGATGTTTATCAGGACATAAGATGTAAAGCGCCTGTAGTCCTAGAGCTTATGAAAAAATACAACTTAACACCCTCGCAAGTTGCCTATATTGGTGATGATATTAACGACATTGACGCTCTAAATTATGTTGAAAACCGTTTTACTGTTCCCAATGCAAATTATAAAGTGAAAAATGTTTCAGATATTCAACTTACCGTGTCAAATGGTGGTAACGGCGCCTTCCGTGAACTTGTAGATGCAATAATTGATAAATCGAACGGCTAGCGTCCTAAGATTTGTAGCTTTGCTGCAAATAATACAACCGCATTGTGTTTTCAAGTAGGGTCGCAATTGTCATTGGTCCAACACCGCCGGGGTTTGGGGTAATAGCGCCAGCAACTTGACTAACAGTGGCAAAATCAACATCACCGCAAAGTTTGCCGTCATCAGTTCTCGAAATACCAACATCAATAACTATTGCATTGGGCTTAACCATTTGGGCTGTAACTAGATTTGGTACTCCAGCCGCTGAAACAAGAATATCCGCGGTTTTAGTTATAGTGGACAAGTTTTGAGTTCTACTGTGGCAAAGAGTAACCGTTGCATTTTTTCCCAAAAGCATATTCGCAAGCGGTTTTCCAACAATATTTGAACGTCCAATAATAACAGCATGTTTGCCCTCAATATTAATTTTGTATTCATTCAATAAGTGAATTATGCCTAGCGGTGTGCAAGGGTATGCGCTCGGAACTGCCCCTGTAGCGAGCAGCCCTGCATTTACGGGATTAAAACCATCTACATCTTTGTGGGGCGCAATTCTTCTGATAACTTTAGAGGTATCAATTTGCTCCGGCAAGGGAAGTTGCACAAGTATGGCATTAATAGAAGAATCTTCATTAAGAATGTCAATATGTTCTAAAAGTGCGTCCTGCGAGACATCCGCCGGCAACGGTATAACAATAGACTCGATTCCGACCGCTTCAGCGCGTTTTTGCTTAAGACTTACATAAATTTTGCTCGCCGGGTTTTCTCCCACAATAATTACAGCCAGTTTAGGCTTTGTTTCGAGCTGTCTTATTTTTTCAGCTAGATTTATAAGAAGCTTTACAGATGTTGCTTTTCCGTCTAATAATATCGTCATTCTACATCCTCAATTGCGGCAAATTCAGCCTAAAATAAAACTGTCTTATGGCATCTGCAACAGCGTCGGAGTCGCGACTTATAGAGTTTTGTTGCAACGTTTCATCATAAGGAATTACGCCGAGTGTTTCAAGATTAAACTTTTGCAAAAGTTCGTAAACATGCACTGTTTCGTTGCCTTTAACCATATTTAGCACAACGCCCATTTGTCCGCCGGCAGCGTATTTTGCGTTAAATTCTTCGAGTCGCTTAGCTAGGTGAATAGATTCTTCCGTCGCATGAGCCGCAATAATTGTCAAATCTATATCCATATCTACAAGTTGACTCAAGTATTTTAGGTCAAACTCGCAGTCAAATATTACAAAATCATATCGATTAATAAGTTTTGCAACGGCATCATTTATTTGTGCTGTAATGGGGCAACGGCAGTCTTTAGAGGCAACAAGCCAAGATACAATTAAATCGACATTTTCATCGATTTCTACCAAAATATCCTCTAGCGCCCATTCAATGTACTCTTGTTTTGTCATCCTTGAGGGAATTCCCGTTTTGTATTCGTGTTTTCCGCTTCTGATACCGTAAATAGTGTTTCTTATATCTAGCCCAAAACTGTGTCCAAGTTCACTTGTAAGGTCGTTATCAAAAAGCAGGATTGATTTTTCGGGGTAGTATTCCCGCAAAAGCTTTAACAGTCCTTTTGTGATGGTCGTTTTTCCGGAGCCGCCCTTGCCAGTAATCGCAATTGTGGTGGTCGAATTACCCATTAAAATCCTCCGCAATAATATGTGCTATGTTTTGTTTAGATGGCATAAATTTTGACAAATTCTCTCCTCCGTTGCTTTATTATACTATTAAATAAATTTTGTGACAACACATCAAAATTATCGATAATTTTCTTGATTATACATTAATTTTTTTAGTATAATGTTATTGTGAAAAGACTTGTGGGGTAAATATGCCAGCTCTTAAAACAAATATGGGAATTATATCAAAATTGGAACATGTTTGTTCAAAAGGCGCAGTTTTGAGCGATTATGAGGACATTTATGCATATTCGCACGATAATAACTGTAACGTAACAGAGCCTGAAATGCCCTTGGCTATTGTCATTCCCGAAAATATAGATGAAGTCTGCAAAATAGTAAAACTTTGCAACGAAAATAACTTGCCAATTATTGCGCGTGGCGCTGGTACAAACCATGTTGGCGGTTGTGTTGCAAAGCGTGGAGGAATATTGATTCATTTTTCGCGGATGAATAAAATTCTTGAAATTTCACGCGAAAATTTGAATATGCGTGTGCAACCAGGTGCAACTATTGGTGAAATTCAGCAACTAGCGCAGGAAAACGGGCTTTTTTATCCACCCGACCCATCTAATTTAAAAGTTTCTACAATAGGAGGTGCGCTGGCATTGTCTTCTGGTGGTCCGCGAGGGCTGAAATACGGAACTGCAAAGGATTTTATACTAAACTTAAAGGTCGTTCTCGCAGACGGGACGCTAATTTCCACTGGGAGCGATTGTTCAAAAAGCGTTGCTGGCTTTAATTTGACGCAACTCTTTGTTGGCTCGGAAGGAACATTGGGAATTATTGTCGAAGCTACTCTAAAACTCATTCCCAAACCGCAAAGCAGCCAAATTATCCTTGCGTATTTTGATACGATTGAGGCTGCGTCACATGCGGTAAACCGCATTTTGGAATCAGGCATAACTCCTTCTGTAGTTGACCTTTTGGACAAATTTACCTTGCAAACAATTGAAGATTTTATGCCATCAGGACTTAAAACTGATAAAGAAGCTATGCTTTTTATAGAGGTGGATGGCGCGGAAATCGAGACCGCTAACCAAGAAACATTTATCGCAAATTTGCTTTCCGATGCGGTTATTCAAAGAATTAAAGCTCCACAACAGGCAGAAATATTTTGGACAGCGCGCAGAGCCGCATTTGGTGCGACTTCCAGGCTTAAAGGTAACGTAATTACTGAGGATGTAGTAGTTCCAAGGACACAGATTCCTGCACTGGTTGCGGGGATAAAAGAAATTAATCGCAAATATGCTCTTACAGCCTGTATTATGGGGCATGCTGGTGATGGAAATATTCATCCTAATTATGCTTTAGATTTTGAAAATATTGAAGAAATGACAAGATTTTTCAAAGCTAAGGATGAACTTTTTCATCTTGCATTGGCGCTAGGTGGCACTATTTCAGGTGAACATGGAATAGGGTTTGAAAAAGCTAAGTACTTAAGAAACGCGCTTGGAACACGTGTTTACAGTATCTCAAAACAGATTAAACAAATTTTTGACCCTAAAAATATTATGAATCCTGGAAAACTTTTTATTGAATAATGCACAACTTAAAACAAAAACTAATAAAACACATGCTACGAGAGGGAATTGACCTTCGCACCGATACAAAAGCGCGAGGTAATCTAGGATTGTTTTCGGAAAACAGAATAGATATTCACAGAAAATTGCCTGATGATAAATTTGTTGAGGTTCTTTTGCATGAATACGCGCACCTTGTGCATAGGCGGTTGGAGCCGGACATGGCAAAAACCGGCGGGCATTTGGAAGTGTTATTTAAGTTAGATGATGAAAAATTGGTAGAAAAAATTAAAAAGGAACTTATTTCAGTTACTTGTATTGTTGATGAAAATGCTTTATTTAAGCGGCTTGACGCGCAAAAATACGCATACAAAATAAAAATTAATGCATTCGAAAATCTTATAAAAAAAGATTATCCGGATTTTTTAAAAAGTAAGCCATTTAAAGAGTTTGAGCGATATATAAAGAAATCTGATGCTCGATTTTTGCTTAAATATGACCGAATTAGAATTGTTACTCCTTTTTTGCGCCGCGAAAAAATATACACAATAGACACGCTGGACAAGGATTTTCCAAGTATGCCACAAGCGTTTAAGTACTACATAAAAATTTGTTCACTTAGCAGAAAATCGCGTAATATACAAAAAAGAAAAACTAAATTAAAGAAATATTACGAAAAACCCTCAGAACTTTTTGCGCGCTTTGTACAAGGCTTGGTACGGCAAGAAGGCGCGCTGCAAACAACTGCGCCAATTACGTACAGTCGTTTTTTTGAGCTTTTAAGTAACAGACACTTTCAAGGTTTGGATAAAGTTATTGATTTTTTCCACGGATACAGTTTATAATTAAGTATATTTGAGGAGATTTGCATGAAACAACATAACCTTAAAGCCTTTACATTGCCCGAAGTAATGATTACACTAGTTGTAATCGGGATAATTTCGCTCATGATTTTAGGCAGTATTGCAAATATAAGTCCTGATGAAAATAAACTACTATACAAAAAAACATTTTATACACTCTCAGAAGTTGTGAGAACGCTTGCAAATGATTCAACTAAGTTTAACAGTGATGACATGTTTAAGGCTGAGCCTTTAAATGCCGGTTATAACTCTGCGCAAGAGTATTTTTGTCACATGGTTGCAAATTCGCTTAACACCTTAGGTGAGATTAGCTGTGGTGGTAACGAGGATTGGAATTTTAAACTTACTAACGGTGTAAGGATAAAAGGATTAAACTCTGAATTTACCGATGAGGATAATAATGCTCTCACGCCCGAAACGATTACAATTTGCGTTGATGTAAATGGTGATAAAGGTCCAAACGAAGGCTGCAATGATGGTGAACAAAACAGTACTGCAACTGGGCGAGACCAATTTAGAATTCGAATTTCTTACGATGGAAAGGTTTATACTGGAAAAAGCGGTAACGACGAAAAATTTACAGTTGAAAACACTATCCTCGGCGGCGATACGGTTCCTACATACTAAGGAGTTTCAATGAAAAAGGGATTTACACTTGCAGAAGCAATGATTGTTTTAGCTATTATTGGTGCGTTAATGGCAATTCTCGTGCCAATTCTTGATAATGCCAGCCCTGATGAAACAACAATTAAATACAGAAAGACATTTTTTAGTATTGAACAAGCCGTTCGTTATATTCTGAGCGATGAAAAACTCTACAAAACTGGCGATTTGCGACATCCAGTCGGTCCACTGGAAAATAATGATGCGCTCAACGATGATGGATATTTTGATGATACAACCACAAATAATAAACAAGGCAGAAAGCTTTGCTATAACTTGGCAAACGTGTTAAATACCATCGGTGAAATAAAATGTCCGGGAGATAACGGACTTACTAGTTTAGAACTGGGAAATGGGCAATCTAACCCGCTCGAAGATGGAGATGCGGCGGTTGTGGCTACCAATGGTAACGCAAATATGGTTGCCGCTAATGTCAATTTTACATTGTCTAATGGTGTTTCTGTTGGTGGCATAACTGGAAAATGGAATATAACCGACGACAATAGCCAATCTCAAAAAACAGCTTTTATAACACTTTGCGTAGACGTAAATGGTATAAGCAAAGGTCCAAATGTAGGTTGTGCAACAGATAGTAGAGCAAACCTCCAGCGCGACCAGTTTAGAATAAGAATCGCTCGTGACGGCAAAGTGTACACCGGCAGTTCTGCTGGCGGAAATAACTGGTATCAAGAAAATATTATGCTGATTAATCCGGGCGCAATCACAAGAAATAGCTACACTTGGTCTACTAATGAACAAGAACGCCTTACGGCTGAAAAAGGCAATGAGCCAATAGATTTAACTTCTAAAAATAAATGTACAATGCCTGGTTACAAATGGGATAATGAGGCTAGTGTTTGTGTCTTTACAGCCAAGGAGTCTTATGCAACATCAACTAAAAAGTCTACTAGCACAAAAAAATAAAAATAAAGGAAAAATTATGGAAAAAAAAGCAGATATAGGAATTTTCGGCGGCTCCGGATTTTACAAGTTTCTTGATAATATTGAAGAATTAAAAATTGAAACTCCATTTGGGCAGCCCTCAGAAAGCGTTTTTCTGGGGAAAATTGGCTCTCATAATGTAGCGTTTATGCCGCGTCATGGTAGAAATCACAATATTTTGCCGCACAAAATTAACTATCGCGCCAATGTTTGGGCAATGAAGTCTTTAGGCTGCGAGCGCGTAATTTCACCCTGCGCAGCAGGAAGTTTGCAAAAGCATATCAAGCCAGGTGAATTTGTAATCTGTGACCAATTTGTAGATTGGACTGATGGGCGAATTTCGACAATTTTTGATGGACCAGTAGCAACGCATGTTTCTGCCGCAGAAACTTATTGTCCGGAACTTCGCAAACTAGCAGTTTCAGCCGGTAAAAAGCTTGGGATTACAGTGCATGACGGCGGTACGGTAGTTGTTATTAACGGACCTCGTTTTTCAACAAAAGCCGAAAGTAAATTTTTTACCGCGCAGGGCTGGGAAGTTATCAATATGACTGCGTTTCCGGAAGCTTATCTTGTAAAAGAGATGGACATGTGCCCACTTAATATTTCTCTTATAACCGACTACGACGCCGGTTTGGTGGGTGATGTG
The DNA here is from genome assembly GCA_964626145.1 of uncultured Muribaculaceae bacterium. GTDB lineage: Bacteria > Cyanobacteriota > Vampirovibrionia > Gastranaerophilales > Gastranaerophilaceae > RGIG2134. Next base: position 4,353 of record CAZVBZ010000001.1, on the reverse strand, counting down.
CCGCCAGTTTCGCACCATGATGTTATTAAAGTTTTTAATGCAAATATAGAAAACCTTAAAAACCTTTTGTTTGAACTTGTGGAAAACATTCCTGCGGAAAGAAATAATTGTGAATGCGCTCACACGGTACAAAATTCGAGGTTTTAGAGCATTAGTCGAGTAAAAGACACAACAGGAGACATTTATGAGATTTTCAATTTTATTAAATTACTGCCTTCAATTCTATTGTTTGCTGTTGAGTGTGCGTATTTTCTTAACCTGGATTCCTACCATAGATTGGAATTCACCGTTTTACAGTAAACTTGCAGCCGTCTGCGACATCTATCTAAACCCTTTTAGACGAATTATTCCAGCGTTTGGAGGGTTGGATTTTTCACCAATTGTGGCAATATTGTTCCTGCAATTTTGCGTAAAAGTAATTCTTACAGCACTATTTAGAATGGGTTTATAGGTTGTTCTTTTGGGCTTAAAACCTCAAATTACCCCGCAAACTACTTGTCTTTTTAGTGGATTTAGTTAAAATTACAATAAGGGGTTAATTTTGAACAACTATTTCTACAAAAATTTATACGAAATTCTTGGAATTGAGCCGACAGATGATTTGGCGCAAGTCAAGTCTGCTTACCGTACTTTAGCCCGAAAATATCACCCAGACCTAAATGGAGGAAACGAGCTTTACGTTTCAAAATTTAAGGAAGTTACCGAAGCCTGTGAAATTCTTATGGATAAAGAAAAAAAAGCGCTCTACGATGCTTTTAAGGGGTATAATCAACAAAAAAATAATACTAATTATCAAAATGTTGACCCGCAAAAGGCGCATAGAGCCTATAAATCGACCCAAAAAGCTCAATCCTCAACCCAAAATACGGAAAGCGACTCAGCTCAAACAAAAGGCTCGTTTTCACAGGTGCTCAATGAAATATTAGAAGGGCTTTTTAAGGAACAACATTCTGCCAGCGCTAAAACATCGAGTAAATCACGACCAAAAAACGCTAAACACCGAGCCGTCAACGGTGACGATGTCACGACTGAGTTAGAAATTACTTACCTGGAGGCGCTGAACGGTACGCATAGAACAGTTAACATTTTACACACCGAAATTTGTCCCAATTGTCAAGGAAAAATGTTTATAAATGGCGCGCAATGCCCTCTTTGCAAAGGTTTGGGAGAAACATCTGTACACAAAAAAATTAATGTAAAAATCCCTGCCAAAATCAAGCAGAACGCTAAAATCCGACTTTCGGGCGAAGGTAATCGCGGACGTAATGGTGGCAAAAATGGTGATGTTTATCTTATAATAAAAATCAAGAATGATGATAAATATACCTACGATGGACTAAATGTCGGATTTGAGACCTCAATTTACCCGCATGAAGCAGTTTTTGGAACAGAACTTCGGGTTGAAACACCACAAGGCGCAATAAAAATGAAAATTCCTGCTAACTGCACACAGGGGCAAAAGTTCAGACTTTCAGCTCATGGATTAAAAGATGAAAAAGGGAAAATAGGCGATGCCATTGTCACAGTGAGAATTGACATCCCAGAAACCCTTACAGAGGAAGAATTGCAGCTGTATAAAAAGCTGTCAGAAATAAGTAACCACAGATTTAAGAACGAGAGTATACAATGACAAAGCAACTTACAGAACCAATAAAAGAAATTTTTACATCAATTCAAGGCGAAGGTCCATACGTAGGCGTAAGACAGGTGTTTGTTAGGTTTTGCGGTTGCAATCTTTCTTGTGCCTATTGCGATACTGATTACTCTGCTAAAAAAGTAAAAAAAATGCGTACAGACGCTGTTGCAGAAAAGATAAATATTATGAAAAATGTTCACTCTATAGCAATAACAGGCGGCGAGCCACTTTTGCACGCTGATTTTCTGCTAGAACTCTTTCCAAAATTAAAGGCGCCAATTTACCTCGAAACTAATGCTACTCTCTCCAAAGAGCTTGCAAAAGTTATAGATTACGTAAAAATTATTTCTGCAGACATTAAACTGCCCAGCGCTAGTGGTGTCGACCAGTTTCAAGAACATGAAAAATTCATCCGGCTCTGTAAAAAACACGATAAAGAAGTATTTGCCAAGGTCGTTTTTGACAAAAATATTAGAGATGGTGAAATCTACAAAACAATAGATATTGCAAGCAGGTACGACCTCCCACTTGTGCTTCAACCAATGATGAAATGTGATGAAATGGTTACTGATGCTGAATTCAACGAGGATATTTTTTGTAAATTCATTCGCCTGTACCCAAATGTACGACTTATTCCCCAAACCCACAAGTTTTTGGGGCTTAAATAATTGCTCGGAGGAAAAATGAAAATTTTAATATCAAATGATGATGGAATTGCTGCAAACGGAATTCGTGCACTGGCAGAAGCATTGAGCGTTGAAAACGATGTTTATATGGTTGCGCCTGACCGTGAGCGCTCAGCAGCCGGGCATTCGCTGACAATGCACACTCCGTTGAGGGTTGAGGAGTTAGAACCAAAATTTGGTCTAAAACGTACCTGGGTAACATCCGGAACGCCGGGTGACTGCATAAAAATTGGTTTGAGCGTAATCCTTGCCCCCGAAGAAAAGCCTGACATAATTATTTCGGGCATAAATCATGGACCAAACCTTGGGTTAGATATTCTATATTCAGGTACGGTAAGTTGCGCGCTGGAAGGCGCAATGCGTGGATATCCTAGCATTGCGGTTTCTCTTGCGAGTATGAAAGCTGATTATGAGGACTTTAAGACCGCGGCTGCGTTTGTGGCGGATTTTGTGCCCGCACTTAAGAATATTGACTTTCCTAAAAAATCAATACTTAACATAAATGTGCCAAACGTAGGTCGTGAGGATATTTCAGGGATTGCAATTACAAAACTTGGTGACAGAATGTTTACAGATAATTACGACAAACGCGTTGACCCGCGTGGAAAAGTCTACTACTGGCTGGCTGGTGAGCTTGTAAAATGCGGACTAGACGACTCTACGGATATTAATGCAATTCGCTCAAATAAAATTTCTATAACACCTGTTACTTTTGAAATGACACACAAAAGCATAATGGCTGACCTTGAAAAAGCATTCTGCAAAGACGGCGAGTGTCAATGGGGTAAATACTCATAAAAGATATAAAACGCCGGAAACTTAAACAAATGAAGGTTTCCGGCGTAAATTTTTATATTTGTGTTTTAGTTTTCAAAAAACTTAGGATTTAATTTAATTTCTGAAAGCTGATTATCCTTGTCAAAATAGTGGGCTTTTCCATCTTTATCTACCAATGTTAAGTATTCTTTACCACCTACTATTTCAGAACCAAACACGGTAATTTCTCCATCTGTTTTGTCCTTATCCAAAAATGCTATTGTTTCTTTTTTGCCATTCTTTTCAACTTCTCTGGTGGTAAAATCATCATCATTTATATCTAAAAACATATTGTATGCGGCAGTGCCTTTCCCTTTACCTGCCATCTCCGTATAGCCACTTACGCCAGCTGATTTTCCTGCAATATGAAAAGCTTTAGCATCTTCAGCGGTTGGGTTGCCTAATTCGTCAATTACTTGTGCAACAACTTCTTCGACCTCTTGTGTTTTTTGAGTTTCTTTCTTGATATTAGCAAAAAGGTCATTAGCTCTGTAGTAGTTGTTTCCTTCTTCATCATTTTCATTGAGTAGCTGTGTTGCATTGCCAGTACTGTCATAAGCTTCCATCACGTCCAGTTTTAATTTGCCGCCTTTATTAGCACTTTGTGTGGGTTGTTTAGCCACTTCTGCGGGCTTAGGGTTCTTCGCTTCTTCAGCTTTCGCAGTAGTGGTTGGCGCTGTTTCAAACATTGGTGGCAAGTCTTTTGTTTCTATTACCTCTATGGGCGTTTCCGGTGGCATTGTTGCTTCATTTGTTTCAGTTTCAGCAGCATTTTGACTTGGGATAAAGTCATCTAATGCATGCGCGCCCTGTTGAATTACATCAAGCGTACCTTCCGTTAACTGTGCGGTACCTTCTACAACCTTGCCAACCGCAGCTGCGCCATTCTTAAACGTGTCTGTTACACCATCAACTGCCGCTTTTCCATACTGAGCTGCTTTATCTGTGTTGCCACTTAATAGCGAACCCACCGAGTACGTAGTATTCTTAGCTGTGTTTACTACACCCTTCGTAGTGTCGCATACTGCATCTACTGCGCCTGCATAAATTTTTGATAATCCAGATAAAATTGACATGTTTTTCTCCTCTCTTGCTAATAACTTGTTTTTTAATAAAAATCCTCTATGTTTACTTAAAAACATTTTAAAAACAGAAATTGCCTATTCTATTCTATTCTATTCTATTCTATTCTATTCTATTCTATTCTATTCTATT